>JAWKTM010000040.1:0-62762 GCA_041399085.1 Pirellulaceae bacterium
CGGGTTTTCGTAGATCGGGCCGTCATAAACCGAGCGGCGACAACCAGACCGTTTCCCGCGAGGGCAATTTCTAGCACACCTCGAACGCGAATTTCAAGTTCCTTCGCAAAAAAAATATCTGTCGCTTCATCGTGGCGGGGCGACAGGAATTTCAGGGCGAGCGATAGCAACGGTGACTTCGTGGCTTCTATGAGGCCTGGAAGAGATGACGCATCGCCCTGTGGGAATCAGTGGCAATCGAGCGCCGAGTGGATACGGGAGAAGCGTTTACGAGGTGCCAGACCCAGTTTTAGTGGCTGTCTCAAAGACGCAAGCCACGTGGAACTAGCATTCGCTCGACGAGGGCGAAGAAGGCTTTTACTAGCAGGGCTAAGAGGGCGGCGGGGATGGCTCCTTCCATCATCAGTGGCACGCTGTTTTGGCGGAGGCCGGTCATGATCGGTTGGCCATATCCGCCGGCGCCGATTAGGCCGCCGAGCGCTGCGTAACCGACGTTGATGACGGCCGTGGTTTTGATTCCGGCCAGAATCAGAGGCGACGCCAAGGGGAGTTCGACCAGTCGGAGTTTGGCCCAAGGTGACAACCCTAGGGCGTCGGCGGATTCGACCAGTGTGTGAGGGACGCCGGTTAGGCCAGCCATCGTGTTGCGAATGATGGGCAACAGACTATAAAGAAACAGCGCCACAATTACTGGCCAGGGTCCTATGGATCGAAGTCCCAGGGACACGAACAACACGGCCATGAATACCAACAGTGCCAGACCAGGAATCGTTTGAAGAATCTCCGCGCAGCCGACGATCAGTTGACCGGCAATTCTCCGCTTGGCCGCGATGATTCCCAGCGGAATCGAGACGCCGATGGCGGCGGCCAGCGAAACGGATACGAGCCACAGATGTTCGACGGTCGAGCGAGCGAGGCGTTCCATTAAGCTCGGTTCGCGAAACGTCGCTCGGACCCCAAAATCCTGGCTCAAGAAGTCAGCGGCCACGCGGATCTCGGATACACGATCGATTTGAGCTTGGCGATTGAGCGCGCCCATGCGACTGTCGCTGATGTTGCCAGCCAACGCTTCGAGCGCCTTGAGAAAGTCGGGGGCTTTCTCGGCAATCTCATTTCGGTACAAGAAGACGGCGTCGTAACGTGGAAAATGTTGGAGGTCGTCTTCCAAGATGACTAGATCATACATCTCCACATGCGGATCGGTCACATACACATCCACGGCGTCGATCGCGCGATTATCGAGCGCTTGATAGGCCAAGGTATGTTGCAATCCGATTACATTTCGTTGTGGCAGTTGATATCGGTCTCTCAGCGCGGGCCATCCATCGGCCCGATTCATGAATTCATTACTAAAGCCGAACTCTAGTTCTAGATGCTTCCTCAAATCCGAGATGGATCGGACCCCCAACTGCTCGGCCCGCTCGCGTTTCATTCCGATCGCATAGCTGTTATTGAATCCCAACGGTTCGGTCATCGAAACGCCATGTTGGGCAAGTTCGTCGCGTAGTTGTTGATCGTCGGCCAGTTGTTTCGCGGCAAACAACTCTTGGCGCAGTGTTCCCGTGTATTCCGGGTAGACGTCGATTTCGCCCGAACGTAACGCGTCCCAGACAACTCGCGTGCCGCCTAGCTCGCGTACATGATCGGCCGGGTACCCTTTGGATCGAGCCAATAGTGTGGCCATGTCGCCAAGTATCACGGACTCGGTAAACGATTTGGAACCAATCTTTATCGACTTGTCTCCACAACCGACGGCCGTCAGGCAAACCAGCAAGACGACCAAGCGCGATCGAACGCCGATTCGGAAACTCATGGTTGGTCCTCGTGGAATCGTCGCTGAGCGCGTATGAATCGACGAACCGTGTCGTCGGCCGGATTGTGAATCAGGTCGGACATAGGGCCTTGCTGAACTACTCGGCCGGCGTGCAGCAAAACAATCTGGTCGGCCAGGAAACCGGCCTCGTCCAAATCGTGGGTGACCATGACGACCGTTTTGTTGAGCGAACGGAAGATGTCTCGCAACTCATTTTGAAGGTCGGCTCGAATCACGGGGTCGAGCGCGCCCATTGGTTCGTCGAGCAACAGCAGCGCGGGGTCGAGAAACAGGGCTCGCATCAATGCCACGCGCTGTCGTTGTCCGCCGGAAACTTGGGTGGGAAAGCGATCGAGCGACGTCGCGGGCAAGTGGGTAATACGTACGAGTTCGTCGAGCCGCTCGGAGATCTTGGATGGGGACCAACGTAGTTGCCGGGCCATCAAGGTAACATTGTCGCGCAATGTGAGATGGGGGAATAGTCCACCATCTTGGATCATATAACCCATACGCCGCCGAGCCGCGCGAATGTTGTCGCGCCCCAGCGGTTGGTCGTCCCACGATACACATCCAGAATCCGCGCTAACCAACCCGACGATAATCCGCAGCAGCGTCGACTTCCCACAACCACTAGCGCCCAGCAGGGCAGTCGTTTTTCCGGCTGGGAAACTCAGCGACAACGGATGGAGCGCGGCGGTCTCGCCATAGGACTTTGCTGACATCTCGCAGTTCCAGCATGAGTCAGCCGCAAGTGGTTCGTGGCACCCGAACTAGGGGAAGTCGCCGATCGGCTGCTGGCACTGTTGGCAGCTTAGTCCTCGGTGCGTAGCTTGGCCAACACGGTGTAGTCTTCCAGCGTGGTGGTGTCGCCAACTTGCCTTTTGCCCTCGGCAATATCGCGGAGCAGGTTGCCGCATGATCTTGCTGCGTGCTTTGGGCAGAGCGCGGTGAAACGCACATCGTCGGGGACCGCCAGCCGCGCCAATCTCCTTCCGAACGTGCTTTTTCAGTTCGTCGCGGGCTGCATCGTCTGGCTCGCCGCTTTCACGGTCACGAACACGGCAATCGCCTGACCCTTGAGATCATCCTTGCGTCCCACGGCCGCGGCTTCGGCCACGCGCGGGTGGCTGACCAGCGCTTTCCCACCTCGATCGTGTTGAGCCGATGGCCCGACACGCCAATCACATCGATGCGGCCCATGATCCAGAAGTAACCGTCATCATCCTGGCGGGCGTTGTCGCCAGCCAATAACATCCCGGCACCCTGTTCCAGTACTGATCGCGATACCGGGCTTCGTCGCCCCAAATGCCGTGTAGCATTCCGGCCAAGGATGAGACATGGTGAGTATGCCTCCATGATTGGGTTCGACCTCTCGCCCCGTTTCGTCCACGATCTTGGGCAAGATTCCTGGCAACGGCTTATGCAACTGCCGGGCCGAGTGGAATGTATGCCGGGAAGCGGAGACATCATGATGCCGCCTGTTTCCGTCTGCCACTGGCGTCGACGATCGGACAACGTTCGCCGCCGATCTTCCGGTGATACCACATCCAAGCTTCGGGGCTAACCTTCGCCGACGTTCCCAACAATCGCAGGCTGGAAAGGTCGTGTTTCTCGACATAGCGTCGCCCCATTTGATAAAGGCAATGAATCGCCGCCGCGGTGTAAAGAATGGTGACTCGGTACTGCTCCGACAATCTCCCAGAAGCGATCCTCGGCTGGCCAGTTCGGAGCGCCTTCATACATCATCACCGCAGCGCGTCGGCGGACAGCGGTCCATAGACCACACAGCTATGGCCCGTGATCCATCCACAATCGGCGGTACACCAGAACACATCTTCTTCACGGGATGGTCGAAGACCCATTCGAAAGTCTTTGGCATAAAGATTATATCCGGCGGTTAGAAGGAGACGAATTTTTGGGTTTTCCGGTCAGAGCCACTGGTATACAAGATGAACAACGAGTTTTCGCTGTCCAAGGGCGTGGCGGGGCAATCGCTCGAGGCACGCCATTAAATCGTGCCACCAAGAACGCGTCCTTCTTGCATGTTCACGGCGTTGCCGGTGCGTTTCAGCACCACGCACTTCTCGACGGTCGGAGACTTGGTCAAGGCTTCGTCCACGGTGTTCTTAGTTGATGCACCTGCCGCGCTTCAAGCAGAAGTGCCGTCGGCGGTCAATTGCAGTTTGCCGCGAGCATCGTTGTTTCGTTCGGGCGATCGCTTCGGCGGAGAAACCGGCGAAGACGACCGAGAACTGCCGGTCCGAGCATTACGCGAGCATGGCGATTGCAAGCTCGGGTGTTACCGCATGATCGACACGACGTCGCCCGTTTGAAATGCCGAGTTGCTTCCAGCACGTTGGCGAATTTGCAGACTTCGTGGTGTAGTTGTTGATATGTCAGCGTGCGTTGATCGCCCGGTTCGCCTTCCCCAGATCAAGGCGGCTTTGCCTTGACGGGCGCCGGATGCGCGTCCAAACAGTTATAAGCAGCGTTCGTCTGTCCGCGAAGGACGAACCACTGGGCGAACGGTTCGTTCCACTCGAAGGCAATCTTAAACGGCTTGAACCAGTGCAACTCTTCTTGGGCCAGCTTGCTCCAAAACGCGGCCGGATCGGATTTCGCTTCGTCGTACAGTTGCTGGTAGGCTTCCATCGAACCGATGCGCGCTCGGGAAGCGAACTCGTCGCTCGGGGGAAACAACCGTGTTTCCGTCATGACCGTATCGATTTGTCCACCTGCGCTTTGCGACATTGTTCGATCTCCGCCTGGAAAGGGCCTGAAAAAACGAAGCCGGATTTTAGCGCGGTATTCGGGCAGTGTCAACGAAAGCGGCCGCGTCAATCGTCCGCTCGTTGCCGCGTGCGAATCGTGGTAGCATGCGCTTCCGACGCGCGACGAAATGCGTGTTTCGCGTCCGCGACAAGCACATAATAGGAAGCATGGAATAGCGGGTCACGCATGGCCAAGAATAAGAAACGGCAGGGCGGGAAAGCCGCCGGTTCCAATTCCGCCAGCATTGTTTTGCGGGAACTGGAAAAGGGAAACGCGAAGGACGCATTGAAGCAAGCCAAGCTGTTGGTTCGCGGCGCGCCGTTGCCCGATCATCGCGTGTTGCTTGAACGAGCTTATTTGGGACGCATCCAACAGTTGGTGGATCGGCGGCAGTTGCCCGAAGGCCGAGCGATCTTGCGCGAGCTGTTGAGCTTGAATCCGACGCACCCAGATGTTTTGGCGGGACTGCCTCGGCTGAAGATTGTGTTGGGTGAAACGGTGGACGAGTCCACATTGTTTCAGCAGAATCCGGCGATGTTGACGGAGATATGCGATCAAGCCGTGCTGGATTCCCAATTGGTTGCGCCGACGATTCAAGGTTTGGATCGGCAAGTCGAAAGCGTTCGCGGCGCGTTGGTGGATGTCGAGCAGCAGCGGTGGGACGAGGCGATCGCGAAGCTGAAGGAGATCCCGCGCCAGTCGCCGCTGAGCGATTGGCGGATGTTCGTGCGCGGCTTGATCGCGTTTTACCAACGGGACGAACAGCGTCAGAACGACAATTGGCAACGACTGGATTCCGAGCGGTCGGCGTTTCAAATCGCGCAGACGTTGTTGGCCGCGTCGGACCAACCGCATCAGCCCAGCAGCGCGGTGAGTTCGTCGCTGAAGCGGCTGATGTACGCGACCCCTGGCAACCAGAGCGTTGTCGAGCTGCGGAGATTGGTGGATATCTGGGAGAGCGATGAGAGGCAGAAGTTTCCGCACGCGTTGCGTTCGTTCATCGAAAAATACAAGACATCGCAACCCGAGCTGGTGGAGGCCCTGACGGACTTCGCCTGGCGCGAGTACGTCGAGATGGGGAACGAGTTCGTATTGAGAATCGTGTCACGGTCCGTCCAGGGCCCGTCGCATGACCCTCATTGGCGGCGCGCCTTGGTTTTGCTACGGGAGAGCGTTGGCGAGGATCCTCGCGAGTTGTGGAACAGCGTTTTCGAGGAAGTTCCGCGGTTAGCCTGTTTCACGGAAGACGAGCGAAGCATCGCGACGGCGTTGATCCACGTCCACATCGCTCGTCAATGTCGAGAGCAGTTGCGGATACTTCGAAGCGACGAACGCTTCGACAGCCTTGTCGACGGCGTCATTCGAGATGGCATTCGACACTTCCAAGATGCGGCCAAATTCTGGCCGAGCCTGAAATCGGCCTATGCGGAATTGGTCGATTTGTATCAAGAGTTGGAGCGGTCGGACGAGGCGATGGAGACTTTGGAAAAGGCCGTTCGACAGTTTCCCGACGACTTCGATCTGCGTGTGCGAATCGCCTCGGTGGCGCTGGGGGCGGATAAGCTGGACGAGGCCGAGCCCCATTTGGCCGCCGCCAGCCGGCTTAAACCGCGCGATCCGATATTGGCGACACTCAAGATTAATCGGTGCTTAAGCTTGATCGGGCACTTGACTCGCAAGCGTCAGTTCGAGGCGGCGCGCGAACAAGTCGCCGAGTACCGCGAACTGACGAGCCGCAACGAAGACGTGCCATCGTTCTATTGTGACTTGATTGCGGCGGCCGTGGAGTACAAGGCCAAGCGGGAATCCGCGGCGGAAGAGTTCGTGCGGCGCGCCGAGGCGACATTGGTGGATCCCACGCCGGCTTGGGCGTACCTGACCAGTTTGGCGGTTCGCTATCGGCTGCCGAAGGGCGTCAAGGATTTGTATGTCGATCGCATGCAGGCGGGTCTGAATGGGAAACCGCGTAGTGAGACGGTGGGCGAGTTGGCTCGGCTATTGCGGCGCATGCAACTTGCCGACGTGCAGTACACCGGGCGATATACATTGGAACGATTAACGTTGGCGTATGCCGAACGCATGGACCAGGCTAAGTTTCATGAAGGCGATTTGTTGGATCTGATGCACTGGCTGTACTCGGCTCCGCGCTGGCGACACGCATTGGAGCGGTTTGCCCATGGCGCCGTCAAACGTTTTCCCGATCACCGTTGGTTTCAGTATTTTGCGGGCGGATGCGAAATCGAGCGGGGCGGAAGGGCCCGCGACGTGCAATTCGCGAGATGGTGTTTGACGCGGGCTTACGACCAGTTTGCCAAGGCGGAGACACCCGAGGAACAAGCCGTCTATTACAAGATCGAAAAGATGTTGGAGGCGCTTGATTTCGACGAGCGGCGTTCGCTATTCGGACCAATAGATGTCGACGATGACGACATGGATGATTGGTACGACGACGACGAGGATGACATGGATGACGAGGAGATGGGCGAAAACGAAGCGGCGGGCGCCGGATCGGGAGCGGATCCGCGGCGTTTCGCCACGATGATGAAATGGATAGGCGATCTGCCTGACGAAAGTATCGAGGCCCTTCTGGGAGAGGCGATACCGCCGAGCGACCTCGCGAGCATCAAACGATTTATTGAAGCGCAAGGTTTGACGCTTGGCCAATATATCGCGCAAGGCTTGTCCGGTGAGGCGCCCCAGTGACGATCGGCTAGTTTCCGCTATGTCGTCCGCCGCGTCGTCCGCTGGCGGATGGTAATTTAATTCGCTCGGCCTCGAACCAACTTTGCCTCATAAAACGTCCCGAGGTTTAGACAATGAAAGCTCCGCATGAAGTGTTGGATTTGCCGGCCAATGCCGACAGCGACCAAGTGCGCCAGCGCTATTTGGAATTGGTGAAAGTGAACTCGCCGGAACGGGCTCCCGAACGATTCGCCGAGATCCGAGCCGCGTATGAGGCGATGCGCGATCCGGTGGCGCGCGTCGAGCGTTTGCTCTTCGACACGGTCAATCGCGCGACGTTGCGGGACATTTCGGAGCGGTTGCGAACCGACGTGCGAGATCGACCGGTCGCGACGGAGATGTTGCTTTCCTTTGGCCGGAAGTAGCCGATGCGAACGTGGTGGGAAAACGAAGAGATTATGCGGCAGTTTCGCGAGTGGCTGACCGAGACGCGTCGCGAGGTGGAACCCTTTATGCCCGAGCGTTCGGCGCGGGACCGAGAGCCATCGAGTCAGGATGATGTCGCGAGCCGTTTGTCGGATGCGCCCGTTGATGATGGCCAAGACGGCGATGATGACGCTGTTGAAACCGTTGACGCTGATGATGTGCGGGACGAAAAAGAAGGCCAACGGGTTGGGGTTTTCGGAGCGAGTGAAGAGTACTCCGAGTTTCGGGAAGCGGCGGATGTCGGCGACGAACCGCTCGATCCATTGCCCACGGTCGGGCTGCTGTCGTTGGTCGAGGCGTTCACGGCGCTGCGTCACGAGTTGAAGCTTCAGACGAAGGGAGCTCGTGGTTTGGAGTCGCAAGTCGAAGCCGCGCTGGGCGGATTGGACTCGGCCCGCAGGCAACTTGAATCGGTGCGTTCCCGCGAAGACGAAGTGATACGACGAGCCACTCGTTCGTTCGCCGAATCGCTGGCGGAAATCGACGAAGCCGTGTTGCGCGGCTTTCAAGCAATCGAAGCTTGGCGACGACAAGCGAGAACGCCTCGTTCCGAAGATTGGATCGTCGAACTTCGACAGCAGTTCCAGTCGCAGAGCGCTTGGCAGCGCTGGCGAAGCGGTCGTTGGCAGAAGCAAGTGGAACGGCATTACGCGTCGCTGCGAACCGAGACCGACGACGAGTCGCGGGGTTTGCAAACCATCGCCGAAGGGTACCAACTGTTGATTCAGCGTCTGCAACGCGTGCTGGGCCAACACGGCGTTACGCGCATCGAATGCTTGGGCAAGAAGGTGGATCCCACGCGAATGACCGTCGTCGAGACGAGTCGCGGTGGCGACCAACCGGCCGAGACGGTAATTGCCGAAGTCCGACCTGGATACGAATGGCGAGGCGAGGTGATCCGGTTCGCGGAAGTTCGGGCGGCCGCTTCCTAGACCTTCACGAGAAAATCAACCAGTCGCGGGTATCGCGAAATCCATGAACGTCACGGAAAGGAACTCTCAGGATGTCGGTGATTTTAGGAATTGATTTGGGAACGACGAACAGCGTGGTTTCGATTCTGCGCGATGGCCAGCCCGTGGTAATCGGCGACGAGCAGGGCCGAAGGGTGTTGCCGTCGGTGGTGGGATTCGATTCGGACGGCAATTTGTTGGTTGGCGAGACGGCTCGCAATCAAGCCTTGCTCGCTCCCCAGCGGACGGTGAAGTCGATCAAACGCCACATGGGCGAAGCCACGCGAGTGAAGCTGGGCGAGCAAGAATTCACGCCGCAAGAGATCTCGGCCATGATTCTGCGGACGCTGAAGCAATGGGCCGAGCGCGAGTTGAACGAGCCGGTGACCAAGGCCGTGATTACCGTTCCGGCTTTCTTTAACGAGAATCAGCGCGAGGCGACTCGGATGGCTGGCGAGTTGGCCGGTCTCGAAGTCGTGCGGATCGTCAACGAGCCGACGGCGGCCGTGCTGACCTATGAGCCGCATTCCACTCGAAACGAAAAGCTGCTGGTATACGATTTGGGCGGTGGCACGTTTGATGTGTCCATCGTGCAAACCGAGATGGACGTGGTCGAGGTGCTGGCCAGCCGCGGTGATACGCATTTGGGTGGTGATGACTTCGACCAACTGTTGTTGGACCACGTTTGCAACGCGTTCGAGACCGAGCACGGAATTGACTTGCGTCAGATTCCAACCGCTCGGTCGCGGCTACTGCAATCGGTCGAGGCCGCGAAGATCCGATTGTCCAGCGAACCTTTCGCGACGGTCGCCGAGGAGTTTATCGCGGACAAGAACGGCGCGCCGTTGAACTTGAACATCGAGATCGATCGCTCCGACTATGAAGCGATGATCGCCTCGCTGCTGGCGAAAACGATCGAATGCGTCGATGTGGCGCTCAGCGACGCCAAGCTCTCGGCCGTGCAACTGGATCGCGTGATTCTGGTGGGAGGCAGCAGCCGCACGCCGCTGGTGCGCCGGCTGCTGATCGAACAGTTGGGCCATGAGCCCTTGGTGTCAGTCGATCCCGATTTGTGCGTGTCGATGGGGGCGGCCGTCCAAGGCGGCTTGATTTCGGGCGATCAAGTGCGACAAATCTTGGTGGATATCACGCCACGGACTCTGGGTATCGCGTGCTTGGAGGGGCCTCCCGAGATATCCGGCAAGCTCATTTTTTCGCCAATCATTCACCGCAATTCGCCGCTGCCAGCCAGCCGATCAGAGGTCTATTGTACGGCGCGCCGGGGACAGGCGGCCGCGCGAATCGATGTCTATCAAGGCGAACACGAAGACATTCGCTTCAACCAGGAAATCGGCTCGTTCAACCTCGAAAACCTGGATACGCAGGCCCACGAAGGCAGTGAGATTCTGGTTCGCTTCGACATGAATCACGATGGCATTTTGAACGTCACGGCCATCGAGCGCGCGACGGGCAATGAGCGGCGTTTGACGATCAACAACGCCCTTTCCCGTTTCGATTCGAGCGATCGTGGCCAAGCCAAATCGCGGCTGTCCGAGATCTTTGACGACAACGCTTTGGGCGAGCTTGTCGTCGCTGCGGACGAGACTTTGGAAACGAATTCGGCCGCTTCCACGCCGCTGCTGGCGGAAGCCGGTTCGCTGTTGGGTAAGGCTCGGGAGCTGCTGAAGGAGGCCGCCGCCGAGGATGCCGAGGAGATGCGGATGCTGATCGAGCAGCTCGAGCATGCCGCGCTGGTCGGCGACCGCGAATCGGTCGACGATGTGCGGCACAAGTTGGAGGACATCCTCTTCTATCTCGAGGACGCCTAACGTGGCCAAACAAGCGGATCGCGAAGCCGCCACAATCCGCTGTCCAACGTGTAATGCGTCGCAGGCGCCGTCGAACGAGTGTCGACGGTGCCGTTGCGACCTTTCGCTGCTAGTCGAAACGCGCCAGGCTCGCGAACGCTGGCGACACGCCTGCTTGAAGCGTCTGGCGGACCATGACGCTGCCGGCGCGATAACGGCCGCGCGACGAGCCTGGGAGATTGGCCCGGATCCCGAAATCGGACGGTTGCTGGCCGTGGCGTATCTGTTGTCGGGCCGCCATCAAGCCGCGCTGGACGTGCGCGATTTGGTGAACGCGCTGGACGCGTGATTTCACCTCGGGCTCTATCGCTCTACGTTTTGGCACATCGCTTGCCGCTAATGCCCGGCACGCTGTCGTGATCGTTTCGCGGTATGGCCTTTCATCCCAGCGTCCACGATCCGCCATCCATTCGCCCTCATTAATTGCATTGGTCGTGGGTCACCCAAGCGTCCGCGCTGAAAGGAGCCAGAACCCTCGTGTTTTCGGCGCTACTAGGCATTTTCGCACTGGCTCTTTTGGCGCCGGTGGCGTCTCGCTGGCTAGGCGAATGGACTGGTTGGGTCTATTCACTGCTGCCGTTGGGAATGCTGATCCACTTCGCCTCCCATCTATCAGCCATCCAACGAGGCACGGTGTTCGCCTCGCATACCGACTGGCTCGATTCGTTGGATCTGGCGATTAGTCTTCGCCTTGATGGACTCAGTCTCCTCTTCTGTATGCTGATTACGGGGATCGGCGTCTTTGTGCCAGTCTATGCGCAAGCTCATACAAGTTCCACATCGGAAACGGGTCGGCTGGTCGGTCAACTAATGGCATTCATGGGGGCTATGTTAGGACTTGTGCTATCGGACAATCTCTTCTGTTTGTACGTCTTCTGGGAGTTAACGACGCTAACTTCATTCTTCCTGATCGGTTTCAATCACCAACAGCCGGCGGCCCGAACGGCGGCCCTTACCAGTCTAATAATAACCTCGCTCGGTGGCTTGGCGATGTTGGCCGGACTGCTATTGCTCGCCTCCACGACAGGTTCTTATGAGCTGTCCATATTGACCACGCTTTCCACGGCCGACAACTCTGCCGCCCTGAACGCTGCGATCTTCGGCTTACTTCTCGTGGGAGCGATGACCAAGTCGGCTCAGTTTCCCTTTCATTTCTGGCTTCCGGCAGCCATGCAAGCGCCCACGGCGGTTAGTGCCTATTTGCATTCGGCCACTATGGTCAAGGCGGGAATCTATTTGTTAGCCCGCCTGCTGCCGGTCTTTGGTAACAACGAAGTATGGCTGGTCGCGCTGACCACGATTGGTAGCGTCACAATGATTGTGGGTGGAACCCAAGCTCTGTTCGCAAACGACCTCAAGCGAGTTCTTGCGTTCGCCACGATTGCGGTTCTCGGTATGCTCGTCATGTTGATCGGAATCGGAACCGAGACGGCGATACTGGCAATGTTTATCACACTCGTAGCCCATGCACTATACAAGGCTCCATTGTTCTTCGCCGCGGGAGCGATTGACCATGCGCTGCATACTCGACAGTTGAATCAACTGAGCGGCTTGGGGCGTCACATGCCCTTTATGGCGTGCGCAAGCCTCCTGGCTGCCGTTTCCATGATGGGCGTCATTCCCACGATTGGTTTCGTATCCAAGGAACTCGTCTACGAAGTCGTGCAAAACAATCCGTGGGCCATCGCATTAACTTCGTTGACGGTGACCGCGAACGTCCTGCTCGTCGCGGTCGCTCTCCGACTGGCTGTGATTCCCTTCTTCGGTCGAACGAATGAGGATCTGCCACAACCGACACGATCGTCGATCGCCGAATGGCAAGGTCCGCTGGTCCTAGGCATTAGCGGAGTTCTATTAGGGCTCGTCACGCCTGAGTTGACGGCGCGACTTATTAATCCAGCCGCAACCAATGTGTTAGGTCGCACGATTGGGGAGTCGGTCAAGTTGTGGCATGGCTTTACCTCGACTTTTATGCTCAGCCTGCTCACGCTCGCGCTCGGTATGGCTGTGTTTGGCATTTGCCAGCGCCGACCAAGCATGCTCGGTGCCATTCGGCTGCCGACGGCAATTAGTCCGACCAGAATCGGCAGTTACCTAGGAATAGGCGTTAAACAACTATCCCGTGTAACCGTCGTCGCTTTGCAAAGCGGATACCTACGACACTACTTGTCCGTGATCTTACTGACCATCATCGTCGGAACCTGGTGGAGCTTGTTGACGGTATCCGGTTGGCCGTCTGCTTGGACGATGTCCAGCATTCGATGGTACGAAATTGTTCTGGTGGCGGCCGTGTTTACGGGAACGCTGCTGACCGTTGTCTCACACTCCCGTTTGGCCGCGATTACATCGCTAGGGGCCGTGGGATTCGGTGTCACCGCGATTTTCATGCTCTACGGAGCGCTCGATCTGGCGATCACGCAATTCGCGGTCGAGACGTTGACGGTCATTCTCCTAGTGTTGGTCTTTTTGCATTTACCACGTTACGAACGGCGCTCGTCTCGCCGCCGCCATTTCCGGGATGCCGCGGTGGCGGTCGCGACAGGCGTAACCATTACGGCTTTATTGCTGTGGGTCCAGGACGCCACGAGTGATTTGCCGATGTCGCGTGAATATATCGCCCGCAGTGTATCCGAGGCGCATGGTCACAACGTCGTGAATGTAATCTTAGTCGACTTTCGGGCACTGGATACGCTGGGTGAAATCGCCGTGTTGTCGGCGGCTGGCGTCGGGGTGCATGCGCTATTGAAACTGAAGCCGGAGGCCGTGGAATGAACTCGCTGGTTCTGAGAACAGCCATAAAGTTCATGTTGCCGATGTTGTTGTTGCTATCGGTCTTCTTGTTAATACAAGGGCACGATCAACCGGGTGGTGGTTTTGTGGGAGGACTCGTCGCCGCGGCGGGAATTACTCTGCACGCCTTGGCCAACGACGCGTCCTCCGCCAAGCGGATTATGCGAGGAGAGCCGCATTGCGATAGGTGTCGGACTGCTGATCGCGGTCATCAAGTGGTGTTTGGGGAAGTGCGGTCGGTCGAGCTTTCTGACTGGCATCTGGATGGTACCGCTGGGCAAAAGGGCGGTCGTACTCGGTCGGAACTCCCATCCTGTTCGATCTTGGAGTGTACTTCGTCGTGGCCGGCGTTACCTCGTTAGTTTTGCTTTCGTTAGTTGAGGATAGCTAGAATGGAAACAGCATTAGCCATTCTCGTTGGCAGCCTCTTTGCGGGTGGGCTGTACCTGCTGTTACGCCCGAGCGCAATCAAGTTGGTGATTGGATTGGCGTTACTAAGTCACGCCGCCAACTTGCTGCTCTTCACGGCGGGAGGATTGGTGCGAGCCGGGGTGCCGATCGTTAAAGACACAGAGCAACCCACGCAGCAGATCATGGCGGATCCGCTGCCACAGGCAATGATTCTGACGGCAATCGTGATCAGCTTCGCCGTATTGGCTTTCTCCCTAACAATGGTGTGCCGAGCGTACTCGGTAACAGGCACGGACAACGTGGACGCCATTACCACAAGAGGGAAGTGATTGTGTTGTTGGCGCTACCAATTGTGATTCCGCTCGCAACGGCTGCGCTGCTGGTGTTGTTGCGCCGGTACACGCGGGCGGCGGCACTTCTGCATGTCGTCGGCTCGATTGCTTTGGTTGCTGCTTGCTGCGCCGTGCTGGCCAGGACGTGGGATGGAAGTATTCACGTATTGCGCGTGGGAGATTGGCCAACGTCGGTCGGCATTGTCTTGGTGAGCGATGCACTGAGCGGCGGAATGCTGGTCGTCACCAGTCTCGTGGCGCTGGCCGTCTCGATCTCGGCGAGTCGTGGGATCGATATCCAACGCCGACGGTTCGGCTTCGCTTCGTATTGTCAACTGATGGTTGTGGGGGTATGCGGAGCGCTACTGACGGGCGACCTGTTCAATTTGTATGTATGGTTCGAGGTAATGCTGGTGTCATCGTTCGTGCTCCTAGTATTGGGCGGCGAACGGCGACAACTGGAAGGGGCGATTACGTATGTCGCGATCAACTTAATCGCGTCGGTCACGCTGCTAGTCGCGATCGGCATATTATACGGCGCGGCGGGAACGGTGAACCTGGCGGATCTCGCCACACGAGTGCGCCATGGAATGGATCATTCCGTGGCCCATGTGGTGGGAGTGCTGTTCCTCGTGGCATTTGGGATCAAAGCGGCGCTCTTCCCGTTGTTTTTTTGGCTGCCCGCGTCTTACCACACTCCTCCCAGTCTCGTAGCGGCGCTGTTTGCCGGCCTGTTGACGAAGGTAGGTGTGTATGCACTTCTCCGCGTCTTCAGTTTGTTGTTCTGGTCGGGATTCGACACCACGTATGATGTCATTCTTATCGCGTCGGTCCTGACGATGCTGACGGGGGCGTTAGGCGCCGTTGGGCAACGGGACTTGCGGCCCAAGCTGTGTTATTTGCTAATTGCACATGTTGGCTACATGACCATGGGATTTGCCCTCCGAACGGAATCGGGCGTCGCGGGTGCGGCATTCTACATTTGGCATCATATGCTAGTGATGACCGGGTTGTTCATGGTTAGCGGCATCGTTGTCGGCGAAAATCCGCAGGTCGCCGAGGCACGAAACGCGTGGCTCAGCCCTCGGAAGTGGATGGTTGGGGGAGCATTTCTGTTGCTCGCAATGTCGCTGGCGGGATTGCCGCCGTCTTCGGGATTCGTGGGGAAGCTGGCCTTGGTCCGAGCCGCCTTAGAAGTGGAACGCTATGGGGTCGCGGCGGTGGCGCTGTTTGTCGAACTGTTGACGCTATACGCGCTTGTGCGCGCATGGTATGACATACTGCAGCGAGAGCGCCGGAAGGGATCACCGGATCGTCCGAATTTGAGATGTCTACGAGAGCCGGCATTTACATGGGTGGAGTTGGGTCCTGTGCTGGGGTTAACGATTGCGAGTTTCGGAATGGGATTGGTCGCAGCGCCCGTATTTCAGTTGGCTGAACGTACCGCCGTTCAGCTAAGCACGCCCAGCCGATATATCGGCGCGGTGTTGGGGGAATGAGGTGAGGCAATGAGACTGTTCGTGTGGAATTCGTGTTTGGCGTTGGTGTGGGCGTTCGCGATTGGCGATGTTTCGGCGCTCAACCTGGGTGTTGGGTTTACCTTGGGCTTGGTGATTCTGAACGCGGTGCGGACCGGAATGGGGAAGTCCGTGTATGGGCGGAGCGTTTGGTTCGCGGCGACGCTGTTTGTGTACCTAGTGTGGGAGCTACTATTGGCGAACATGCGCGTCGCTCGTGATGTTCTGACCCCCCATTTACGGATGCGACCGGGAATTATCGCGGTTCCGCTGGACGCTCGAAGTCCGCTTCAGATTACCGTGTTGGCGAACCTGATCTCGTTGACGCCGGGAATGCTCAGCTTGGGACTGTCCGAAGACGGTCGGACCTTATTTGTTCACACGATGTTCATCGAGGATACGGATAAGGAGCGGCGGCTCGATCAAAGACGGGTTCGAGCGGAGAGTATTAAAGGTATTTCCATGAGCGAGTGGGTTAATATCGGGACGTAGTGTTTGTTCGCAAAGTTACTGGCGTGCTGGCCGCCAGCATAGTCGGTGTTCGGTTTCGGTTAGCGCGAGGACCGAACATTGGCGGATCGCGTGGTCGCGCTGGACATGATCGCGTTGGCATTCGTGGCAATGACCGGAGGTATGCGGTCGCCACGTCGAACGAAGAGTATCTGCGGGTGGCGATGGTTGCGTAAATTTGTTAATTTTGTGGGAACGGTGGCTTTCGCCTACTACCCCAGCGGAGACAGGAAGCGAGATGAGAGAGTGGGTGGCCAGCCTGCTAGTTGCTGGCACGGCGTTTGTGATTCTCGCTGTGGGCGTGATGCGGATGCCCGATCTCTACACCCAGGCCGCGACGAAGGCGTCAGTCCTTGGGAATCGCGCCCTCATCATACTCGCCGCGTGCCTTCATTTTCGAGATCTAGGCGTCACGACACAAGCACTGTTGGTCATTGCCTTCCTGTGGATTACCTCGCCGATTGCGGCACAGATCCTCTGCAGAACGGCGTATCTTGTGAATGTGCCATTGTGGGAAAAGTGGTGATCGATGAATTGGTTTCCCATGAGTCGGGAATCGAGGGGGTTCCTGACTCTGGCGAACACGCAGCGACGGATCAGGGTTTGTCCGGCGAGGCGTGATGGGAGTCGTCATGCTTGTGTGGATGTTGCAGGTGCTTGGGGAGGTGGTAACCACCGCTGCGACGAAGGCGTGTAGATCGAGAATCTCTTGTTTGGTAAGAATGTTTAGCAGTCCTGACGGCATCGGCGAAATCTTGGAGGCAACTTTCTCTTCGACGTCTTGGCTTGCAGAATCATCGAGGGTGGTTGGCGTGAGCAGGTTGGTTGCAATGTGATAAGCTTGCTCATCTTCCTTCACGACGACTCCCGTTACCACGCGACCTTCGGATGTGAGGAACTGGTAGTTTTGAAACTTATCGTGAATCTGCTTGAGGGTTCGAGCATTTGTTGCAATAGGGCCTTGCCTCGTAACTGCTTGACGGACTGCGCGAGATCGGGTCCCAGGTTGACCCCATGTCCGGCGATCACATGGCATTGATTACAACGGTTTCTTTAGCCAGCAGTCATTCCGCGAGCGAGCTGTGCGTCGTCTGGTCGCGTGTCCGTCGAAGGAAGATCTTTGAACGCGCATGGTCCATTCGCGAACGATCTTCGGCTGGCTGTCAGCCACCAAGCGTTCCGCAGCGGAGATTGGCTGTTCCGGTCACGATCATGATCGTTCAGCGATGAATTCCAGTGGCCGGGGAACGTGCAAACATAGGGATAGATGCCAGGTTCCGTCGGCGCGGTAAAGCGAAGCACTTGAATCTGTGTGGGCGGGTCGGACCAATCATACGTGTAGCATGGAGAATAGCTTCGCGTTTCTCTGGCGGAATGAAGTCGGAGTTGGCGTTGCGGGGTCGCGAGCCATCTCATTGGCAGCCATGCCGACTTCGGCCAACGCACCGGGCTGCACGATGAAGTTGTGATCGGTAGCGTCCGGATTCGTAAATACGACCTTGACGGGTTGGCCGGGGCGGACATGGAATTGCTTTGGGTGAACATCATTCGTTCGGGCACGCATGCGATGTCGATGCGGGCCAGATCGGCTTGGCGGTCGAACTGCGATTCACTTGCCGTGGGCGGGGGCTCCTTGATCGTTTGGGCTCGGGCCGCCAGCTTCAGCAGGCGAGTGATGTCATAGTTAGGATTGCCTTCCCAGTAGGGGCGCATGGTCTGTGAGCTAAGCGCGCAGGTGATGGCATGCAGGCGAGATGGCCTTCACGTGGATGCTTGAGCACATCCACCATCGCCTCGAACGCGTCCCGCGTGGCGATGTAGGTGGCGGCAATCGCGGCCTCCATGCGGACGGTGGCCGAGTCATCGTTCGCCGACTGTTTCAGCAGAACTGGTAGATCATCCAGATACGGATGCCAGTATCGAAGCTGCTGTGTGGCGGCGGCTCGCGCGTGGGGATCGTCACAATCCAAGAGGGACCGAAGTGTTTGTAGCGCCACCGAGCGATCGATGTTCGCGGCAGGCGACGATCCGTGGCCAGCGTGCTTGAGCCACGGCGCCGACGTGACCATCGAGTTCCGCGAGTCCAATCCACCGATAAGTCCAGATGGCTTCGAGTTGGTGATGGCGGAATCGCGGATCGTTGGCGTCAAGAGACTGAACCCATGCGTCCAGTGTTGGTTTTACTTGGGCGAGGCCACGCTCGCGAAGTTCACGCTTGGCCCAGTCGCGAATGCGGTATTCGGGTCGTGTTAGCAGTTTCAATAGTTCCGGGATGGTCGCGTCGGCGATTTGCGGCGCTTCTCGTAGCGGCTTGTCTTTGGCCGTGATTCGCCAGATTCGCCCGGAGTGACGATCGCGGCGTTCGTCGCGCAAGGAGTACTGGGCGTGCCCCTTCACGGGGTTATACCAATCACATACATACAAGGCGCCGCGCGGCCCGAACTGGAGATCAACGGGGATGAAACTGAGATTCGTCGAGAATATGAGATCGCCTACATACTGCTCTTCATAGCCAAACTCCTTCTCCTTCCATTGGTGGATTTCGACGCGATTGGTCGGTTTGTAGCGCACCTTGATAAAGTGGCCTTGGAGTTCATCGGGAAAGGAGCTCCAATCGACAAACTGATGGCCGCAGACGCCCGAGTAAGCTTGCAGGCCCTTCGGGGCGGGATTCTGTTGGGGATAGGGCGGGTCGAGCGAGTGGAAAGCCGCGGCGTAAACGGGGTGGCTGGCCATATGTTGGCCCCAATCGTCGAAGGTCACTCCCCAGGGATTGGTGCTGGGATAGGTGCCGAAACTGATCAGGCGATGGGTTCGCGGCTGATAGCGAAACCAGCCGCTGTTTTGTTGTCGAATCGGGCCAGAGGCGTTTCGACTTGGCTGTGGTGAAAGATCGACTCGCGAAAGATCAAATCGCCGTCCGGGGTCCAGGTCAGATCGTGTAGCGAGTGGTGAGAATCCTCGGTGCCGAAACCGGTGAGAACGATTTCATGAACGTCCGCGCGGTCGTCGCCGTCGATGTCTTTTAGAATGTGAGACTCGGCTGCTCGGAAACATAAACGCCACCGTCGCCGAACTCAAAGGATAGGGGTATGTGGAGATCTTCGGCGAACACCGTGGACTTATCCGCACGACCATCGAGATCGGTGTCTTCCAGGATTACCAGCTTGTCATTGGGCTGCTTTCCCGGATAGACGTGGGGATACGTTGTCGAGCAGCTAACCCAGAGACGTCCGCGCGCGTCCCAACGCATTTGGATGGGGTTGGCGATATCGGGGAACTGCTCTTCGCCCGCGAATAGATTCACCTCGAAACGTGGATCAACTTGAAAGGCTTGCCGTTCCTTTTCGGCCGGCAACCATTCGTTGGCTCCGCGGCTTTGATCGGCTAGAGGCAAGGGTGGATGTTACTATCGTCGACCGTCGCTGCAACCGTTTTGCCTTGGGCCAAGTTCCAGATGCGGCGGTCGCGGTTCTCGACCATCATGTCGAAGTTGCGCATGGCGGGCAGGAAATCGAGGTAGCCATAGGCTTTGTTGCGTCCGCCGGTGTAGTAGAACGTGTTCAGCGGCCGGAAGCGGCGAAAGTATTCTCGATTCTTATCGGTGATGGCTTGTCGGAGCGAGTCATTGATCTCGGGCGGTTGTTGTTGAAAGATTTGCTGGAACAGGGTTTCGGAGAACAACCGGTCTCCTTGTTGAGTGAGATGGATTCCATTGATCGTGAGATCCGTACCGGGGCTGCGCATCGCTTGTTCGGTGGCGGTGTACACATCCGCGAAGCCGATGTGGTGTGTGCTTGCGACCTCTCGCATGACTTCGGAATATAGTTTGATACGAGCGTTGTTGCGGTCGGCTGCCGCGACGCCCGCGACGTTCTCGTTAGCGATGGGGGACACCAGAATCACGCGCGGAGCGGACCGTCCATTGAAGGCCTGCGAGCGGAGTTGTTCCACGTAGGTTGACAGCTTCTGGCGGAAGTCGACTAAGCCAGCCGGACCGGCGAACGATTCGTTGAACCCAAAGGCCGCAAAAACCACATCGACGCGTTCGTGCGTCAGGTGTTGAAACGTGTCGGCGAAATTGTCGGGACGGGGTTGCAGGTCGATCTGATCGGCCGACCACGCGAGATGGCGCACGACGAGCTCGTGGTCGGGGAACTGCCGGTGCAGCAGGGCTTCGAATTGTCCGAACAGCTGCGAACGTTCGAACAGCGTATTTCCGATCAGGGCGATGCGGTCGCCTTTGCGCAATTCCAAGGGGAGCGTCGTGGCGCGCGGCTCGATCGCTTGGGGACGCGGCGCGGTCGCTTCGTAAATGCCGAAACGATCGAACGACTCGTTGTCGAGTGTTTGGGCGGCGAGCGGCGATGCGGCCAGTAGGATGGCGATCATCGTGAGGTGTCGTCGCATGGCGGCGAATTCCTTCGTGTTCTAGGCGGAACAGATTACGAGTATTGGACCGGTCGATTGTAATTCGTCGACCGAGGCGTGGCCGAAAAACGGAGCCATTCTAGAATATCCCGGTGGACGGTCGAAGCATCACGAGCGAGGAGACAACCGATGAGCGCAGTTCCCAACGATCCGCATCCCACAACTCCGTCACCCGTCGAGAGCGGCAAGTCGGCGTCCCGTGTCGCCACGTTTGGCTCGGGGTGTTTTTGGTGTACCGAGGGGGTCTTCCAGCAGCTTCGGGGCGTGCATTCGGCCGTGTCGGGCTACAGCGGCGGACAAGTGGAGAACCCGACTTATCAACAGGTGTGTTCCGGCACGACGGGTCATGCCGAGGTGGTTCAGGTGACTTACGACCCGAATCTTGTGTCGTTCGCGGAACTATTGGAGGTGTTCTGGAAGACTCACGATCCGACCACATTGAATCGGCAGG
Source organism: Pirellulaceae bacterium (assembly GCA_041399085.1). Taxonomy (GTDB): domain Bacteria; phylum Planctomycetota; class Planctomycetia; order Pirellulales; family Pirellulaceae; genus JAWKTM01. Next base: position 21,014 of record JAWKTM010000040.1, read on the forward strand.
GGAATGATGTGGGAACTCAGTATCGTTCCGTCGTCTTCTATCATGATGAGGTTCAACGTGATGAGGCGGAGCGATACAAACAGCAGTTAGATGATAGTCGCGTTTTCGGTTCGCCAATTGTAACTCAGATCGTTCCCTTCGAGCGATTCTTTCGGGCCGAGGAATATCATCAGAACTATTATGAGCAGAACCCACAACAGCCTTATTGTCAGGCCGTTGTGGGTCCAAAAATTGACAAATTCAAGAAGTCGTTCAGCGATCGGTTGAAGTAGAACGGCCCAGGCAGTACAGCCACTCTTGTCGCTTGTCGCCGTCTTGCTTGGCGACGCGCATGAAAATCTGGCTGTTCGAGAAGACGGGCGTGGCGTAGACATCGTCGCCCAACGAGTTTTCACCGATAGGCTCGAATTTCTCGGGATTCGCGCGAAAGATGTGAGTCGTCCCGTCTTGGCTCGTCGCAAAGATCGACTGGCCGACGAGAACCGGCGACGCATTGAATGTACCGCCCAAGCGAGCCTTCCATTGTTCTTTGCCGGTACTGGAATCCCAGCAAATGGCGATTCCGTTATCGGTGACCGTATAAAGATGACGATCGTGGACGATCATGGAGGGAACATACGTTTGGACGTCGTTCTGCCAGACGATTTCGCCCGAGCCATCGGCGCGAACTGCCTGTGTGAGTTTCTTAGGGTAGCCGCCGCTGGCGAATACCAACTGGCCGTCGGTGACAATCGAGCCGACGCACTCGGTTGTGGAACCTTCGATCTCCCAGATCGGTTTGCCCGTGAGCGGATCGAGGCTGGTAATGTGATCGCAGCCGGCGAGCAATAATTGGTCGCGACTGTCAATTGTTAGGATGGCGGGAGTCGTATAGTTCGGTTGTTTGGGGCGTGCGTGTTGCCAAACGACGTGGCCATCGCGACGGTCGAGTCCGGCGATCACGCCGCCGGCTTTATTGTCGGCCGCGACGATCACTAAGTTGTGATGGACGACGGGCGACGAGCCGAACCCTTGATGCGTGATGAACTCGGCCACGCGTGTTTGCCAAAGTTGCTGGCCATCCAGGTCCAGCGCCGTGGTGAACACGGCGCCTTCGTGCAGAAAGTTCGCGAAAAGCCGCTCGCCGTCCGATGCCACGGTCGCGGACGCTTGCGAGCTTTTCTGATGTCCGCGACGGTCGAACCCGCCCTGGTGAACATCGACTTTCCAAAGCGGTTTACCGGTCGCGCGGTCGAGCGCCAAGACGCTGCGGGTCTCGAGTTTCTCGTCAGCGGTCGCCAGGAAGATGCGATCGCCGATGATCGTGGGCGAAGCGTGGCCACGACCGGGGACGGGCGTTTTCCACACGACGTTTTTCGTTTCGCTCCATTCGAGCGGCGGTTGCTGGTTGGCTTGGGCCACGCCGTTGTGAGCTGGACCTCGCCACCACGGCCAATCACCCGCCGCAAATTCGGCGGCCGAGATTGAGCGTGACGGGGCGGATAGGGCGACGCCAATCAGGGCGGCGACAAGGATGCTGGCGATAACTGGTTTGGTCGGCATGGTGAGTTCCCGTAATCCGTTGGCGGAGGTTGAGGAGTAGAAGTTCGCGAACCGGCGGGTTGCGGCCGTGGTATCGCCAGCGGCGGAAGCTGGCATCGGTCGGGTTCGCTGGGGTGGCCGAATCGGGTTCGTCGATATTGTAGTTGGCGGATGTGGCGGCGAGAGGGTTAATTTGCGACTTGTGGTGTTTGGGAATGGGGGTGTGGGTGGTGTTTGGTAAGAGCGCTACTTTCGCGGAGCGAAAGGCGACTATGGGCGCGACTATGGGTGTGGAGCGAAAGGCGACTAGGGGGCTGAGGCGGATAGCCAGTCTTGTTCGGTGGCGAACAGCGAGTCGAGGTCGTCGGCGAACTTGCGCGTGTTGGGCGCGAGCGTCTCGGCCATGAGCGACGCGGGGTCCGGGTGGTGCTCGATCCCCAGCGTGTGGCCGATTTCGTGGAGCAAGACGGTTAGCAAATCCATGCGAGGTTGCGAAACGTCGTTGTCGAGCCACTGTCCCGCGCGGTCGAACTCCTCGTCGGATTGAGGTGTTGGGTCGACGAACCAGCCCCACCCGGCCGCGGTCGGATCGATGCGAATCACCGTGTTGGCCGCCTGGCCGAGTGTGAGATTCGCTAGATCGGTGACTTCGTAGGTTAAGGCGTCGAGTTGTGAATCGGCCCAGGCGGGGTCGAGCGGCGTGCAGACTTGCGGGCCGATCGACTGAGCTTCGAGTAGCGTTCGCCAGCGATCCACGGCGGCTGCGAAGACGGGCGCCACTTCGGCGCTGGAGATTGTCGCCGCCGCAGTCGCGGCCGGTGGTTCGGCGGCGGCTCGGAGCGACGGCTCGATGCTCAGGCCGGCTTGCACGTTGACCAGCGAGAAGAACACGTTGCTGTCGGCATCGCCGTCGTTGACGACGATCTGAACTTGGCGGCGGCCTTCGGTTGGGGAGAGCGCCGTGTTGTTATAAGTCAGGGTGCGCAGTACTTGCTGATAATTGGCGGTGGTGTCTTGCCCGGACAGCGTCAAAATTCGTGTGGCGGCGTTGTAACTCGCGCCGATGGACGTGCCGCTGGTGTTCACGGCGAGCGACTCGGCCGATCCATCCGGCGTGGTCGACAGCGTTACCGTCGCCGATTCCAGATGCGAGTCGTCCGAATCGGAAATGTTAGGTAGATCGTGATCGTCGACGATGTTTTCCGCGAAGCCGGAGACGAAGGTGGACGACGTTCCGCTGAGCGTGAAAATGGCAAACGCGTGTTCAAACTGGCCGGTCGCATAAACATTTCGGCCGTCGGGGCTGACGCTGACGTGGTCGGCTCCGTCGAGCCCGTCGACTCCGTTGACGCCGTCGGATTCGGTGTCGAGAAGCGTCAACGTGCCAGTTAGCGGATCGCGGCTCGCAAGACGAATCCGGTCATTGAAGACCGTGGCGACGACCCACAGATCTCGGCCGGGAACTTCGGCCACGCTGCGTACTCCCGAAAGCTCGACCGACGTATGGCGGGCCACGAATGTCAGTTGTCCGGTCGACGCATTGCGGCTGAACTGGGTGACGCCATCGAAGATGCTGGCCACGTATACATCGCGGCCGTCGGCGGAAACGGTCACTCCCACGGCGTTGCCCAGGGCGTCGACAACATCGACTCCTTCGAGCAGCACTTGGCGAAACAGCAACTCGCTGGTACCGCCGTTGATTGAAAACGTGGCGATTGAATCGTCGCCGGTCGTTACCGCGTAGGCATACCGGCTGTCGGGGCTGATCGCCACGCCGAACACGGCGCCCAGACCATTGACGCCGCCCGAGTTGTCGGTCAACACGCTGACCTGGGTCAGTTTGCCGTCCGACGGATTGCGGCGGAAGGAGACGATCGAATTGATGCCGGTCACGGCCACCACGGTTTCGCCGTTGGGCGAGACGGCGATGCCTCGCGCGCCGCCGATCGCGGTCGCTTGAATCCGCGTCAGAGCGCCGGTCGTCGTGTTTCGCGAGTAGACAATCACGCCGTTGCCTTCGCCCACGTAGACCTGCGCCCCATCGGGACTGATGGCCACCGACTCGGCGAAGATCATGCTTCCCTGGGCTTCGACAAACGTCAGTTCGCCGGTGATCGGATCGCGCGCGAAGACGTTGACATGATCGTCTCCGCCGGCCACCACATACACATGCTTGCCGTCGGGGCTGACCACGCTGGCTTCGGGCGAGGCCATCGTGGTGATGCCATTCGTTTCATCACGGATGAAGTCGACGAAGTTCAAGTTCGACGCGACGACGGGCGCGGCGTTAGGCGGCACGGCCTGCATCGAAACTAGCGCGGAGAACACGTTGCTGTCGTCTTGCTGGTCGTTCACCACGACTTCGATCAAGCGTCGCGTGTCGTCGATTGGCGACGCGAGGTTGTTGTACGTCAGCGACTCGAGCACCTGCAGGTAGTTGGCGTGGGTATCGACGCCGGTCAGCGTCAAGACACCGGTGCCCGCGTCGTAGTTGGCGGTGATGTTCGTGCCGCTGACATCGACCGAAAGCAGTTCCGCGCTGCCATCGGGACGGTTCGTGATGGTGATGGTGGCCGAGCCGAGGTGCGTGTGATCGGGATCGGTGATGATCGGTGGATCCAGTTGATCGAGCACGGCGACGGGGCCTCCGTTTTCGACGAACGTTGCTCGCGTTCCAGCCAGCGTGAAGACGGCGAAGGCATGTTCGAGCTGACCGGTCGCATAGACGTTTCGGCCATCGGGGCTGACGCTGACGTGGTCGGCGCCGTCCAATCCCTCGACGCCGCCTACGCCATCGGTTTCCGTGTCGAGCAGCGTCAGCGCGCCGGTGTTTGGATCGCGGCTGGCCAGGCGAATGCGGTCGTTGAAGAACGTGGCGAGAACCCACAAGTCGCGGCCCGGCACTTCGGCCACGCTGCGAACGCCGGAGAGTTCGACGGACGTATGGCGGGTCACGAACGTCAGCAGGCCGGTGGCCACGTCGCGGCTGAACTGAGTGACACCGTCGAACACGCTGGCAACATACAGGTCGCGGCCATCGGCGGAGACCGTCACTCCCACGGCGTTGCCCAAACCGTCGGCGACATCAACTCCGTCGAGCAGCACCTCGCGGAATGTCAATTGACTGGTGTCGGCGTCGATCTCGAACGTCGCGATCGAATCGTCGCCGGTTGTGACCGCGTAGGCGAACCGGCTATCGGGGCTGATCGCCACGCCGAACACGGCGTCCAGGCCGTTGACGCCGCCCGAGTTGTCGGACAACACGTTGGCTTGAGTCAAACTGCCGTCGGACGGGTCGCGGCGAAACGAGACGATCGTATTAATGCCCGTCACGGCCACCACGGTTTCGCCGTTGGGCGAGACGGCGATGCCTCGCGCGCCGCCGATGGTCGTCGCCTGAACTTGCGTCAGAGTTCCCGTGGTGCTGTTTCGAGAGAAGACGATCACTCCGTTGCCGTCACCGGCGTAAACCTGCGCTCCGTCCGGGCTGACCGCCACCGACTCGGCGAAGATCATGTTTCCCACCGCTTCGACAAACGTCAGCTCGCCTGTCGTCTGGTTTCGCGCGAAGACGTTCACCGTGCTTTCCGATCCCGACACCAAGTACACATGCTTTCCGTCCGGGCTAACGACACTCGCCTCCGGTCCCCAAAGATTCACGCCGTCGACGTCGTCGCGAATCACTTCGACTTGATTCAGCAGCGATGACAACTGAACCACTTCATTCGGGATTGGCGTGACGGCCACTTGCACTTGGAACGCTCGGCCGGCCGAACCGTCGTTGGCTCGGATGTGGATCGTGCGTGGCGAGCTGTTGATGATCTTGCCGACGTTTTCATAGGTCAGCGTTTCGATGACCTGCACGAACGACGCGTAGGAGCCGGTACCGGTGATCGTCAACACTCCGCTGCTCGCATTGAACGCCGACGAGAGACTTGTGCCGCTGGCGTCCACCGCCAAGAGTTCGTCGGCTCCGTTCGGACGATTCATCAACTCGATCGTGACGCTGGAGACCGCATTGTCCTCGGCGTCGGTCAGCGTCAGCGTCGGCGATGCGGCGAAGACACTGACCGGCCCGACGCTCTGGTCGTAGTCCGCGTCCAGCGCGTGGCGGCTGAGTACCAAGAGCCGGTCGTTTTCGCTGTCCGGGACGAACATTTGCAGCCCGTCGGGGCTGAAGACGACGGAGCGCGTTTCTCCGATGCCGTTGGCAAAGTCGGTTGCGTCGAGCACTTCGATCTGTGTGAGTGCGCCCGTGGTGAGATCGCGGTCGAAAACAACCATCGCATTGTTGTAGTCGCCGAAAGCCAGCAGATGGCGGCCATCGGGAGAGATTGAAAGCTGTTTGACGCCGTCGATGTGGCTCACACCGCCGACGCCGTTGGTGAGCGCGCTGACGAACGTGAGCTCGCCCGTCGTTGCGTTTCGCGAGAAGATCGCCAGTTGTTCGCCGGTCGCCGCGCCGGCGCTGGCCGGATGATCGGCCGCGTAGACGAACTTGCCGTCGGGGCTGACCACCACGGCTCGCGGCGCGGCCAGTCCCTCGACACCGTTAACTTCATCGGTATGAGATTCAACCAGGGTCAGCTCACCGGTCCAAGCGTTGCGTGCGTAGACGAACAAGCTGTCCAGTGCCGTATCGACGATATAGGCGAACTTACCGTCGGGGCTGAACGAGATGCCGCGCGGGTCGTCGAGGTCGCTGCTGATCCGTTGTTGTTGGACAAGGCGGCCCGAATCGGGATCGCGGCGAAAGACAGCCAGCTCGCTGCCGTCATTGGGCGACAGCACATAGAGGTGGCTGCCGTCTGGGCTGGCGATGCTGGTGAAAGCCCGCTCTAGTCCGTTCACCGAATCCTTGTCGTCGCTCAGCTTGTGAACGAACGACAGCTCGCCGCTGACCAAGTCGCGACGAAAGACGGCGATCGACCCGTTGCTGTTGTTCACGTCCGGATCGGGAAGCGAACCGTCGGCTTCGCTAATGACATACAAGAACTGGCCATCGGGGCTGACATTCAGCGTGTGGGCTTCTTTCAAACCATCGACGCCGCCAACTCCGTCGACATACGTGTTGACCGCCGACAGCTCGCCCGTTTCCAGGTCGCGGCCGAACACGGTGATCGCGTTTTCCGCTTCGGAAGTGACGTAGACGAATTTGCCATCGGGGCTGATCGCGACGCCCACCGGCGTGGCCAGCGACGTGACGCCGCTCGTGTTGTCGGCGATCGTTTGCTGCAGTTGGTAATCGTCCGGCGTCTGCAATACGGGCGCGTCGTTGGCCGCTTGTACGGAGAGAGTCGCCGTCAGATAGCCACTGGCTTGCGGGCCCGAGACCACGAGCACGCGCACGGTTCGATTGCCAGCGGTCGGCGTGTCGGACGTGTTGTTATAAACAATGTGCCGCAGCGCTTGTTCGTAGTCGGAGGCGAGCGCACTGCCGCCCAGAATCAAGGAGTGTGTCGTCGAGTTGGTATCGATCCCGATTCCTTCGGGCAACGCGCCCCAAATCGTGAGGCTTTCCGCGGAACCGTCGGGCGGCGATGCCAAAGTTACGACCATGTTGGTGACGGGCGCGCCGCCGCTTTGAATCGTCACATCGGTGTCGGCCACCGCGACCGGTCCCGTGCCCGGATCGAGCGACGTGGCCTCGACAAACGAAGCGGCGAATCCGTTGCCGCTGGTTGTGCTGTCGTCGGCGTCCAAGTCGACGCGCGGCGTGACTTGCATCGCGATGACGGCTGGAAAGATATTGCTGTTGGTCGCGCCGTCGGCGAGTTGCACTGAAACGCGTCGAGCGACCGCCGTGGCTGCCGCGCCGAGCGAATTGTTGTAGGTGACCGAGCGAATCACCTGTTGATACTCGGCGTTGGTTCCCGCGCCGCTGATCGTCAGCACGCCGGCGCCGCTGTTGTAGCTGGCCGTAAGCCCCGTGCCGTTGGTGTTCGCGGCCAGTAGTTCGTTAGCTCCATCCAGCAGGTTGGTAATCGTGACGGTCGCCGACGCCAGCAGGCCGTCGGGATCGAACACCAGCGGCAACGTGCCGGTCGTAAAGAGCGGTACGGCCCCCGCGCCGCCGAACGTCGTTCGGCCCGCCAGATTGAATCGCATCAAGCGGTCATCTTCGTAATCGGCGACATACAGCGTCGTGCCATCGGGGCTGATCGCTTGCCCGCGTCCTTCGCCGATGCCGTCGGTGCGGACGTCTGCGTTGAACAGATCGATCCGAGTCAGCCGGCCATCGACGAGATTGCGGCGAAACACTGCCAGCGCGTTATCGCTGTCGCCATAAACGTACAGCAGCGTGTCGTCCGCGCTCAGCTCGATGTGTCGTGGGTTGTAGAGTCCGTCGACTTGGCTGTCGAAGATCGCTTCGACAAACGTCAACTGACCCGACGCAGCATCGCGACGCAGCAGCAGCACGGCTTCTTGCGAAGTGTCGGCCACGTACACATGGCGTCCGTCGGATGTCATCGTGATCGTGTCGAGCTGGCTGAACGAAAGGCCGTCGATCACCGTGCTCAAGACCGAAACATAGGTCAGCGCGCCGGTCGACGCATGGCGATCGAACAGCGCGATCACGTCGCCTGCCCCGTTTGGATTGTCGCCGGTCACGTAGGCGTGCTTGCCGTCGGGGCTGACCACCAACGATTCCAAATCGGCGATCTGGGTGGACGGATCGACCACGTTCATTTGCGTCAACAGCCCGGTCGCTTCGTCGCGCGTGAAGGTCGTGATCGAGCTTTCCGCGTAGCTGACCAGATAGATTTGCTTGCCATCGGGGCTGAAGAACGTTTCGGCGTCGCCGCTCAATCCATCCACGCCGCCGACTCCATCGACCAGTGTTTGGATCAGCGACAGATGGCCCGTGTCGCCGTTGATTGAAAAGACGTTCAGCGTTTGGCTGCCTTCGGCGAATACATACAGAAACCGATCGTCGGAGCTAATCAGCGCGGCGCGCAAGGTGTCCAAGGTCGTAAAGCCGGCCTGGGCGTCTTGTTCGTACCAAGTGACGAACCGCAGCTCGCCCGTGTCGGCGTCGCGGCGATAGACGGTAAGCCCGTCGTCGCTGTCGCGAGCTGTCACATACAACCACTTGCCATCGGAAGTCGTCGCGACATCCCAGGCCGAGTTCAAGCCGAGGTGCGGGCCGTCATCGTTTTGAAGTTCGTCGACGAATTGAACGGCGTCGAAGCTAATCACCGGATCGTCGGCCGTGGGCGTCACGGCGATCTCGCGTGTGACGAGGTTGGAAACTTGTGCGCCGGATTGCACGGTGAACGCAACCAGGCGCGGGGCCGCGCTCGGCGCGTCGCTGGTGTTGCGATACGTGATCGACCGCAGGGCCGCCTGATACGCGGCGATGGATGCGGCGCCGGTCAACTGCAGCACGCCCGTGTTCGAGTCGAACGAGCCGACGGTGATGCCCGAGGGCGCGTCGCCTTGAAAAGCCAGCACATCCTCGCCGCTCTGAAAGTTCGCCGCGATCGCGATCGTCGCCGCGGAAAGCGAAGTGCTGTCGAGATCGGCCGGCGTGATGGTCGAACTGATAATGGTTGCCGGATCGTTCTCGGTGTAGGCGAGTCCCGCTGGTTCGACACCGCCGAGCGTGGGCGGATCGTCGATCGCCGTGATGTTGATCCGGTTGAACATGCTGCCGGTCGACGATCCGTCGCTGACAACCGCCAGGATCGCGCGGGGCGTGGTGTTGGGATTGTCGGACGTGTTGCGATAGGTGATCGAACGCAGAACCTGTTCGTACTCCGCCAAGCTGCTTCCGCCGGTGAATGTGACCGAGTGGTTGTTGGCGTCGGGCGTCGCCGTGATGCTGCCGCCGGACGTGCTCCATGCCAGCAGCTCGCTGGCTCCGTCGGGAGTGCCCGGAATCGCCGAGGTTCCTTTCGTATCCACGACCTGGATCGACACGGTCAGGCTGGTGATCGTGCCGCCGTCGTCCCCGATCGTGGCTGCGCCGTTGCCGCCGAAAACGTTCAAAGCGGTTGCGTTTTCGACAAACGTGCGGGTCATGCCGAATGGCTCGAACACGCCCAGACGTCGCGGGTTCAGAAAGCCAGCGGTGTACAGCAAGTTGCCGTCGGCGCTGATCGCGGCTTTGTTGGCGAAGGTCAGCACGTCGAAATCGTCGTCGTCCAGCAAATGGCCCGGCGATAGAAGCCCCGTCGCGGGATCGCGCGCCAGCGCGGCCAACGAGCTGTTCGGCCAGGACGCGATATAGACGTGTCGGCCATCGGGATCAACCAGAATCGACTCGGCTTCATCGAGCCCCGCGAAACCGTCCACGCCTTCGGTGTAAGTCGCTTCGATGGCGAGGGCGCCTGTCGCCGGATTCCGCGAATAGACGTTCAGCACACTATCGGCAGTGCCGGCGTAAAGATGCCGGCCATCGGGACTGAACGCGGCGGACAGCACCGACGCTCCGCCCGCGGAATCGAATTGCCCGACGAACGAAAGCGCGCCGGTGACGGCGTTGCGAGCGAACACGATCCACTTGGCAGTGGCCGCGTTGTAGGCGATCAGATGCCGTCCATCGGGGCTGCTGAAAAGCTGTTGAGGGTCGGTCAAGCCGCTAATGCCGTTCTGACCGTTGGCGAACTTGGTCTTGAAGGCCAGCTCGCCGGTAGTCGGATCGCGGTCGAACAGCGTCACCGAATCGTCGTCGAAAGCGGCAACATACAGGTGCCGCAGATCGGGGCTTACCACGGTGGCCGTGGCGCCATCCAGGCCGTCCACTCCGCCAACGCCGTCTTCCAGCGTCTGAATCAGAGTGCCGTCGAAAGCGATGGCGAACAGCTTGTCTCGAACGCGGCCGGCCAGATAGAAGGTGTTGGTGTCGGAAGCCGCTGAAGCCGAACCGGTGGCGAAGTCGTACAACGTTGCGCCGGCGACTCCCGTAAATGCCGGAACCGTAGGCTCGACATCCTGCGGGAAAGTCGCCAATACGGGAAACGTTCGATCCACGATCAGCGCGCGATGGTCGTCGGTCAGCAATAGGTTCGAGGCGATGTCGAGCGCCGTTAGCAATTGGCCGCTGCCTCCGGTTTCCACAAAGTTGCCGCTGCGGATTGTCGGCGCGGAATTCACCGCGGCGACGGCGATCGTGGCGGTTCGCGGATCGCTGGCAACTTCGCCGTTGTCGACCACGAACTGGACTAATCGCGACGTCGTGTTCGGCTGCAACGAGCTGTTGAAGTAATGGACCGACTCCAGCGTCTGACGGTATTCGTCGAGCGTGGCCGCGCCGGCGAGTGTGATCGAATGACCGTTGGCGCCGTAGCTGACCGTGATCCCAAACCCGGCGGCCAGCGTATCGTCGACAACCACGTACTCGTCCGAGCCATCTTGCGGATTGGTCAACGTGATCGTCGCGCCTTGCAGATTCGTGTGAGCCGAATCGGTCAAGCTCATTCCGTCCGACAGAACTCGCAGCCCGCCTCCTTCGGTGAACGAGGTGTTGAAATTCGGTGCGTTCCCCGCCGAGTTGTTGCCGTCGAGCGACAAGACCGCTTGGTTTCCTAGGAACAACGTGCGAGTCACCGCGGTGCTGGCGTCCGTTCCGTCGGTCGCGGTGAAGCGAACCGTGCGGTTGCCAGCCGCAAGTGGATCGGCGTGGTTGTTGAAGACGACGCTTTGCAAGGCCGTCTGATAGTCGGCGACGCTCGCCACGCCGCTGAGTGTCAGCGTGCCGTTGGCGGCGTTGAACGAACCGCTGATGCCGTTTTGATTGGTGAAGTGCAGTAGGTCTTCGCCGTTCACATAGCCGCTAGTGATCTGAATCGTGGCGCCGGCGAGTACCGAATGGTCATCGTCGGTGACCGTCGTGTCGGGCAGCACGGCCGTCGGTAGGCTGTTGTTCGTGAAGGTCAGCGTGTCGGTCAGGCTGGTCGTCAGCACGGGCGGATCGTTCACCGGAACGACCGCGATCGTAGCGGTCACGGCGGACGAGAAACTGGCTGCGTCGCTGGCTTGGAACGTTACGAAGCGATTGCCTGCCGTGGGATTCTGCGAAGTGTGGTTGTAGCGAACGAGTTGATAAAGCTGCTCGTAATCGCCCAGCGAGCCGACGCCGTTGACACGCAGAAACGTGGTCGTTGAGAGTCCGTCGAGCGCGAGCCCGGCCGGCAAGCTGCCCGCGAACGAGATCGACTCGCCGGCGTCCGTCGCTCCGACCAGCACGATGTCGACGGTCGTGATGTTCGACCCATCGACGTCGGTGATCGACAGGCCGTCGTGCGGAGCGAGCGGCGCGTCGCCTTCGGTGAAGGTCAGCGACACGTCGGGTGAGTCGCCCAACGAATTGTCGGCATCCAAATTAAGGATCGGCCGGTGGTTGCCGATCAGCGTGAACGCTTCTTCGTGCGACGCGCCATGATTGTCGGCCACGCGAATTCGGATGGTGAACGTCGGCTGCGTTGGCAACGCGGCGTTGATTTTCAGCAGCACATTGTTGCCGTCGTCGACGATTGTGAACCGACCGTTGTCGTCGTCGCCATCGCCCGCCGCCAACGTCCAACTCCAGGTGTCGTTTTGGTCGGGGTCGTCGTGAGCGAGGAAGCCAATGATGGTGCCGACCGGATCGCTCGGATCGACCGTGTTGTGCGTGAGCGCGATGTCGGCCGGCGCGTCGTTCTGGCCTTGAATGGTGAGCGAAACCGTGCCGTCGGTCGCGGCGAGCGCGCCTCGCGTGTCGCGCAGCGTGAACGAGAACTCCGTCGTGGCCGTTTGGCCCGCGCTGAGCGATTCGAATTGGCCGCTCGGGTTGTACGAGACGATTCCGCCGACCAGCGTCGCCGTTCCCTGCAATCCCGCCGTGTGAATCTGATCGACCGAGATCGCATCGCCATCCAAGTCGGTTGCCGATGTGATCAACACCGAGGTGAACGCGCCTTCGCCATCGTCCTCCTGGACCGTGATCGATACATCGCTCGGCTCGGGCGGATCGTTCCGCTCGACGACCGTGATCGTCGTGGTCGCCGCGGGGCTGGTCAGCGCTCCATCGTTCACGGTTACCGTCACGAACCGATTGACTGCCGTGGGCGATTGAGATGTGTGCGTGTACTGGATTTGTTTCAGCGCCGTTTCGTAGTCGGCGATCGACGCGTCGCCTGTCAGGATGATTTGCGTGTCGGTCGAGGCGCCGTCCACCGAGATGCCGCTTGGCAACCCGCCGTTCACCACCAGCGATTCGCTGCCCACGTTCGCCGCATTGGTCAGCGTGATCGTGGCGGATTGCAGATTGGCATGATTCGCGTCGGCGATCGTCATGTCCGCGTCGACGATCATCACCGGGCCAGTTCCCGCGTCGCCCGCGATCGCTTCGATGAACGACGTGGCATAGTCGTTTCCCGAAGCCGCGCTGTCGTTCGCGTCCAGGTCAACTGCGGGACGCGAATTGGGACTCAGCAGCAGCCCGGTGTCCAAAATGCCGCCAGCCGAATCGGTCACTCGAATTGGAATGAACATCAAGTATTCGATCGTGATCACTTCGGCCGTTCGCAGCTCGTTGCCGACGATCGTAAAGCGAGCGCTGTCTTCATCCGTGCCGGTCAGCGTGAACGTGTGCGTGTCCGAGGCATCGACATCGGTGGCCGAAAGAAGGCCGACCACCGTGCCGATTGGCTCGTTTCGCGGGACCGAATCATTCGAGATCGCGATATCGGTCGGGTCGTCGTTCACTCCTTGGATCGCCACCGTCACGGTTCCCGCCGTGGCGGAGATCGCATCGTGCGTATCCTTGACCAAGTAGGTGAACACGTCGTTTGCCACTTCGCCTTGAGCCAACGAATCGAAATGGCCGAACGGACTGTAGATCACTCCGCCAAACGAATAGTCGAGATCGCCCGCCACTTGAATCGGCGTGATCGAAGCCACTGTCAGCCAAGCCGTCTCGCCCGTGTCGGGATCGATATCATTGGCCAGCATGTCGGTGGCCAAGATCGTCGAGAAATCGTCTTCGGTCAGCGAAGTGATCGTGTCGTGATTGGCGATCGGCGCGTCGTTGACGCCTTGGATCGTCACCGTGACCGTGGCCGAAGCCGTCGCGCCGCTTCCATCGCCGATTGTGTAGACGAACGTATCGGTCGTTGAATCGCCAACCACCAGCGAATCGAAATGTCCGGCCGCTGAGTAGCGAACGCCGCCGCCGACAAGCGATACCGTGCCGATGGTTCCCGTCGTGTCGATCGCGGTCACGACCAAATCGGTCTGGTCGCCCGTATCGAGATTCTGATCGTTCGACAGCAACGTCCCGGTCAAGTCGACATTTGCGTCGTCCTCGTTCACGCTCGGCAAATCGTCATCGGCGGCGACGCCATCGTTCGACGCCGTGATGGCGATTGTGGTCGTGCGAGCCGTCGAATAGGTGCTGCCTTGCACGGCTTGAATCGTGATCTGGCGCGGCGTTGTGTCGATCGCGTCCGCCGTGTTTTCGTAGGTGACTTGTTGCAGCGCCGCTTCGTACTCCGCCAGCGTGTTGGTTCCTTGCAAAGTCAGCGTTTGACCGTCCCAGTTGTCGAAGAAGAATCCGCTCAACCCGGTCGGATCGAACGCCAACGTTTCGGAACCCAAGTTCGACGGATTGCTGATCGTGATAATCACCGAGTCGATGGTCGTGCCGCTGTCGGGGTCCGTGATGTCGACGTCCGAATCGACGACGGCCACAGGACCGGTCCCGGCCGTGGACGAGCCAGCCTCGACAAACGACGTGGCAAAATCGCCGCCGGTCGCTCCCGAGCTGTCATTCCCGTCTAAGTCCACATCGACCGGATCGTTCGCTTCCAGAATCGCGATGTTGACCGCCGCCATGTCGGAAAGCTCGTCGCCATCGTTCAGCTCGATGTCGATCTGCCGGAACAGATTGATGAACGACGAGCCTGTGTTGTCGAACGTCGTGCCGCGAATCAATTGCTTGTAGGTGTCGTGGTCCGCCGTGCCGGTGAACGTGACGACCAGATCATCGCCGACATTGGTTTGAGAAACGAATATGCCGCCAGGCAGCGTGGGGGGCGTGATTACATCGTTCGCCTCGACTTGCCGCACGTAGATTTTCATCGAGTCGATCGTCGAGCCATTCGGGTCGGTGATCGTGAGATCGACATCGGCCAGCGGGATTGGACCGGAGCCGGTTTGAAAAGGCGACGTTTCGATGAACGTGGCGTTGAAGCTGCTGCCGATGCCGCCGGAGCTGTCGTCGGCGTCCAAGTCGAGCTGAGCGCTCGTGACGTTCGGGATCACGTCGACGAACGAGTTGGCAAAAACCGATTCCGAGATGCCGTCCGAAACTTCGTAGCCAATCGATCGCTGGCCCGCCGTCGGTCGATTGCTGTGATGAACGTATCGAATCGACTCCAGAACTTCCGCGTACTGGGCGGTGGTCGCGCTGCCGCGCAGCAGCAACATCGTGCTGTCCGAGCTGGCGTCGAGTGAGATGCCGTGGTCGAGCGTCACGGTCAGCTCTTCGTCGGCCATGTCGAACGCGCCGAGAAACACGTTCACGCGTTCGATGTTGTCGCCATCGGGATCGGTGAGCGCGATGCCGTCGTGAATCGCGATCGGCGCGTCGCCTTCGTTGTAAGTGAGCAGCACGTCGGGCGCGGCGCCCTGCGAATTGTCGGCGTCCAGACTGAAGTCCGGTTTAGTGTTCGGCAGAATCGTGAACGACTTAGTGATCGTGCCGCCGTGCGTGTCGTCGGCTTGGACGCGAATCGACCAGGGGCCGGCTCCCACGTCAATCACGCCGGCCTTCACCTGGACCGAGCCAAAGTCGACGCTGAACAACCCGTTGTCCGCGTCGCCCGCGCCCGCGACGAGCGTGTATTCGTAGGGATCGGCGTCGGGATCATCGGTTTGTAGCGAGCCGATGAACGTGAACTCGCCGGAGTTCGCCGCCAGCCCGCGCGGGCTGAGCGTCATGTCGGTCGGCAAATCGTTTTGGCCTTGGATCGTGATCGTGACGGTTGCCGTGGCCGTGTTGCCGTCGGCGTCTTCGACGGTATAGATGAACTGATCCTCGACCGAATCGTTGACAGTCAGCCACTGCAATTGGCCGCCCGTGCTGTAGGTGACCGTGCCGCTGTTGAAGGTCACTTGGCCTTGCGTTCCCAACGTCGCCGTATCGATCGCCGAGACGACCAGCGTCGCCGTGTGTCCCGCGTCGGCATCGGTGTCGCCAGCCAATAGCGAGGCCGTGATGTCCAGCGCTGGATCGTCTTCGTTGATGCTGATGCTGTCGTTGTCCGCGACCGGAGCGTCGTTCGCTCCTTGAATCGTGATCGTGGCCGTCGCGGCGGTGGACGTGGCGTTTTGCGCGTCGCGAATCGTGTAGGTGAAGGTCACCGTGCTGGTACCGCCCGCCTTCAACGACTCGAACTGGCCGTTGGGATCGTAGGAGACGACTCCGGCGTTCAGAGTCAGCGTGCCGGTTACGCCCGTGGCATCGATGGCGTTGATGACCAGCGACGCTGTCTCGCCCGAGTCCGCATCGGTATCGTTGGCTTTCAGCGACGCCGTGATGTTCGTCGCGCCGGCGTCTTCCGAGATGCCTCAAGCCATCGTGGTTGGCGACCGGCGCATCGTTCTGCCCCGTGATCGTGACGGTCACGGTGGACGTGGCGGTGGCCGAACCGCTGTCAGTAATGGTGTAGGTGAATGTGTCGGTCGCCGTTTGTCCGCTGGCCAGCGACTCGAACGCGCCGTTTGGATCGTAGGTAACCGTGCCGCTGTTCAAGACGACCGAGCCTGCCGTGCCGTTCGTTCCAATCGCCGTGATGTTGAACGAATCGGCCGGCGTGGAATCCGGGTCCGAGTCGCCAGCCAACAGCGTCGCCGTCACAGCGGCCGCGCCGTCGTCTTCGCCAATGTTTAGCGAATCATCGTCCGCCGTCGGACCATCGTTCTGGCCGTCGATCGTGATCGTGACCGTCGCCGTGCTCGTCGCGCCTTGTGCGTCCGTAATGGTGTAGGTGAACGAATCGGTCGCCGTGCCGCCGCGCCAAGATGCTCGAACTGACTGTTGGGGTCGTAAGTGACCACGCCGTTGTTCAAGGCGACCGTGCCGACGGTCCCCGTGGTGTCGATCGCCGTGACGACCAACGCCGCGGTTTCGCCACTATCCGCATCGCTGTCGCCCGCTTTGAGCACGGTTGTGATATCCGTCGCTCCGGCATCCTCGCTGATCGTGGTCGAATCGTTGTCGGCTGTCGGCGCGTCGTTCTGCCCGGTGATCGTGACGGTCACCGTGGCGGTCGCCGTCGCGCCTTGTGCATCCGTAATGGTGTAAGTGAACGAATCGGTTGCCGTGGCGCCGAGCGCCAGCGACTCGAACATTCCGTTCGGGTCGTAGGTGACCACGCCGCTGTTAAGCGTCACCGTGCCAACGGTCCCGGTCGCATCGAAGGCCGTGATGGCCAACGTCGCTGTTTCGCCGCTGTCCGCGTCCGTATCGCCGGCTAGCAACACGGCCGTGACGTCGGTCGCCCCATCGTCTTCGTTCACGGTCGTCGAGTCGTTGTCGGCGACCGGCGCATCGTTCTGCCCGGCGACGGTGACGACAATCGTCGCTTGGGCCGAGGCGTTGTTCACATCCCGCACGCGATAGGTGAACGAGTCGGTCGTCGTTTGCCCAACCGCCAGCGACTCGAATTGGCCGTTCGGGTTGTAGCTGAGCACCCCGCCGACCAACGTCGCCGAGCCCAACGTTCCCGTGGTGTTGATCGACGAGACAAACAGCGTCGCGGTTTCGCCCGTGTCGGGATCGGCGTCGCCAGCGAGCGCGATCGCCGTGATGTCGGCCGCCCCGTCGTTCTCATTCACGCTGACCGAATCGTTGTCGGCCGTCGGCGCATCGTTCACGCCCAAAATGGTGACGGTCATCGACGCGGTATCGGCGGCGCCATGCATGTCTTCGATCGTGTAGCCGAAAACCTCGGTCGTGGATTGGCCGGCTGCCAATGCGTTGAACTGCCCGTTGGGGTCGTACGTGACAACGCCAGCGACGAGCGTTGCCGAACCGAGCAATCCGCCGGTCGAGATCGAGGTGATCGTGAGCCCCGCCGTCTCGCCCGAGTCGGGATCCAAGTCGCCCGCTTTCAATGTGCTCGTCAAATTCGTGGCCGAAGCGTTGGCGAACAGCGTCTGAACATCGTCGTCGGCAATCGGCGCGTCGTTGATGCCGGAAATCGTGACCGTCACGGTGGCGGTCGCGGTGGCGCCGTGCGGATCGGCGATCGTGTAGGTAAAAGTGTCGGTCGTGGATTGACCGGCCGCTAAGCTGTCGAAGCGACCGGCGGCCGCGTAAGTGACGCTGCCGCCGACCAGTGACACCGAGCCAATCGTTCCCGTCGTGTTGACCGCGGTGATTGCCAACGACGCCGTTTCGCCCGCATCGGGATCGCTGTCTCCGGCCAGCAACGTCGCCGTCACGTCCAGCGCCGCGGCGTCCTCGCCGACAGTGAACGAATCGCCGTCGGCTTGCGGCTCATCGTTCTCTCCCGTGACCGTCACGGTCACCGTTGCCGTCGCCGTCGCGCCGAACGGATCCGACACGGTATACGTGAACGTCTCGATCGCCGTTTGGCCCGCGGTGAGCGAATGGAACTGACCGTTGGGATCGTAAGTGAGCGTCCCGGCGTTCAACGCCACCAGGCCAATCATGCCGGATGCGTCAAACGCGGACACTTGCAATAGGTTGGTTTCGCCGCTGTCCGGATCGTTGTCGTTGGCCAGCACCGCTGCCGTCAGATTCACGGCAGTGTCGCTGGCGCTGACCGTGAACGCGTTATCCGAGGCGGTCGGCGCATCGTTCACTCCGACCACCGTGATGACCGCGTCGGCGCTATCGGTCGCTCCCTGCGGATCGGCCGCCGTGTAGTGGAAAACGTCCACGGTCGATTCGCCTTGCGGCAGAGCTACGAATGCGGCCACGCCGCGCGGATCGTAGGTATACGAGCCGTTCGAAGCGACGCTGACCGTAGCGCCCGCGACGCTAGCCGAATCCGAAGCACTCACGACCAACAATGCCGATTCGCCCGTATCGACATCCGTATCATTCGTCAGCACGCCACGCGCGGCGACGGACAACAGCGTGTCGGCAGCGATGGAAGCGGAATCGTTGAAGCTCGCTGGAGCGTCGTTCCGCCCCGCGATTGTCACGGTCACCGTCGCTTCGGCCGTTTCGCCATGCGGATCTTCGATGGTGTAGGTGAACGTGTCCGTCGCCGTGCCGCCGACCGGCAAGCTTTCGAACGCCATGCTGGGCGAATAGTGAACGATGCCGTTCGACAAAGTCACTTGTCCAACGACCCCAGCCGTTGCGATCGCCGTCACCGTCAACTGAGCCGTCTCGCCCTGATCCGCGTCGGTGTCGCCGTCGAGCAGTGTCGATGTGATGTCGCTCGCGCCGTCGTCCTCGGCCACGTTCAAGCCATCATTGTCGGCCGTGGGTGCATCGTTCTCGCCGGTGATGGTGACCGCCACGGTCGCCGTGGCCGTCGCCCCGTGCGGATCGCTCACCGTATAAACAAACGTGTCGACTGCCGTTTCACCGATTGCCAAGCTCTGAAATCGTCCGTCGGGATCGTAGGTCACCGAGCCATTGACGAGGGTGACCACACCGACCGTGCCCGTGGCGTCGATTTCCGTAAGCTCCAACAGATCGGACTCACCCGCGTCGATATCCGAGTCACCCGCCAGCAACGCCGAAGTCAAGTCGATCACGCCGCTGTCTTCGGCCACCGTCGTGGCATCGTCATCCGCCGCTGGCGCGTCGTTCACGCCTTGAATCGTTATGACCATCGTGGCGGTCGCCGTGCCGCCTTGTGGATCCCGCGCGGTGTAAATGAACGAGTCGTTCGATGTCGAACCGGCGCCGAGTGTTTCAAATTGGCCGTTCGGCGTGTACAGCACCGTGCCATGGTTCAGCGTCACGAGTCCGACGGTCCCACTGGTGTTGATCGCCGAAACGACCAGCGCCGCCGTTTCACCGCTGTCGATATCCGTGTCGCCGGATAGAAGTGTCGATGTGACATCCGTCGCGGCCTGATCCTCCGTGAAAATCGCCGAATCATTGTCCGCCGTCGGTGCGTCGTTGCTTCCGCTGATCGTGATCACGGCGGTCGCCGTCGCCGTGGCGCCGTGAATGTCTTGAATCGTATAAGTGAAAGCATCCACCGCCGTCGAACCCGCGGCCAACGACTCGAACTGACCGTTGGGCGAGTAGGTAACCGTTCCGCCGGCGAACGACACGCTGCCAATCGTTCCCGAGCTATCAATCCCTGTAATCCCCAATGTGCCCGTTTCACCCGCGTCGGGATCCACATCATTGGCTAGCAGGGTCGCCGTGACATTCGATAGGGCGTCATGTTCGGCGAAGGCCAGTATATCATTATGTGCCGAAGGTGGATCGTTCGCCCCCGTAATGGTAATCAAGACCGTGGCGGTCGCCGTGGCTTGATGCGAATCGCTGACCACATATACCAAAGTATCGACCGCCGTTTGTCCGGCCGGCAGATATTGGAAGGCTGTCCCCGGTTGATAAGTGAGTTCCCCATCGGCCAAGGTCGCATCGCCCGTGGTGTTCGTCGTATCGATGGCGGAGATTGTCAACACCGCGTCGTCCTCGTCGGAATCGTTTCCCAGCAATAGACTGGTCAACGCGACGGACGCGAGTTGATTGGTGGTCGCGACATCATCTACGGCCACCGGCGGATGATTGTTTTGCCCAGGATTGTTCATGGTCCCAATCACTTGGTCATCGCCATTGCCGCGTGATTGCACCTGTGTTTGAACTTGTCCGCCTCCTTGGCTGCCGAACAGGTCGATCGTACCACCACCGGATAAGTCAATTTGCCAAATATCCACGGCCAACAACTCGCGCCGTTCGAGCGATTCCAACAGCAATCTTCGCCGCCGTTTCTTTTCTGTGTGAGAATTGTTCATATGGGCTCAAGTCTTTAGCCGATAAGTGTGGATAACGGTGAGATACCGTGTTCGTTTTTAGATCTAACGAGTGACGTTCGAGCACTGGGTGCGCACGACGCCTAAAAGCTCAGAATCACATCCATCGCCAGGGTCCATTGCTGGCTGCTGTGTCCATCGTCGAAGGCCCGCATTCCCGCGTTTCCGCCGGGAACCGCGCCGTTGCCGCGAAAGTTCGACCAATCCCAACGAACTTCGGGACGAAGGCAAATGCGCTCCGTTGGTTTCCAGTTCAGGCCGGCTGTGATAGCCACATAGTCACCGCCCAAGAATGTCGATCCGCCCGGATTGAATTGAATGGGGACGGCAATGCGACTATGATCTTGGTCGCGAAACCACTCCATTCGCAGGCCGGCGGCCAACTGGGGATCTAGTTGGTAGATCAAATATTGATTGATCCCATACCATTTGGCCGTATCGAACGTGATAGTCATCGGCGCCATATTGACGACAACCCGTGCTCCCTCTTGGTAGCCGAAGTCGGGTTGGATGATATAACGCAGTCGGTCGGTCACCTGCTGTTGGAACAGGAGGCTTACAAAGTGACGGGCGTCGTCGGTACGGTGGCCTCCCATTCTCACACCCGTGATATCCGCGCCGCTGTGAGCTCGGAGGATCAGCGTCGTGCGTTGGTCCAGCGACTCCCAGCCGACCGCGCCCAGCACACCCCACGGGTCGGCGTCGCTATCGACGTTGTCCCAACCAGCGGTGAACCCGAGCAGCGTGACAACATTGGATGCGGGCCGGTAGGCCGCCACGGCTCCCGTGAAAGTGAATGGCTCGCCATAAACGAATTGATAGGCATGCGAGTAGAAGAAGTTTTCGGGAGCGGCGATTTGTTCGTAGCCCATCGAGGCATAAAAATGGCCCGCGCGAACCGAAAGGCCATCGCCCCAAGGCGCGGCCAGTTCAACGTAAGCTTGGGGAATCGCCAAATGGTAGAGCTGATTTTCCCCGTTCCAATGTTCCGTGCCGTCCCGGTTGCGCTCCCAGCCCGAAGCGGTGACGAACCGCGCGTCGCTGCCGTACAGCAGATCGACGCGCCCGCCAATTTCCCACTCGGTTCCATCTTTGGCCAATGGTTTTTCCAGACCCAGATACAACTGGTTCATCATCAGGTCGTTGGCCTGATCGTTGAACATCAGCGGGCGATTCAAGCCGTCGGAAGGGCTGGCGGGGTTCCACGTAAAGCCGTCTTGGACCCAACCGAAAAGATGCCAACCGCCGAACCGTCGTCGGTCGTGATCGATTTGCCCGTCGCGCGGCGGCGGACTGGCCGCGAATTCCTCCGCGATCGTGTCGGCTTCCAGCGTTTCAGCTAAGAACGGATCGGACACGAGCGGCAGCGAAACTGGCCGTGTTGTGGGCGGAGATTGCGCCGCCGGGACGCCTGGATGCGGAATCGGCCGTGGCACGTTGTCAGCGGGCAGCGCGGGCAGCACCGTTGCACCGGCTGCCATCGGCGGACGGCCAGCAGCCGGGAACGGCGGCGCGACATCGAAGGCCGCTGGCAGGACCGGCGACGTTCGGGCGTACGGATTGGCATCGACCGGTGGCAACCGCCAGGGTGCGGACTCAATCGGTTTCGTGCGAATGTAATCGGCTGGCGAAGCGCTCGTGCCGTCGGTCCCCTGACCGCCAGCTCCGCGAGCCGTCAACACCATCAAAAGCGCGCAGCCCATGGCGCGCGCGAGTCCTCGCCCCGCTGTCACTTCAGCATCCTTGCCTGCTAGACAAAACGGAATCAGTTCGCGCGATGTTTGCCCCAAGGCGCGACTGGAAATTGCGCGCGGCAAGGATAAAGAACCTGCCCCTCGACCGACGCGTGGTAGGGAAAATACCGACGACCCATTGTCGCGGCAATAGCGGTTTGCCGTAGATGGGCTCAGCGCGAAGGCGCCGTTCTGCTCACGTTGCCCGCAGAGCTTCGACGGCGTTGCCGCGCGTGGCGCGGGTGGCTGGGGACCAAGCGGCGAGGATTACGAGCAGCATCGCGACGACGAAGCCTCCGCCGGCCAGTAGCGGGTGGAAGCGGAAGTCGACGACGTGGCCAATCGCTTTCAACGTCGAAAGGTTGATCAAATAAGCCAGCCCCATGCCGGCGGCGATGCCGGGCAGAATGCCGATCAGGCCCAGGATGAACGCTTGGGCGAACACCATCGTTTGCACTTGACGCCGAGTCATTGCGATCACGCGTAGCATCGCCAACTCGCGGGCTTGCTCCAACACGTTCATGTGCAACGTGTTCGTGACGCCCAGCGCGGCGACCACCAAGCCCAGCACTAGCAGCACCCACAGACTGGCCACCACGCCGGCCATCATCGTGTCGATCATCGAAGCTAGCTCGCCGAACGATTGCACGATCAAGCCGTGCGGTTGGCTGATCGCCCGCAGTCGCTGTTCGACTTCGTCCAGCCGATCGTGATCCGCGCGAATTAGATAGACATCCACACCTTCCAGACCGAGCAGGCGCCGAGCCACATCGCGTTGCATATGGACGGTCAGGCCGCCCGCCTGGTAGTCCTCGACCACCGTGGCGATCGGCAACCGGCGCAAACCCTCGCGCGTTTCCAGTTCCAATTCGTCGCCCGCTTTCAGGCCGGTCCGCTGAGCCAACACGGTGCCGATCGCTACTTCGCCACGAATCAGCCGGCGGCGAATTTCCCGCGCCGTCATCCGCGTCCCTTCGAACGTGGCGTAATCCTCGGTCGGATATTCGCGAGCCAGAATCATCACCGATTGCCCGGCCGCTTGGGCTCGCACGAACCGCGCGGTGTCAATCGTCGTGACGCCGGGCACTTCGCGAAGCTGCGGTTCGAGATTATCCGGGATCGATGC
The DNA here is from genome assembly GCA_041399085.1 of Pirellulaceae bacterium. Lineage (GTDB taxonomy): Bacteria > Planctomycetota > Planctomycetia > Pirellulales > Pirellulaceae > JAWKTM01. The sequence goes on from JAWKTM010000040.1 coordinate 44,360, forward strand.
CGAGCTCCACGTCTCCAGATCGGGCATCATCGCTCGAATGAAAAAGTCGCTGGCGATCGCCGTGCGATACCAACGGCGGATGTCTTGCACGTTGTCGATCAGCGAGCTAGCGAGTCCGAAGCCGGTGGCCGAGGCGACGAACAACACGCCGACGGTCAACGTCGTGCGAGTGCGATGGCGGAGCAGTTGGCGACGCGCCAGCCGCGACTCCACGCGCGACCACCAGGCGAGCAGCCCGGCCGCGAAGCTGGAAAGCGGGTGCAACACCAAAGCCATCACGGGGACCATCGCCACCAGCAACACGACCGCCGTAAGCACACGATCCAATCTCTGTAGGCGGCCTTGCAAATTGGCCAGCAACAACCCAAAGGCGACGATCGAACCGATCAGTCCCAGCGTCACCATCCACGAAGGCATGCCATCCGAATCGGTACGGCCCGCTTGGCCAATGCCTTCGCGCGGCGTGACACGTGTCGCTCGGAACGCCGGATACCAAACGCCCAGCGCCGAGATGCCCAGGCCGAACGCCGTGGCCCAAGCGAACGGCGCGATCGACAATCGCAGTGGCGGCAAGTCGGCTTGCATCAGCCGCCCGATCGCGGTCGACAAAACACCGGCTCCGGCCCAGCCCAGCAGCAGGCCGAGCGCCGTTCCGATCAAGGCCAGCATTACGGCTTCCCAATAGATCAGCGCCAGAATCTGCCGTCGCGTGGCCCCGATCGCTCGCAACATCGCCAATTGCGGGCGGCGTTGACCGACGTTCATCAGGAACGTATTCGCGATGATGAATACGGCGGCCAACAGCGAAAACGAAGTCGCCATGCGCACGCCGCTTTCGAATGACAGCAGCGTTTCCTCGGCGAACTGCCCGCGCGAAGCCGGCGGATGCACGTCGGCTTCGGGAGGCAACTGCGGCCGAATCGCTTCGGCCACGGCCTCGACCCGCTGAGGATCGTCGCGCGACGACTCATCCAACACGATTTGGATTTCGTCCACGGCGCCTTGAGCCGCGAAGCGACGTTGGGCGGCCGATAGCGTGACAAACATCGACGCGCCCTGTCGCAACGCTCCGCCGCTGTGCGGACGCACCAACCCGGCGACATCGAACGTCACGAGTCCACGGCGCGAGAGAATCTTCACGGTGTCGCCGACGGACAGATTCATCCGCTCGGCGAAGTCGGCGTCCAGCAATGTCCCTTTGCTGTCCGTCACACCTGCCCCGTCAACCAGATCGAAGTCCGCCGCGACCGGATCGGCAACCCAATCGACGCCTTGCAGGATCAACCGCACACGGTCACCTTCCTCGGGGTAAAGGACCGTCGGACGTTGCAAGATCGCCACGGTCTCGGCGACGCCCGGCGTGTCGGCGATTGTGGCGGCCAAGTGTTCGGGAACCGTGCCTCCGCCGGGCGCGGTTACTTCGAGCGAAGCGCGTCCACCGACGGCCGAAGACATCGCGGCGTACGAACGCCGAGCCGCGTCGCTCGCCAAATCCACGGCCACCACGCAAGCCACGCCGATCACGATGCTGGCGATGGTCAACAGAGTGCGCAGCCGATGCGTCCGGGCGGCTCGAACCGCCAGTTTGCGAATCACCATGAACTAAGCTCGCTGAGTGGAAATGGCCGCGGCCGCTTCGCGCTGCACGGCTTGTTCGATTGCCTCGCCGCCTTGAAGCTGGCCGTCTTGCATGCGTAGGTTTCGGTCGGCCATCGCGGCGACCACCGGATCATGCGTGACCAGAATCACCGTCTGTTGTTGCTCGTCGACCAGCCGTCGCAGCAACTGCATCACACGTTGGCTATTGACGCTGTCCAAATTGCCGGTCGGTTCGTCGGCCAGCACAATCGCCGGCTCGATCGCCAAAGCGCGGGCGATCGCCACGCGCTGCTGTTCGCCGCCGGAAAGCATGCCGGGCAGATGCTCGCGGCGCTGCAGCATCTCGACCAACTGCAAAGCGTCGGCCGCGCGGCGGTTGGCTTCGGTGGCCGAAACGCCATCCAACTCCAGCGGCAACGACACGTTCTCGATGGCGGACAGCACGGGGAGCAAATTGAAAGCTTGAAACACAAAGCCGATTCGGCGGCGGCGAATCAGCGTGCGACGTTCGTCGCTCAGCGAAGCCAGATCGACGCCTTCCAACAGAATGCGGCCGTCGGTCGGATTGTCGACCGCGCCTAGCATCGCCAGCAGCGTGCTCTTGCCCGATCCCGAAGGCCCGGTGATCGCCACCATCTCGCCTTGTTGGACCGTGAAGCTGACGCCGCGCAGCGCTTGCACGCGCGTCTCGCCCTCGCCGTAAACTTTAGTCAATCCTTCGATCTCAAATACGGGCTTGCCGCTAGTTCGTTCCATGATGATGTTATGAGAATGGTTAAAAGTGTGGATTGTGGTGTGTGAGTGGGTGTGACTCGTAATGAGATATGGAGCGGGCGAGGTGGGATGGTCGGGTGTCGTGGCGCATCTTGACCGGGCCGCATCTAGCGTGCCAGCAGTCCGCTGAGGATTAGGAACGTCAGGATCACCAGGGCGATGACTCCAAGAATCGTTCCGATGAGGGCCGCGATGCGTCGTTGCGATACTGGCTTGTCGCCCGCGATGCGGCCCGTTTGCCCGTTGACCAAAAAGCGAAACAGTTTGTCTCGATACCGATAGGTCAAGATATAAACGGGCAGCAGGCAAAGGTCCGAATTGACGCGCGTGAACTGTGTTTGCACCGCCAAATCTTGATGAGTGTCGCCGGGCATAAAAGCGCCCACGTTACTCTGTTCGCGGCGATAAAACTCTTGCTGACAGATTTGTAATGCGTCATTGCGGTCGATCGAATATTCCTCGCTCAGCCAGCCGGCCAGATAGAACGGTTCATAGCGTTTCAGCGCGGGAAGCTGAAACGGTTTGATCCGATCCGCTTCGGTCTGCGGCAAACCTCGGCTGCCGCTGACCAAGTAGCCGCTGTAGTAACGGTGATGCCGGCCCGAGAGCGGCCACCATTCGGTCTCGCGCACTCGCCGAGTTTTCGTGACTCTGTTTCCCTTCGAATCGGTCTCGGTGTACGTTTCCGTCCGATACCAATACTCGCCGATCGAAGCCGACCAGTCGCTTTCGGCCAGCATCGAGAACGACCAAAACGGCAGGTAGACGCCTCGCAGCTTGTCGGCGATCTCGGCGTGCTTCAGGTCGCCCGGTCGATACCAAGCGTTCTGGCCAATCCACTCGCGAAACATCTTCCGCGCTTGTTCCGCCGTCACCGAAAATCCAATCACAAACTCCGGCGGTTGACGGCCAGTCAGATCGGGCGAGTATTCGACGACGTAGGTCGAGTCGCAGAACGGGCAGGCAAAACTGCGTTGCTGCAAATCCATCGCGATCTCGGCGCCGCACGTTTCGCAGCGCAAATGCTTCTTCGGCTCGGCGACCTCGGCTTCGATCGGCGCCGCCGAATGCGCATTGGGTGTTCCGCAAGCCGGACAGAATTTGTCGAGCGGCTCGACCGGCGATCCGCAAGCTTCGCACAAGTCGCCGTGCGGCGCGGGCAGATCGCGGTCGATCAACACCACTTCGGCATCAATCGGCTCGGCCGTCGATGTCCCGCGTGTCTCGTTGATGAACTCGATGTCCGCCATGCGCTCTGAGCACCGTTCGAACTAATGTCGACTTTCGCTCCGCGAAAGCCGTTCGATTGTTTCAGCAGATTGCTTCGCAATCGCTTTCCTTTCGCGGAGCGAAAGGCGACTATCATTTCAACGCTGCGTATCGACATCGCGTCGCTAACTCGCGTCGCTAATTGGCTCGATGACTCACTTGATAGACCGCTTGGAACAGAGCTTCGACATCCTTGAACTTCTGGCCGGTCGCCAGCGCCGCGTCGATCATTTTCCGCGCGTCCGATTCGCCGTGTCCCAACGCCAGCAGCGCCTCGAACGTTTCGCGCACCACGTCGTGCTGCACATCCTTGCCGCCGCCCGCCGCCGGATCTTGCGACACCAGCAACGCGAATTTCGACATCTTGCGCCGCAGCTTGGCAATGATCCGTTCGCTAGTCGCCGCCCCGATTCCGGGTAACGCCGACAGCCCCTTCGCATCTTGCTCTTCGATCAGCACCGCCACATCTTGCACCGGCCGCACCATCGCCCGCAACGCCTTTTTCACGCCGACGCCATCGACCGAGCAGAACATCTCGAAGAACTCGCGTTCGGCTTCGTTCAGAAAGCCGATCAGCCGCGGAGTCAGCCGGCCATGCGCCGGGTTGCCTTCTAAATACTCGATCGTGTGCAGACTAACCGTGTCGCCGATCGCGCCTTGAAGTCGCCGCCGAGCGAACTCGGGAATCAACACTTGCCGCTCGAAACATTCGACCGCCAGCGTCGCTTGGTCCTGCGCCACGGCCACTAACCGTCCGGTGATTTTCGTAATCAAAGGTTCCGTCCTCGAAGTACATCGTCGTCGGTCGCCGCCCGCAACCATTTGCTTTCGCGGGCCTTCGCGCCGCGCATCATGGTATCATGCGGTCGTTGAAAGTCAGCCCGGCAGGAGAACCAAGCCATGCGAAACCACTGCTCGAACGTCTGTTGCTTGCGTCAAATTGTGGTCCCGTTCGCGATTGTCGCGGCGGTGTTGTCCATGATTGTACCGGTCGGTCAAGCGGCCGAGCCGTTGCGAGTCGGCGTGTTCGACGTCGATGCGTCGCCAGCCATCGGCAGTCCGCTGGCTTATGATCCGACCAAAGAAGTCACGTCGCCGCTCAGTTGCCGTGGCCTCGTGCTGCTGGGCGACGAACGGCCGATCGTGCTGTGCGCCGTCGATTGGATCGGGATCAGCAACGGCGGCCGGCAAGCCTTTCGCGAAGGTTTGGCCGCGGCCGTGGGAACCGATGTCGAGCGAGTTGCCTTGCACACGTTGCATCAACACGACGCCCCGCGGTGTGACTTCACGACCGATATGGTGCTGGCCGCCTACGGTTTGAATACGCAGGTGTTCGACACGCCGATGGCCCGAGACGTTATCCGTCGCGCTTCGGCCGCCGTGAAACGCGCGATGGCCGAAGCCCAACCGGTCACCCATTTGGGTCTAGGCGAAGCCGAGATTGAAAAAGTGGCCTCGAATCGCCGTATTTTGGGTCCGGATGGCAAAGTCCAGTTCGTTCGCTACACGGCTTGTCGCGACCCGGAAATCCGCGCGAAGCCGGTTGGCACGATCGACCCGAAAGTGAAGCTGATCAGTTTTTGGAACGAGGATCGGCCGCTGGCCGTGCTGACTTACTATGCCACGCATCCGCAAAGCTACTATCGCACGGGCGGAGCGAATCCCGATTTTCCCGGCATGGCCCGCAACGCTCGACAGACCGCCACGGGTGTGCCTCACATCCATTTCAACGGCGCGGGTGGCAACATCGGCGCGGGCAAGTGGAACGATGGTTCGCCCGAGAACCGTCAGGTTTTGGCCGATCGCGTGGCTGACGGGATGCGTCGCGCTTGGGAGTCGATCCAAAAACAGCCGATCTCGGCGGCCGACATGAGCTGGCGTCACGTAAAGGTGTCGTTGCCGCTAGCGCCGCATCTGGACGAAGCGGCGTTGCAGAAGACGCTCGACGACGAAACGCAACCTGCGACGGCTCGCGTCGGCGCGGCCAGCGATCTGGTGTGGGTCCGCCGCCACTTGGCCGGCGACAAAATCGATATCGGTTGTTTGACCTTGGCCGACACGCGCGTGCTGCACATGCCGGGCGAGTTGTTCGTCGAGTATCAATTGGCGGCCCAGCAGCTTCGGCCGGATTTGTTCGTCGCGATGGCCGCGTATGGCGAGTACGGCTCGGGCTATATCGGCACCGCGATCGGCTATACCCAAGGCGGATACGAAACCAGCCCGCGAGCGTCGAACACCGCTCCCGAGGTCGAGCACGTCTTGGTCTCGGCGATGCGCGAGTTGCTGGAAGCCCAAGACCGCGAGCTCGGACCGTTAGGCACCGACGGCAGTTAAGCCCAAACTCCGACCACGCTCGGGTAAGAACTCGTCCGCAGATAACTTGCCATTTTAGCGGAACGCGCGAGCCGTCCGGTGCCACGCTCGGCTAAGGTCTCCCGACCTAGTGCCGCCGACGCGCTCGGCTTAGGTCTCCCGACTAGTCGAAACCGCCGACCGAAGGTCTCCAAAGTAACGATCAATCCAGCGTCGCCCAGCCGTATCCGTGGCGCTCGTTTCATATAGCAAACGTGCCCACCGCGACCAGCTTTAACCAACCGCCTTGAGCACCTTCCGCACGATCTTGCTTGCCCACCGATTCTCGTCGTGGTTTAATCCGGTTTGGCGGTTCGTTATCGATTGTTCTTTAGACCGCCGTTCTGAATTGATTCCGTGTTATTCATTTCATGCGGAGAATGGTGTGATGAAAAGGCTTTTTTTGCGCGCGTAGCGGCGATGCTGGCGGTGGCGTTGCTGCTGGCCAGTTGTGGCAAGGACGATTTGAATTCGCTGGTCGATCAAGCCAAACAACAAGCGATGGCCGGCGGCGAGGCGGTTGCTAAGTCGGTCGACCAATCGCTGGATCAGGCGGCCGAGCAATTGGCGGGAACCAAGGAAGTCTTGAATCTGGCGGGCGACATGCAATTGACGCTCGGCGAGCCGCTCAGCACCAGCGCGTGTTATGCCCGCGTCGTCTCCATCGGCGGCGGTCGGCCCAACGTGCTGCAATTGACCAGCTACCGGGATAAATCACAAGAGTCGTTTCCGTCAGTGTTCGTGCAAGCCGTCGTGACCGGCGATTCCATTTCGGCCATCTCGGGTCAGACGGTCGAGGCCGAGCTATTCGCGCAGCGCGAGTCGAACGGCCCAGTCCTGTTCACCGACGCCGGACAGACGGTGACATTGAAAGTGGCTCAAGTCGAAGGGCAAACCGCCACGATCGAAGTGGTCGGCGGGCAATTGCGGGACTCACAATCAGGCGGCGAAGTGCCAGCCCAAGGTGTGTTTCATGCCGTATGGGAATCGACCGAGTAATTCGCGGTCGATGGTCGCACCATGATGCGATCACACGAGTCTCATTATCCAATATCCCGTTGCTTCGCTTGAGTCAAAGGTACTATACCATGCTTATACACACAGATAGTTCCACGGTCTTACCATATTTTTGCAATATCTCGATTCGACACGGACTGGCGGTCGGTTTGGTTCGAGCCGTCTTATTGATTCCGCTGTTCATCACCCCATCCACCGCGTCGGCAAATCCCAATCATCGCGATGTCCACGTGGGCATGGCCGTTCATGGCGAGCAGGCCAAAGTATTACAAGCTCGCATTCATGGCCTCTATGACGAGGCGCTGAAATCCACGCAGCGTATCATCGAAATGACCGCCAAGGGGGATTTGGCCAAAGTCAACCCCCAGTTGTTCATTTCGGCTCGTGTTCCGGCGGGCCAAGGCGCTCGGCTCAGCGAGCAGCTTCGTCTATTAGGCGAACCGGCCGGCCCCGATTATGAGTTGCGTTGTAATCGGTTATTGCAAGTGTCTGGCCCACCGCTGAACCAATACATCACGTTTCCCACATCTCAAAAGTACATCGACGGTCTGCGACAAAAGCTGGCCAAACAAGCGCCGGCCCGAGCCAATGTGGTGGGACGCTTGGAACAATTGATCCAGCAGCAAAAATGGGAAGCCGCCGAGAAGATGTTAGACGACGCTTTGGTGTTGATTTACACCGACACGACGTTCTTTCATTCATCCGAGACGGCGGTCATCTTGAAACCGTTTGAACAAGTGACCGCGGCGATTCGCACTGCGATGTTGAACAAACGGCGTCAGATCGCGGCTCAGTTGCTGGCCGAGCGTCGCCAGAAGCTGGCTTTCGATCTACCCGGCCTGGTCCAGCAAGTCAGCGCGGCGGCCGACTCGATCGGGGCGACAGGCACGTTTGACCCGGACGGCCAACCGTTGTCGGGTCCGCAAACACTGACCATGTTGGCAGGGCGTTGGGACGAAGCCCATGCGTCCGCGATTCGAGTGATGGCGATCGACTGGGCTCGGCACGCCAACGGCTACGACTCGGCCGCCGGTTACGACGCCGCGGCGGCCTATGATCCTTCGCTGGTCGGTGAAGTCGCCGCGCCGGCCACTTCGGACAGTGCGAGCCCGCTGTCGCAGGAGTACGCCAAGTTCACGGCGGCGATGATCGGCGGAATTGTTCGCCTGATCGACGCCGACGCCCAACGACTTCCCGCAGCGGAAATCGAATCGCGTCATGCCGAATATCTCGCGGCTCTCAGCCCAATATCGGGGCAACTGGCCGACCGTCAAGCGTTATCCGCATTCAGCGCCGCGTTAGACCGACTGGCCGCCAAGTCGCCCGCGCTCGGCTTGCAGGTGAAGTATTACGGCGAGGCCACGAACGAACTGCTTCGCTGGCGACAGCGAGCCGCCGAGGCGATGGCTCGCGCCGCCACCGGCGACGCTCGGCCAATCGAGCAGCAGATGTATGACGCGACCGTCAGCCGCCCGCCGGACTACACCGGACTTTTCCCGCAGGTTAATGCCGATCGCCGCTACCCGGCGCTTCTGGCTTCCTCGCCGCAGATTCTGGAGCCAGCGTTGCCCAATTTGGTTGGCCAAACGATTACCGCATCGGACGTGACACGCTTGGCGGGCAACAGCAAATACGCCATCGCTCGGTATCAGTTGCGCACTTACGTCAACACGCCGGCGCCTATGGATACGGCCGGGCAAGTGGCCGAATTGAAGGCCGATCTGTTCGTCGCCGAATCGCAACCGCCGCTCACGCTCGCCGCGGCCGCCGCCATTCACTCGGCGGAACGGGGCGACTTTGATGCGGTCGGCGGCGAGATCGTCGGAGCCCATCTCGAAGGCGTCATCACACGATTCGCCTCGCTGCCGACCGCGGCGGCTTGGATGTTGCCGCTGGATCGTTTGCCGGACGAATGGCCGCAACAGCCGAGTCTGAATCAAGTGTTGATGCGGTTCGACGTACAACCGACATGGGTCCAGCATCGCTGCTTCTTCCAGCGAATCGGCCCGCCAGCAAACGCGCAGGCCGCGCACAACGGCGGTGCTCAGCGAGTACAATGAGCCTCGCCGCGCGTCCCGCGCTCCCGCCTCAATCCTGCCCACCTTGTGAAAGGCCCGCCGATGCTTTCCGCTTTCGCGCCCGCTTGGCTGCTCGCATGCGCCATAACCGCCGCCCCGATCGAACACGGTACGCAACTGGTTTACCAAGGTACGTTTGACGCCGACAAAGGCGATCCGTTCGTGACGCGTAAGAATTTCGAGCTGACCGTGCTGTTCACCGAACCGGCGGAAGGCGACGCCACCGCGTATTGGATGTTGCGTGAGAGCGGGCGAGGCGGTTGGCAGTGGCCCGATCGGTTCGGCCGAGTTCCGGTGGACGGCAACGGTCGCTTCCGCGGCGACGGCGGCCCAGCCTTGTTGTACCAGCGTCCCGAGGGAAACAGCGTCGTGCCGTTTGCCCTGCCCATCGCGCCGCTCGATCAAATGTGGAAGGTCGGCGCGAAATGGGAAGAAGGCCGGCTGACCTATGAGGTCCAAGAGCAAGGTGCGATCAACGGTTCGGCGGCTTGGCGCGTCGAGGCTCATAATCCTTATGGTCGTGTGCAAACGTTTTGGGTCGACGAGCAGTCTCCGGTCGTCGTCGCTTCGACTCGCCGTGTGTTTATCGGACGAGGCGAGCCGCACGAGTTGCAATATGAGTTGAAAGATCGCACGGTCCTGTCGGCCGAAGAGTTGGCTCAAGCCACCGCGACCTTGGACCAATTGATTTCCCTGCGCGACGCGCTGGCCTTTCAACCCCGAACCTTGCAAGTGGATTGGGACAAACAACAACTAGAGCGTTTACGTGAGGATTTGCCGAAGATCCCCGCGGCAGGTAAGCCCGTGGTTTTGGCGCAAGTTCTCAAAGATGCGGGCGAAGACGCCAAAGCTCAAAAGAACCGCACTTCCGCCGTCGACGCCATGAAAAAGAACGCGGTCGGACAAGAGATCGGCCCACTAAAGCTCACCGATTTCACGGGCAAGCCACTCGACGCCGAGTTGACAAAGGATAAGGTCGTCATCCTTCATTTCTGGAGCTACCAAGATGCTCCCCTAGAAGAACCTTACGGTCAGATTGGTTATCTGGACTTCCTCAATCGACGCATCGACGACGCACCGATCACCATTCTTGGCGTTGTGGTGAACGATCGTTTGGCGGAAGGTCAGCGGGCAAGTGCCGTGCAAGGCGCCAAGCGGTTGCGATCGTTTATGAATTTGGGATACACGATTGTGTTGGACGATGGAGCGCTCAAACAACTGGGAGACCCGCGAGTCGCGGATGCAAAGCTGCCATTGTTCGTCGTGATTGGGCGGGATGGCAAGGTGCTCGAGTATCACGTGGGCAATTATGAAGTCGATCGCGATCGGGGGCTTAAACAGTTGGAAGATGTTGCCAAGTCGGCCGCGAACGAGAAATAGGAGACTGGTAACCTTGAGTCGCTTATTCCGAATTCTGGTGTCACTGGTTGTTCTCGGGCTAATTGCCCGTTGCGGCGATGAAGCGGACGCCGATGAGCGTTTGAAAGGGATCGCTTGCCGGTCGGTTCATTTGGGATACCCCGGACCGCCGGCGACCGCTTTCTACAATGAGATCACCGTCGAGCAGTCGGCCGATGGAACCTATTTCATGGCGTGTGGCTTTCGCCCTGGATACTTTGGCATCCAGGAACTGGCTTCCGGCAAGAAGGTTGTGCTGTTCTCCGTCTGGGACGCCGGCAATCAAAACGATCCGAATGTGGTCGACGAGTCTCGCCGTGTGAAAGTGTTACACCAAGCTCCCGACGTGCGTGTGGGGCGATTCGGCAACGAAGGCACCGGCGGACAGTGTTTCTTGGACTATGACTGGAAGATTGGGGCGACCTATCGTTTTCTGGTTACCGCCAAACCCGACGGCGAGTGGACCGAGTTCGCCGGGTTTTTCTATTTGCCCGAGCAGTCCGCATGGAAACATCTGGTGACGTTCTCCACGCTGACTCGGCACAAGACGCTCAGCGGCTACTACTCGTTTGTGGAAGATTTTCGCCGAAACCGAGTTTCCACTACGAAAACCCGCCGAGCTTTCTTCTCGGGAGCGCGTGTGCGAACCGAGGACGGCCAATGGCAGCCTTTGCTGGCGGCTCGCTTCACCGCCGATAGCAATCCCGTTTTGAACATCAATGCGGGTCAGGACGCCGGCCGATTCTTCTTGGCCACCGGCGGCGATACCAAGATGCAAGACGCCCAGCTCGGCCAAATGATACGGCTGGAGATGCCGCCGACCGATAAGCCGGCGGACTTGCCAATTGATTGAACCGAGATGGTCTGCTCTTCGAGTCGGCTCGCGTCCGTCTACTCCAAGATCATATCGTCGACCGTGTGATTCGAAGGAATCATCGGCAACACATGCTCTTGATACGGAACCACTACGTCCAGCACATAAGGGCCAGGATAGGCGATCATCTCTTCTAGGGCCGTTCGCAAATCCGACTTCTTGCTGACCGTGGCCGCGCCGCAGCCATAACCCTTGGCGATCGAAACAAAGTCGGGATAGCGTTCCTTGACGATCGCATGGCGAGTCGTGTCGCCCGTGCCGCTGGCTTCCTCATGATCGATCGGACCCAAATAGGTATGAGCCCGATTGCTCTTCATAAAGCGGTCTTCCCATTGCACTACCATGCCGAGATGTTGGTTGTTCAATAGCAAAACTTTGACCGGCAGTTTCTCACAATAACAGGTCGCCAGTTCCTGGATATTCATTTGGAAGCTGCCGTCGCCGTCGATATCAATCACAAGGGCATCGGGCCGAGCCGCCTGGGCGCCCATCGCCGCTGGCAAACCAAATCCCATTGTTCCCAGGCCCGAGCTGCACAACCATGTTCGCGGTTGGTTGAACTTATAGAATTGGGCGGCCCACATTTGATGTTGACCCACGCCCACGCTGATCACCGTGTCACGGTTTCGCGTCAGTTTCCACAGTTCGCGGATCGCATGCTGTTGCAAAATGCCGTCGTAACATTCGTCGTAATGGAACGGCTGCTGCTTCTTCCAAGCTTGGCATTGTTCGACCCACGCGGAGATGTCATCGGGGGCTTCGACGATCGCGTTCAACTGCACCAACGCCTCTTTCACGTCGCCACAGATGGGGATATGAGCCACCTTGTTCTTGTTGAGCTCCGAGGCGTCGATATCGACGTGGATGATCTTGGCGTGCTTCGCGAACGCTTCCAGCTTGCCTGTCACGCGGTCGTCGAAGCGAACGCCCAGTGCGACCAGCAGATCGCAGTCGCGCACCGCCCAGTTCGCATAGGCGCTGCCGTGCATTCCGAGCATGTCCAGCGACAGCGGATGCTCGCTCGGAAAAACGCCCAACCCCATCACCGTCGTGGCGACTGGAATCCCCGTCTTCTCCACCAGTTCGCGTAGATCGTCGCTGGCTTCGCCCGAAATGATGCCGCCGCCGGCGTAGATCAAGGGCCGCCGAGCCAACTTGATGGCGGCCGCCAATTGTTTGATTTGCTCGGGTTTGATCTTCCGAGTCTTCAGCTTGTAGCCTGGCAGATTCATGGGCGGATCCCAATCGACCGCGCACATCTGCTGCTGGATATCCTTGGGCATGTCGACCAACACCGGACCGGGGCGGCCCGTTGTCGCGACGTGAAAAGCCTCTTTCATGATTCGCGGCAAATCCGCGATATCGGTCACCAGAAAGTGATGCTTGGTAATACCGCGACACACCTCGACGATCGGCGTTTCCTGAAACGCGTCGCTGCCGATCACGGCGGTGGGCACTTGCCCTGTGATCGCGATCATCGGAATGCTGTCCAGCTTGGCGTCGGCGATTGCCGTTACCAGATTGGTTGCCCCAGGGCCGCTGGTGGCCATGCAGACGCCCGGTTTGCCAGTCGAGCGGGCGTAGCCCTGAGCCGCGAAGCCGCCGCCTTGCTCGTGCCGAGGCAGAATCGTTCGCAGCCGGTCCGAGAATCGCGTCAGCGATTGATGCAGCGGCATACTGGCGCCGCCGGGATAGGCGAAAATCACCTCGACACCTTGATCGACCAGCGACTTGACCAGGATGTCGGCGCCACTCATCATTTGCGTCGAGGAAGTTGGTCCAGCAATGGCCATCAGGTAGGCTCCTATCGTCGGCGAGCGGTGAATCGGTCCGAAGTAGACGTTTGCGAATTTGAAAAATGCGAGCTTGGGCGGCTCTGGTATGTCCCTCGCCAATTGCCCAATCGGCCTCGGCGCGGGTGTAGGGGAACCTTCGATAGTAGGTCAACACCCTCAAGCTTTCAACGGATGCGGCAGCGCTCGAAAGGTTCGATTTTGCTGAAAATTCACGCATTTTTCCGAATGGATCAATTGTGAGCACCGGGCGGCCGCGAATTCTGGTAATCGGAGTCGGCTCGATCGGCGAGCGACACGTGCGTTGCTTCCTGGCGACCGGTCGATGCGAAGTCGCCTTCTGCGAACCGCAAGCCGAGCTGCGCCAACGAGTGGCGAGCCAGTACCCCGTAGCTGGCTCTTACGCCAATCTCGACGCCGCTCTGCCAGACGACTTCCACGCGGCCGTGATCTGCACGCCCGCCCATCTGCACGCGTCGCTCGGGCTGAAAGCTGTTCTGGCCGGTCTGCACGTGTTAATCGAAAAGCCGCTGGCGATCGGCTGGGACGGCGTCGACGACTTGGCCGAAGCCGTCGCGATGCGAGCCGTCGTTGCGGGAGTTGCCTATGTTTACCGCTCGCATCCGGTGCTGGAAGCGATGAAAGCCGCGCTAGACTCCGGGCGTTTCGGCAGGCCGCTGCAATTGGTCGCCACCTCCGGCCAACATTTTCCGACGTACCGCCCGGCCTACCGCGAAATCTACTATCGCAGCCGAACGACCGGCGGCGGGGCGGTGCAAGATGCTTTGACCCATATCGTCAACGCGGGTGAATGGTTGACCGGCCCGGTGATCGAAGTCGTGGCTGACGCCGCGCATCGCGCGTTGCCCGGCGTGGATGTCGAAGACACCGTGAACGTGATCGCGCGGCACGGCGCCGTGCTGGCCAGCTACAGCCTGAACCAGCACCAAGCCCCCAACGAATCGACGATCACGGTCGTTTGCGAACGAGGCACGGTTCGCTTCGAGGTCCACGAAAACCGCTGGCGCTGGATGACCGAGCCCGGCCAAGCTTGGCATGACGAACCGGGCGAACCGCTCGAACGCGACTGCCTCTTCACGCGCCAAGCCAACCTGTTCCTGGACGCCCTGCAAACGCACACCTCGCCCCCCTGTTCCTTTGCCGATGGCCTGCAAACGATGCGAGTAAACTTGGCGATTCTCAAGTCCATCGAATCCCGAGCCTGGCAAGTGGTGGTCTAGCTGGTTATCCGCCCGATCATTCCCGTCCAACCATTGATTTAATTCACTGATGTGCGCTTCCGAATGAATCTTCTCAAGCTGTTAGAGATGTCGCCCAGAACAAGTTACGCGAAGGATCTTGTTTACCACCCCCTCGACCTCGAAGCCGAATTCATCCTCCCATCAATCGCCGAAATAATATTCTCCTCCTTTCGCGAGCCATTCTTGGTTTTGTTCTTGCATATTCGTTTTTCCACCACATGCGCAATTTTCGCTCCTCCGGTGCATAGCCGACTTCAATCATTAATATTGGTTCAATATTCCGCCGTTATTAGCCAATGTTCAGTATCTTCGTTATCAAACGCTCTTCGCCAATGAGACTTCCATATCACTTCGGAACGTTTTTTCAGTCTCTTTCAATTTTTGGTGTCAATGATCAATGGACTATTTGTTCGTCGTGTTACCTCTGTCTTGGATCTTTTGCCCAGATCTTTTGTTATGATGATTTGAGATGTAATGCCGAGTATAGACGTCGCCTTGTTTTTCGCTTGCCAAGATGTAATTCCGAACTTGTAGAACAAGATGAACGCCGCCCTGAATTTAGTTCTTACGGCGGATTTTCGGGCGAACTATAATTTTGGATCGTTCTGATTGCCAAATGTAACCTGTGCGAATTTGTGGCTAAAGTGTAAGGTTGATTCGCCAATTCCTCGGGGCGGAACTGCCAATCCATTATCCGTTTGTAACTCCCAGAGACCAACAAGGATTTGGCAAATTCCTCCGCCCTCACACGGACACTCGAACACAAAGATGTTTGAACCGTGCATGGACAACTGAGACGACACAGCCCGCCCCGAGCGGGTCTACCAGAAGCTCAAGTGTGTCGACACCTCGAATAGTCGTTTAATCAACATCCTTGCCCGAAGCCCACAGCGCCACGCCAACAAGTTCGCTCCCAGCCGATCCACCAACACAATCGCCAAAGAGACCCGTGATGTAATCCCCAGAAACAGAAAAAGTGGGTTCCAACCACTTGCAAAACCTAGATCAAGCAAGGCGAAGTTCCTAGCTACCACGGGCTGAGAAAGGAAACAATAGTGCTTGTATTCCTGAGTCGAGCGTTGTGCCGGTCCCGTACGCCGCCCAATTGTGTTGCGTGTCGTGCTCAGCTGCGGAAATCACTGGTCGCCAGATCAATGGAGTGCCTACCTTGCCATCGGACTCCACCCAAAGCTGGTTTCCGGTATTGTTGTACTTCAAGACCACATGCTCGAAACCGCCGTGTACTCGATCAACCCAGTAGTGCTTTGGCGCCATGTTAGGTGCGACCACGATCAGTCGATCGTCTGTTTCAAAACCTCCGCTGGACGCGATTGAGATGTGAATTCTCGATTCCATTGGGCAGCTTGCCACCGATTTTTGGTCCCCACGGAGCATTGCCCGTCACGACGCGACCGATGGAGAAGGGTATCCACAGTACAAGGAGTACTACGATTATTCCTAAGACAATGACGATCGTTCTCATTGTGCCCGACTTGCTCTCGGTGTTCATGCCTGTCACTTCCGTATTACGTCGCGGCATCCAGAAACCGTTGACCTTAAATCCGACGCGATTCGCCGCTTGCGTTCAACCGATCGCGTACGCCCGTAACGGGCCTCGAGTTTACAGGGGTCGAGCCCCTCGTGCGACTGGAAGTTCAAGCATTTTCAGTATACCCAATGACGGAGCCAATTGGCAAAGCCTGAGGCGAAAGCAACCGCGATGGAGTTATCCGGGGCTGGGAGGAAGCTGGCCGATTCTTCGAGGCTACGAACAGAAACGTCCTACAAGGCAAGGTTATGTGCCATTTAGCGTTGCGAGTTCACGTTTGTAAATGCACAGACAGTCTTCGATCTGGTGGTCGCAACGCCGTGAATTCGAGGGGTAAGTCAGAGCAAAGGATGTAATCGCCACCATGCGAATCCTAATGCCCAGCGCACCGACACGAACACCTGCATGTAAGTATACGCGATCGGGGACAAGCCGTAAGAACGCCGATGCGAAGTGCGGTATCGTAGACGTAGAGTTCACCATCCCGTGGATTGGTTGCACCGTCTCATGAATCAGGCAGAACAGGTCGAAATTATTGCAAGCGTTGAAGTCGCATCGTTGAGGGCGATCCAGCGGCGTTGAGTGTTGAAGCCGCCAGTCGCCTTTGATGCGTGCACGTTTGCCCGACGGAAGACGTGCCAGCAGCATTCTCCAACGCATCGCCGAGAGTTCGTTGTCGACGGAAAATCGTAGTTCGCGTTCCGCATTGTCGCTGTAGTTAGCGAGGTAGTGAGCGATAATGGGCGTCGAGTGAGTCAAATCGTGCGCGACGATCACGCGTTGAGCAACTGCTCGGTTTGCGTTTCGGTGTCAATAGTTGCCGCGACATGTTCGCCACGAATAAAATGCCTTTGCTACAGGACTAGCGAACTTCCCATTTGGCCGACGAACGAAAGGGGGGTGCGGTGAGTGTCGAGCATTTAGGATGCCGGGCATGCATAGA
Source organism: Pirellulaceae bacterium (assembly GCA_041399085.1). Lineage (GTDB taxonomy): Bacteria > Planctomycetota > Planctomycetia > Pirellulales > Pirellulaceae > JAWKTM01. The sequence goes on from JAWKTM010000040.1 coordinate 61,268, forward strand.
TTCCCGCGTGGCCGAGGCGATTTGCGACGATGGTGGCTTGCCCGTGAGGGCGACTGCGGACGTGTGGCTGCGGAGCGGCTGATAGAGATGATCAGCTGCCGCAAGAACGGTGACGATCCGGGCGTGTCAACCGCTGCCCTAGAATTGGGTCGGAACGGTGGGAAGGCTGCCCGACTAGGACTCGAACCTAGAACAACGGAGCCAGAATCCGTCGTGTTGCCAATTACACCATCGGGCAAGTGAAGCTATTGAGAGACCGGCGAGCGTCGCCGAGGTTCGGCCGCCCAGCCTGATTCGGTACGGTAAGTCGGCTGCCACGCTTGGTCAAGGCCGCGCCGGACGGACGAATCTCCGTCCGGGTGGTCGTCGAGCCGTGCTTCGATTGGGTCGGCAGTCGTCGTTGCTTGTTGACGATGGGGCATCCCCCTTACTACAATCGCCAACGCTGGCCTTTACCCCGCCAAATTCGCCCTTTGCAAACGGTCTCCTTTCATGGCTTATCTTGTGGCGAACAACGGCCCGCGTCAGGGTGCGCGGTACGAGCTTGACAGCAAAGAACACGTTCTCGGGCGACACCCCGATTGCCAAATCGTGGTGGATGTCGGGGCCGTGAGCCGCCAGCACGCGCGGATCGTGCCCGACGGAGACGAATTCGCGCTCGAGGATCTGGAGAGCCGCAATGGCACGTACTTGAACGGGCAACCGATCAAGTCTCGTCTGCGGCATCAATTGAATCACGGCGACCGAGTGCGCATTTGCGATATCGACTTCACGTTCATCTCGGGCTCGGATCGCGTTGACATGCCGTTTCCGTCGTCGCAGGACGGATCGAGCTTCCGCACGGTGCTGGTCGAAGACGAAGCAGAGTCGGGTTCGACGATTATGTCGAAGCTGGACGTTTCCAATCTGAGCGGCCGGCTGCAGCTTTCGGCCACTCCGCAAGCCAAGTTGGCCGCGATGATGGAGATCGCTCGGAGCTTGGGCGGAGCGGTCTCGTTGGACGCCGTCTTGCCGCAAGTGCTGGCGAGCATGTTCAAGATTTTCGTGCAGGCCGATCGCGGCTTCATCGTCCTGAAGATGCCCGATGGTTCGCTGGTGCCGCGGTGGACGCAGACGCGTCGCGAGGATGATGCGGACACGATTCGCATTAGCCGCACGATTGTGAACGAAGTGATGCGCGAGAAAGAGGCGATCCTGTCCGCCGATGCGGCAACCGATACGCGTTTCGAAATGAGCCAAAGCATCGCGGACTTTCGTATCCGATCGATGATGTGCGCGCCGCTGATCGACAGCCAAGGCAATGCCATCGGCGCTTTGCAGATCGATACGCTGGATCAACGAAAGCGTTTCGCGCAAGAAGATTTGGAAGTGTTGGCCAGCATCGCCGCCCAAGCGGCCGTGGCGATTGAGAACGCCCAGCTTCACGATCAACTGTTGCGACAACGCGAAATCGAACGCGATCTGCAATTGGCTCACGACGTTCAAAAGGCGTTCT
>JAWKTM010000041.1:0-61053 GCA_041399085.1 Pirellulaceae bacterium
GGCAGAAACACGCGAGCCACGCCGTCGCCGACCGCTTCGACAAACACGAACTGCTCCTGACCATCGCCATCAGTGCGGTTCCAGTAGCGATGCTGACGCACGGACAACCCCAAACCGCCGCCGACCCAACGCCCGTCTTCGCCGATCAAACGCGGGCGGTGAAAGAATTCGTTCGCCAAGTCGAATCGTTCCAGATGACGATGCTGGCCGCCGATATGCCCGTGGTCGCTGACCATCACAAAATATGTTTTGTCGAAACGACCTTGACGGCGAACGTGCGTGACCACTTCGCCGATCAACCGATCCGCCTCGGCAATCGTGCGGCGAGCTTGACCGAACTGCCCGCGAAACTCGTGGTGGCTGACCGTATCGGTTTCCGGCAACCACACGATCGTGACTTTGTCTTGCCCGCGCAGCATGTGTTCGACGGCGTAACCCGTGTTCGCTTCGTCGACGAAACGATCGGCTTCGGGCGTGCCGAATAACGGCGCTTCGTCCGCGATATAACGAGTCCAGAGCGTGGGCGACATCTCATTCATGATCGGCAACACGCCCGAGTTGTAGCTGCCGCCGGACCGTTTTACATAGTGATACATCGCCGGTACGTCGCTGGTCTTCGAGGCGCGAAAATCCTCGGCGGCTTGCGGCCCGCGAAGCATCGAGATGCTCCGCTCGCGCGCCCGGAGAATCAGTCGGTCGAGTCCTTCGCGTTCGAGCAACATGCCGGTTTGCACGGGGCCCATCGTGCCCAGATAGTTTTCGCTTTCGCGCGTCGAACGATTGAAGCCGATCTGAGCCTTGATGCCGTGGCGGTCGCTGAAACAGCCGGTCCACATCGAGCCGTTCGACGTGATCGTGTCCGACGGAAACACCGTGAACGAGTGCTCGACCTGCGTTCCGCCCTGGATGAACAGCTCGCTGATGTTCGGCAAGTGGCCCATCGCCGACATCTGTTCAACCACATCGGGCCGCAAGCCGTCGACATAGAAGATGATCACCGCCGCGTCCTCGGCGGGTCGCCCCGGCGGACCGTTAGCGGGCACACGCTGGCGAATTCGTAGCGGTTGAGGTTGAACGAGCAGCCGCACTGCGACGTCGAATCCGCCGTGGTTATCCGAATGGTCGAAGTCGTTCAGTCCCAAGAACAGCCGGCCGGCTCCCGGCGACGCGCGGCTCATCCGCTGGCCCACGAAGAACGGTTCGCCGTCGATTCCAATGCGGCCGATCAGCGAAAAGCATGGCGCGGGGCCTCGGCCCGCGGCGGCCATCGGAAACGGTTGGTCGAAGTCGTCATCGGCATAATGAAACGTCCCTTCGGGTCCGACCGTCGCTTGCACGAAACGTCGTCCTTCCAGAGGTTGCCGAATCGTCGCCGCGCCGGTCGCTTGTACGTCGATCACCGCTCCGTGGGGAACATCGATGCCCGTGTCGATCCATGTTTCGTGCGCGGGCACGAACAGGCGATGCGGCGTTGGCGCCGTTTGAGCCGCCGCCAAGTTCGGACACGCGGCCAACGCTATCGCAATCACGAACAGGCCAGCAATCTCCCGCACCGTCATCCTCATGCACAACGTGCGCGGAGCCAGCGGTTGGATGGTGCGGAGTTGGGTCACGGCAGTGGCGCGGTACGGGTGGTGGCGGGAGGCGGGGTTGGCCAGGCAGCATTTTCGGGCGTGGGAAGCGCATCGCGGCTTGGCTTGCTGGCGTCCACAAAAGTGACCGCTGTCGCCAACCGGCGCTCCGTGCAATCCGTTTGATCGGCACGACCCTTCCGATCGCTACAACGATTTCCCTTGGCATCATTGGCCGACGAATCTGGTCGATTTATCCAGCTTTGCTGACGTGAAAAGTCGCCCGGCGCGTGTTAAAGTGAGCTGTCCCCGACGCCGGCAAAGTCGACACGGATCGTTAAAGTCGGCCGCCGGCGTCAAAGTCCTCGCCGGTCGTTAAACTCATCGCGACTTATCAAGACCGCGATCCGACGCCGTTCGATGTTCGCTCGCGCGACCTCCGCAATCGCGGCCTCGGGAATCGCGGTGTCGTGAACCGCGACGGCGATGATTCCGCTTCGTTCGATCTCTCCGCGATCCAAGTTCGCGACTTTTTTCAGGAGCTCCTGCCTTGCACCGTTTTCGCTCGAATCCTTGGCCGCTGTCGCTTTTCGGCGTGGCCACGATGCTGCTTGTTGCCGGCGCGATTGCCGGATTTTCGATTCCGCGCGGCGAGTTCACCGCGACCGCCGCTCCGCCGACGACTCGGCCCGTCGACGGTTTGCGACAACACGACCCGGACGTGTTCGCCCTGACGGACGCTCGGATTGTCGTGGCTCCGGGGCGAGTCATCGAACAGGGAACCGTCGTGTTGCGCGGCGACATGATCGAAGCGGTCGGAGCCGACATCGCGATTCCGCCCGACGCTCGCGTAATCGATCTCAGCGGCAAGACGATCTATCCGGGGTTGATCGATGCGTTCAGCGAAGTTTCGATCGGCGACGACGAGGCCAACCGTGGCGCTCCGCACTGGAATCCGCACGTTGTGCCTCAGCGGCGCGTGGCCGGTCGTTATCAGGCCGACAAGTCGCTGAACGAAAAGCTTCGTTCGCAAGGCATCACGTTGCGGCTGGCGGCGCCGTCCGGCGGAATTCTGAAAGGCACGAGCGCGATCGTCGCCACGGGTGGCGACGCCAACGATCAAGCGATCGTGAAGGCGGACGTCGCGCAGCATATTCGCTTGACCGTCTCGCGCGGCAGCCGCGAGCAGTATCCCAATTCGCCGATGGGCGCCGTGGCGTTGGCTCGGCAGACGATGTACGACGCCGATTGGTTCGGCGACGCTTGGCAAGCGTGGAAGGCCAGCAGCTCGGCTTCGCGCCCCGAAAACAACGACGCGCTGGCGGCACTCAGCCAATGGCGTGACGGCGACGGATTGGTCGTGATCGACGCGATTAACGAGTTGTATGCCTTGCGAGCCGACGATTTCGCTCGTGAGTTCAAGCTGAACGCGGTTCTACGCGGTTCGGGCAACGAATACCGGCGGCTGGACGCCATCCGCGCGACCGGCCGCCCGGTGCTGGTGCCCGTCGCGTTTCCCAAGGCGCCGAACGTCGCCACGCCCGAAGCCGCTCGGCAAGCGACGCTGGAATCGCTGATGCATTGGGAACTGGCGCCGGAGAATCCGGCGCGGCTGCAAGCAGCCGGCATTCGCATCGCGATATGTACGCACGGTCTGGCCGACGTCGGCTCGTTCCTGAAGTCGGTCCGGCAGGCCGTCGAGCGTGGATTGTCGGCCGACGACGCTGGCGTCTTTAACGCAAACCTGGCCGAGCTGTACGGCATTGCCGATCGGACAGGAACGGTCGAGGCCGCAAGCTCGCGAACTTGCTCGTGACAGATAGCGATCTATTCGGCGAGAAGTCGAAAGTGCTGGAGACGTGGGTGCTCGGTCAACGGCACGAACACACCCGCGATCCGCTGTTCGACGTTCGCGGCCAATGGAATTTGAAGCTCGCGCCAAAGCCCAGCCAAGGCGGCGATATCGAGCTGAAGATCGCCGGCGAGCTATCCAAGCTGGAAGGAACCTCGCGGCCACTCGCGGCGAAATCCAACGGAAAAAGTAAGAAGCCGGCGAATGACGAGGCGGGAGACAAACTCAAGCAAGTCGGCCTGCGAGACGCGCGATTCAGTGCATTGGTCGAAGCGAAACCGTGGGGCCATTCCGGTATCGCTCAGCTCTCGTTGGTTCTACTGGACGATGAGAATAGCGATCTGCAGGGACTGGGCGTGATCACTTGGCCGGACGGATCACAGTCGCGAATCGAAGCCACACGGCACACGAATGCGGATGAGAAGTCTGAGGCAGCCACGTCCGACGACAAAGATTCAGCGGATAAACAATCGAACGACAAGGACGCCGATTCACCGGCGGAAGCGTCCAGCAAACCAACGCCAGTCGTCTACCCGCTGGGCGCTTTTGGTGCGGCCGGTTCCGCGTCCGCGACGGAATGCGTCGCCTTCACCAATGCCACGATCTGGACTTGCGGGCCCGAAGGCATCCTGGAGAACGCCACCCTGTTAAGTCGAGACGGCCGGATCGAGGCGGTTGGGGCCGACGTCAAAATCCCCGCCGATGCCCGCGTTATGAATGTCGAGGGCAAACACATCACGCCCGGAATCATTGACTGCCATTCTCACATGGCGACGGACGGTGGGATCAATGAATCGACACAAGCCGTCACGGCCGAAGTTCGCATCGGCGACTTTGTCGACTCGGACGACATCAATATCTATCGCCAATTGGCGGGCGGAGTCACCTCGGCCAATATCCTGCACGGCTCGGCCAATCCCATCGGCGGTCAGAACCAAGTGATTAAGCTCCGTTGGGGAGCCTTGCCCGAAGCCATGAAGTTCGCCGAAGCGCCGGCGGGCATCAAATTCGCTTTGGGCGAGAACGTCAAACAAAGCAATTGGGGTGAACGATTCACCTCGCGCTATCCCCAGACTCGCATGGGTGTCGAGCAGATTATCTATGACAGCTTTCAAACGGCCCATGAATATGAGCAACAATGGGATCGCTGGCGTAAGTCGCATCGTGGATCGCCGCCTCGCCGCGATCTGGAACTGGATGCGTTGGTAGAGATATTGCGCGGCGAACGTTGGATCCACTGCCATAGTTACCGCCAAGATGAGATTCTCGCCTTGTTGCGCACGTTGGAAGAATTCCACATCACGATTGGCAGCTTGCAACACATCCTCGAAGGTTACAAAGTAGCCGACGCGATGGCTCAACACGGAGCGATGGGTTCTTCCTTCTCGGATTGGTGGGCTTATAAGTTTGAAGTGTATGACGCCATTCCTTATAACGGCGTGCTGATGCACAACGCGGGCGTCGTCGTATCGTTTAATTCAGACGACGCGGAATTGGCTCGGCACTTGAATCATGAAGCCGCCAAGGCGGTCAAATACGGCGGCGTTCCGGCGGAAGAAGCACTGAAGTTCGTGACGTTGAATCCGGCTAAACAGTTGCGGATCGATACGCTGGTCGGTTCGTTAGAGCCGGGCAAACATGCCGATTTCGTAATCTGGAGCGGCCCACCGCTATCCACGCTGTCTCGCTGCGAACAAACGTGGATCGACGGCCGCAACTACTTTGATTTAACGCAGGACCAACAGCTTCGCCAACGTGATCGGGAACTGAAAAATCGCCTGATCCAAAAGGCGTTGCGAGGCGACGGCCCCATGTTGAATCCTGGCGAATCCAACTCGACGGAAGAAGTACTGTGGCCCCGCGTTGATATTTTCTGCCGAGCGTCCAATCATCGTCAGGGACGCTAGCCGTTCCGTGCGTCTACTTTGCCTCGAATCACATACACTCACATCAATAGTGATCCCATATGAAGCGTTATTACTGTTTCTCTAACCTGTTATGCCTGTTGTTGGCATCCAGCGCGTCCGTGTCGCTCGCCAATCCAGAAATTCCCGGCGCGGCGCAAGCTAACCCAATTGCCATCGTCGGCGCGACGATCCATCCCATCAGTGGCCCGGCGATTGAGAAGGGAACGATTGTGTTCTCCGACGGTAAGATCGTCGACTTGGGAACCAAAGTGGAGATACCCGCCGGCGCGGAGCGGATTGATGGTTCCGGCAAACATGTTTATCCAGCCTTGTTCGACGCTTATTCGAGTTTGGGGCTGGTGGAAGTCAACGCGGTGCGCGCTAGTGTCGACACGCGTGAGACGGGCGACGTGAACCCAAATGTGCGTGCCCATGTGGCCGTAAATCCCGATAGTGAAGTGATCCCGGTCACACGCAGCAACGGCGTGCTGTTGGCGCACACCGCGCCCAGCGGCGGCTTCATCGCGGGCAAATCGGCCGTGATGCAATTGGACGGTTGGACTTGGGAAGACATGACGCTGCGTCCCGAAGCGGGATTGATCGTCACTTGGCCACGCATGAGTCCCGTGAGCGATTGGTATGTCGAGACATCGGCTCGCGAGCAACTTCAGCAACGCGACGAAACGCTTCGCAAACTCGACCAGACGTTCGAGCTTGCCCGAGCTTATCGACAGGCTCGCGAAGCGTCGGAAAGCCAACAGCCGCAAGATTTGCGATGGGAAGCGATGTTACCGGTGCTGGACGGACGGCAGCCGATGATCGCTGCCGCTGACGAGGCACAGCAGATTCGCCGCCGTCGCCTTCGCTCAGCGGCAATCGGTCAAGCTGGTCATTTACGGCGGATACGACGCCGAGTTCTGCGGACTTGTTGAAGAAACACGATGTTCCGGTGATTATCGCCGGGGTTTTCGCCTGCCAGAGAATCGCTCGGACGATTACGACGCGCCGTACACATTGGCCGCTCGGCTGCGAAAGCGCAGGCGTGCGGTTCTGCATTTCGTGCAGCGAGCGATTCGGCTCCGGAATATTCGCAACCTGCCGTACCACGCCGCCACGGCGGTCGCCTGGATTGCCGGCCGACGATGCCTTACGAGGCATCACGCTGTCGCCGGCCGAAATTGGCGTCGCTGACCGAGTCGGTTCGCTCGAATCCGGAAAAGATGCGACGTTGATTGTGACGGACGGGAATCCACTGGAAACCGCCACGCAAGTCGAAACGGCTTTTGTTCAAGGCCGTCGCGTCGAGCTGAACGACCGGCACAAACGCTTGTGGAAGAAATACGAAGAAAAGTACCGACGTCAGACGGCCGACGAATAGCTTTTCCGGCCAGCGTTGGGCTGGCGGTCGAATCGCTGCGATGTTTACGCCTTCGTCGGATCGAACATCGCGCTGATCGACTGGTCGTGATGAATGCGTTTGATCGCTTCGCCCAACAGCGGAGCGACCGACAGCACTTTGACTTTGGGCAGCATTTGCTCTTTGCGAAGCGGAATGCTGTCCGTTACGACGAGACTTGTGATCGGCGCCTGCTCGATATTCTGGACGGCATTCCCGCAGAACACGGCATGCGTGGCGGCCACGTGAATCTCGCGAGCCCCCGCGCGGTGAACGCGAGCTGCCGCGCCGCTGATCGAACTGGCGGTGGAAATCAGGTCGTCGAACATCAGCGCCACGCGTCCTTCGACGGGTCCGCCGATAATGTTCTCTTGTTTCGTTTCCGTGGCGCTGGTGCGGCGTTTGTCGACAATCGCCAGCTTGCCGCCAAGTCGTTTGGCATGACCGACGGCGCGTTTGATGCTGCCTTCGTCGGGGCTGACGACCACGATCTCCTCGGGCTGCAATCCCATCTTCAGAAAGTGATTGTTCAACACCGGGGCCGCGTACAAATGGTCGACCGGCACATCGAAAAAGCCTTGGATCTGGGCGGCGTGCAAATCCATCGTCAGCACGCGGTCGGCCCCGGCTCGCGTAATGATATTCGCAGCCAACTTAGCCGTGATCGGCACGCGGCCTTCGTCCTTGCGATCTTGGCGAGCGTATCCGAAATAGGGAATGACGGCCGTAATTCGCGCCGCGCTGGCCCGCTTGCAACTGTCGATCATGATCAACAGTTCCATCAGGTTATCGTTCACGGGCGGACATGTCGGTTGCACCAGAAACACGTCGCGGCCGCGCACGTCTTCCTCGATCTTGCAGTAATTCTCGCCGTCTGGAAATTTGCCCAGCGTGATGGAACCGAGCGGCAGATGCAGCACTTCGGCGATGTCCTTCGCCAGTTTTCGGTTGGCTTGGCCGCTGAAAATCTTTAGCTCTCGCATAAGTATCCCAGTTTTCGCATCTCCGCCTCGACGGCCGCGAGATCATCAAACGTATTAATGCTGAGCGCCTCGCACGGTTTCAATACCGGCAAAGCGGCCACCTGTTTCCCCAAGGACTTCAAGATACCAGGGCAATCCGTGATGTAGTATTCCCTCTGGTTGTTTTCCGTGCGAAGCTGTTCGAGTGCCATTAGCAGTTCGCGGCAGTCGAAAACGTAGGTGCTCATGTTCACCTCGTTGATTCGCCGCTGCTCGTCGGTGGCGTCTTTTTCTTCGACGATTCCCAAGAATTCGCCTTCGTCGGTCCGCACGATTCGCCCCAGACCGAACGGATCGTCTTTTTTGAGCGTGCCCAGAATGCATGCCGGTCGCTCGCGATCATATTCCTGAAACAGACGTTCGATCGAGGAAGTCTGGATTAGCGGCGAGTCGCCGGTCACGATCAACACCGGGCCATTGAAATCGGCGAGCGAGGGAACGCAGACTTTCACCGCGTGGCCCGTGCCGAGTTGCTCGGTTTGATCGACAAACTCGACGTTATTTCGTCCGGCCAGTTCTTCGCGCACTAAGTCCGCTCGGTGGCCGACCACGACCAAAACTCGGTCCACGCCGACTTTTTCCAACGCATCCAGCACGAAATGGATCATCGGCCGGTTTAGCGTGCGGCACAGCACTTTGGGCAGTTCGGACTTCATCCGAGTTCCCTTGCCAGCCGCCAGAATGATCGCCAGTCGCTCCGCCATGAGTTGAGTCTCCCGGTCCTTGAATTTGCTTTCTCGACCACTCGCCTTAACAGGCCGCCAATCTTGTCAGGAACCGCCGTGCGCGACTAGAGGACTGCGGGCATCGGGATCGCATCCAACTGGGCGATGCCCTTGCGAATGCGAGAGACCGATTAGGAGGTCGCTGGGACGCTTTGCATCGCGCCGAACCAGCCGCCGGCTCGAACAATTTCCGCGTCGATCCGGTCGCGCAACCGCCGCGTCTCCGCCAAACAAGCCACGATTCGGCGATAGTGCTCCACTTCTTCGGGCGTCAACCTGAGTCCCTGTCTAGCGGTCAACCATTTTCGACACGGCTGCCACGCTCCGATATGAGTGCTCCACACCGACGCATCCACGCCGTCGAACCAACACTCGGCGTTCAGATAGACCCGGCCGTCTTGGTACTTCGGAAAGCCCGAATCAATGCGGGGCTGAACTTCGGCGTTTGCAAGAATTAGCGAGGGGGATGGCTCGTCGAGTTCGAGTCCTTGCAAACGATGGATGGAGATCAATCGTTCGCCGATTTCGGCCAGGCGTGTCGAACACCGCTCGGCCGGTTGGCAAAAAGATGCGCGGGAAGTCGATTTGCAGCGATTCGCCGAACCGCCGTCCGTATTCCCGCGATTGAAGCTGGGCGTAGATGAAGCCGAATATCGCAGGGGCGGGCGGCAAGTCGGGCCGCTGAGTTTCGTTCGTCGAGTCCAAGGCCGAAGGTGCTAACGCCCGACCGAGTTGGTCGAGAAACGCTGGCGAAAAGTTCAACTCGGATCGTTCGCCCAAAACCGGTTCGCCAGGTGCGGCCGAGCTCAAATACAACGGGAAGAACGATTCGCTGCCACGGTTGTCCGAACGAATGAGTCCGTCGATGATCAGTCCGTCGGCCACGAAAACGTAGTCGCCGGGACGCGACGCCGGACTCTGCCGCCGCGCTATCAGGGCCACGTTGTCCCGCTCAAGCATGTGCCGCATGATTTCCGACCGCGGCCAGTCGATCAGCCAATCGGCCCAGGCGATCCAGCGGCGATCGAACGGCCTGTACTGACACGGCCGCGGGATCGCTGCCAAGTCGCTAACAGCCCGCAATCGAGCCCGCGCTTCGCTGAGCCGCCAACCGCGAGTATCGCCGGCCGGATATCGGTTGGATCGCGTGCGGCGAAAGTAGCGTTCGCGGAGCACGGCGTCCGAGAGATCCGGGTTGGCTAAGTCGGCCAGCCGAGTTCGCAATTCGTCCATGTCGTGCGCCACCACGAATCGATCCCGAGCCGTAACCGCGGCCGTCGAGTTCACCGGCATCACGTCGGTCAACTTCATCGCTTGCCAGTACTCGGCCGATTCGGTCTGCAGTCGCGGTGAAAAGAAATAGAACGGCGCGATCGGCGTGTGCTCCTGCCACTGGATTCGTTCAGGGGAATTCCGTCGCATTTCGCCGTCGCTGTTCGCGTCGTTCGATTCCAGTGCCGTCAGCTTTTCGAGTCGACTTCCCCATAACTCGGCGTAGCGAATCGCGGAATTCGCTCCCGCATTCGGCGACCGGCTCATCACGGCCACGGCGGTTCCTTGATCGACGGTGAAAACGCCTTCGTCGATTTCGCCAGCCGGATTGATTTCCAGCTTCTTTCGATTGCCGTGCAAATCGAGCAAGTCGATCCGCGAGAACGTCCTGGCGAGTTGCCAACGAACGCCTCGCATCGTGGCGTTCTCCAGATAGCCGTGATTGGTGACGAACCCCAGCACGCCCGCGCCACGACGTTCGATTTGCCAATGAGCGTACCGCAGAAACTTGACGTAATCGTCATGCAGCCAGTGTTTTCGTTCCGCCAGTCGTTCGCCGTCTCACTTGGAAGTAGCTGGCGACTTCATCGTCGGCCGGATCACGACCGTGCAACAGCTGTTCGGCGAATCGCGAGCGGTTTTGTGACAGACCGGAAAAGGGCGGATTGCCGATCACAATCGCAAATGATTCGTCGAATCGCGTTCGCTCGGGGCTCACCACAACATCGTGCCACAAGCTCGAATCGACGTTCGCCGGCTTCCGCGGCTTCGCATCACCGAGGCTGTTCGTCACGTAGATTCGCGGCGACGCCCGGAACGGCCAACGAACGCCGCTCTTGAAAAGCTGATCGGCGATCACCAACCGCGCGACAACGGCGTTGGCCAAGAGCAGCTCGAAGCCAACAACGTTCGGAAGCCAACGCTCGACAAGCTCCGTCCACGCGACCGTCCAATCGTTGTCTGCATTGCCATCCGGTTCGCTCGAAACATGCGGGGAAACGTCTCGGCCGCCTGCAACGCGACCATCCCGGTAACTGAGTTTCGTTCACGCTGCCACTCGCGTAGATTCGCTTTTAGGCGAGCGGCAGATGAGAATGTACCCATTGGGACGCTGGCAGCGTCCACCACGTGGCCGATGCTGCCAGCATCGGCAGGTAAGAATTTCACTGCCGATCGCCTTAACCGGCGAAAGAACTCGCACAGAAAGACGCCGGTTCCAAGTGCCGGTTCAAGCAGCCCTCCACGCTCGGCAGGCATCCAACCGGCGAACCCACTTCGGCAGCCGAAATCATCACGCAGTCGCCGGTCGACTTGTTCGACGATGTAACGTGCCACGCTGCGCGGGGTAAAGAAAACGCCGCGCCGCATCCGTTCGCGGGTGCTCACCTTTGCCAGATAAGTTTCCACCCAGTAAATGGCCGCGTCAGTCGGCTCGCCGCTCGAGGCCGTGAGCTCCGACAAAGGAGATTCGATTTGAGTCGTCTCAACCTGGGCGGCCTTTAGCACCGCGCGCGTCAGCGGGTCGGCCGTGTCGATCAACCAATCGTGAACGCCAGCGGGCCATTCGACGGCCGGCAATATTTGCATCACAACCGCAGCTGCCGCGACCGCTCGGGAGAACTGATCGACAAACCATTTCCAGTCGGCGTCCGTGTCGCAAGTGGCCGCCAACACGCGATGCAGTTGGTCGAATCCGCCGAGCCGCCGTTCGGTTCGCGTCCAGTCGTTCATCCGCTGGCAAATTCGAGCTTCAATCCGCCGGGCCGCGGATGTTTCGATGGCGAACTTGGATTTGGGCATGGTGTTCGGATTGAGCAAGCTGCGAAGCGTCCGCTTCCGGTTTCCGGCGACCGACGGCGACTACTGCAACGCTTCCCAGGCTCCCACCAACAGCTCGGCGGCGCGGTCGATTTCTTCCTCCGACGTATACCATCCGACGCTCAATCGCACGGTTCCAGCGGCGACTTCCGCCGAGAGACGCATGGCGGCAAGTGTCGGGGACATGCTGCCCGACGATGCGTGGCAGGCCGAGCCGGTCGACGCGCAGAGTTCGGGGATGCGGGCCAAGAGCTGTTGGCCCGTGACGTTGGGAAAGCTGACGCTCAGAGTGTTGGGAAGCCGCTCCGCGAAACCACCGTGGACAACCAGCCGCGAGCCGATGGCCTCGTACAACTGGTCCTGCAAGCGATCGCGGAGAGCGGCCAACCGGTCGGCGGCGTCGTCCAGCCCTCGCGCGGCCAACATCGAGGCTTTGCCCAATCCGGCGATATACGGCACGTTTTCGGTGCCCGCCCGCAATCCGCCCTCGTGCCCCGCCCCGTGCATGAACGGCTCCAGCGACAAACCTTCTCGGACATACAACGCCCCAACACCTTTCGGCGCGTAGAACTTGTGGCCGGCGAGCGTTAGCAGATCGACCCCCAACTCATGCACCAGCGTGCGGAGTTTTCCCGCGCTCTGCGACGCATCCGTGTGAACCATAATCCCGCGAGCTCGGCAAACTTCCGCGATGTCATGAATCGGCTGAACGACGCCGACTTCATTGTTGGCGTGCATGACGCTAACCAGAACCGTGTCACTGCGCAAAGCGGCTTCGACCGCTTCGGGCGAAACGACGCCATTCTCGTCGCACGGCACAATCGTCAGCCGAAATCCGAGCCGCTCCAAAAATCGCGCCGGCGCTACGACGGACGGGTGCTCAATGGCCGAAATTACCAAGTGCCCCTTCACGACCGGCGTGTATCGCAACATGACGCCCTTCAGCGCCAAGTTGTTGCTCTCAGTCCCGCCCGACGTGAAGACGATCTCTTCCGAGGTGGCGCCGAGCAGCGCGGCGACTTGGGAACGAGCGTCTTCGATCGCTTCGTTACAAGCTCGCCCGAACGCATGCCCGCTAGAAGGGTTGCCGTAATGTTGCTTGAAGAACGGCAGCATCGCTTCCAAGACGCTGGGAGCAACGGGCGTGGTGGCGTTGTAGTCGAGATAGATTTGTCGCATGGCGATGTTGTAATGGCTGGCCGGAAACGGGAGAAGATGGGCGACATGTGCGGGGCCACATAATCCGCATCATGGGAATAATCGTTACAACCGATCAAAGAGAAGGAGCCAAAGTAGTTCGAGCAGCGAACATTGGTTACCCGACGCATGGCGATTCCCAACTGAATCGGCAAACAGCGTCGTTTCGTCTTTGGATTTCAGGGAAGTCGAGTGAGATTCTCGCGCCGCCCCGCGACTGTAAGGGGGACGAAAGCCACGTAGGTCACTGGATTCCAAGCGAATCTGGGAAGGCCGGCAAGTAGGCTGAACCCGAGCCAGGATATCTGGTCCAAGGACTCCACCACAGAATTCCTCGAGGGAAGGAACGGAGTTCTTATGCGCGCGTTGAGTTTCGCGCCGCGAGTCCTCGGACTCGGCTGGCGATGTACGTTCGGGATTGCGCTGTTAGTTAGCCTCGCCTCGAAACCGATGTTCGCAGTTGGCCAACAAGAGTCGGACAATCCCGACGTGTTGCCGCCAACTCGGATCACGGACCAAGAGGAACCACCAGCGGACTTACCGACCTTGCCCGAAACCGTGGTGACGGGCGACCGCGACGAAGGCGTTTTCACGCCCAGCGATTTTCCGACGCAGCCGCTCAGCGGCGATGAATTGGTGACGCCCTCGCGCGTCACGTCCAACGCCGCTCGGAACGCCAGTTCGATTACGGTCATCAGCCGCGAGGAACTGCGGCAGCGAGGCCAACAGACGGTGGGCGAAGCGCTGCGCGGCGTGGTGGGTTTGGATGTCGTGCGAAGCGGCGGTCCCGGCGGCCAAACGTCGTTGTTCATGCGCGGCGCAAAATCCGAGCACACGAAAGTGCTGGTCGACGGGATCTCGGTAAACGACCCCAGTGCCCCGACGCGAGCATTCGACTTCGGCAATCTATTGGTCGACAACATTGAACGAATCGAAGTCCTGCGCGGTCCGCAGAGCATGGTGTACGGCAGCGACGCGATCGGCGGCGTGATCAACATTGTGACGGCGCGAGGTCAAGGTCCGTTGTCGCTTCGCGCCCGATCCGAAGGGGGCAGCTTCGGCACGGCCCAGCAAGGTTTGAACGTTAGCGGCGGCGACGACCTGATCTACTATTCCCTCAGCGGCTCGTTTCTTCACTCCGACGGCGTTTCCGCGGCCGATAGCCGACTGGGAAACACGGAACGCGATGGCTATCAAAATGTAACCGCCTCCGGCCGTTTCGGTTGGACGCCGAGTGACGCCATCAATATCGACTATGTGTTTCGATTCATCGACGCGGACCGGGAGATCGACTCGGTCTTGCCACCCAATTTTGTCTTCACGGATGACTTGCTGCGACGAAATTTAGCCACCACATTCTTTCAACGTATCCAGCTTCAGTCGTTTCTCATGGATGGGCTGATTGAACAGAAAGTCGGCTTCAACTTCACGGACTACGATCGCTCGGATACGCACCCACAGTTTCAAGACCCACGGTTCTTAGGGCAGGCTAAACAGTTCGATTATGTGGCGAATCTCACACTGCTGGAAAATAACTGGCTGACGGCGGGACTCGACTATTTAGATGAGCAAGCGTCGTCCACGTCGGTAACTCAAAGAACGCAAAACAATGTCGGTCTATGGGTCCAAGATGCTTGGAGTCTGGCTGAAATCTGGACCGCTACGGCGGGCGTGCGATTCGACGATCATAGTGCCGCCGGGCGAGCGCAGACGTATCGCTTCACAAATCTGGTTCAGGTGCCCGATACGAATCTCCAATTCCACG
This sequence comes from Pirellulaceae bacterium, assembly GCA_041399085.1. GTDB lineage: Bacteria > Planctomycetota > Planctomycetia > Pirellulales > Pirellulaceae > JAWKTM01. Next base: position 14,526 of record JAWKTM010000041.1, read on the forward strand.
GAACGATTGGCACGGGCTTTCGCGCCCCGGCGCTCGCCCAGAACTTTTTCCCGGCGGGAATCCCGGCTTGAGGCCCGAACGCAGCAAGGGCTGGGATGTCGGCGCGACTCACACATTTGCCGACGGACGTTTCACATTGGACGCCACCTATTATCGCAATGACTTCACGGACCTCATTGATTTCGACCCCATCACATTCATCCAGCGCAATATCGCCAGCGCTAGAGCCAGCGGCGTGGAAGTGATCGGCACTAGGATGATGAGCCCTCGCACCACGGTCTCCGCCAACTATACGCTGACGGATACGCGCGACCTCCAATTTCAAGAAGAGCTGCCCCGCCGGCCCCAGCAGAAGGCCAGCTTGACCGTCAGCCGCACTTGGCTGGACAACCGAGCTCGCGCCAACCTATATGTCTTCTATGTGGGCGAACGATTGGACTTTGCCAGTCGATTTGGTGGAACCGTGTTGGATGACTATGTGCTTGTAAATCTAACAGGAAATTATCAACTGAACCGGCATTGGGAGTTGTTTGCTCGCATGGACAACGCGCTGAACCAACACTATCAAGAAGCCGGCGGCTTCGGGGCGCCGGGCATCGCCGGCTATGGCGGCTTGAATCTGGTGTGGTAGATCGTGGCTAACGACAGGAGCCCGAAGCTCTCGCTGCGTCCTATCGACCTTGCCGAGCGGCGTCGATCTTGTCCATCAGCGAGGGGCGCATGCTGCTGTCGACTTGATCGCCCAAATTGTGAGCGTCGTCAAAAAGCTGTTTGGCCGTGGCAGCGTCGCCGAGGGCTTGCAGCTCGCGTCCCAGGTCGGCATACGCATAAGCACGGCTGAGCGGCTCGGGGATTTGCCCCGCCTTTTCGCGAGCCTCGGTTAACAACTCCTTGGCTCGTTCGTTCTGCTCCAGCCGCTTGACCCGCGCCGCGATATAAATCAACCCATTGACTTGGTCGCGTGGGTCCTCGATCGATCGAGCGGATTCGGTCGCGGCGGTTAGCAGACGCTCGGTTTCATCGGGTTGCTTGATCGAGAAATAGGCAAGTGCGATGGTGGTGAGCGCCTCGACGCGGCCGACCGGTCGTTCGATCTGGTCCACTTCCGATTCGGCGTTGGACAGCGTGTCGATGGCCTCGTCCGACTCTTCCAGATAGGCGCCTTGCGTGCGGCCCAAGCCGGCCAGAATTCCAACACGCGCTTCGGCATCCTCGACCTCCCGAGCGGCCGACGTGATTTTGTCGACTAAATCTCGAGCTTCGTATTTGCGTTCCATTTTGCCGTAGGCGAGCGCGATGGCGTTCAGCGCCTCGGCGCGTCCTTTGGCGTCCGAGATTTCCCCGGCCGCGGAAGACGCCGACGACAGCACTTCGGCCGCTCCGCTCATGTCGCCCGCTGCCGCCATTTCGCTGGAAATCTGCGACAACTCGATGGCCCGCAATTCGGCGTCGGCAATCTGTTTGGCTTGATTGAGACGCGCCAAGATCGGATTGGCTTGCCGCCCGCCGCCGCAACCGGCACCAGCGGACAAAATCAGAAACGAACAAGCGACGACAATGAGAATTCGGGGTGATGTCGGCATGGACGAAGCGTTCCTAGGAGCATTGCGTTGATTAACGATTGAGATGTGTTGATGATAGGGTCGAGCGGCTCGGATGATTAAGCCGCGCCGACGATCGCGTTGCGACGCCGACTCCGGCATCTCGGCCCGACGGCCTGCCGCGTTCTTGGCTTTCCTAGCGTAACGTGCCGAGCCGCGAGTTGAAGAGCCGTGTCGAACATCGTCAGGCCACACGCTGATGTAGCCCGAGCCGTCGGCCATTCTCGATTGGCTGGATTGCCGGGCAAGGACTATCATTGAGGCGACCGTTATTAACTCGGTCGCGATACCATCTCGCGACCCGACGCCGCCTGTTGAATCGGAGTATCGTTGATGAGCATTGCCGAATCACCTCCGTTAACTGCCGAATTTTTGCTGACTTTGCCGGACGACGGCATCGATCGCGAATTGGTGAACGGACAGTTGCGGGAGCGTCCCATGACTAGGCGAAATCGATTTCACTCGCGCGCGGTGGCGCGATTATCCCACTTGCTGGAAACGTGGGCGACGCTTTCCAGTTCTCCCGACGTCGAAGTCTATTCGGGTGAAGTCGGCTGCATCTTGCAGCGCGCTCCGGACACGGCCGTGGGGATCGACGTGGCGGTTTTCTCGGCGGAAGTGATCGCTCGGCAGACGAGCGAAACGTCGATGATCGAAGGCGCGCCCTTATTGGCAATCGAAGTTCTCTCACCGTTCGACAAAATAGAAGACATTCACGGCAAAGTGGATTTGTACCTCAACGCCGGGACTTCGCTGGTCTGGATTGTCGATCCGTATTTCCAAACCGTTCAAGTTCATCGACGCAATGCGGCCCCGGAAACGTTTAACTGCGAAGAATCGGTCGAAGGCGGCGAAGTGTTGCCGGGACTTAAGCTGGCGGTCGCCGATGTCTTCGGGCGGCCTGGAAAATAGTTGACACGTTCGAGCGGTCTAATTCACTTGTGATTCCGGCACAGGAGGCGGCGGCAACAGACGCGGCAGCGTGCTTTGGGGCTGCTCAGTCGCAAGGGGCAGGGCTGGTGGATTTTCCAGCTCGGCTGGTGAATGTACTGCTGCTGGCGGCGCGGCGTCTTCGAATTCTTGCGGCAACGGTCCGACGCTAACTGGTTGCGGCTTCACCAAACAAGTAGCCGCGTGATTCGGTCGGAATCGTCGAGCGTTCTCGGCGGCAAACTGATATACCTCGGCCGACCAAGGCGCTTCGGCCAAATGCACATTCACGTAATCCAGATACGTGCCTCGCGCCACATGCAGCCGGGCGATCGCGATGTTGTAGTCGCTAATCGACCGAAAATAGTCCAAGTCGGCGGCGACGACTCGCTGTTGGGCGATGAACAGCCAGTCGAGCAGCGGATCGGCTTCTTCGTTCGTGCGATGCTCGAAGCGGGCATAGAGTGCGTCGAGCCGGGCATGGGCCGCTTCGCGCTTGTTATAGTTCGTGCGAATCGTTGCCAACGAGCGGTGCAGTTCGTTGAAGGCCCCGTTCAACTCGTGGCTGACTTGAAGCTCCTGGTTTTTGTAAACCGACTTCTCGCGAGCCAAAGCCAGCTCGGCGTGGCGAATGGCCGTGAAGCCGATGCGATTTCCCACCGGCGTGTCGACTTGCACGCCCACGCGATACTCCTGCGTTCCGCCCTCGAACAGATGGCCAAAGGCACTGCCATTCGGAACGCCCGCATTGCCGAACAGGTCGTCGCCAAAGCCACGCCAGCGGACATCGCCCACCAGATCCACGCGGGCTCGGCCAAACCCGCGCGACGCGAGCAGTTCCAACTCACGCTGCTTGACCAACCATTGCTGCTTGTGCAATTCCGGCCGGCAGTAGATCGCCAGCGACATCGACTCGTACCAGTCGAACAACACCTCGGCCGAAATCGGATCGTCGATCGGCCGAATCAGCCGCTCGTCGCTGCTGGGCAAACCGAGCAGGTAACGCAACCGCCGCTCCAGCGAATACACGCCGCCGTGCGTGGCCAGCGGTTGCGGGTTGCCCGTGATGTGAGCGCGGGCTTCGACCGGAGTTCCCGACAGCGCGTTCTGCAGTTCCGCTTCGGCCGAGTACAGTCGCTCGCGAGCTAACGCCTCGACCGACCTAGCAACCTGTTCGCCCTCGGCATTGTCGCGAACGATTCGCCAGATATGCTGCGTTCGCTCTAAATTCTCGCGCCGCGCGTCGGCTTCGCGATAGGCGTAATACAGCTCCCAATAAAGTTGCTCGACATCGCGCACCAAATCGCGAGCCGCCAATTGAAAATCGACCAACTTCCGGTCCGTCCGCAGCCGCGCGATCATCACGCCGTTATATTCGCCAGGCCGAGCGTTCGGTCCGGCGATGCGATTGAAGTCGATTCCGGCGCCCTGCAATAGCGGTTGGCGCACGCCAGCTTCGAACCATGTTTCGTAAGCGTTTGGAAACAAGCTGGTCGGCGAATTGTTGGCGTCATACTGCGTCACATGCCGACCGAAAAGCTGCGTACCAGCCGCCGTGCGCTTCGAGATCGCGGCGTTCAGCTCGGCGTAGTCCTGTTGATACATCCGCGTGCCTTGCGTCGCCAGGTTGTTCAACACGCGTTCGTTGCGGCCGAAGAACAGCCCGGTTGTGAACTGGGCGTCGAAGTCGCTGAGCGCGGCCGGAACGCCGAATCGCGGGTCGTTTTCCTGCAATGCCGGGTCGTAGCGGCTAATAATCGCTTCGGGATTCGGCACGACGCGCCCGCCGGCCTCACGAAACGTCTCGCTGTTCGCGAGAGCAATCTCGATGGCCTGTTGCAGCGTCAACGGCCACGGTTCGCGAGCCGTTTCGGTGCGGAGTGTTTGCGGCGGCAAACCGGCCAGCGTTTCGAAGTTATTGGCCGGAGCGACCGCCGGCTTCTCCATCCGTAGTTCGCTGGCCGCTGTCGGCGCGGAAGGCGAATGTGTCGCGAAGCGAACTGGCGACGGCGCGGCGGATCGCCAATGGCAACCGGCGACGGCTAGTCCGGCCAGCAGCAACAGGCTGGCAAAGGTCGGCAGTGCGGATTGAGGGCGTTCCGGCATCTATGCGTCCAATCGGCGGATCGTGCGAACACGGCATAAGCCGCGCGCACGTCATCGAACCAAGGAACTGCCCCATCGCTGTCTTTGATCGGACCGTCACAGAGCGGTTTTCAGATCAATTCGATTCGCGAATACAACCGTTGCAGGCGAGACGAGCGGGAGATTCGCTACAGTTTGTCGAACCGGCGGGCGATGGCTGCTGAAATGGCAAAGTTCGCTGGACTAGGAATGGCGGGAACACGGAGTCGCAGAATCGTGACAATCGAAAAAGTCGGACTCATCGGCATCGGTTTGCTAGGCGGGTCGCTGGCCGAGCGGCTGTTGCAGGGCGGAAGCGAGGTCCGCGGATTCGATTTGGACGAGTCGCGTCGAACGTGGCTAGCCGAGGTCGGTGGACACTCACTCGCTTCGATCGAAGAAGTGTTCGCAGGCTGCGACTTAGTACTGCTCAGCTTGCCAACTTCCGCGATCGTACGCGAAGTGCTTTCGGCGGCGCGAGAAATGTTGCGGGCCGGGCAGGTAATAGTGGACACGACGACCGGCGATCCCGAGGACGCGGTCGCCGTGAATGCGGAATTGGTCCAGCGAGAGGTCGATTATGTGGAATGCAACGTCGTTGGCTCGAGCGAACAAGCTCGGCACGGAGAAGCAATCTGTTTGCTGGGCGGCTACTTGTCGGCCGTATCGCGGGTCCAACCATACGTCGATTTGCTAACGAATACGGCTTTTCATGTTGGCGATGTTGGTACGGCTTCGAGGATGAAGCTGGCGATCAACTTGGCGTTGGGAATGCACCGCGCGGCGTTGGCCGAAGCGTTGGCGTTAGCCGGCGCGGCCGGATTGGACGAGTCGCTGACGTTGCAGGTCTTGAAGGCCAGCCCGGCCTATTCGCGTGTGATGGACACGAAGGGCGAGAAAATGTTGTCCGGCGATTTCACGCCGCAAGCCCGGCTCGCCCAGCATCGCAAGGACGTCGAATTGATGCTGCAATTGGGCGAGCGATGTGGTCAAACATTGCCACTTACTTCCGTGCATCGCGAGCTGCTAGATCGCGCAATCTCGCTCGGCTACGGCGACGACGACAACAGCGCGATCCGCCGGGCGTTCGATTAGATTGACGTTCCGATTCAAGCAATGAGCGACGGCCAAGCAACCGCTTGGCAATGAGTTGTCTTCAACCAACGGTGATGGCATGGATCATGATCGGCTGTTCAAAGAATTGCTGCGGACGTTCTTCGTTGACTTCATCGAGCTGTTCTTTCCCGACTTGTTGATCTACCTGGATCGGGAATCGGTCACGTTTCTGGACAAGGAGCTGTTCACGGACGTGACGCAAGGCGATCGGCATGAGGTCGATTTGGTGGCGAAGGCTCGATTTCGTGGACAAGAGCTCTGTTTCCTGATCCATGTCGAGACGCAAGCTCAGCCGGTCGCTAACTTTCCGCGGCGGATGTTCAACTACTTTGCGAGGCTGCACGAACTGCATGACTTGCCGGTCTACCCGATCGCCGTGCTCAGCTTCGATGCGCCGCGTCAACCGCAGCCGAACGCCTACGAAGTGGCCTTCCCCGATCTGCATGTGTTGCAGTTTCAATATCGCACCGTGCAGTTGAACGAACTGCGTTGGGCCGATTTTCTGCAACGCACGAATCCCGTGGCGGCCGCTCTGATGGCCAAGATGCGAATCGACCCGCACGATCGCCCGCGAGTGAAGCTGGCTTGTCTGCGGATGCTCGCCAAGCTGCAATTGGACCCGGCTCGCATGCAATTGATTTCCGGTTTCGTCGATTCTTATCTGGAGCTTACAATGGACCAGCAGACCGAATTCGACGAACAGCTAAGCGAAATCGCCGCTCCCGAACAGGAACAAGTCATGGAAATCGTCACCAGTTGGATGAAGCAGGGGATTGAGCAGGGATACGCGCAGGGCATCGAACAAGGCATCGAACAAGGCATCGAAATCGGTCGAGTATCCGGCGAACGCCGATTGATTTTGCGATTGCTTCATAGCCAGCTAGGCGACATCGACCGCGAGGTTTGCCAGCAGATCGAATCGCTGTCGCTCGACGAACTCGAAGATTTGGGCGAAGCTCTGCTCCACTTCGAGTCGTCGAAAGATTTAACCGACTGGTTGCAGCGGCGGCAAGCCGGTTCATAGACGACCGTTTCGCGAAACCGTCCACCTTTTCCATTACGCCCCAAGTCCGTCGGACGGAGCCGCGGTTACCGTGCTGATTGAAACTGAGTCTCTAACGAAACGATACGGCGACTTCGCGGCATTGTCCGACTGCACAATGGATGTCGCGGCGGGCGAAGTGTTTGGGCTGCTCGGTCCGAACGGCGCGGGCAAGACCACGCTCCTGCGACTGCTGTTGGGATTTCTTCAACCGACGTCGGGGCGAGCCACCATCGACGGTTGCGACTGCCAAAGACAATCGGTGGCTGTCCGCGAGCGGACGTCTTACTTGCCCGGCGAAGCTCGTCTGTTCGGCAAAATGCGCGGCCGAGAGGTGCTCGATTTTTTTGCGGACGTGCGCCCGAGCAGTCGGCGCGAGCGGTTCCATCAATTGGCCGAGCGTCTGGAGTTGGACACGTCGCGCCGCGTGGCGATGATGTCGACCGGCATGCGGCAAAAGCTCGCGCTCGCCGTAACACTCGGAGCCGAATCCCCGCTCGTGATCCTCGACGAACCGACCGCGAATCTTGACCCCACGGTACGAGCCCAGGTCGTGCGGTTGGTGATGGAAGCCAAACAAGCGGGCCAAACCGTGTTGTTTTCGTCGCATGTACTTTCCGAAGTCGAAGAGGCATGTGACCGCGTGGCGATTTTGCGCGGCGGCCTATTGGTGCATACCCAAGCGATGGCGGACCTCCGCCGCCGCCACCGAATTCGCGCCACGCTCACCGGCACGCTGCCCGCTCCTCCGGCAGATTACGGCGACCAGCTAACGGTACGCGAGACGGAACTTGACCAAGTCATCATCGAAACGCCGTTGCAGCTTGGGCCGTTGTTCGGCTGGTTGTCGAACGCGCCGTTGGCCGAAGTCCGCATCGAGCCGGTCGGATTGCGAGCCGTCTACGAACGCTTCCACGGAGAGACGGCGCACGACGCATGAACCGACTGTTGCTGAAAAAGGCGATCTTAGAGTGCCGCACGTTGTGGCTGGGTTGTGCCGTCGCGCTGGCACTGTTCTGTAGCATCCGCGTTTGGATCGTCGCTCAGTTCTCAATGGAACGCTTTCAGACAATCGTCGAACAGTTTCGCGAGTTCGAGAAACTCTCGCCCGTTCCATTCGAGCAACTATTCACTTACGCCGGCCGCATCGCCGTCACGTTCGATGAACCGATCGTTGTGTTGTGTATTGCCGTGTGGGCCATCGCCCGCGGTTCGGATTGCGTCAGCGGAGAATTGGGTCGCGGCACGATGGAGATGTTGTTGGCCCAACCGTTCCGCCGCTCGCAGATCATCGGCTCGCAAGCCGCCGTTACGGTGGTCGGCGCCGCACTGCTGATGTTGGTCACTTGGCTTTCGATCTACATCGGCGTGCAACTGACTACGGTCAAGGAAGAGCCACCGCCGGCCACTTGGAAAGTGCCATTGTTCGGTTTCGAAGTCCCTAATCTGTTGGCCGATCCGGAGCCGGTCGAAGTGCCGATGAGCGAGCGCGTCGACTCGCGCGTATTCGCCCCGGCTACGTTCAATCTGTTTTGCCTCACGGTATTCCTGGCGGGGCTCAGCACATTGCTATCGTCGATGGGGCGCCACCGTTCGACCACGATCGGAATTATGGTCGGCATCTACATCGTCGCGGCCGCCATGAAGATCTTGGCCGTCGCGTCGGAATCGTGGAGCTGGCTGCGCTACGGCACGTTCTTCATGTTGTACGAGCCGCAAGCGATCACGCAGATGGTGGTGAAGGATCCGAGCCAGGCATGGGTGATCGTGACTCAAGCCAGCGAAACAGAGCCGGCCGCGCTCGGGCCGCTCGGTTATTCGTTGCCGCTGCTGGGACTCGGCGTGCTGGCCTATTTGCTGGCCGGCTTGATCTTCCAACGCCGCGATCTTCCGGCGCCGCTGTAAAAATCGAAACGCGTGCGAAGCGAGATTGTATAGTCGACGGCCGCAAGAGAAGTCTCCGCCGACCGCGGCAAATCTAGTTTGCAAATCGATCTCAACGAACCGGCCGGTCCGCGCATATAGATTGTCAAACGCAGGAGCGACGATGACTGAATGCCGCGAAACCGACGAATGGCTCATGGCCCAAGTGGCCTCTGGCCGCCGCGATTTGCTCACCGTGCTCGTGCGCCGTTACGCCAATCCGTTGTTGACGTTCTTGGTCCGCATGACCAACGATCATCACCGAGCGGAAGAGCTGTTTCAGGAAGTGTTTCTGCAAGTGTGGTTGAAGCGGCGGCAGTACCAAGCGCCCCGCCCGTTTCGTTCGTGGCTGTTTGCGATCGCCGCGAATCATGGCCGAGCCGCCTTTCGCCGCGCTCGCCCGCGAGATGCGTCGTTGGACGGCGCGGGCGAGCCGCTCTCGGTCAGCGGCTCGTCGCCAATCGACGCGGCCATTGCCGTCGAGACTTGCGAAGCGGTCGCGGCCGCCGTCGCCCAACTGCCCGCGAAACAACGCCAAGTGATCGTGTTGCGAATTTGGAACGGGTTGTCGTTCGCCGAAATCGCACAAGCGATCGGCGCGGCCGAAGTCACCGCCCGATCTCACATGCACCACGGGCTAAACGCCATGCGTCGCTACCTCGAACCGAAACTGCGCGACGCTTAACGCCCCCGCCGTCACGCTTGTCGGCCGGTGCGTTGATGGCCCTCATTTTCTAACCAACGGATGTCGAAGTCCATGAAACCTAATTCCGATCATGCGCTGGAATTTGTCGACGACTATCTGCATGGCGTCCTGTCGGCGGACGAAGCCGAGCGGTTGGAACAGCACTGCGACGGTTGCTCGATCTGCCAAGCCGCTCTGCAAGCCGCTCGGCAACGATCCGCCGCCATGCAAACTTTGCCGATGATCGAAGCTTCCGAATCGCTGGTCATCGCCACCGACAAGTACATCGAAAACGTCGGCACGCGCCGCGAACGAAACTGGCGAGTCGTCCGGAACACGCTGGCTCTGGCCACGGCCGCCTGCGTGTTGTTGATCGGCGGCGTCCACGCTTATTACGGCACGCTCAAACCGACGCCTTACGACCTGCGGCTGCTCGGCCAAAGTCATTGGCTGCCCGATAGCCCGGCCGCCATCCGACTTGGCGTGTTCGATCAAACGACCGGAGCTCCGCTGTCCGGCGTGACTGGCGCGGTCGAGTTAGTCGGCCAGGACGCACAAGTTCACTTAGCCAAATTCACGACCGGCGACGACGGCACGGCCGCTGCCGAGTTCCGCTTGCCCGATTGGCCTGATGGCGAGTACCAACTGACCGTCACGGCGCTACCCGACGGCGATGAAGAAACGTTGACCGAATCGGTGCGGCTGCGTCGTGCTTGGAAGTTGATGCTCAGCACCGACAAGCCGGTTTACAAACCGGGCGACATCATCCACCTGCGAGCCCTCGGCCTACGCCGCCCTGATCTTAAGCCGGTCGCTGGCCAAAATGCCGAGTTTCGAATTACCGACCCCAAAGGCAACGTGATCTTCAAGCGGGCGGATGTTACCAGCCGCTTCGGCATCGTGGCGGCCGATTGCCCGTTGGCCACCGAATTGATCGAAGGCGACTACACGATCGCTTGCCGCATCGGCGACACGCGCAGCGAGCGGACCGTCAAAGTCGAGCGTTACGTGTTGCCAAAGTTTCGTGTCGACGTGCAACCGAGCGAACCGTTCTATCAGCCCGGCCAATTGGTGATGGGCGAAGTGGACTGCAACTATTTCTTCGGCGAACCGGTCCGCGGGGCGAAGATCGCGTTGACCGCCAAGGCGATGGAAATCGGCGAACGCACGTTGTACGAGACGGAACTAACGGCCGACGACATGGGCCGAGCCGAGTTCCGGTTTGCCTTGCCTCAACGATTGATCGGCCGCGAACAAGAGTCTGGCGCCGCTCGCGTTCGATTGACGGCCACGGTCACTGACACCGCCGGACAGCGGGCCGCCGGTTCCGCTACGCGGCTGGTCGCCAACGATCCGATCCGAGTGACGGTTGTCCCCGAATCCTCAACACTCGCCCCGAACGTTCCGAATCGGATTTACATCCTGACGACGCAGCTCGACGGCACGCCGCTCGCCACGCGGTTGGTCGTCAGCGGCCGAGAAGACGAGCTGTCGACAAACGACGACGGGCTGGCTCGCATCGAAGTCACCCCGACCGGCAATCGGTTGGAGCTGAGCGTGAAAGCCACCGACGCCGAGGGCCGCACGGGCCGAGCCAGTTTCGCACACAACGTGGCTTCGCCGAACACTGCTTTCCTGCTCCGCCCTGACAAAGCGGTTTACGACGGCGGCGAGACGATGAAGCTGTCGATCGTGGGCGGCGGCATCGAACCGGTGCTGATCGATCTGTTGAAAGACGGGCAAGCGATTTTGTCCACGACGGTCGCGATGCAAGACGGCCGAGGCGAATTGGCCGTCGACTTGCCCGCCGAGCTGTTCGGCACGCTGCAACTGATCGCCTATCGTTACGGCCAACGCGGCCTGCCTGTCCGCCAATCTCGCGTGATTTTCGTCCGGCCGGCCGATGAGCTAACGGTTCAAGCGACGCTGGATCGCGAGGTCTACGAACCCGGCGGCAAGGCCACGGTGCGATTCGAACTGCGCAACGAACAGGGCCAGCCAGTCGCCGGCGCGCTCAGCGTCGCGGCCGTCGACGAGGCCGTCTTCTCCGTGCTCGGCCCGCAACTCGGACTCGAACGCACATTCTTCGAGCTCGAATCCGAGTTGCTTCAACCGGTCGCCACGGTCTATCCCTGGTCGCCGTTCGACGCCGAACAATCGCCCGCTCGCACCGAGCTAACGCAAGCGTTGTTCGCCCGCACAGTCGACATCGCAACCGGCGACCAAGCGGTCCCCGGTCGCTTCCGCGATGGCCAAGCCAAGGGAGTCCGCTCGGTCGATCCGCTGCGAGATGGCGGTGACGCTCCGATTTTCACGCTGGTCGCCAACACGTTTCCCGCCAAGGACCGCGTGACCGATATCCAGCGTCGTCGCGGCCTGCGCTGGGCTGCGGCCGCGTGGCGCTGGTCGGCTGCCGGCTTCATCCTGGCTTGTATCGGCATCTTCGCCGCCTATCGTCCTCGCCTGTTCGCGATCATCGCCTCCGTCGCATTGCTGCTGATCCTTCCATTGGGTTGCATGACATGGATGTTCCTGAGGCTCGATGCCCAGTTCGATTTCGCTGCGGGCGATATGGCCATCACGGCCGAGGCCGCGAACGAGGAAATGCCTTACCCATTGACCGAGGACATGGCGGCTGGAGATGAAGCCGCACAGTCAGGCCGTCCGCAGCCCCGAGTTCGCGAGTGGTTTCCCGAGACGCTTGTTTGGCGGCCGGAATTGGTCACCGACGACAACGGCGTTGCCACGCTGGAGATCGATCCGCTGGCCGATTCGATTACCACTTGGCGTCTGTCGGCCAGCGCCATCTCAGCCGGCGGCAGACTCGGCTCGCTGCAACAGGGCATTCGAGTGTTCCAGCCGTTCTTCGTCGATGTCGATCTGCCCGTGGCCTTCACGCGCGGCGACGAAGTCTCGATGCCGATCGTCGTCTACAACTATCTCGACGAGCCGCAGACGGTCGAACTCGCGCTCGATGCCGCCGACTGGTACGAGCGACTGGACGCCGACGACGCTCAAACCCAGCCGCTACGAATCGAACTGGCGGCGGGCGAAGTTCGTTCGCTGCACGTTCCGCTGCGGATGCTCTCGGTCGGCCAACATCGGCTGACGGTGACTGCTCGCGGCGGCGAAACGGCCGATGCCATTCGCCGCGAAGTAACGATCGAACCGAACGGCGAACCTTACGAGTCACTTTCCAACGGCACGCTCGACAGTCCGTTCGAGACGACCATTCAAATCCCGGATAACGCCGTGCCGGGCAGCGCGCAGGTTTTCGCGAAGTTTTACCCGTCCACGTTTAGCCAATTGGTCGAAGGCTTGGACGGCATATTCGCGCAGCCGCATGGCTGTTTCGAGCAAACGTCGTCGACCACCTATCCCAACGTCTTGGCTCTCGACTATCTGCGACGCACGCGGCAAGCGGCTCCGGAGGTCGAAGCTCAGGCTCGACAGTACATCCATCTTGGTTATCAACGGCTGTTGACGTTTGAGGTTGATAGCGGCGGGTTCGATTGGTTCGGCAATCCACCGGCTCATACGCAACTGACTGCTTACGGCCTGATGGAATTCGAAGACATGGCCAATGTCCACGACATTGATCCCACGCTAATCCAACGCACGCGAGGTTGGCTGCTGGCGATGCGAAATTCCGATGGATCCTGGCAGGCACACCGTGGATTGGACGAGGTCGGCGGCGACGACACGCTGGCGAACACGGCATATATTGCTTGGGCCGTGTTCGGCGGTGATTCTTCGGCTGCTTCCGGCAGCAAGGCCTCGACGCTGCAATACCTGTTGGCACACGAACCGGCGACGCTGGGCAATCCGTACCACCTGGCCGTCATGGCCAATGCCCTACAAGCCATCGGAGCCGCCCCGTCGCAGGTGAATGGCTACGTTGAACGACTATTGGAAATGAGCCAGACCTCTCCCGACGGCAAACAGACTTGGTGGCCGCTGGAAGACCGGCAAAGCACTCTGTTCCACGGTCGCGGGCCGGCCGGCACGGCCGAAACCACGGCAATGGCCGCGTTAGTCTTGATGAAGTCGGGTGACCATGCCGGCACGGTTCGCGGGACACTCCGCTGGCTAGTCGCCAACAAAGATGAGCACGGCACATGGGGCTCGACGCAAGCCACTGTGTTAGCGCTCAAAGCTCTCATCAACGCCAGCGAAGGTGTGCTGGCCGACGCTCAACCGCGCGAGATCGAGATCCTCGGCAACGGCAACCCGATCCGCACGTTCACCATCCCGGTCGATCAGTTTGATGTCGTGCGGCAAGAAGAATTGACCTCGCTGCTGGACGGCGAAACGCGCTTGACCATCCGCGAGTTGACAGAGACGGGGACGGCCTACCAGTTCCTGGTTCGCTACCACCTAGAGCCAGAAGCCACCGCGCTCACCCCCGGTGACGCAGACGATCCCAAAGATCCGTTAGCCATCACAATCGACTACGACCGCACGCGACTTTCCGTTGACGAACACGTTACGGCCGTCGCCCAGGTGACGAATCGCCTTTCCGTGGCTGCCCCGATGGTAATGGTCGATCTGCCCATTCCACCCGGCTTTGCCATCGATCCGGGCGAATTGGAAGAGTTGCTCGGCAGCGGCACGATCGCCAAATACGAGCTGACGCCGCGTCAAGCGATTCTGTATCTCCGCCAACTCAATCCCAACCAATCGCTGACACTTCGTTACCGTCTCCGAGCCACGATGCCCGTGAAGGTCACCGCCCCGGCCGCCCAAACCTATCTCTACTATTCCCCCACGGATAAAGCCCAGAGCGAACCGCGACAACTGGAAGTGACCGAGACTTAAAAATCGGCACGGACGGTCCCCTCGCAACGCTCGTTCTCACTGGCGAAATGTCAAACCGATACGGGCTGCTTGCGTATTTGCTTTCGCACGGCCGGTTGCTTAGCATCGTTCAAGCAATTGCTGCAATTGCTGTCCACTCCGAAGTAGCTGCGGTCGCCAGACGGCGGACTCCACGCTCGGGCGAGCGCAGCTAACGGAAACAATTGTTCGACCGATGCTTAGCCTGGACGCCATTCGCCCCACGGTTGTCGCGAATGGTAGGTGTTCCCGACGAAAAGTGAGTAATGTGATGTGTGCGCGAATGCTTGTTCTGGTAAGTGCGGTGTTGGTATGCATGACGGTCGACGCACAAGACCATTCGCCTATCGCTTGCGGGGGAGTCTATCCACATCACCTGCAAGGGTTTGCGTTAATGACGACAAGGTCTACTGGTCATTCACCACGACGTTGGTGAAGACGGATAACACTGGCAAAGTGTTGCTGAAAGTCCCAGTAGCGAACCATCACGGCGATCTTTGTTATGCGAATGACCGGATCTACGTGGCGGTGAATCTGGGCAAATTCAATGATCCAAACGGAAATGCGGACTCCTGGGTGTACGTCTATAATGCGGAGACACTGAAAGAAGTGGCGCGGCATGAAACACAGGAGGTATTTCATGGAGCCGGCGGCATTGGTTTTCGGGAAGAGCATTTCTTCGTAGTGGGCGGTTTGCCGGATGCGGTGGACGACAACTATGTGTACGAATATGACGGTGCATTCAAATTTATTCGGAAGCATGTTATCAAGAGTGGGCACACGCATCTGGGCATACAGACCGCCACGTTCGCGCATGGAAGCTGGTGGTTCGGCTGTTATGGCGACCCCAAAATCCTGCTGGTGACGAACGCCGAGTTTCAGATGCAAGGGCGATACAAATTCGATTGTTCACTGGGAATCGAAGCCTTGAGCGAAGGGCGATTGCTCGTGGCCAGCGGACGATGCGAGGGCGGCAAACACTGTACCGGACGCGTCCAGGCGATGATTCCAGACGCGAAGCAAGGGCTAAAGCCGGTTGAGACGACAAGAGATAATCCACAATGAAGAACGCGATATTTTCAACCTTAGCGAAGCGGGCCGCCTTTAACGCGAGCACCGGACGACTGCTGGCCTTGGCACTTTGGTTATGCGTGTTGTGTAGGGCCGACTTTATCAATGGCGCCGAACCGATTCGCTTGCGTGTGCTCAGCTATAACATCCATCATGCCGAAGGCGTCGATCGCAAGTTGGATGTCGAGCGGATTGCGAGGGTGATTTTGTCGGTCCAACCGGATCTTGTGGCTTTGCAGGAAGTGGATCAAAACGTGAAGCGAACGGGCGGCGTGGATCAGCCGGCCGAATTGGCTCGACTCACGAAGATGCATGTGGCATTCGGGCCGAATATTGAACTGCAGGGCGGCCACTATGGCAATGCGATCTTGTCAAGGTTTCCGATCAAGCAACACTCGAATCATCGATTGCCGAATATTGACGGCAGCGAACAGCGTGGCGTGTTAGAGGCTCATATCTCAATTTCGGAAAGCATGCAACCGCTGCGATTACTGGCCACTCATTTGGATTACCGCGCCGATGAGCGAGAGCGTATCGCGTCGGCCAAAGCATTGAATGATCGGATTGAGAAACTTGGCCAGCAGCCCGCGTTGTTAGCCGGCGATCTAAACGATACGCCCGACAGCCGCACGCTGAAGACATTGGCGGAACAGTGGCAGCCAGCGAACCCGCAACCATTGGCCACCGTCCCGGTGGATCGGCCGACGCGGCAGATCGATTTCGTATTGGTGCGACCGGGTACTCGCTGGAACGTGGTGGAAGTAAAGGTGCTCGATGAAGCCGTCGCTTCAGATCATCGAGCGATCCTGGCCGTGCTCGAATTGTTGCCGCCGGAAAAGGAAGAGTCGAGCGACGCAGGCACTCCCGATTAGACGTCGCTAAAGGAAGGGGAACGGTTCGGCCGCGAGAGAGTTCCGCCGTTGCCGTCGTGGGCGACGAACGGGACGATTGCAAGGTAAGCTTGCTTAGCGGTTGCTTCGTCGGTCCAGCAAGATTTGCGGGATTCGCAGGCAGCTCGCATCTTCCTTCTCACCCTTTGGCGTGCGGCCATGACACCGAAAGAGTTCGCCGAGCGATTGCCAGACACGGCCTTCGCGTTTCGTGGCTACAACTTTACGAATATTGGTCGCACCGCCGAACTGATGGCCGATCCGCGATATTGTGAGCCCATCGAGCGGTATTTGCGGCGAGCCGAGGCGGTTTTCCGCGGCGTATTGAACCGGCAGGTCGAGTTGGTCGAGCGGGTGAGGCGTGGGGAGGACACGTCGTTGGAGACCTATGCCGAAGCGGTCGCGATCATCGTGGCCGTCGAGATGGCCCAGTTGGAGATCCTCGAACGGCAGTTCCAGATCGAGTATCAGAAGGCTCGCCTGGCATTCGGTTATAGCTTGGGCGAGATCGGCGCCTTGATCGCTTCGGGCTCGTTGGAGTTTGAGAGCGCTTTAATGATCCCGCTCTCGCTGGCGGAGGATTGCGCCGCGTTGGCCTATGACGTGACGTTGGCGGTGCTGTTTTCGCGAGCGAAAATGATTCCCTATGCCACCGTTGAGCGGTTGTGCGTACGAATCAGCAGCGAAGGACGCGGGGTGATCGGCATCTCGGCGGTGTTGTCACCGAACTCGTTTCTGCTGATGGGACAAGGCGAGACGATCGAACGTTTTCGCGCCATAATGGGCGAGCTGCCCGAGAAGACGTATCTACGGAAGAACGATCATCGCTGGCCGCCGCTACATACGCCGATCGTGCGGCAACGTTCGATTCCCGACCGAGCAGCCACGTTAATGAACTCGATGGTAGGTGGGTTTACCGTACCGCGGCCGCCAGTGTTGTCGCTAGTGACGGGGGCGGCCAGTTACAACGATTACAACGCTCGCGAGATGTTGCATCGTTGGACCGATGAACCCCAGCGGTTGTGGGACGTAGTGACTCAGACGTTAATTCAAGACATCCGCACGATCGTTCATGTGGGGCCTGAGCCGAATCTGATTCCGGCGACTTACACGCGGTTGAAGGACAACGTTGAAGCCCAAACGCGCGGCAGCATCGGAATGCGAGCGTTGTCGGTCGTTGCTTCGCGCCCGTGGCTCAAGTCACTGTTGCCCGAGCAAACGGCGCTTTTGCGAGCTCCGATGGTGCGTCAAGTGACGCTCGAAGACTGGCTGCTCGAGCAACACTAGCCGGGCAAGGTTGTGCGCGGCCGATCGGCTGGCTCGGCGAAGCGAACGTCGTATCAAGCAACGGTCGAGCAACGATCAAGCGCCGACAAATCTTCTCGCTCAAAATTCGCGTGGCGGACGGGGCTTTAACAGAACCTTCACCTGTTCTTTACAATCCGAGCTTAGCATCATCATCGTTCGTTCGACCGAATGTGCGCGACCGACCGTGTTCGTCGGGGGCGTCAGTCGCTGGATTGACGAACATTTTCAGGAATTGTCGGGAAATGACCAAGCACTTGCATCGCGATCTGGAGTACTTGCACGGGGAGATTTTGTCGTTGTCCGCGATCGTCGAAGAGATGATTAATCGCTTGTGTCGGGCGTTGGTCGATGGCGATCGGCAGGAAGCGTACAACGTGATCGCTTCGGACGAGCAGGTGGATCAATTGGAAGTGCGGGTGGAGGACGACTGCCTGAAAATGTTGGCTTTGCATCAGCCGGTGGCCAGCGACTTGCGTCGCATCGCCACGGTGTTGAAGGTGAACAACGATCTGGAGCGAATCGCCGACTTGGCGGTGAACGTGGCCGAACGGGCGATTGCGTTGTACGAATGTCCCGAGTTTCCGTTGCCCGAGAAATTGGGCGAGATGGTCGAAATTGCCGCCGAGATGGTCCGCATGTCGCTCGATACGTTCGTGAATCTGGACGCGCGACAGGCGCGGGCCATTTGTCAACGCGACGACGAAGTGGATCGCTTGAACGAAGAAATCATTGCCGAGTTGATCGAAACCATGCAGCGACGGCCGCAATGCATCCCTGCCGCGATGCACTGCTTCTCCGCCGCTCGTCACGTGGAGCGAATCGCCGATCATGCCACCAACATTGCAGAAGACGTCATCTACCTCGTGGAAGGAGACATCGTTCGCCACCAACACTCATCGTGATGCGTGGTGGGCGCAAGTCATGAGCCGCTCGAAAGTCCTTGTAATCGAAGACGACAGGTCGTTGGGCGATGTCCTGCGTTACAACTTGTCGCAAGCCGGCTATGACGTGATCGTCGCGACCGACGGGCTGGACGGCGTGACGCAGGCTCAGTTGAAGACGCCCGATTTTATCATCTTGGATCTGATGATCCCGGTGATCGACGGCCTGGAAGTTTGTCGGCGGCTGCGAAGCGACCCGGTGACGCGCGACATGATGATCGTGATGCTGACGGCCAAGTCCGAGGAGTCGGATCAGTTGGTCGGCTTCTCGGTGGGCGCCGACGATTACGTGACCAAGCCGTTCAGCGTGAAGGTGTTGCTGGAACGGATGCGAGCATTGGAACGCCGCCGCCGCAATCCGGATTCGTCCGATCGCGATGTGATCTCATGTTTAGGGATTACGGTGGATCGCCGTCGATTCTTGGTCACGGTGGATGGCCACACGGTGCAACTCACACGCAGCGAGTTCCGGCTGCTCGACACATTGATCCGCCAGCCAGGACGGGTTTTTCAGCGATCCGAGTTGATCGACGCGGCTTTGGGCGAAGACACGATGGTCCTCGAACGCACGATCGACGTACATATTCGTGCCCTGCGAAAGAAGCTGGGCGATGGCCCGGATCAAAACATTGAAACGGTGCGTGGCGTGGGATATCGTTACCGAAGTCCCGATGGGATGGAGTGAACGATGCTCGCAAGGTAAGGAATAGAACTGGCGGTCGCTGAGGTACTCTCGCTCTCCTGGCCGCGTGCAAACGACCTGGGCGACGGTCGAAAGCCGTCGCCGCTCGGTTCTAGTTCTCCCGGCGGCTCGCTGCCGCGTTAAGTTCCCCAGCCAACTCCGTCAATTCTTCGAGCGACTTTCCTCGTAGTTCTTCTCGCGTGCTTACCGCTTTCCCGAGCATTTGCTGCAACACCCGAATCTCGCCAATCAGTTCACCGTGAGCTAGGCCGCGGTTGATTCCTTGCTCGATTCCTTGCTGTTCTCCTTTTTCCAAGCCGGCTTGGAACACTTGTTCGGCGATTGTGGGCATGAGCGATTCTCCTTCTTCGTGAAAGACTTGGACGACGGCCGCTTGCAGAACGTCATTGGAGAGTTGGCTGGCGCCGCTGAACAAGTATCGCAGCACCGCTTCCAAACATTCCATGCCGCTGGCCGGCGGCAACAGGCGGCGAAGCAACCGGAAGAACTCGACCAACCGCGCCGGCAGGCTGTCGTCGTGAATGTATTTTAGCAACGACATGTAAGCCATGAACAGCGATTCCTCGCGCAGCTCGTCGTCCGACCACTGGCTCAGATCGACCAGCGGCAGCGTGAAGTCCGGGACGAATTCCAGAAACGCCGCCGGGCCGCCGACCAACTCCCGCACGCTGCGAGCCGCGTTCCACGGTCGCGGTCCGTGATACAACACGACCGGCAACACGGGACATAGCGGCTGCTTGTTCCGCAGTCGTTCCTCACCGAGCCGCACGATGTACCGCAACACCTGAAACGCCGTAAGCTCGTCCGGCGAAGATTTGTGCTCCAGCAGCAACACGACAAACGCCTCGGCACCATTCGCCAATTGCGTTTCAAACACCAAGTCCGTGTGGCTGGAACGCAGAGTCTGATCCACGAACGACTGCTTCGCCGGCCGTAGCGAAGCGAGATCAAGCTGCTCGACAACCTCCGCCGGCAACGCTCGCCGTACAAGCTCTCGGACGTTGTCCAAGTTGGCCAGCATATGGCGGGTAAAGCGATCGTGCGGATTGCCGAGGTAGTCTTGGGCGGACGTTTCGGAAGTGGCCATTTTACATCTCCGCGGCGCGACGGCAGCTATTTTATGACGTCGTCCAGAAACTCCCGTATCCGCTTTTGCCGCGTTTCGTCGAAGAACTGAGGACCGCCGTGAGCGCCACCGTGGACAACAATTAAACGGGACGATGCTCCGGCCGTTTGGTACGCGCCATCTAGTTCGTGCGACTGGTTGATCGGCACTTGCGGGTCTTGATCCCCGTGCAGCATCAACAGCGGCGGATCATTCGCGTCGACATGAGCCACCGGACTGGCCAAAGTGGCGAGCTCGCTTGCTCCGGCAAGTTGCCCAAGAGCAACTCGAACGCCGGCACGCGCACGCTCAAACCGTGCGGCGTCGATTGCTTCAGGGATGGTGCGGAAATCGTCGGCCTATACAAATCCACGATCGCTTGCACTGACGATGATGGGTCGAGATGTTCGCCGACTGCGCCTTCCAAAGCCGCGTGTCCATTCGTCACCTGACCAAAGCCGCCAGGTAGTCCGCCCGCGGAAGACCCGGCAATGGCGACGCGATCGGCCTTGAATCCGCAATTTCCCGCCTGCGAGGCTCGCAGAAATCGAATGGCCGCCTTGATGTCGCGTACTTGAGCCGGAAACTGGGCGACCGGCGACAAGCGATAATCGACGCTGGCAATCGCGTACCCGTGAGGCAACAAGAAGCCCAGCGGCATATCCTTCTTCGATCCAGCTCGCCAAGCCCCGCCGTGAACCCAAACGACCAGCGGCGGTGAGGCAACGTCGCCTTCGGCGGCCGGCAGATACAAGTCCAACAACAAACGATGGCCTTCGACCGTGGCGAATTCGATATCGCGCCGGACCGTCGGTTCGGCGGCCATCGCGCTAGCTCCAGATTGCATTCCCAACAGCCCCATGAAAGTCGAGAAGACGGCGATGAACGCATTCTGCCTCCGCATATAAAACTTGTGGCATTCAAACTCATCGTTGATTCAGCTCCCAAATCGCTCGTGGTTCAGTTGGCCAGCGATCGCCAGAACCAGATGCCTGGCTGCTCTCGCGTTTGGTACTGACGAAGATAGGAATCGAACTCGACGGTCCCCGTGCGCGGCGAGAGCAGCAAGTCGTTCTCGTCGCGCATCGACACGAACGGCAACGGTTCGACCGTCTGCCCGTGGATCGTGTTCAAATCCGCGTCCTTGTCCCAGCCAACATTGTGCAAGATAAAGTCGCGCCGCCAGCCGTCGGGCAGCGGTTGATCGGGAACCGCGAACCGCAACGTGACTTCATCTCCCGATCCCATAACCAACAGCCGATCGTCCTCCGCGCGTAACAGCTCGACGACATCGCCATAGCGAGTGAACCGGCCCGACATCGGCGGCCACTGCGGCTCGGTGGTGACTTGGTCGTAGTCGAATCGCTCGGGTTCATGCGGTGCTCGCGGCAGCCGAGCGGAGAAGCCGCGATAATGCAAGTCGGCGGAAACCAACAGGAGACTTTCCGTGCGAGTTTCCACCGCCGCTTCGTCCACCGTGAAGAACGCTTCGTCCCAGTAGATTTCGGCCGTCGTCGCGATCCGCAGCCGATAGTCTTCGCCCGTGAAAACGTCGCTCAAATCCACCGCGATCGTCTTCGGCTTGCCGCCCGGAAAGCCCATGAAGGGAACTGTTTCGCGCCAGTTGCCATCCGCATCCGGCGTTTGAATCGACGGATACCGAGCCGCTTCGAGCCGCGGGTCTTGCGACAACGCGATGTTCAGCGAAGTGTCGCCCGGCTGAATCCAACCAGTCAGAAACAACGTGATCCGTTCCGGCGAATCAAGCTGCCCCAAGTCCAACTCGATATACGTCGGCTCGGTCAATCCCTGTCGAATTCGCCCGTCGAACGCAACGGCATAGCGGCCGTCGCGTTCGGCCAAAGCCGCCGACCAATCGCGTCCAGCCTGATCGTTCGCGCGAACAGTTCGATGCGGCTGACGAACCGCGTGCAGTTGAAACTCGGCGATCGACGGCGGCCCCACTTTTTCATTCGAGTAGATCGCCACGTCGCTCGGGTGATCGACGGCAATCAATTCGATTTGGTCAAAGTAGCCGGCCTCCCACAACTCTTCCGTCACCTGCAAAACATACTCGCCATCCTTGGCCGCCAGCCGGTCGCCCGGCAACAGCAGATACTCCCACGGTCGCGACGGCGCCAGCACGCCCTCGGCCGACTGCAATCCCAGCGGCGCGGCCCACAGCAAATCCGTGAAGAACTCAAATCGCTCGCCGGTCCACGTATACGCGAACGGGCACGATCCCTTCAGGATCATCTTTTCGAACACGACCTGATCGGCTTGCGGTTGTAACACCACCTGCGGAATGCCATTCGTCAGCGTCACTCGCACTAAATCCGGCTGCTCGACGCGCCCCAAGCCGACGTGCGTCGTCGGTTGCGAAATCACAAACGGCTGATATCGCAAACCGCTCCGCACTTCGACCAAGCTGCCAATCGCGAAGTGATTCACACGGCCACTGGGCGACAGCGGATCGATGCCCCGCACGCGCAAGTCGATCCAATGATTTCGATTGCCTCCGTCATTCAACAGCCATTGAATGCCGCCGCCCGTCGCCACGGCTAAATCCAGATCGCCATCCGCATCCAAGTCCGCCACGTCGAACGCTGCCGGGCTGATCGGCTCGGGCAAAGCGCCGTCGAACGGAACGAAGCCCGCCGAGCCGCGTCCGCGGAACACGCGCAGCCCGTCGTCGCCCAAAGTCACGAAGTCCGTGAAGCTGTCGTTGTCCAAGTCCACGGTCATACCGCGCCGAGCCGCTTGCTCGGAAAAGCTCTTCTCGGCCAACGCCTTCACCGTCCCCGGCAACGGTGTCGACGTCTGCAACAACGCCGCGCCCGACTCACCAACCGCTACCAAATCCCACGAAACATTGCTGTCGGCATCCACCAAACTCAGGCTGCTCGCCGACGCAAATTTCGTAAACTCGTCGCCCAGCGGCCGCCAACGAAACTGACCGTGTCGCACGTTTTCGAGCACGCCCAGCGAGTCGGCTTGCGGACCAGCCGCCACGATATCGAGATCCACGTCGCGATCCCAATCGACCGCCACCATCGTCGCCATCGAGACGTCGGCCGGCGGCAACACCGAAAACTCGCTGATGTTGTCGAACGACATGTTCCCGCGATTCGACCAAACGCGGATGCCTTCGGCCGACGAAGTCACCAGATCAAGATCGCCATCGTGTTCAATGTCGATCGGCAACACGGCCCGCACCTCGCTCAAACCGGCAATGCCGCTCGCTTCGGTCACGTCCTGCAAACGTGCCGCATCGGCTTCGTCCAAGTCCACGCGAATCAATCGCAGGCCACTCGGCCCGATAGCGATCACCGACTGATAGGTATCGAATCGACGAGCCGCTTCGGCCGCGGCCGCCGCATCCTCATCCCGCGCGGCCGATACCGTCGGCGTCATCGGACGGCGCGTCGAATCGACCATGAACAAGTCGGCCATTACGAACTGATCCAAACCCTCCGGCAACTCCGTTTCGGCCGCTAAAGCCCAAGCTGCGGCTGCCTCATCGCGAGTGTGAATTTTTAGCCGCTTCGGCTCGATCGAAACCACGTCCACCGCGTTGTCAAAGTTCACGTCGATCGCTCGCAAATCCGTGACGCCACTCGCTTCGATCGCTGGCCATTTCGCCTCATCCGCGGGCCGAAGCTGAATCGCAATCGCCGTCGACTCGTCCCAATCAATTTCGGGCAAGCCCGCGTAGAACTCGTCCGAAAACCGATGCATCACGAACTCCAGCGGATGCGGCGCGACGCGTTTCAAATCGCTACGAGTAAAGTCGTCGCTACTGATCACATTGCTGAAGCCACTAACTTTCGCGAACACCACCTGCCAATTGCCGTCGTCCACGGCTTGATAAGCGTCCTGCAATAGTTGTTCAAGGTCGATCGTCGTGCGTTTCTTCAGCGGTTGAATCACGGCCTTGGCGTCGGTCAGCGTTTTGACGATGTCTTTGTCCTGCCGACGAGCTTGCGTGACCAACCAATAACGGAGCAATGTGAGATTGTTTGGCGCGGCCTCGTATGCCTCGCGCAGCGCCGCCTGGCCGCGAGCCACGAGCGCCGGATCGTCGGCATGTTGTGTCATGTCGAACAGCGCGTATCGCGCGACGACTTCGCCGGCCGTCGCGCTCGCCGCTTCGAGATGCGCCAAAGCTCGCTGCAAAGCCTCGGGATCGGGCGGAACCGGCTGTTCGGCCATCCACGCCAAAGCCGCCAGCCAATGAGCCGTCGACGCATCCGGCTGGCGATCGACAAGCTGCTCGGCGGCGTCGATCGCGGACTTCACAGCCGCTCGCATCGCCGCGTCCCGCACGTCGTCCGCCGCCGCTTCGGCCAACATTCGTTGCTTCAGCTCGTCCAATCCCAGTAGCCGAGCAATCACCAAATTGCGCAGCGGCAGCATCTCGCCCGGAGCCGCCGTGACCATCAACGCATATCGCTCGGCCGCATCGCCATTGCGTCCATTCTCGAGCAAGCCGACCGCTACGTTCTGCTCCTCGACCAACGCCACCCGCTGCTCGATCGTCAGTCCGCCGCCCTCGGCAGGCCCTGGCTCATCGCCGGCTGGGTAAAAGAAATAGACGCCGCCCGCGATGGCAGCCAAAGCCAGAACGCTCGCCAGGATCCATTTTCCAGCACCACTGTTCGCCGCCACGTTTTGCCTCCGCCGTTGCTTGCGTTCCGCTATTGTGCCCGTGTCTTCGTGAATCAGCTTAGCGGCCCGCGTCTCTCACACCGCCTGGCGCAAACTTCGCCGCAACTTCGCCGCGACCGCCGAATTATGGCACTTGTAGAACAAAGCCCCGGCGTATGCGAGTCGTCGCGCCCATCCCCAGAATTGCGACGAATCACAAATCTGTCAGAATCAACGCGGCCGCTGACTTGGCCCACCGTAGCCTCGACAGCCTGCATACGTCCGCGCCGAGCCGCGTGTCGTTCCGTCTGACTCGAAGGAATTCACCCATGTCTGTTGTCGACGCCGAAGTGCTTTTCGCCTCCGACGATCCTCGCCTGCGTTTCCTGCCCGAAGGCCCCTACGAACTGGGCGACGGCCGCGTCTCGTGGGTGGCGATCCAGCACGGCGACAACGATCGCACCGGTTCGCTCAACGTGCTCGATGTCGCACGACGAACGAACGTCAACTACCCGCTGAAGGGCCGCCCCGGTTTCGCCTTCCCAACCGATCAACCCGACCTATTCGTGATCGGCTTGGAACGGCGAGTCGTCCTGTTCGATCTCCGGCAAGGCGAAACATCCGTGCTGTGCGAGGGACTCGACGCGGAGGTCGACGAAACGATCGTCAACGATGCCTGCCTGTGGGAAGGTAATCTGATTTTCGGCCTCAAGGACCTTCGGTTCGCCACGGCCAAAGCCGGACTGTACCTGTGGCGAGCCGCCGATCGCCAAACGATTCGCCTCCGCGACGACCAGATTTGCTCGAACGGCAAGTTCGTCAAGAGCCGCGGCGACGAACTTACGCTGTACGACATCGACTCGCCCACGCGGCAAATCGTGGCCTACCGGCTGGATATCGAAGCCGGCCGGCTCGGTCCGCGCCAAGTATTCATCGATCTGACCGACGACCCCGCCGTTCCCGACGGCATGATCGCGACGCCCGATGAGCAAAGCGTGATCGTGGCCATGTTCAACCCGAATGACGCGGACTTCGGCGAAGCTCGCCAGTACCGCTTGGCCACCGGCGAACTTCAGCAAGTATGGCGTTGCCCCCGATCGCCACGTGTGACATGTCCGCAGCTCGTGGAACTCAGCGGCCGCGTCCACCTGCTGCTCACCACCGCGGTCGAAGGCATGACCGCCGACCAACTCGCCCGCCACACCAATGCCGGCGCACTGTTCATCGCCCCGACGGATTTCGCCACGGCCCCGCCCGCTCCGCGATTCACCACGATTTGAAACTCCCGCCCAAAAACGTTGCCTTTCCCGACGGGAAATTCCCTTTCGGCCAGCGAAAACCGCCGCACACCGCGAACCCAATCCAATCGCCCCTTGTCCCGTACCCTGCCGAGATAACGCAGCCCAATCCAACGCAGCCAGCACTTACCTCACTCACCCGCTTTTCAACCGTTTCGCACCCCAGCGACCCCCTTGAAGCAGACCGAGTGGATGATACGATAGCTGCCTCAACAGTCGAAACACTGGACGCATGAAACCACCGCATCCCCTGTTTTCGACACCCAATCCAAGCCCTCCTAGCTCAGTTGGTAGAGCAGCTGACTCTTAATCAGCGGGTCGAAGGTTCGAGTCCTTCGGGGGGCACTCTCGCACGGCCATGTGTTTTCTGAATGGGCCGTGTATGAAGGTGAGTTTGCGCGGGCGATTACGAAGCCATAGTTGGGGAGCGCGTGGCTCATAATTCGAGCAGAATCGTGAGTCGCTCTTCGACTTCTCGCATCGCCGATGTCTTTTCCTCCGAGTCGCGGCGTGTGTTGGCGACGTTGATTCGGCTGCTGGGCGATTTCGATTTAGCGGAAGAGGCTTTGGCCGAGGCTTTCGCGGCGGCGACTGAGGTTTGGCCGCGAGATGGCGTGCCGGCAAATCCCCGTGCGTGGCTCGTTTCAACCGGCCGTCACAAAGCGATCGATGCTGTTCGACGACGGTCGAGGTTCGACGACTTTCAATTCGAGATTTTGCAACGGCAAGAGCAAGTCGCCCAGGCTAATTCCGCCCGAGCCGACGAAGACATCGAAGATGATCGGTTGCGGTTGATCTTTACCTGCTGCCACCCGGCGATCGATCCGGCGGTGCAAGTGGCTCTGACCCTGCGTGAAGTCTGCGGCCTAACGACCGAGCAGATCGCCTCGGCGTTTCTCGTAGCGCCAGCGACGATTGCCCAGCGAATCGTGCGCGGCAAGGCCAAGATTCGGGACGCAAGAATTCCCTACCGGGTGCCCGATCGGGACGAGTTGCCGGTACGGCTCGAATCGGTGTTGGCGGTTTGCTACCTCGTGTTTAACGAAGGGTACTCGGCGTCGTCGGGCGAGTTCCACACGCGCGGGGAGTTGACGGGCGAAGCGATCCGACTGGGCCGGTTGCTGTGCGAATTGGTTCCCGACGCTGAGGTTTTCGGGCTGGTCGCTCTGATGTTGTTTCACGAATCGCGCCGGCCGGCTCGCACCGACCAGGCCGGCGATTTGGTGTTGTTGGAAGATCAAGATCGGACGTTGTGGGATCGGACGATGATTGGCGAGGCGCGCGACTGGTTGGCGCGAGCACTGTCCACGGGAGAGGTCGGCGCTTACACGATCCAAGCGGCGATCTCGGCCGAGCACGCGGCCGCTCCTTCCGCCGCGGAAACGAATTGGGGCCAGATCGTCACATGGTATGAGCTGCTGATGCACGCCACACCGTCGCCCATTGTGGAATTGAATCGAGCCGTGGCGATCGCCATGCGCGACGGGCCGGAACCCGGCTTAGATTTGATCGCGCGGCTGGACGGGCGAAAGGAATTGGCGGGGTATCACCTGTTTCACGCGGCGCGCGGCGAACTTTTCCGTCGAGCCGGTAAGCTCGACGAAGCAGCCGCCGCGTTCCGCGAAGCATTGTCGCACGCCAAGCAGGAACCGGAGCGACGGTTTCTTGAGCAGCGATTAAGAGAGCTGATGGTTTGAGAAAACCGAAGAAACTTTGGCGGGATTGTCGATCTAGCCAATTCCCGTTCGACTAGCTCGAGAAAGCAGAAGTTGCTCGCTCGCTTCCAACGCCATTCCCAGCGGAGATACCCATGAAAGTTGTCGTGTTCGTTAAGGCCAGCAAGTCGTCCGAAGCGGGAGAGATGCCCAGTGAACAATTGCTCGCGGACATGGGGCGGTTCAACGAAGAGCTGTTCCGAGCGGGAGTTATGAAGGACGGCGCCGGGCTGCACCCAACTTCGAAAGCGGTCCGAGTACGTTTTTCCGGCAACAACCGGACGGTCATTGATGGACCATTTGCCGAGACGAAAGAGCTGGTGGCTGGATATTGGATTTGGGAAGTGTCGTCACTGGAAGAGGCAGTCGAGTGGGTGAAGAAATGCCCGAACCCCATGCCAGAAGAATCGGACATCGAGATACGTCCCTTGTTCGAAGCCGACGACTTTGGCGAAGCGATGACACCCGAGTTGCGCGAGCAAGAGGCGAAACTCGAAGCGGCCATTTCAATGGAAAAAGCAACCGTGCGTCCGTATCTCTTCTTTGGCGGGCGATGTGAGGAGGCGCTCGAGTTCTATAAGAGAGCGCTACAGGCGAAAATTGGTATGGTCATGCGGTTCGACGAAAGTCCCGAACCGACCCCGCCGGGGATGCTCGAGTCCGGCTTCGAGACGAAAATAATGCATAGCGAATTTCAGGTCGGCGAGATGACCGTCATGGCTTCCGACGGTTGCGATTCCAGATCGAATTTCGATGGATTTCGGCTCGCCCTGAGCGTTCCAACCGAGATGGATGCGGATCGCGTGTTTAATGCATTGTCCGATGGTGGGACGGTCGACATGCCATTGGTGAAGACTTTCTGGTCGCCGCGTTATGGGATGGTTACGGACAAATTCGGTGTCGCCTGGATGGTGATGGTGCCAGGCACGAATCCGAATTGATACTTTTACATTGTTTACTAATCGCTACCTTCAATTGAAAGGAACAACCGATGCAGACTCCTGAACCTACCGCCGAACACCAATGGTTGCTTCAGCTTGTTGGAGAGTGGAATTTCGAGTGCGAATGTGTGATGGGACCGGACCAGCCTCCCGTTAAATCCTCCGGCTCTCAAAAGACGACGGCACTTGGATCGCTATGGACGCTCGGCGAAATGGAGAGTACCGCGCCCGACGGCCTGCCGGCTCGATCATTATTCACGCTGGGATATGACCCAGCCAAAGGCCGCTTTGTAGGGACATTCGTGGCGTCGTGCATGACCCATTTGTGGCCGTACGACGGGCAGCTCGACGCGGATCGCAAAATGCTAACACTAGATTCCGAAGGCCCCAGTTTCGCGGGCGACGGAACGATGTCCAAGTACCAAGACATCATTCAACTCATTGACGAGGACCACTATTTGTTGCTGTCGCAAGTACAAACCCCCGATGGATCGTGGGTTCGATTCATGACGGGAAAATACACACGGGTTTCCTAGGGCACTTGATATGACACTCCAGAAAATCAAGCCGTTTCTATGGTACGACAGCGGCGCGGAACAGGCAGCGGAGTTCTACTGCGGCCTGTTCCCCGACTCCCGAATTCATAAAGTCAGTCGCTATCCCGAAGGAGGCATGGCGCCAGCCGGTACGGTGATGACCGTCGAGTTTTCGCTGGCCGGCGTCGAGTATGTCGCGTTGAACGGCGGACCGGTGTTCAAGTTTTCCGAAGCCATCTCGCTCGCGGTGAGTTGTGAGAACCAAGCGGAGGTGGATCATCTGTGGGACAATCTGCTTGCCGACGGCGGTTCGGCTTCCATGTGTGGGTGGCTGAAAGACCGCTGGGGATTGTCGTGGCAAATCGTACCGCGAATTTTGCCGGAGTTGCTCGCCAGTCCCGAACCGGGCGTGGCTCAACGAGTCACCGCCGCGATGTTGAATATGGTCAAGCTAGACATTGCCACATTGGAACGCGCCGCGGCGGGGGAATAGCGGCTATTCACAAGAATGGCACATACCGATAAGACTAAACAATGACAATCAAAGCACAACGCATCACTGGCTGGGTTCTCACGGCGCTGGTTGGTCTGTTTCTAATCGGAGCCAGCGGAATTCCGAAATTCATGGACTGGCCAGGCAAGAATGAAATGATGGACAAGATCGGGATACCGCTTGCGTTGCTGCCGACGATTGGCATCATCGAGATTGCGGTCACGTTGCTTTACCTCATTCCTCGCACGTCGTTCCTGGGTGCGATCCTGATTACGGGATACCTAGGTGGCGCCATTTTCACCCACCTACGCATTGGCGATCCGTGGTATTTTCCGGTCATCATTGGTGTACTGGCGTGGCTTGGACTGGCATTGAGACGGTCGGTGATCTTTCGATTACTGCTGGGTGGTTCGCAGCATGAGAGCCAGAGCGCGGAGATTTCGCTGTGAAATACATGCTACTTGTCTATAGCCCGGAGAACGCTTGGACCGAGGAAGAGTGGAACGCTTGTACGGTCGAGTCCACCGCGGTTTGCCATGACTTGCAATCGAAAGGCCAGTTCATCGCGGCATCCCCGTTACATCCGGTCGCGACGGCAGCCAGCGTTCGCGTACGGCAAGGTCAACCGATCGTAACCGCAGGCCCTTTCGCCGAGACCGTCGAGCAGCTTGGCGGCTTCTTTTTGATCGACGTGCCGCATCTTGACGAGGCCATCGCCATCGCGGGTCGCCTTCCCGGGGCAAAGAAGGGGACCGTCGAAGTGCGACCGGTTGCTTCGCTGGAAGGCTTGCCAGCCGATAAGTTCGCAGCACCAACGTCTAACTGCGCGACCCAATCGCGATATATGTTGCTTTGCTACGATCACGAGGCGACCTGGAATGAAGCCGGGCCGGCCGCGCTTCAAGCCGCTCAGGCGGAAGCCGCCGATCTAACACGGCAATTGGATTCGCGGGGGCAATATATTAGTGCCTCGCCGCTGCATCCGGTCGCTACTGCCACGAGCGTTCGGATTCGCGAAGGCCGCCGAATTGTGACGGATGGTCCCTTCGCCGAAACTCGTGAGTTCCTCGGTGGATACTATCTGATCCACGTTCGCGATCTGAACGAGGCGATCGCCGTCGCCGCCCAACACTCCGGGGCCCGTGTGGGAACGGTCGAAGTGCGTCGACTATTTGATCTGCCGAATCTCCCCGGTTAGTTGTTGCACTATGTGAATTTGTATTATGTGAATGTCAGCTCGACTTCCACCCATTCGTTGGCTGAGAGTTCGATGCTGGCCGCGCCGTCTTTGATCTGGCATTCTCCAAGAGGCAAGCCGCGGAAGTCGACTTGTCGGGCTTTCGCGATGGGGCGGAAAGCGGAAAGCTTGGTCCGCGCCATCCGGCCGGCGGTCTCTTGCAAACGCACGCGGAAGCCGATGATCGAACCCTCTTCCACCAGCGGCGACCAATGCGTGGTGGCCACATTCTTGGCGTCCAAGTGCAGCAGCCAAGCGGACGGCGGGCCGTTCGCAGCGACGCCGGTCAGCGGGATGACAATGCCGGGCGACATGAAATGCATCGCCTCGGTCATTGGGTACGCCACATCGAGGCCAATGCCCAAACGGAACCGTCGAGCCGATTCGCCTCGCACGATCAGCAGCGAATCGATCACGCGCAGCCCAACTCGGCGGTGATAGGGCAGCCCGCCCGTGAGAATCGTGAGCCGCTCATCGCCGTTCTCGACTTCCGCGTATAGAGGCGCCTCGAATCGCTTGCTGCCCGCCGGTTGCCGGACATTGTTGACCGTGCGGAACACATCGGCGCTTTCGTCGTTCCAGGCGACGCGGCAGGCGAAATACGAGTTCCACGGATCGGAGCCAAGCTCGGTCTGCGGATTCAGCTCGATGTCCAACTCCAATACGCGGCTGCCGCGATGTAGGCGGCTAATCTGTTGGTAAGTTGCCAACGTCTGGCCTTCGCGATCCAGCAGTCGGCCGCTCGTCGTCATCTCGCCGATCATGGTCGTGGCCGAAGTGACCCGAACCGAATCGGCCGCCATCACGCTGTATTGAACCCTCTCGTCGGGATCCTGCCACGCATCGCCTGGACGTTGTTTGGCCACGGGCAAGCGAAACGCCAGTTGTTGCGACATGCGATTTGTGCGTGATTTGTAGTCGTGGACGGCTCGAATCGCGCCGGTTACGCCGTCAAAGTGAACTTCCATGAACTCGTTGCGAATCATCAACTCCTCGCCCAGCGGCGGCGGCACGCGGCGACTGCGTTTGGCTTTCGCGTCGCCGCGAACCAATACGTACCCAAGCGACGGCACGTCGACGATGGCTTGCTTGCCCGAGACGGTTTCCTCGGCCGCGTAGATCGGTCGCTCGACAGACGGCAGGTAACTCAAGTTCGGCGTGTCGATCGCCATGCGCCGAACGGCGCTGTTGGGATTGATGACCAAGTAGCTGTTTTCCTGCGCGCCGCCGGACTTGGTGAACATCTTCTGCAGCTTGGCCGTTCCCGCTTGGATCACGGCCTCGATCTCCGTTTCAATCGCCTCCAGAATGGCGGCGTTCGGCGAATCGCCAGACGACTCCGATGTCGGCGGTTCGGTCATGCGATCGATCTTGTCGCGCAGCGGCGCGAGGTCGTTGGCCCCGTCCTTGGTCAACAACGCGGCCAGCGTTCCCAGCGATTCGGCCGCCTGCAAACGGGCGTTCAATTGCCAGTAGCGAATCCACGACGAAAGTGGGTTCGGCTGTTTGCGGATCACTTCCTGTTTCAGGTACGGCGACTTGTATTGATGAGCCTCGAAGCGATCGTTTTGGCCGGGATAGACCGTGTCGCGAAAATACTCGTCGACCGTCACGAACTTGCCCAAGGCGTTTCCGTAACGGGCGACTCGCCGCAAATCGTCCAGCCACACGCACGAGTGGCCGGGCCAATGCGCTAAACACACCGTGGCCACGTGGTCCATGTCCATCGATTCGCCCATCTTCATGGCCAGCGACAGGAACGTCTCGGGCTTCGAGGCGTCCAGCGGCGTGCGAGCCAAAGCATCGATCCCCGCGCCGTCGGCGCCTTCCCACCGCGTTTTTACTTGTGCGCCGGCCGGGACGCTGCCGGATTCCAGCGACGCGTGAAGCGCTCCGTCATAATCCAATTTGTGCAACACGGAAGCCAGCATCGGAGTCAGTCCGAAACGAAATCGGCCGTAAACTTTCAACGGCTGCCCCAGATGCGCTTCGTAGACCGCTTGGCCTCGTCGCAGTTCGGCCAAC
The DNA here is from genome assembly GCA_041399085.1 of Pirellulaceae bacterium. Lineage (GTDB taxonomy): Bacteria > Planctomycetota > Planctomycetia > Pirellulales > Pirellulaceae > JAWKTM01. Next base: position 47,693 of record JAWKTM010000041.1, read on the forward strand.
AGCGACTCGCTGCTGAGCAAAGGCAACCGCCGCTCGACCGCTTCGCCGCCGATTACCGCGGCCTCGCCCGCTTCGACCGCTCGCTTCAAGCGCGCGGCCAACTCCGGCTGCTCGGCCGTTAGCTGTTCGAGCAACTCGCCTCGCATCAACAAGTTTGTTGGCGTCGGCGCATCCAACTCGGCGACCAGCGACGCCAGCGTCGTCGGGGCCACCAACGTGATGTCGACCATATAGATGTCGACCGAATAGAAATGGTCGCGTTCTTGAGCCAAGACATCGAAACAGGCGGTCAGGCGTCGGCGAGCTTCCTCCGAGTCGCCGGCCATCGCGGCTTGCGCGCCCGCCACGATTTGATTGCGAAAGTACGTTTCGTCCAAGTTGCTGGCGTATCGCATTTGCCGCGTCAGCAATTGAATCTGCAAGTATGCATAAGCGAGCGCGAGAAAATCGCCGACCAACTCGGGATCACAGGCGTTGGCGTCCAGCTCCAGCGACTCAAGCGCCGCTTCGATGATCTCGCGGCGGTCGGTCTTGCGACGGATCAAGCGTCCGCCTTCGTCTTTCACTCGCTGAGCGAAACCGGTCGGCAGCTCCGCGGCGCTGACCGACGGAACGACGATCAGCCGATTCGCGACCTGCTCTGGCGGCGTGTCGACGCGGTACCAAGTCGGCATCGACTCGACCGCCGCAATCAACGCCGGGTGCCAAAGCGCCGTCCAAGCGGCCAGCAAGCCCTCGGCGTCCTCGCCCGAATGATGCGTCGGGAAATCTTCCAAGCTGTGGCAGGGGAGCAGAATGATGAGTTCTTGATATTTCATGGGTGCGGTCGGCTTGGGGAAAGAAGGCGGTCGGCGAAGGCCGCGGCGGGTTCGAAGAACGTTCCACGATATTCGTCTGGCGGGCGGGCGTCGAGCGGCGCGAATAGCGAGCTTGACGAGCGTCTACTGTACAGGCGCTATTGACTGTGAACGGCCGTATATTAAGCTTTTCACCAGCGTTTTCCGTCACACCTCGCAGCCTTGTCGCCGCAAAGGACATTGCCATGTTGAAGTTGCCTTTGACCGAACGTCAAAAAGAAGTCTTGGACATGATCTATGAAAAGATGACGAAGCGTGGATACGGTCCCACCGTGCGTGAAATTGGCGAGGAGTTCGGGATCACTTCGCCCAACGGCGTGATGTGCCATTTGCGAGCGTTGGAGCGCAAGGGATTTATTCGCCGCAGTCCGAACAAGTCGCGAGCGATCGAGTTGACCGACAAGGCCCGCCGCAGCGAGAAAGGATTGCCGTTGGTCGGCAGCGTGGCGGCCGGCTTAACGAACTTAGCTTTTTCGCAGGCCGACCGCATCGACTTTGGCGAAGTGTTCTCGGGCCCCGATTTGTTTGTGCTGGAAGTGCGTGGCGACTCGATGGTCGACGCGCATATCGACGACGGTGACTTCGTCGTGATTCGTCGCCAGAAGGAAGCCAACAAAGGCGACATGGTCGTGGCTCAAACCGACGAGGGCGAAGCGACGCTGAAATATTGGTTCCCAGAACGCAAACGGATTCGATTACAGCCGGCCAACAAGTCGATGCAGCCGATCTACGTGGACAACGCCGAAGTTATGGGCGTCGTGGTTGGCGTGGTCCGAAACATGCGCTGAAGCATGCATGGCCAATGCTTCCGTCGCCCAAATCTGGCGTCGTTCTGCCGAAACGACATAATTGGCAGCCACTTGCCAAATTGGCAGCGATGACAGGTTACGAACTTGTCGTCCGCAATTCTTTTCGTCGCAAATCACTGTGAATCAACCACTTGCGACGCATGCTATCACAGTGGCACGGTGATTGCTTATCCCTGGCCCGTCTATCGGTCCAACTGCCACTTTCGACGTTTGGCAGTCTCGGCCGATTGACCTTTCCCACCTCGCACATCGACGGGGCGAGGCAAGCCGGAGACAAGGATTCGCCGCTTGTTCGCCCGCCGTCATGAGATCGTTTGTTCCACAAGAGGAGTTTACACCGTGGCAAAACAAATCGTGTTTGACGACGACGCTCGCCAGCCGCTGTTGGCTGGCGTGTCGAAGCTGGCCCGGGCCGTTCGCAGCACGCTCGGCCCTCGCGGCCGCAACGCCGTGCTCGACAAGGGTTGGGGTTCCCCGAAGGTAACGAAAGACGGCGTTACCGTGGCGGAGGACATCGAGCTGGATGACCCGTTCGAGAATCTGGGCGCGCAGCTTGTGAAAGAAGCGGCCAGCAAGACGAACGACGTAGCTGGCGACGGAACGACGACGGCCACGGTGCTGGCCGAAGCGATCTTCCGCGAAGGTTTGAAGATGATTGCGGCCGGAGCGGACCCGATGGCTCTGTCGCGTGGCATCGCCAAGGCGACCGATGCGGTTTCGGAAGCGGTTGGCAAGCTCGCCACGCCGATTAACGAGAAGAATAAGAAAGAGATCGAGCAAGTCGCGACGATCGCTGGCAACAACGATCCATCGATCGGCAAGGTGCTGGCCGACGCCTTCCTGAAGGTTGGCAAGGACGGCGTGATCACAATCGAAGAGAGTCGCGGCAGCGAGACTTACGTGGACGTGGTCGAAGGCATGCAGTTCGACCGCGGTTTTCTTTCGCCGCACTTCGTCACCAATCAAGACGAAGTCACGGTCGAGTTGGACGACTGCTACGTGTTGCTGTTCGAGGAAAAGATCTCGACTAACAAGAAGCTGATCCCGTTGCTCGAAGCGATCAGCAAGTCGAAGAAGCCGTTGCTAATCATCGCCGAGGATATCGAGGGCGAGGCGTTGGCGACGTTGGTGGTCAACAAGCTGCGCGGCATCTTGAGTGTCTGTGCGGTGAAGGCCCCGGGTTACGGCGATCGACGCAAGGCGATCATGGGCGACATCGGCGTGCTGACGGCTGGTACACCGATCTTTAAGGATCTGGGCATCGACTTGGAAAGCGTCAAGCTGAGCGACTTGGGTCGCGCCAAGAAGATCAAGATCACGTCGGAAGAAACGATCATCGTCAGCGGCGCTGGCAAGAAGGCCGACATCGATGGTCGCGCCGAGCAGATTCGCCGCGAGATCGAAGTGACCGACAGCGAGTACGATCGCGAAAAGCTGCAAGAGCGGCTGGCCAAGCTGGCTGGCGGCGTGGCTCAGATCAACTGCGGCGCCGCGACCGAAACCGAGATGAAAGAACGCAAGGCGTTGTTGGAAGACGCCAAGGCGGCCACGGCCGCAGCGTTGCAAGAAGGCATCGTGCCGGGCGGCGGCGTGGCGTTGATTCGCGCGGAAAAGGCGATCGACAAGCTGGGTCTGGAAGGCGACGAGAAGCACGGCGCCGATATCATTCGCAACGTGCTCGACGCGCCGCTGCGAGCAATCGCTCAGAACGCCGGTCTGGAAGGCGCCGTCGTGGTGAATCGCGTTCGCCGCTTGAAGGGCAAGAACGAAGGCTTCAACGCCGACACCAGCGAATACGGCGACTTGGTTGCCGCTGGCGTGATTGACCCGGCCAAGGTCGTAAAGACCGCTTTGCAAAACGCGGCCAGCGTCGCTTCGCTGTTGCTGACCACCGAGTCGTTGATCACCGACATTCCGAAAGAAGAGGACGACGACGATCACCACGATCACCACGACCACGGTATGGGTGGCGGCATGGGTGATATGGGCATGGGTGGCATGGGAGGTATGGGCGGCATGATGTAAGCCGACCAACCTCTGAACAACTACGTTTCTTTGAACCAATCCATTACGAACATAAACGATACTGAAGGGAATTTGACGTATGGCTAAGTTGAACATTCGACCGTTGGACGATCGCGTGGTTGTGGAGCCGATCGAAGCCGAGCAAACGACGGCGGGCGGCATCGTGTTGCCGGACTCGGCGAAGGAAAAGCCGCAACGGGGCACCGTCGTGGCGGTTGGTCCGGGCCGGTTGTTGGACAGCGGCGAGCGGGGCGAGTTGTCGGTGGCGGTTGGCGACGAAGTGATCTACGGCAAGTACGGCGGAACCGACATCGAAATCAATGGCAACGAAGTGAAGATCCTCCGCGAGAGCGACATTCTCGCCAAGGTTGTGAAGTAGTCGTTGTTCGTCGGACCCGAATCAAACACTTTGGATAAGGATCATTCACGTGGCTAAGCAATTGATGTTCGAGGATCACGCCCGGCAGAAGATGCTGCAAGGCGTGGACAAGCTGGCGAATGCCGTCGCCATCACGATGGGGCCGACCGGCCGCAACGTGATTATCGACAAGTCGTTCGGCGGTCCCACGGTGACCAAGGACGGCGTGACGGTAGCCAAGGAAATCGAGTTGGAAGATCGCTTCGAGAACATGGGCTCGAAGCTGGTGGTCGAGGTCGCTCAGAAGACGTCGGATCTGGCCGGCGACGGCACGACCACGGCGACGGTTCTGGCTCGAGCCATCTTCAAGGAAGGTCTGCGAAACATCGTGGCGGGCAGCAACCCGACCGCGATTCGTCGCGGCATCGACAAGGCCGTGGATGCGGCGGTCGCCAAGCTGACGGAAATGTCCAAGCCGGTAACGAGCAAGGACGAAGTGGCTCAAGTCGGAGCGATCAGCGCCAACAACGATATGGTGATCGGCGAGCTGTTGGCGGATGCCTTGCATCGCGTCGGCAAGGACGGCGTGATCACGGTCGAAGAAGGCAAGACCCGCGAAACGACGGTCGAGTATGTCGACGGCATGCAGTTCGACAAGGGTTATATCTCGCCGTACTTCATCAACCGTCCGGCCGAAATGGACGTGTTGTTGGAGAACGCGTTGATCTTGATTCACGAGAAGAAGATCAGCAACATTCGCGACTTGGTTCCGATCTTGGAAAAGGTCAGCCAAACGGGTCGCCCGCTGTTGATTATCGCCGAGGACGTGGACGCCGAGGCGTTGACGTTGTTGGTGGTGAACAAGCTGCGGGGCGTGTTGAATGTTTGTGCCGTGAAGGCGCCGGGCTTTGGCGATCGCCGCAAGGCCATGTTGGGCGACATCGCGGTGTTGACCGGCGGCACGCTGATCAGCGAAGACTTGGGCTTGCAGCTTGAGAACCTGACGCTGGATCATCTGGGCAAAGCCAAGAAGATCACGGTCGACAAGAGCAATACGACGATCGTGGAAGGCGCCGGCCAACGCGGTGACATCGACAAGCGGATCGGCCAGATCAAGGCTCAGATCGAGCAAGTCGATAGCGAGTACGACAAGGAGAAGTTCCAAGAGCGGCTTGCGAAGCTGTCCGGCGGCGTGGCGGTGATTTCGGTTGGCGCCGAGACCGAAGCCGACATGAAGCAGAAGAAGGCTCGTGTGGAAGACGCCTTGCACGCGACTCGCGCGGCCGTCGAAGAAGGCATCTTGCCGGGCGGCGGCGTGGCGTTGCTGCGTTGCAGGGCCGCGGTCGAAAAGGCTCGCAGCGCCGCTCGCGGCGACGAGCGAATCGGTGTCGACATCATCTTGGGCGTGCTCGACGCGCCGCTGCGTCAGATCGCTGACAACGGCGGCATCGACGGCGCGGTGATCGCGGACGAAGTTTCGGAGAAGGCCGAGAACATCGGCTACAACGCGAACTCCGGCCAATACGTCGACATGTACAAGGCTGGCGTGATCGATCCGGTCAAGGTCGTGCGCACGGCGTTGGGCAACGCGGCCAGCATCGCTGGGTTGCTGTTGACGACCGAAGCTTTGGTGACAAACTTCGACAAGGAAGACAAGTCGAAGCGACAAGCCGAAGGGGCGATTCGCTAACGGCGATCCCGATTAGAAGCCGCGTTTCGCGTGAGCGGAACGCTGGATTTGGGAAACCAACCAAGTAGGTCGCCTCGCATTCGGGGCGACCTATTTTTCCATGAGCTTTGGCGAAACGGCACATCGCCGATCGCTTCACCACTCGATTACCTGGGCGACGCACGACGCGCCGCTGCCGCACAAAGACCATGTCCACGATGTCGGAAAAACGAGATTACTACGAAGTGCTCGGCGTGGCCCGCACGGCAACGGAAGCCGAGATCGCCCGCTCGTATCGCAAGCTGGCGATCAAATATCACCCGGACAGCAACCGCGAAGATGAAACGGCGGTCGAAAAGTTCAAGGAAGCTTCCGAAGCTTATGAGGTGTTGAGCGATTCGGATAAGCGAGCTCGATACGATCAGTTCGGACATGCGGGAGTGGGCGGCGCGAGTCCTCACTTTCACGACGTGGAAGACATCTTCGACGCGTTCGGCGGCATCTTTGGCGAGCTGTTTGGCGGCGGAGGCGGACGAAGAACGCGTCGCGCTCGACGCGGATCGGATCTGCGTTGCGACGTGACCCTGGATCTGGAAGAAGCTGCTCGTGGAGTGACAAAAACCGTCGAGTTCACTCGCAGCAAACCGTGCGATACGTGCGGCGCCACGGGCGCCGCGCCCGGTTCATCGCGCGAGACTTGTACGCGCTGTGGCGGTGTGGGCCAAGTCGTACAGTCGGCGGGTATCCTCCGCGTGCAGACGACTTGCCCGTCATGTCGTGGCGCGGGAGTCGTGATTCGCGATCCTTGTACGAGCTGCCGCGGGGCTGGCTACGTGGCAGCGAAGGTTCGTTTGGACGTGGCGGTTCCGGCCGGGATCGACGACGGGATGCGAATTCGCTTGCCTCAAGAAGGCGAGCCGAGTCCCGACGGCGGCCCGCCCGGCGATTGTTATTGTTTCGTCCGCGTTCGCCCGCACCGAATCTTCCAGCGCGACGGCAAGAATCTGGTGCTTCAATTGCCGATTTCGTACAGCCAAGCGGCGTTGGGCGCTTCGATCGAAGTGCCGACGCTGGACGGGCCCGATACGTTGGAAGTGCCGGCCGGAACGCAATCCGGCGACGTGTTCCGGCTGCGAGGCCGCGGCGTGGCCGATCCGCGCGGTGGGCGTCCCGGCGATTTGTTGGTGCAAACCTATATCGAAGTACCGAAGAAATTGACCGGCCGACAAGAGGAGCTGCTGCGCGAACTGGCGGAGCTGGATCACGCTCACGTCACACCGCACCGCAAAGGTTTTCTCGAAAAGCTGCGTGACTATTTCACGGGCGACGACGGTGACGGCGATTCGTAACCCCGCCTGGCCGTGCGGCGACTTTCGAATCGGCGCGGAAACATTTTGAATAAGGCATAGGAACGACGAGGTTCAGAAACGATGTCTCATAACCCAGAATCCGAAAACCCAGATGTCGAGCCATCCGCGACGCAAGCCAACTCGGATTCGGCTTCGAATGACGCGGCCTTGGATGAATTGGAGCAAGCCATCGAGACGACCGCGGCGGCCCGCGAGCAGTCACTTCCGGGCGATGAATTGTCGGCTGTCAAGGCGGACTTGGACCAGGCCGAGCGACGCGTGCTGATGGCTCAAGCCGAACTGGAAAACTTTCGCAAACGCATGCGGCGCGAAATGGAAGACGAACGTCGCTTCGCGTCGCTGCCGCTCATCAAGGATTTGCTGGGCGTGGTGGATAATCTCCAACGAGCGATCGAAGCGGCCGAGCAAAGCGAAAGCGGCGGCGGTTTGCTGGAAGGCGTGAAAATGGTCGCCGGTCAGATGGAGTCGATCTTGGCCAAGCACAATTGCCAAGTGATCGATCCGCTGGGCGAAGAGTTTGACCCGAATCGTCACGAGGCGATCTCGCAACAGCCGAGCGACGAGCACGATCCGGGCAAGGTTTCGCTGGTGTATTCTCGGGGATACTTGCTGCACGACCGCGTCGTTCGGCCCGCCCAAGTGATCGTCTCGACCGGCAATGCCTGACACTCCCGCCGAAGACTTGTCTCCCGTCCAATGACTTCCATCTGCTTACTCCTATCCAACTGAACCACCAGCCGAAGTCGCGCGGCCGACGAAGCTGGCGACTCGGATATCCAAACGCCACAGTCCACGAGGTTCTTCCGTTATGCCCACCTACGATTACGAATGCGATGCTTGCGGACATGGTTTCGAGCTGTTCCAAACCATTTCGGAACCGGTGAAAACCAAGTGCCCGGAATGTGGAAAGAAGAAGCTGCGGCGGCTGTTCGGTACCGGCGCGGCGGTGATGTTCAAGGGGTCGGGCTTCTATCAAACCGACTACCGCAGCGATTCCTATAAGAAGGCGGCTGCCGCCGATAAGAAATCGACGAGCGACTCTGGTTCGTCGTCGTCCGATTCCGGTTCCGCGAAGACGGAAAAGAAATCGGAATCCAAGCCCGCGAAGGACGCCACGTAAATATCGCCATGCTCGCTCCCGCCCGGCAACCTAAATGCCCGACGTGCTCCGAGCCGTTTGATCCGGCGCGATCGGCCGCGGTCCCCTTCTGCAGCGAACGTTGTCGGCAGATCGATTTGGGACGTTGGCTGGATGAACGTTACGGATTACCTTATGAGCCTGAAAACGTGGACGATGGATTCGGCGACGAGTATGACGACCGTTAGGTCGCTTCGTTTCCTTCATCTCGCCGGTCGTTAGGGTAATGCGGAAAGTTCTCGCCGCGTCGAAAGGACGAGCTACATGTCGGATGGACCGAAACTGTTGGCGCCGTGGCGTTGGCGCGAACACTGTCCGTGGCTAATTCTGCTGCAAACGTTTAGCTTGGCCATCAGCATGCCGATCCTGTTCTGCGGAACGGCCGGCGCTTTGTTGACGCCGATCGGATGGCGTTTGAGCGAAGTGCTGTTCATTGGCGATGTGGTCGACGACGATCGGCTAACGGCGGCCGGGCCCGTGCTGCAGCCGCTCATGAACCGCAACGCGCATTGGCCGTTTCCCGCTGACGTTGACGGCGACGAGCTTGACACGGTGCGGGGCGACGCGTTGCATGCGTGGCCTTATTTCGAAGCCGTCCATCCCACGGCCGAAGCGTTTCCGCAACCGTTGCCTTGGATCATGCAACGTCTGCCGGGCAACAGCGGCACGGTGTATTGGCGATTTGTCGAACCGTTTCGCACGATGTTCCGCGCGGGGTTGAACGTGCGCGAATTCGCCTATTTGGTGTTCGGTTGCCTCTGGACCGTGGCGGTCTGGGCGTTCTTCGGCGGAGTCATCACGCGGATCGCCGTCGTGCGATTGGGCCGCGAAGAGCCGATGAACTTTAAGACGGCCGTTGGCTACGTGCTACGCAAATGGCGGTCGTATTTCGCAGCGCCTTTCATGCCGTTGATCGGCATCTTTCTCATCGCCTTGCCGTTGGCATTGTGCGGCCTGTTGATGCGCAGCGACGTGGGCGCGGCCATAATCGGCTTCATCTACCCAGTGTTGTTGCTGCTGTGCGGATTCTTCATGGTGTTGTTGTCGATCGGCCTGATGTTTGGTTGGCCGTTGATGTGGGGAGCGATCAGCAGCGAGCAATCGGGCGATGGCTTCGAAGCGTTCAGCCGTTCGTTCTCCTACACATTTCAACGACCGCTGCACTATTTGTTCTATGCCCTCGTCGCGCTCGTGTTCAGCGCGCTTTGCTGGCTAGTTGTCAGCGTCTCGGCCAACGCCGTGATCCAACTGACGGGTCTCGGTCTGGCAACCGGCTCGGGGCTGGATCGCTACTTCGAGATCGAGAACGCGGCCGGCGGCGCGGCGGGAATGGCCGAAAGCCTGTTTGATTTCGGCGCCGGCCTGGTTCATTCCGTGGCCGTGGGAATCATGCACGGCTTGTTCTGGTGTCTAGCCGCGGCCATCTATCTGTTGCTTCGATCCAACGTGGATCACACCGAACTGGACGACGTGTACCTAGAGGACGAGCATCTGGAACGTCCGATGCCGGAACTGGCCCAAGATTCCGCTGGCGTCGCAATGGCTCCCGAAAGCGACAGCAAACAATCATCCAGCGAAGAGCCATCGGCCAAGTCCGCGGCCGACGATGAACCGCCGAAGCCACCCACGGTCGACGGTTAGCCAAGAACAATGTTGTAACGCTCCGCCGTGTCGGAGCTTTCTCTCTTGGACTGCTCCGCCTTGTCGGAGCTTTCGCGCCGCACCAATCCGGCGCAACCCAGCAACCAAGGCGGATTCCCAAAAAGACTTCTACCGCCGCAGCTCCGGACCCGCCGGCTTCGCAGCCGTCTTCGCCTTCGCCCCGGTCGTCACTTCTTGCAGCTCTTCCGTATATCGAGCCAGATACTGAAGCATGCTATCCGCGCCATTGAAGCCCACGACCGTCTCGTCCCAATCCATTTGGCGAGACAGCAGGCGGCCCGCATCCACATCGAATCGGATCGTTCCATTCGTCAATTGCTGCGCCAACTGAGCCAGGATTTGCGGGTCCTGCGTCGGCGTCAGCACCTGTGTCCGCACACTGATTGTCGCCACGCCGGTCTGCACCTTATCCAACGTAAAATGCTTCCGCACATTGATGCGCTTCGACTGTCCGTTCGCCAATCGCACGAAGACTTCATCCGCCGCGTTCCACTCATGCCCGAGTTTCACTTGACCAGCGGGCAACGGAACGGCGATATCGCCCAGGCCCAACGAAGCTTGTCGTTGCGAACCGCCCTCGCGTTTTACCACATTCCCCAGCCGATCGATGGTGATCGTGGCCAGCGGCACACCGATCGTTTCTTGCACGCCTTCGTATTCCGGCGGAGCCTCTTCGTCCGTGCGGCTGTCATAACGCACTTCCGGTCGATCGGTGACCTGCTGCCACATCTCGACATTCTCGACCGAATGGGTGAACGTGATCGAACCATCTTCATGCACCGCGTCGATCTTCCAAACCTTGGTCGAAACGGCCCGCGACTTCGACGTCTGCGTGTTCCCCTTGATCTTGGTTTCCGTCGTGGCGACGTGAACGACCTGCGTCTTGATAGTTTCGCCCGGCGTGAACTTGTACCGCAATTCAAACTCGACCTGCGGCACGCTCGACTTGGCCTTCTCCAGCTTCTCAGTCAGGCTTTCTTGATCGTCGGCCAGCACATACGGCGAAAGAAACAAGCTGCCTGACAGAAGGGCAGCCATCGCGGCGGAACCGAGAATCACAGAGCGAAGCGTCATCGAATTTCCTCCTTGAAATCGAGTCGCGGTTAATCGAGCGTCTAACGGCGGTCGGTTTCCATTCGCAGGTTTCCGGCCCAACCGAGCTTGTCGCGCTAAGTGCGATAGTAATCGTGATTCGGCACTTCGATCATCTTGAACCGAGCCGCGGCGCGTTCCACTCGCACGCGATCATTCGGCTGCACTTGGTCCAGCACGCGTCCGTCCACCACCACCGAAGTGCCGACATTCGGCTGCGGAACCACCATTTCGTAAATGCGCTCCGCCGTATCCACCACCGGCCGCACGGTCAACGTATGCGGGCTGACCGGCGAGATCACGAACGCCTGCAAATTCTTTCGCAGGATCGGGCCACCGGCCGAAAGGCTATGTGCCGTCGAGCCGATCGGCGTGCTGATAATCAAGCCGTCGCAACTATATGTGGTTGCCAATTTTCCGTCAACGTAAAGATCGACGTTCAACATCGAGAACGGCGGCCCGGCCAACACAGCCACCTCGTTCAAACCCAAAACGCTCGCCACTTCGCGGCCGTTTCGCTCCAGAACACAGGTCAGCATCAAGTGCTCGACCATCTCGAACCGGCCGGCGCACAAGTCCGGCAACACCGCCACGAATTCATCGGGCGACAGCGCCGCCAGGAACCCGAGCTTCCCCAAGTTCACGCCGATCACGGGAATCTGATTCGTTCCCATCTGACGACCGGCTCGCAAAATCGACCCGTCGCCGCCCAGCACCACGGCAAAGTCGGCCTCAACGCCGGCCAGCTCCTCCGTAAACTCCAGGTCCACCAACAGCACGTCGGCATGTTGCTGAATCTGCGGAGTCAGCCGCGCGGCCTGCGAACGAACATGCTCGCGGTCCCCCGCGCCGAGCACGATGGCGCGCGGACGGCGCGTGGTTGTCGATGATTCTGGCAGCTTGTCGGTTTGATTGGTTTCGGCCATGTCATGATGATAGCCGCTAGGAATCGGCGGAGAAGCGGCAAGACTCAACGCCAGCGGCCGAATAGAATGCGTTTTCCAGCGGGCCAAGTCCGCGGCCGCCCGTGTCACTCGACGCCAGTCCCCCAACCCCATCGAGAGCTTTCCCATGATTAGTCGCCGCGAAATGTTGAAGGCCACCGGGCTCGGTCTGTTGGGTGCAAGCTGCAGCGGTTGGGCCCCGTTGCTGGCAGACGAACTGGTCGCCGCGGGCCAGCAACGTCGGCACTGCGTGCTGCTGTGGATGACGGGCGGTCCGACGCAAACCGATACGTTCGACATGAAGCCCGGTCACGCCAACGGCGGCGAGTTCAAAGAGATCGCCACGAACGCGCCCGGCCTCCGCTTCAGCGAACATCTGCCGAAACTGGCTGGAATGGCCGATCGGCTGGCCGTCGTTCGGGGGCTGAGCACCAAAGAGGGCGATCATGGCCGCGGCACGTATCTCATGCGAACCGGTCGCCAACCGATGGGGCCGGTGCGATTTCCCACGATTGGCTCGGCGTTGGGCAAAGAGTTGGGAGACGACACCAGCGGCATCCCCAGCTTCGTCAGTATTTCGCCGTATCGAGCGTTCAATCAAGCGGCGTTCGGCCCCGGTTTTCTCGGGCCAAAGTACGCGCCGCTGACCGTCGGTGCGACCGACAATTTTCAGGGCAACGAACAAGACGCCGAAGGGTACGCGCGGCTGCAAGTCGACGATTTGCAGTCCGGCGTCGCGACCGGCCGGTTCGACAAGCGTCTGCAACTTTGGGACACGCTGCAGCAACGTTTCCTCGCCTCTCGCCCGGCCGCGGCCGCCGTGGCTCAAGACACGGTCTATCGCAAAGCGGTGAAGTTGATGAACAGCGAAGCGGCGCGAGCCTTCGATCTGTCGGCGGAACCCGAGGCGGTTCGCGATGCCTATGGCCGCGGCCGATTCGGGCAAGGTTGTTTGATGGCTCGGCGATTGATCGAACAAGGCGTGTCGTTCGTCGAAGTCTCGCTGGGAAGCGTCGCCGGCAACAGCTTTGCTTGGGACACGCATCAAGACAACTTCAACGCCGTCAAAGCCCTGTCGGCCGAACTGGACGCTGGCTGGTCGATGTTGATGCAAGATTTGGCGGACCGCGGGCTGTTGGATTCCACCACCATTCTGTGGATGGGCGAATTCGGACGAACGCCGAAGATTAACGACAACGCCGGCCGCGATCATTTCCCAGCCGCCTGGACCGCGGTCCTCGCCGGCGGCGGCATCGCGGGCGGTCAAGCTTACGGCCAAACCAGCGACGATGGCATGGAAGTGACGGATGGCAAAGTCGATGTCGGCGATCTCCTAGCCACCTTCACCACCGCGGCCGGGATTCCCGCCGAACGCGAAAACATCTCCGAAGTCGGCCGCCCCATCAAAATCGCCGAAGGCACCCCCATCGCCGAAGT
>JAWKTM010000042.1:0-60970 GCA_041399085.1 Pirellulaceae bacterium
GGCAATCTTTCAAGCCTTCACACAAGGGGACTCGGCGGTTACTCGGAAATACGGCGGCACCGGTTTGGGCCTCACGATATGCCAACGTTTGACCCAGATGCTTCACGGTTCGATCGATGTCAACAGTCATCCAGGCGAAGGAGCCGAATTCACGGTGCGATTACCGTTGGGTGACCTAGGCGACGACGTGCTGCATGATGCCGATACGCTTCCGATCCGTAAGGTCTCGTCCAGCGACTCGCAATTGCGTACAGCATTGATGCCCTGCCGCGTGCTCGTGGCGGAAGATACTCGCGGCATTCAATTCATGATCCGACGGATGTTAGAAGGACAAGTCGACACGGTTACCGTGGTGGACAATGGCGAGGAAGCGGTCGTCGAGTTGTCACGAGGCCAGCAGGAGGGTGTTCCTTACGATATTGTGCTGATGGATATGCAGATGCCCGTTCTGAATGGTTTCGATGCCACGGCTCGGCTGCGTGCTCGAGGATTTCAGCAGCCCATCATCGCGTTAACCGCGGCGGCCATGCATGGAGATCGCGAGAAGTGTCTCCGCGTCGGTTGCAACGACTATGTCCCGAAGCCGATCGACCGGCAACAGCTTCTGCTAACAATTTCCAAACATTACAATCTCTTGCGAAATGGCGAAGAATGACCTATTTCGCCGAACCAAAACCGGCCTGCATTTCGTACTTGGTTAACGCAGCGCGAAAGGGCAGACCGCTCCATTTTCAGGAAGAAGAAGCGAACGCATGCCGAAGATATTAGTCATCGATGACGACCGCACGGTGTTGCATATGGTGCAGCGCGCGTTGGCTGAGATTGCCGAGCCCGTATTGGCCGCATCTTCGGCCGACGAAGGAATGGAGTTGCTTCGCGAGCACCAGCCCGACACGGTGTTGCTGGACATAATGCTGCCGGACACGTCCGGGTTAGCCCTGTTCCAGCAGATTCGGGAGATCGACCGACGGTTGCCGATCATTTTCATCACGGCGGGCGCTGGTAGTGAGTCGGCGATCGAGGCAATCCAACTCGGCGCTTTCGATTACGTCGCCAAGCCGCTCGATCTGCCGAAGCTCAAGAGTCTCGTGGAAAAGGCGTTGGAGACTCGCCGTTTGATGAGCGTACCGGTCGCGCTCGGAGCCGACACGGTCGACAACTCGACGGGCGAATTATTCGTCGGTCGCAGCCCGCGGATGCTGGATGTGTTGAAGGCCGTGGGGCGGGTCGCCAAGCAGAGTGTGGCGGTATTGGTGCGCGGAGAAAGCGGCACGGGTAAGGAACTGGTCGCTCGGGCCTTATACCAGCACAGCGATCGCAACGACCAGCCATTCATGGCGATCAATTGCGCGGCGTTGCCCGATACGCTGCTCGAAAGCGAACTGTTCGGACATGAGAAGGGCGCCTTCACCGGCGCGGATCGGCGTCGAATTGGGAAGTTCGAGCAGTGCAACGGCGGCGTGCTGTTTCTCGACGAGATTGGCGATATGTCCCCGCTGGTGCAAAGCAAGGTGCTCCGATTGTTGCAGGAACAACGCTTCGAACGGGTGGGCGGCGGCGAGACGATCTGCACCGATGTGCGATTGATCGCGGCTACGAATCAGGATTTAGAAAAGATGGTCGAGGAAGGCGACTTCCGAGCGGATCTGTTCTATCGCTTGAACGGCGTCACGGTCCATCTGCCGCCGCTGCGGGATCGCGGCGAGGATGTGGCGTTGCTGCTGCAATACTTTCTCGGACGCGCCCGGCAGGAACTAAAGCGGCCAGAGATGGAAGGGTTTTCTTCCGAGGCATTGGACATCCTCAAGCATTACGCGTGGCCCGGCAACGTGCGCGAATTGGCCAGCGTGATGCGGCAAGCGGTATTGAAGGCGTCGGGACCGGTGATCGTGCCGGAGTTTTTGCCCGCCGAAGTACGCGGCCCCGTGGCGGCTGGCGGCGGCGACTCGGACGCGTCGCCCGCGTCGACGAACGGCTTCGACATTCGTGGTTATATCGAACAACGTTTGCGGGCCGACACGAGCAACCTCTACGCGGAGGCCGTCGAGGCGATGGAACGCTTTCTCTTCACTCGCGTGTTGCAGGAGACGGATGGAAACCAGACGCGAGCCGCCGAGATACTGGGGATTACACGCGGCAAGGTGCGAGACCGGATCGCGTCGTTCAATATCTCGGTCGGCAAGAGCGTGACGATCGAGGCGGAAGCCGATTAGCGGTCTCGATCGAGTTCGGTGAAAGGCTCTGTCTCCTAATGGTTAAGGGCTCCGCTTGCGCCACGTGATCGCTGTATTGCACGCGGCCTTAGCCATGCTCTCCCCGGTCGATCGGCTCGCGGAAGGCGGTCGACCCGCGCATCGTCTATAGTGACTCGCCAATGGGGAGGACGATGCCGTGATGCAACCAGAACAACGCGCGTTGTGGGAAAAGCTCGATCGCTTGGAGCTGGACGACTTGGGAGCCGCTCTACGGTTCTCCGTGAGACTGGCGAAAGACAATGGCTGGACGCTCCCTTACGCGCGGCGCGTGATCCACGAGTACAAACGGTTTCTATTTCTTTGTATGGAGGCCGAACATGTCGCCTGCCCGTCAGATCAAGTCGATCAGGTCTGGCACCTGCATCTGACTTACACGCGTTCGTATTGGGACACCTTATGCCGTGATACGCTCGGCCGTCCGCTGCATCACGAAGCGACGCGTGGTGGCGAAGCGGAACGGCGGAAACACGACGACATCTATCGCCGCACTCTGGCGAGCTACCAGCGTTTCTTTGGCGAGCATCCGCCCGCGGATATCTGGCCCCCGGCCGAGATCCGCTTCGGTGAACACTTGCACTTCCGCCGAGTGAACACGGCAAGAAACTGGGTCGTGCCGCGTCCTCGGTGGCTGACCCAAGGATTGCTTAGTCGCGGAATTCGCGGTCGACGTATCGTGGATGGCAATTCTGCACGCGCGACGCTGGCTGGTACCGCGTTCGCAAGTCCGAACCGTTGGATCGTTTGGGCCGCGTCGATGCTGCCGCTGGTGGCGATTACGCTGAACCCGTTCGACATGCCAGGGCCGATGTTTCTGGTCTTCTACGCGGTGCTATATCTGTGCGCGTTGTTGGGCGGCTTGGCGATTCGCGGCATGACGGCCAGCGAGTCGCCGAACCCGCGCAAAGGCGGTCTTTCGGCTTATGAAGTTGCGTGCCTGGCTCACGACGAGCGTGTTGCCGTGAGCGCTGCGATTTGCCGTCTGACGCACGACGGATTGCTTAAGATCGTTTCTCAGGAGAAGAAGCTGCTCGGCATCACGACCAGCGCGACCCATCGGTTTGCCGCGGACGCGTCGCTGCCCAAAGACGCCGAACCGATAGAAGCGGCGATCTACCGCCGCGCGGAAGAAGCGGGAGAAAGCGGCGTGGCGTTCGCGGAACTGCAATCGGCCGGGCGCCCCGAGGCGGCTGATCTCGTCGCGCGTCTCAGGAAGGACGGCTTGCTTCGAGACGACGATTTGGACAACGGGCGCATGGCAGCCTGCGGCCTGATGCTCTGCGTCCTGGGAATCGGCATCGTCAAGCTGATTCTCGGCCTGACGCGCGGCAAGCCCATTGTGTTTCTGGTGATTGGCTGCGCGATCGCCCTGGTGACCGCGCTCAGCTTGGCCAAACAGCGGCGGCGAACCGTGGCGGGCGATCGCCTGCTGAAGTCTTACAAGTCCGAAACGAGGCCCAAGCTACTTGCCTCCCACGCGGATAGGTTGGGCGGCCAACAAGTGGCGATGTCCGTGGCCGTGTTCGGAGCGGCCGCATTGGCCGGCACGTCGCTGGCCCCCGTGCAAGCCGCTTGGAAAGAGAACATGTCGCACGGTTTCGGTTCGTCCGACGGCGGCTGTGGCGGTGGTTGCGGCAGCGGGTGTGGCGGTGGATGCGGAGGTGGTTGCGGTGGCTGTGGCGGTTGCGGCGGAGGTTAGGCGATGGACGTCCGCCGCCAAGTTCAAGCGGATTGTGTGACCGGCCAAGCCAACGCCGGTTCGTTTCGCGGCACGAAATTCGATACAATGACAACCGTTGAACTAGAAACCCACTACGCTCGCGGAAGGAGAGTCGCGTGTCGAATGCATTGAAGTCGCTGATCGCATCGGGAACGAAACTTTGGTTGGATTCGATTGATCCCCAATTGGTACAAGAGAATCGTGCGCTGGGAGCCACCGGCGCGACCTCCAATCCGGTAATCGTCTCGGACTTGATAAAGACGGGCCGATTCGATTCGGACTTGGAACACTATTTGGATCAGGGGTTGGATGATGATGAGATCGCGTGGCGAGTCACCGATCAGCTTGTGACCTCGGCTCAGCACGTATTCCAAGATGTGTGGCAGGAAACGTCTGGTGACGATGGTTACGTCAGCTTCGAACTCGATCCATTGCTTGAGGACCCCGAAGCCGACATGCCTCACGAGGAGCGAGTCGCTCGTTACATCGAACTGGGCAAACAATGGTCGGCGGATCACGACAATCGCATGATCAAAGTGCCGGCGACACCCGCCGGTCTCGCCGCGCTCGAAGAATTATCGGCAGCCGGCGTCACTTTGAACGTTACGTTGATCTTCAGCGATCGGCAGTACCAAGAAGCTCGCGACGCGGTGTGGCGCGGCGCCCAGCGGCGGGCGAATCTGAATCGCTTCAAGAGCGTCTATAGCATCTTTGTATCGCGCGTCGATGTGTTCACGGAGAAGCACGTGCCACAGTTGGCTCCCGCTGCTCAAGGACAAGTGGGCATCGTCAACGCCAAACGAATCTGGCAACAGAATCAGCAGTTTTGGGCCGAGCATCCAACGCCGCTGAAGCAGGAAATGATCTTTGCCAGCACCGGCACGAAGAAGCCCGAGGACGCGCCGTGGAAGTATGTCGCGTCGTTCGCCGGCAGCGACATCGAAACCAATCCGCCCGCCACGAATCAAGCGGTGGCCGAATCGGATTTGGAATTCGCGAGACAAGTCGATCAAATGCCGTCTAATGATGTGCTGGCCGACATCGACGCGAAGGTGGACTTCGCTTTCATGGAGCGTGTCTTGATGGAAGAAGGGATTCAGAAGTTTGCTGATCCGCAGAAGGCGCTTCTGCGATTGATTGGCGAAAAGCGTGCGGCGCTGTCGCCGCGTTAGCACTTCTTACATTCGACTTCGCCGGTGACTTGGTTTGCCGATCGTCTGTTTCGCCGAGCGAACAACTGCCGAATCGTACTCGCTCGGCGCACGATATGAATCGACAGCCCTATGGAACGCCGCCCCAATGGTGGCCGCCGCGATTGACTCCGTGGTGGATCCGCGCCACGCGCGGATGGCGGCGAAACATGTTGCGGCGGAAGCAAAGGATCGTCGAGGTTGATTTTCACGGTGTCGATATCTTGCGGCGCGAGATCGACGCGGGCCATGGTGTGTTGATTACTCCCAACCATGCCGTGCATTACGATTCGGCCGCCTTATATTTGGCCGCCGATCAAGTGGACTTGCCGCTGTACTTCATGGTGGCTTGGCAAGTCTTCTCGATGAGCTCGACATTCGAATGTTGGTTCATGCAGCGCATCGGTTGCTTCAGCGTGAATCGCGAGGCCACGGACCGCCAGGCCATGAAGCAGGCGATCCATATCCTTCAAAACGAACCTTATCCGTTGGTGATTTTCCCCGAAGGAGACGTCTATCACACAACCGACGAGGTTACGCCTTTTCGAGAGGGCGCCGCGGCCCTGGCCTCGTCGGCCGCCAAGCGCTCCAAACGCGAGATTGTGGCGGTGCCATGCGGCATCAAGTTTTGGTACTTAGAGGATGTGCGTTCATCCATCTTAGAAACGCTAGAACTGTTAGAAGAACGCCTGTTTCAGCGCACGCATCCCGAGCTGCGAGAACAGGATCGCATTCACCGTCTGGCCGAGGCGATCATAGCCCTGAAGGAACTCGATTACTTGGGCTACACGAATCAAGGCCGCGTTCGCCAGCGCACCGGCCAACTCGTCGAAACGATTCTACAACACATCGAACAGCGGCACGCGACGCCCATCTCACGACGAGGCGATATACCGAACCGCGTGAAGGCTTTGCGACAATCGGTGATTGCGAAACTGGAGGCAAACCTAGAACTGCCCGACGTGGACATTCCGCCCGATGAGCAACGGCGTCTCGTCCGCGATATGGAAGACTTGTTCTTTGTGATGCAACTGTACAGCTATCGCGGCGACTATCTGGACGGCCAACCTTCCTTGGAGCGCGTGGCCGAAACCTTGGACAAATTGGAAGAAGACATCCTGGAGCGTGATCTGCCTACGGTTCGCGGCCGCCGCCGCGCCGAAGTACGATTCGGGACGCCAATTCCCATCGCGAGCGGAGAATCCCGCACCAGTGTGGCCGATCTCACGATGCAACTGCAGCAAGCCGTTCAAGCCCAGATGGACGCCATCAACGCATGTCGACATTAAAAGGCGATCGAGCGTCACAATCCAACTCGTACGGCAGGTGCAACTCGGTCCCCGCGATGTTTTACCCGGTCCGAGCGATCCAGTTTACGCTGCAATGTCGCCCCAAATCATAGAACCGATTACACCGATCGCGCAAGCTGGTCGAGCCCCAATCATGTGGAGGCATGCCGACGGTCGAAACAAGCCAATGGTACAGTCGATGGATCGCGAACGACGCCACTGGATTGGCCCACACGAGCGTTTACGTTGGGGCAAACGGAAATATGAGCAGTTTGAATCGAGACACAGCCGTAATACTGATTATTGATAGCGATCCGATCACCTTGATGGGGATGGCAGCCGTGTTGAACATGGCAGGACACGAATGCCATTGTGCGCGTGACGCGGAAGCCGCCTTGAAGGCGATGCGTACTTTGTCGCTGGACTTGGTCGTCTGCGATATCGACCTGAAATACGGCAGCGGGTTTGCGCTGTGCCAGGAGCTGAAGCAGCAATCGAACATGGCGGACGTGCCATTCATGTTCGTGACGAGTGCCGATGATCCCGATATTGTGGACCGCTGTCGTGAAGCGGGAGCGTCGTATTATCTGCGCAAACCATTCGATCCGGACGTTCTTATGGATATTGTGGACAAAGCGCTATGGATGCCTCATTTGGTACAAAACCGAATGAATCTACGCGGCCCCATACGTTCGGCCAATCATGCGATTCACCGCTGATACGTTAGTCCGTTCACAGCGGAAATCCAGCAATCCACATGCGGTTCCAGGCGCTAAGGTTCTTGACGTTTTCGCCACGCAAGACTTGCGTGGATTGATCGACCAGGGAATTGCCTGTTGAACCGCCGAGCATCTGGCCGAGACAGCGTCGGGCGGCGGCGGCATGCATTCTCATATGAAGATCGTCGAAACTCGCCGCAGCCACTTTCAGCTGCTCCTGGCATTCCGCGCGATGACCTTTCAGTTGAGAAATTCCCGCCGCGACGCGCGCAGCGCATGCCTTCGCCAACGGCGTCCCTTCTCCGTACAAGCCGCGCAGATCACGCTCCGCCCGGCCGAGCCAACGTCGTTGGGCATCGGGGTCCTTGGCGGCAATGGCGATGGCCGTCCTTGCCCTGACATCCACAAACATCGTACGCAACATTTGATTTCGCAATTGCAGCGTGGAGCGTAACCGGCCCCAATCGTTCGCCAACAGTCGCCAACCATCCTGGGGTCGGTTTTCATAAAGGGCCAAGTGGGCGCGACAAAATAGCGCTATCATGTGTTGTGTATGATAACCCCGGTAAGGCCATCGCTGTAATGCTTGCTCGACATGGATCCCAGCCTGCATTGATTCATCGTTAACGAGACAGAGCAAGGGACTTATGAGAGCTTGCAAATTCGTTGTGGCATAAACGTCTCCTCGCAGCTCGGCGTCCGTCATGGTCTGATCGTGAAACACCGCTAGTCGGCCAATTTCCCCCATATGAAATAGCGACCAAGCCATCATCGTCCGCGCGGTGGATCGCTCCCACCACACGCCGACACATTGATGACTGAGAATCTGATCGGCCTGTTCGAACAGTTCCATTGCCGGCGCAAAGTCCGCTCGAAAGAAACAGAGCATACCCGATGCAAAAATGGAGAACCCCAAAGCGTGAGGATGCTTTAACGAACTGGCTATTTCATGCGCCTGGGCACGCAGTGTTTCGGCCGCCGCGGGGTCTTGCCCCTGCAAGCCGACGAAAATGGCTTCCAGCGAGAGGGCTCGCGACACACGATAAGGGTCGCCCGCTTCGAGTGCCATTAGTAGTCCCCGTGATTGTAACGCAGCAATCCCGAGAGTATCGACGACGGATAAGCCCGCCGATACGGCCCAAAGCGTGTCAACCTTCGCCAGCATTTGGGGGTTAGGCAAATGGGACGGTTGCGGCTTAAGTCCCCTCAGCTTTAAACGTGCCCGCCACCACAACCACGAAGCGAGGGCCTGCCAAGGTCTTGTGAATAATCGAATGCCGCGCCGACGCAAGACGCGACGAAACAGTTCCCGGCCCTTATCAATATGGCCACTAATACAATATTGAGTGGCGGCCGCCTGCTCCCATCCGGTGGCTTCCTCGACATTCTTGGCGCCCCGCGCCACTTCTTGATAGACCTCTGCTGCTTGTGCTCCCATTCCAGCGTTTGCTAACGCATCGGCCGCCGCAAGCCTGAGTCGCCGTCGTGGTTCTCCTTCCAGCGGACGCAGATCCAGACTGCGTTGATACAATTCGACGACGCGGGAAAACGCCAATGATTCGGCGGCAGCCTCCGCGGCCTTGGCAAAATACTCCCCAGCCCGTATGTACTCGCCGCACCCCTCAAAATGCACGGCGATTGTTTCTGGATCCGACTCGTCATCGTGGACCAAGGTGTGAGCCAATTGCGCGTGACGCATACGGCGCTGCTCGTTCGACAGGCGAGCAACAATGGTCTCACGGATGCGATCGTGGAACGTCTCGATGTAACCATCGAGTCGCGGGCCAAATCCCTTGATCAAGTGTTGTGATCGCAGCGACGCCCAAACTATCTGAAGCGAGTCGTGTAATCCCGCGGCGTTGCCAGCTTGCCCCAGCGTCACGGGACGCCCGGCGACCGCGAGAAGCGCGATCAGATCTCGTTCGGGCGCCTCCAATGCGAGAAATCGTTGCCATAACACTTCCTCCAACGGCACGCCGGCGAGATGCTCGGTTCCTGTGGATGTGTTAACTTCGGTCTTATGATTTATAGGATTTCCCTGCGTCGCGACGGAGCCCGGGATTACTCGTGAGCTGTCTTTGTAGTACCGAGCAAGTTCGAATGCGAAGTACGGGCTGCCATCCGCCTCTCGCGCGATCTGCCGCGAACAGTCATCGGCACGGGGATGGTCGGTTCCCAAGATATGCTTTGCAAGTTTTCGAGTCTCTTCGACGGATAGTGGACCGACATGGACTTCGATTCGTGCAAACGTGGGAGTTGCGGATTGAATCAAGGCGAGAGTCGTCAAACACTGACTCGTGCGTACATACTCCGATCGAAAGCTAAGTATAAGAAGCAGCCTGGGGGCGTCCACGGTACCAAACAATTCATTCAACAACAGTGAACTGTCTACGTCTCCCCATTGAAGATCGTCGATCGCTAAAACAAGGCGATGGCGTCTGGCGATCCGAGTTAACAGTTCGCGTAATGCTCGTACGGCAAGTCGGCGAAGCTCTCTGGCGTCTGGAATCGACGACTCAGTGTGTTCCAGTGACTCCGACGCCCTTGCCCGCAGAAGTACGGGAAACACACGCGTAAGTAGAGCAAAGTCATCGGGAAGAAGGTCGTTCAGCTCGGATTCGGATTGATGAGTAAGCCAACGAGCAAGTTCGTCAATCAGGTTGTCGACTGCCTTGAAGGGCACGGACTCTTGTTCGAAGCATCGGCCGCGTAAGATAAGTGGCCGAGCGTTTTCGGACAGGTTCCGTAGGAAGCGGTCAACCAGCGTCGATTTGCCCACGCCAGACTCGCCATGAACCACCGCCACGGTAAATTGGTTGGCGGATTCTCGGTAAGAGCGGGCCAGTGTCGATATCTCTCGTCCACGTCCCACAAACGGTTCGATCGGCTGTTTTATGGGCTGCGAAGCGTCGCTTTTCGCTTCATTGAGCAGATGTAGTATCTCGTCCGCTTGGGGCCGACGTTCGGGATCGCGATTCAGTAGCGCGATACAGAGTTCGCTCAGATCGATTGGAACCAAAGGATTGAGTTCGTGCGGCGCCGGCGGATCATCGGTTTGTTTCCGCAACATGACGTCCGCGGCACGGCCTTCAAATGGACGCTGGCCGGTCAACAGTTGATAGATGATCACGCCAAGCGAGTACCAGTCACTTGCGTTTCCCAACTCCTTACCGGCCGCTTGCTCGGGTGACATATACAACGCGGTGCCAGCGACGGTTGTGCTCTGAAAACGGGGACCTTGAAATCGCGAACGTGCTGATTCCTGGGCGTTAACAGAGTCGTCGCCCGGAGTCGTTGCGTTCATGTCGCGAAGCTGCGCGGCTAAGCCAAAGTCCAGTACGACGACTTTGCGATCAGGCGTGTAAAGGATATTGGAAGGCTTCAAGTCCCGGTGCAAAATGTCTTGCTCATGGAGCCATGCGATCGTGCGAGTGAGTTGTGATAACGCGCGACGGAGTTCGCTGAGCGACGACTCTTCCCAAGGCACGGGGTCGACTACGGTGAACGGGATCGAAGGCGAGTCATCGGGAAGCTGGGTGGATGTCGAAGGCTGCCACTGAAAAGTAACCGTCCCGTCAACGGCTTCCTGTGGCTCGGGTAGCACGGAATGAGTTTCATAACTGCCTTCATCCGCGGACGCCGGCGGTATGGGGCAAATTGCGGAGACCAAGTCTTGCCCCTCAATCAATTCCATTGTGAAGAACCAGCGATCTCCGTCGGCTATCAACTCATAATACTTCGCCACGCGCTCATCGACGATGGATTGCAGAACGCGAAACTCGCTTTTGAGTCGGTATAATGCTTCCACGTCAGTCGACGACAAGGTTTTCAGCGCGATGCGCGACTGCCGCTCGCGGTCCAACACTTCATAAACGACCCCCATTCCCCCTTCGCCCAGTTTGCGAATGACAAAGAAGCGACCATCGTGGTCGAAGCATTCGCTCTGCCGCTGCTCGGCGGCTAAGCTTTCGATGCGGCTCAAATCAATCCGCTGGTAGAACTCGGGAAAACGTAGCTCCAATTCCGTCTGCTTGGGAAGTCTGGCGTAGGTGCCACGCGCCATGCACTCGGCCGCGATTAACTCTTCCGTGACGGCCGGTTCCTGAAGCTCGTTCCAAGTTTGCAGATAATTCTCGACTAATACCGGCTTGATGGAACGCCAACTTAAATCGATGTCTTGCTTCACCAACTCGACCAAGGCGCGGCCGCGCGCTCGGGCGTCGAGGGGAGCAAGATAGAAGACCATGGCGGGTGTGTTGTTATGACTCCAATCCTCGGTGTAACGGTTTCGAGCGTGCTCAATCGCGGAAATCTCATCGTCCGACAAATCCTCCCGCCGTGCGATTCTGAGAAACGCGTTGTTGGTCGATTCTTCCATTGCTCAAGCCCGCTTACCCGGTTTCAGTATCCCGTACGCATGGGCGGCCGCGAGGCACATGTTCAAGCCAATCAAACACACAGTGAATAATGGTTGCGAGAACGCATTCCAGTAGACAACGTAGTAAATGGCTCCGGCGACGCGGCCTGCAACCGCCAGCTTAGCAAACGGCAAATGGCGGCGGGCGTCACGCGCCACGAGAAAGTACATGATGCCCATCAGCACGAGAAACAGCCCCACCAGATGCAGATAGAACAACGTCGTTGTTTGCGGAAGATTGTCGCCAGCAGCGGGAGGCGACCAGTGCGAGAAAAAATTTGCGGCGGCTACCCAGTCAACCAATGCGCCGACATACATGCTGCCCGAAAGGAAGCGATAACCATCGGTTGATGGTGCGTGTGTTACATCCTGAGTGGTCGAATCCATGTTAAAGGCTCCGTTCGAAGGTGAGTTGCTGCCAGCCGACACCCCTTGAGGGACGCTGAAATGCTAATCTGAACGGGCTACCGCGCCTATGGACGCAATTATTGCAAACCGGCCGGTCGACCGCGAGGCTTTAGAGACAGCGGCTGACAACCAGCGCAACCGTACGGGAACGCGCTTTGTTGGAACCCCGATGCTTATTATGAAGGGTTCCACTCCAAACAATCTTCCTGACGGTTCAACGCAAACGGCCGAACATTTCTGTTCGGCCGTGTCGTGTGTCACGCTAATGGATGCGACGGCAGATCTCGATCGCGGTGGATAACGGAGGCATCCGTCACCAGCAATACATCAAGTTGGCGTCGCCACTAGAAATCCACCTGGAACCGCAGAGCGTAGATATCCGTGTCGCCGCGACCGGGCGGCATTGCCGTACCTCGGTCGGACAGCATTGCATGGATCCAGTTGAATTGGAGCTTGGCGTGTGGATTCCAGTACCAGTTTAATCCCGTTGTTAAGTTGGTGAGCTCTCCGCCGGCGATATTGTCGTCGTTGAGATCGATGTAGGACCAGCGAAATGCCAACTCCCAGGCTCCCCATCCGCAGAATCCACGATCGACCGCGAAGAAGTCCTCGAATGGGACGACACGGTCAAACACGCCACCCTTGCGGTTATAGGCGCGGTGTTCACCCGTGAGGAAGTATCCCACTTGCGCATAGGCGCCGTCAAATGCAAGCGAGCTAGCGCCGCCTGTGCGATTAACATACGTTTGCATATACTCCGCCTGAAAATAGGCTGGACCATAGACGCCCGCAAGTTCAACTCCCAATAAATGAAAATCGTAGGCAGCGATTGCACCCGTATCCACAAACACGGGAGTCCGTTGTAGGTTCGCATTCCCCGCCGCCGTGGGATCACCGACAAAGAACTCGGGGATCGCATTCGCGCGATACGTGCGAGTGTTATTCGTCGGATCGACGCCAAGAACCGAATAGTTATACGACCCGCCAATGTGCAGCATGTATCGTCCGTCGGCAGGCTCGTCGTACCACAGCAAATGCGTCAAGCGTGTCGAGGCGGAGATGTCGCCGTTGTCGGTAAGATTGGTCGCATATAACGTATCACCCAGCTCGGTGTAGTTGCGACTGTCGGTTCGATACACGGAGTACGCCCAAGTGGTATTCAAATCGTTGGAGTTGTCATAGGCCATGACTCCGATCCGTCGAAACGGCAATAGAGCTTGGAATGGCAGAGAACGTTCGAGAAAGGTTAGCGATTTGATGCTCGTTAGCGCATCCATCGAAAATGGCTGGCGAAAGTGACCGATTCGCACCGTGCCAAGCACGGGCAACATGGTGACTTCTCCCCACACATCCATGAAACTGGGGCGTCCGCCAACACCAAAATCCATTTCGAGGATGTAGTTCATGTTTGCGGCGACCGAGCCCGTGGCTGCCAGGCGCGCTCGGCGAAAGCCGCTCCCATCTTGGATGTCTCCCAGAGTCATGCGGCTGGCGTCATCCTGGGAAAAGTACCCCGTATCATAGTGAAAGAAACCGGTTAGGTTCACGCTTGGGTACTTCGGCGATTTGGCTTGCTTGGCGGCCTCTTCGAGTTGACTCACACGAGATTCGATGGACGGCAGCCGCCGAATTTCAGACTGTTGATCGAACGTGGAAGTCCACGTCGTTCCGTCATTGGGCGGGGAAAACTGTGGCGTCGTCTGGTTGCGTATCACTTGCAACTCGTTTTCCGTGGCCTCCAATCGTTGCACCAGTTCTTGGTACTGTCGCGATGATATGGATATGGCGGGCTCGTTATTTTGCACTCGCCTTGGACGACGCTAAGATCGTCGCTTCGAAGAGGAGCGCGCCGACGAGCAGCTTGCCTAAGTGGCGGAGTATCATTGCGACTCCTTTCGCAATTATGTGCGGCTGGGTGAGCGAGATTGAGTGGGAGAGTAATGCGGGTGGGAAATTGGTGACCGCGATTGAATCGTTGCGTGCCACCGACTCGGCTTTGTCCCGTTCGTATGGGCAATCAAACGGTAGAAGCAGTCATGGAAATCGGTGGCACGAAAGCACGTGACTCGGGTCGCTCGCTAATTGATGGGCGCGAGCACCCGCACGGGCGCTACCGTCGCGGCCTCGTTGAACGGCGCCGATGCTCGTGGGGTGTAAGCCCGGCCGAGCGTCGGCGTCACCTGTGGCGGGGGAGTGGGGGCCACGGGCAGTTGTTGATTTGGGCGGCCGTCACAGTCGTTACAAACGTACTGAACGACCCATTTGTAAGTCTTCACCGGCTGGAGTTCTTCGTGGCGAACGAGCTTCTTTCGCGTTCGCACTTCGGCACAAGTCGGAAGCCATTGCGGTTTACCATGATGTCCACAAGAGCCATCGCACCCGTCCTGACAGCCGCAGGCCGTTGAGCAACGCTTGCTCGGGCCAGGAACGCAGAAGTCTTCACACTCGCAAGAGTAGGTGACTTTCGGAACCATCTTCGTTTCACACACGAGTCGGCAAACTTTGCGGCAAGACGAGCGACAGCCACACTGCTCGCAACAGCCCGCGTCGGCATATACGGCTGTGACGGAGGTGGTTACCCCGATAGACACAACGAGCCCAAGCCACAGGCGCAATCCTCTCATACAACGGTCCTCCATGAAGCAAGCATTGTCTTCGTTACTGCCAACATCGACCTTAAGCCAACGAAACTTGGCGACGACTTGACGCGCGCGTCGAGATCAGGTTGCCCGCAACTGGCGAATTACCGATTATTCCAGCAGAAACGTTAGAGGCCCGTGATTCATCCTTTTCAGAATTACTGAATTGTAATTCCGAATGGGGCGGCTATTTCGCTAAGCGACTGACTGGAGAGCCAGCCAAGAAAGCCGCTCGAACATATTCGCGCTAAGCAAACGATCAAGCGGCCGCCGCGCGTGGTAGATCCGGTGCGATTCGGTAAGAGTCGCCGCCGTGATATGGAGGCAACTTATTCAGCCGCCGGTCGTAGCGGAGACCGTGGGCTCGATCGTAGCGGTTGCCAAACAAGTTGCCGCGAAACCACGATCCGTGGTGATTCGGATTGTTTCGCTCACTTTTCCGGGCGACTCACCCGCAGTGAAGGTGACGGATACGAAATGCAGATTCTTTCTCACCTGCGGGCTTCTCGAATTGGAAGCAGTCGCCGCCACAATCCACGTTGGTGACCGAAAACGGCTGTTTCGCCCTCACTACCAGTTTCTTTGTGACCGTTTCGCCAGGCTGCAAGACGCCGAGGTGCAACGCCGCGGGGCTGACCGTGAGCGCTGGCACCACGTGTCCTTCGACGGGCAACGGAATCGTGCGCAACGTACTATCGTCCGTAACGAGCGTCAGTTGATCGTTAATGAATCCGGGCGGCGCCGTGTCTTTCAGGCGAACCAACATGGTGTATCGCACCGCGGCGCCCGATCGTTCTCGCTCGTCCAGTTCGACTTCGAAGTTATCGTTGGCGCTGCGGACATCGACGATTTTCCAATCCGAGCGTCCGAAGAAGCTGACCGTCGTCTGGGATTGTCCCGCTTTGCCCTGTTCAATCTCGCCCAGATTCACCGTGCCTGGTTCGAAGACGACATCCCCACGGATGTAGCCGTGGACATTCAACTGCACTTCCGCAAAATACGGTTTGTCGATCGTCACCGTGATCGTCGCGCTGCGGTTGCCTTGAAACGAATCGGTGTTGAACTTCGCACGCACCGCGGCTTTTTCGTACGTCTTCAATAGCGACTTGGTGACCGTCGGCGTCGTACACCCGCAACTGGTTCGCACACTGGCGATATGAATGTCTTCCTTATAGATGTTCGAGAAGACGAACTCGTACTCCGATTTCGCGCCGCGGGCGACCGTGCCGAAATCGTGCGAAGTGACTTCGAACATCTTCTTGGCCCACTCCTGGCCCGAAACGGGAGCGGCTAACAAGAACAGACCGACAGCGCTGCAACAAATCATGCGGTGAAGCACGGCAAAAACCCCCTCGTGATCGGTGCGATCGGCGTCCGGCGACCAACACGCGCGATTCGCGCATGGTCCGTCGGCGACGTAAGCTTGCGAATTTTGGGCCGGAGTCGCGTCAGAAATCTATTGCGGTACGCAACTTCTGTCAACTTCGTTCGATTCGGACGCGATCCCGAGTCGTTACGTAAATCTAGCACGCCACTTGCGATTTGCCGCTGAATTGCGGCGGGAAGCGTCGAATCGAGGGCAGGTCGGTTAACACGCCAATTGGGCGGACGCTAGCACGACGACAGTCCGGAGCCTGAACGGCCGGAACTTCGCATGAAGGGCGCTTCGCACAACGGGTCGAAAGGGGGCCAAGGCTTAATTGCGGCCGGCTGGTGCCATCATTTCCGGCTGAAAGGAGAGATCGCCCGAGGCTCGGAGCGTAATACGGTAGATGCGGTCGGGCATTGCCTTGATCGAAATGGCGTTGCCGTGAGCCGCTCGAATCCCCATTTCCTTGGCGCGGGACGAGTCGTTGGCAATCTGCCAGAAGTCGCCCCAGATCTTTTTCTCGAATTCCGATTCGCGACCGCCGCGTGCGTAGGCCGTGGGGCGCGTGCCTCGTTGATCCAGCTCGAACCCTTCGTTCGGTTCTTGGTACTCCCCAAAAATCCGCCGGAAAAGCACCAGCGAGGTCGAGCGGTCCTGATCGGCCTGTTCGATATACTGGTCATCGAACTTGACGATCCAACTGTCGATGAACACCACATCACCGTCCAGCGTGAATGAGCGTGGTTCTTCGAGCGGTTGCCCACCGTCGCTGACTTCCACGAATTCGACCGTCGTTCGCTTTCGTCCGGTCGCTTCATCGGTGGTTTGATCCAACACGCGAAGATGCGCCACGCGGTGCGTCACTTTCATCAAACGCAAAGCCGTGTCGAGCCAATCGATCTCCTTTTGCTGCTGCTCGATTTCCGCAACCTGCTGGGTAATCGTGTCGTCCTGCTGCTGAATTCGTTCGACTTGATCGGCGATCTGTCGGTCTCGCTGCACGAGCGTTGCTTGTTTCGCTTGCAGATCTTGCGAGAGCGTCGCGAGCTCCTCGTCCTTGGCGACCAATTCCGCTCGGGCGTCGTCCAGGTCGCGAACCGCTCGTTCGCCCGCCGTGTAGTTGGTATAACCGAACCAACCGGCCCAACCCGCCGCGCCCACGACGATGGCGGCTAAGGTCGTGCGAACCCAGCTATTGATGCGGTCGATCGAATCCATCATGCCTGCCATGCCAACACCACGTTGCGGAGAATCGGTACCTTCAAATAACGGCGCGCGAAAGCTGCGCTTTAGCAAGGTTTCGACGAGTCGTCGCACTGCTTGCACGAAATTCTAGGCTGCGAATCCCAAACCGCCCAATTCACCGGCGGACGATCGATGCATTTGCCATTTTCCTCAATCTCCGCACGAGACCGCTGATGAACCGCGACGAAGTCATGCACGAGCTAGAAACGCTCGGAACCGCCCAGAATGTGAAAATCTACAAGCGGCACGGGGCGGGGGACAATCTGTTCGGTGTCAGCTTTGCCAATTTGAATAAGCTCAAGAAGCGATTGCGTACCGATCACTCGTTGGCCTGCGAGCTATGGGAGACAGCGAACACGGATGCACAAACGTTGGCGTTGATGATCGCCGATGCGGAGCAGTTAAGTTCCACGCAGGCCGAATCGTGGCTCAAGGAAATCTCGTACCCGCCGTTGGCCGACATGCTGGCGGCGGTCGTGGCGCGCTCGAAGCATGCCGACGCGAAACAGCGGAAATGGATGAAGGCCAAGCGGGAACTGACGCGCTTGTGCGGCTACTCGGTACTATCGCATCGCCTGCGGCACGATGCGATGCAGGTGAGCGACGAGCAATGTCTCGAAACCCTGGAAGTTGTGGAGCGCGAGCTTGCCGCTTCGCCCAACAGAGCTCGCCATGCCATGAATGCCGCGATCATCGGCATCGGTGTGTTTAAGCCCCATTTGGCCGAGCAAGCGATCGAGGCGGCCAGGCGGATTGGCCCCGTTCAAGTGGACCATGGCGAGACGAGTTGCCAGACACCGGACGCGGAATCGTATATTCGCAAGGCCCTTGCACACCAAGCGGCAAAGGGCCAAAAGAAACCACGCGTGCGTCGCTGCTGATTCACGACCTAATCCGCCAATTCCAGCGGAATGTTGTTCTCGCCCGCTTGAACCGTGACGGCAAGGTCCGAGGTCTTCGGATCGCCATACTTTTGTGGCACGAGGCTCTTTGCCTCGGACTCGTCGCTGGCTGGCGCTTTGCCATAGTCGGGGTGATCTTCGGGCAGTTCGGTTCCGCCCGAAAACTCGATCTTGGTAACGGTCACCACATAATCGCCCGGCAAAGCGCCATCGTTCGCCGCTTGCGTGGTCAGTTGATAAATCCCGGCGGCGTCCGTTTGAGCGACGGCGGCTCGGTCGCCCGATTTGGGATGAAACGTCACGGTCGCTCCAGAAACCGGCGAGCCATTATAAGTGACCACGCCCGTGACCGGCGCGCCATCGGGAATTCCTTCGGGTCCCGATCCACATCCGTTACCGGCGATGAAAATGAGAATTACGACAAAGGCGGACCAAGATCGCTTTGTGAGAGTCGAACTATTCATGTGAGTTTTTGGGAGACTGGCGATGCGGAATGGAATGGAAAACGACAACGAGTTGGCCATTAAAGGGACGATTCCCGATCGTCAACGGGAGATCGTCCCCAATGCGGCTCGTTCGTCGTTGTCGACGGGGGCATATGAAGTCATAGCGAACGGAAAAGGGCGAGGGCACCATGTGGCCCTCGCCCATCATGTACGACCATGTGTTCTTGGCAAGCGAGCCTTACGGAATGGCAACTGCCTCGCCACCAGCACGCGAGCCCATCGCTCCCCAAACGCCATACGGGCTGGCGCCGTTGGTGACCGATGCGGCGGCCAGATTACCGGTGTTGATCGTTTCGGCGACGAAACGCACCGAGCCGTCCATCATCATGCCGTTGACGCCACCGGGGTGAAAGCTGCGAGCCGAGATGATGGTGTTCTGGCCGTCGCCGTTTCCATTGGTTCCGTCGATGCATGACGGAGCGTTCGGGGGCAAGACGGTTGTGAAACCAACCTTTTCGGCTTGGCCGTCAGTCCATTTCCAACCGGTTCGTCCTTTGACCACCGCGGCATTCACATAGTACTTGCCGTTGGCTTGCGCCAAACATTGGGCCGGATTGCCAGCCAAACCCGAGAGCCCGGTGGCGGTTCCCAACTTCTTATCAATGTTGCCCGTCTGGGCCCCAATGGCGAAGTCCGAGGCCAATGTCTCGCTCATGCCGATCGTGTTGCTGGTGCCGTCAATGATGTCGGCCATGCGTACACCAAGTCGCAATGAGAACACGCCGCGATTATTGGTCGAGTCACGATTGTTGGTGATCGTGTCTCCCATCGAGAAGGCGTAGTTCGCAACGTCCGTGCGAGTTCCCACGCGAATTGCCGACGGGCAATGGAGCCCTTCGGGAGCATTGTTCCACACGGCCCAACCGGTCCATGCCGACGGTCCCCACGGCGGATACGTGGCATCTCCCGCCGCAATTTTATCGTGCATTGGGTTCTGCTCCATGAACGGCAATAAAGCGACGAACGCGCTCTTGCGTTCCGAGTTGACCGACGTGCCGCCCTTGCGAGGTGGAAACGTCTTGTGCGTGTCATGATAATTGTGCAGAGCCAATCCGAGTTGCTTCAGATTGTTCGTGCACGAGCTGCGTCGAGCAGCTTCGCGGGCGGCTTGCACCGCCGGCAACAACATGGCCACAAGCACGCCGATAATGGCAATGACAACTAACAATTCCACCAGCGTGAAACCAGCGTGTCCGTGACGACGGAGAGACGATTCTCTCATACACAAACTCCTTTAAGAAAGTAAACGAAACGAGAAACGTTATGTGAAGAGGAAATTAAATTACAGGCAGTCATGCAGGTGCGTCAATCAGCGCTGGCCAGAATACGTGAAATTTAATACCTCAATTTCCTAACTCGTTTTCTCTTCTCTCGTGCAAATTGCAGTTGAAAGGGCGTCAGCAGACGGCGGGCGAAATTTCGCACGCCGATTTCTCTGTCGCGAACTGCCATCCCTGATTCCCGATCCTCACGTTCCATTCGGCCAAAGGAACGCGCTAGCATTGCCTTCCCGTCTGCCTTTACAATCACGCCCCGGGGCGGTTCGGCGGGTTTCCGCCATCACGCATCTTTCGCGACGCTGGTCAGAAAGGACGACACGTCATGTACGGGCCGATTGCCAAGAGGAGCCGCAATGTCTTGCAGGGCAGCGCTCCAGCCGTGAAGTGGTTCGCGGTGAGCGTTTTGCTTTGGTTCGTTGCGGGCGGAAATTCGCTGACAAGGCAAGTCGGCGCGCAGGCGCCGGCTCCGACTCGGGCCAGCGTGATTCGCGATGAGGTGGCCGACGTATTTCGCGTGGATCGCGGCTCGCTGCTGATGCATTTGCCGCCGACGCAGAAATCGCTGCTCGCCCTAGTTTTCACGATCGACGCCGCGACCGGTCAATTGCAGCCGATCGAGCAGTTGGACGCCGAGCTGTTCGAGCAAGGGTTGACTCAGGGAACCAATCTGGAACTTGCCGAAGAAGTGTGGCTGGGGCCAAGTAGCGCGGCGCTCGCGAATCTCGTGAAGCTGGCCGAACCGCTGGAAAGCGACGTTGCGGCTCGCGTGCGGTTGACGGATATCACGACAAACTCGACGCGGCTGCGCGACGGCCAGCGGCTGACCGAGCAGATCATGGCCAGTCGGCGGATTCAAGCCGCGGCGCGACAAGGCAAGACGCTGTTGCTGGGCGTGCAGGTGTTTCGTGCTCGCATCGAATTCGAGATGCGACACGAACGGTTTCCGGGATCGGCCAGCTTGGCGAGCGACAACTTCCGCCGACTCGCACAGCCGGCCGACGAGAACGTGATCGCGCTGAAGTCCACGGGCGAGTTGCCGTTCGCGTATGTCGCTTGGCGCGTGGGTTATCGAATCGACGACCAATCCGGCGCGATGACGAACGTGGGATTCGTACCGACCGAGTTGGGTCCGGCAACGGAATCGTCGTGGGAACACGCGCCGATCATGGTACGAGCCGTGGTGGGCAAGGTCGCGGCCTCGCCCAGTTACTCATACGCCTACAGCAACCTTCAGAAGATGGAGCCAGCCAGGCTTAATGCGGTGCGCGTCGAGCCGCTGCCACCGCCGGAAGAGCGAATCGAGGAATACGCGCCCGCCCCGCCTCGCACCGAAATGCGGATGGCCCCACGTGTGTTGGCGCCTCGATTAGTCGAAACGCCGATGGCGGTCGAAAGTATTGAAGCCGCCCCGGACTCGATCGCCTATTCGATCGCGCCGGAAGAGATGCCCGAAGAAGCTCCACCGCCCAGCGATCCGCCGCCGGCATCGGATCCCGATCCGCCAGGAGCCGACGCGCCCGCCAGCGAGTCCGATGTGCCCGAACCGACTTCCGCGCCGCCGAATGACGACGGCAACGAAGTGACCGTGCTCTATGGCACTTGCCGCGCCGAGATCGTCCAGCCAGCCGATTGGCGCGAGTTCGCCCTGGGCTTTATCGGCACGACCAACGGCTGGATCACGGTCGGTGCGCTGGCGGTGCTCGGACTGATCGTGATGCTCGTATTCGGCTTCATGCATCGGCTCACGTTCGGCACGGCGATTGTCTTGATTTGCCTCGGTGTTGGGCTCTACGCCGGAGCCGCCACGGTGCATGGCTTTCAACAGGTGGCGCTTAGCAAAACACCGCAGGGAACTTTCGGCAACAAACGCGGCGATTTGCAGTTTGGCATTGCCAAGGTCAGCGTGCCCAAAGAGCGCGAGAAGGGGAAGCTGCAGACGCCTTTCTCCGTTTACTTGATTCAAATGCCCGAAGATCCCGAACGGCATTTCATCGTCACCGAACTGAAAAAGGATACGGACACGTTCCTTAGCGAACTGAAGCAGCGCGTCGCGGCGTCGGATAAGAAGGATGCGTTCGTGTTCGTCCACGGATACAACGTTACGTTCGGCGATGCGATTAAACGCACGGCCCAATTGTGGGTGGACCTTGAATTCCGCGGCGCGCCGCTCAGCTTCACATGGCCCAGTCAAGGCGAGTTGAAGGATTACTTGGCGGACTCGACAAACGCCGAAGTCGCCGCTTTTCAGTTGGCGAAGTTCCTGAAGCTGGTCGACAAAGAATCGGGCGCGGAGCGAATCCACCTGATCGCGCACAGCATGGGCAACGATGTGCTGACGCGCGCGCTGCGTGAGATGAAAACCGACTTGGCCCAACCCGATTGTCACTTCCGCGAGATCTTGCTGGCCGCGCCGGATGTCGACGCTCAATTGTTCCAGCTAATCGTGCCCGCGATCCGCAACGACGTGCAACACATCACGCTCTATGCCTCGAACAACGATCGGGCTTTGAAGGAGTCGTATCGGTTCCGCAAATATCCGCGAGCCGGTTTGGCGGGCGATGATTTGGTCGTCATCGAGGGCGTCGATACGATCGACGTCTCGAATCTCGGCGCCGACTACCTGGGCCACTCCACGTTTGGCGAGAACCTGACGGCGGTGAACGACATCGGCGAGCTGTTCAAACATGGAACGCGGCCGCCTCGTTCCGGCATGACCCAAGAGGTGAAAGTTGTCCAGCGCGACGGCAAGAATGTGGAACTTCCATACTGGTTGTTCGAATAATGCGGGCGGCGCGCGGCGATCGGTCGCGCTTTTTCCCGGTTTTCTTGCTTGTTTCGGGATTCCGCAAGGCTTACGATCAAGCTTCCCAGGACGTGGGGATGTAGATCGGCGCGGTGTAAGGCGAAGCGGACTTGCCTGGTGACGCGGTAGACCAGCGCGAGAATCCCGAATGGCCACGCAATTTGAAGTCGGGCAAGCGGTCGCTGAGTTTCGATTGCTCCGGCGGCTCGACATTTGGCCTTTCGCGCCGTTTCTCGCCTGCCGAGCGGACGGACGCGACGAGGACGTTGAGCCAGCGGATGAGAAGCCGCAAGTTCGGCTGACGCCGCTTTCGGCGACGACGTTCGAGTCGGCGGAAGCATTCGCTCGGCGGTTGACTCGCATCCAAGCGGCCGCGGACGCGTACGATTTTTCGATCGTCGAGATTGCCGATGGTTGGTTGCTGACCGAGGACTTGGGCGTTGCGGAACGATCGTTGTTCGAGGTTTCGCCGGGCGACCGCGAGCCTGTCGATTGGCGTGTTTCGTTCGGACTCTGCCGAGATCTAGTGGCTCAGTTGGAAGTCTGCCACGAAGCGAAGTTGGTCCACGGCGCGATTTCTCCGGCGGAAGTCTGGACGGACTCGGAGCAGCGAGTTCATCTGCTTGGCTGGTGGCTGATGCCGGCTTTGAAGCGGCATTTGGAACAGCAGCGGCCTTTCGGCGCCGCGGTCGAGAGCGCGCATGAAGGCTGGTCGCGCGAATGTTATCTCGCCCCCGAGTTTGGCTTTCACGAGTCGCCAGCCAGCGATGTCTACAGCATCGGACGATTGTTACTGGGATTGCTCAGCGGCGATTACCGACACCCGCTGGAATATTCCGGCGAAAGCGGTCGGTACTTGGCCGACGACGAAGCGCGGCCGCTGGTTGAATTTGCCGAAAGCTTGCCCGTGCCGCTGCGCGATTTGCTACGCGAGTGTTTGTCGCGCGAGTTGGATCAACGACCCGCGAATGCCGGGCGGCTGCGCGCCCGACTCGATAAGCTAGCCGCATCGCTGGGCGAACTGCCTCCCGACGCGTGGCCGCCGCCGCCGAACATTCCCGATGCGGCTCTCTCAGCGGCGAGAGGCTTGGCAACGCCCCAATCCAATGCGGAAGAAATCGCGACGCAGCCAGCGCCCTCATCCACATCTTCGGACAGCCGATCCTCACGAACGGCTCG
Source organism: Pirellulaceae bacterium (assembly GCA_041399085.1). Taxonomy (GTDB): domain Bacteria; phylum Planctomycetota; class Planctomycetia; order Pirellulales; family Pirellulaceae; genus JAWKTM01. The sequence continues at coordinate 23,919 of JAWKTM010000042.1, forward strand.
CGAGACGATGCAGAGGGCCGCAGCCATGGCGCGCAACGCGTCGATTGAGGTTCGTCTTTGGAAGCGACGGCATCCGTTGGCGCATACGATCTGTGTTCTGATGTTGCTGCCATTGATTGGAGTGCTCGCGGCTCGCTTGGCGGCGGTCGTCCGATCGCCAGCTTTTCGCGGGGAAGACGACGCCGAATTGACTCGCACCGAGCTGTATTTGGCTTCCGGCAATGAAGGCAGTTGGTGGGCGGATGACGCGTCGACTTATTACCTGTTGCCACCCGTGCGAACCTACGCGGCCGATCAGCAATGTGATTTGCCGAGCCTGACATCGATCGTGCTGGAGAACGGCGGCGACGAAGCGGCGGGCGAGTTCTCCTTGGTGACCGATCTTCGCGAGTACCAGGCGTGCGTCGATGCGTTTCACCCGCAAGCTACCGAGGGACGATTTCGGTTGCGAGGCCAACTCGAACAGGCCTTGCCAACGAAAGAGAACGCCACGACTCCGGCCGACATGCATCTGCGCGGTCTGATTTTGCATCGGTTGGCCAACCTGAAGAAGGCCAACGTCGCTGGACCTTTCGACAGTTTGCCCGCCGCGAAAACGTCGGAAATCGATTACCAGACCGAAGCCGCGGACGCCTATGCCGCCGCACTGGCGGAATATCCGTGGTACCAAGTCGGCATGCGAGCCTTGTGTCACACGGACTACGCGCGGCTGTTGCAACAGAGCGGCCAGCGTCGAGAAGCGATCGCACAATTGGCCGCGGCCCGACGTCTGATCTATACGGCTCACCAAGTGACGCTCGACGAATCGGCGACGCACCTGGATCGGCGAGAACGGCGCGATCAACTCGCGCGAAAACTGCCCGAACAGGTCCGCGGCTTTTTGGTTGGCATCTTATGTCAGATGGTTGACGCCCAGCGTAAGGAAGGCAACTGGGGGCATGGCGAAGAGCTGCTGGCGGAAGCTCATGCGATCGCGCGCGTTCCCGATCTGACGGGTCTTAACGACGATGTGATCGAGTCCCAACCGTTAACCCGCGGCTTGTCGAACGGCATCGCCACGGGCCCAAACGAAGTCCGATTGAAACAGGATGCACGCACAATCGCGGACCAGTTGACTCCACTGCAATGTTATGTGTTGGAGCGCGAGGCATGGTTTCACATGGATCGTTGGCGGCTTGAGCCGGCGCGACGCAACTTCGCCCTGGCGCGCGACGCGCGACAACGACTGGCCAAGAAGTGCGAGGAAGACGGCGACCAACACCGCGAGCTATTCAATCGACAGCAAGTGTTTCACGATTGGCACGGGCTGGCCATGATCGCGCGGTACCAAGGCGATACCGCGTTTGCCGCCAGACAGTATCAGCATTTGGTCGACGAGTTGCGGGACCGCTTGAGTGAGGCGACCGTGGTCGAGCGCCAAGCCTATGAAGATCGTCTCACGAATAGCTTGGAACGTCTGGCCGATTGTTGGCTATTTGACCAGGAGCAGGCCGAAGCGGATGGAATCAGCCCCGCCGTCCGCAGTTTGGAAGAAGCGATCTACGAGACCGAGCGACAGTACCAGTTTCGCCCGACTCCCGCGGATACCTTGGCGAATCTGCATTTCAAGCTGGCTCTGGCTTATTCGCTGTCGAACGACTTCATCACCGCGGCGGACGCGTTTCGAGTGGCCGAGTCATATGCCACGCGGCGAGGCGTGGACGAGCGACAGGGCGAACAAACCGAAAACAACAGCGGCGACGAAGCCCCAACGAAAAGCACAGCGGCGGTAGCCGACGCACGATTGGCCGTGGAAAAGCGTTATACCAACCAACGTCAATTGACGGTTCGCAACCTTGTGGAATCGGTCATGCAGCATGCCCAAGACGAGCGATCGCAATGGGACCTTTATCAGACGATTCGGCGCGAGTATTTGAGGCTGGATCGGACCGAGCAGATTAGTCGTGAAGAGCTGGATTTGATGTTGTTGGCGGCGCGGCAACTCGACGCCGAGAACGACGCGATGCTCGACAAGCGGGCGCGGCTGTATGCCGATATGAATGTCAAGCTGGCTCGCTTGCCGCAAGCCGACGGCACGCGCAAGTCGATTCTCGAGTACGTTCGTCCGAGCTATCAATTGGCGATCGCCATTCACTGTCAACTTGGTTTGGGCGAGCGGATTTGCAAGGAATTGGAGAAGGAAATGAACAACGGATTGATGTTCGGCGGTTAGCAGCCGAACGTCATCTCCCCGCGATTCCACGCTCCCCATCGCACCGCGAGGACTTTGCCGACTGGCCTCGACCGACTCACCGTTCAGGAAATCGAGATGCATCCCACACATCGTCCCGAGCCCTTCGCCGTCAAAGGCGCCAGCATCTTTTGTTGTTTGCTGATTACGCTCGGCACACTCGGGTTGGTGATGCCTTACTTCGTGCTCGACGATCCAGCCTGGGATCAGCATTTCTCGCAAAGCGGTTTGGTCCATTCCACGCGCTACGGCTTTGCCATCGAATGGGGCCGATTGTTGGTTTTCATCGCCTTTCTCTACATTGGGGTGGTCGTGGGATTTCGCGGCTCTCTAACCTCATTGCTAGGATTGGGTCACCCGAACGACGGAAGCAGCGGACGAATGAGGATCGCCTTTCGCGGTTTGATTCTCGCGCTCGCCGTGGTTTTGTCGGCCTATTATGTCTCGGCGTGTTTCGATCCTTCGGCCGATGGATTGCCCGCGCAGTTGGTTGCCAATGGCGAGGCCAATGGTGTCTATGGTGATTTGGAACCGGGCGAAAGCTTGGCTCTAGCAACCTATGACGAGCGGTTGGCAAGTGCGCGCCGGTGCTATGTGTGGTACGCGCTGTACTCGGCGATTTTCTGGTCAGCGATCGTGCCCATCGCATTGGGCGTCCCGATCTACGCGTTCTTGCAAGAGGACTGGAAACGCGTGGTCGTGATTCGCCATGTGTTGACTCGCGTAACACGCGCGGACGACGTGGAATCGGCGCGGCGGCGATTCGCCCGTTTTCGATTACGTTTGACGAAACTCTCCACGCGATATGTTCGCGTCTTGGTGGCGATCGGAGCGACGGTAGCCTACGAGCTGTACATCGCGGCCGCCGTCATGTCGCCGGAAGCTCAACATGGAATCTCGATCGGCTTGGCCTTGGTTGGCGTCAACGCGGCTTTGATCGTGGCGATCTTGTACATCTACTACGACGGCTGGCAAACCGTGCGGCATCGGCTGATCGAGCTCGGTCACGATGAAGATGCCTTGGGCGGGAAGGAGTCGCCGCAGGCCTACTTGCGGTTTCTGCTGAAGTACGACTACAGCGCCGTGGTGGCCGCGATGCTGGCCTTCACGCCGTGGCGAGACCAGCTCGCCCAATTGCTCAAATTCCTGCAAGGCGGCGGATAATCGCGGCGATTCAAGCGCCGGCCGCTCGGATCGCATCCGGTTCGCGCACCGGTATCAGCTTCGGATGAGGTATCCGCACGCCGTGGATCGATCCGTGTTTGCGCCGCAGTTCCGCAAACCCGAGTCGCAAGAATCCGAACAAGTCGTCCGGCGGATCCAGCGAAAGATAGCGATCGACGAATTCGGCCATGAGCGCGTCATAGGATTTTTGCGATCCTGTGTGTGCGTAGCAGCGGCCGGGATGACGACGCAGATCGCCGTTGAACGTGGGGCTGATATGCCACAGTTCGTGGAAGACGGTGATCAGCTTCTCGCGGTAGTCGATGTTCAGGAATCGCGGCAAGTAGAAACTGATGACATACATCGTTTCGAGGCCGCGGGGATCGAACAGACGCTGAAACGTCATTAGACGGCCGTTCCGCATTTGCGTCAGCCGACCACCTTCGAAACGCATCGGCGTGGTCGTGGCGTAAACACCGTAGGTCACCATCTTGCGAGCCTGCGAGAACGTTACGGCCACGCGGCTCATGTCGACATGCCGATACTCGTCCAGCCGCTGCGTGATGTCCGTACAGAAAGCATGCATGCGGCCTGTAAAGTCGAGGCCGCCGGATAGATCGCGCGAAGACTCGCTGGCTCGCCGTCTTGCACGCGCTTCACGTCGCTGGGACATTCGCGCCGGCCCTCCTTGACCACCCACGCGATACTGTCGAACGTTTCGCCAAACGGGCGAACTACGATTCGCTGCTCTCGGAAGATTCCGACGCAGCTCCCGCACCAACGGGCTCTGATTCGGACGATTCGCTGTCGAACGCGGGACGTTCGCTACGCTGAGCAACGCGGTCGTGCTGGCCGACGAACTCCAGAATCGCTCGGTCGCCCGCGTCGCCCAGTCGCGGCTTGGCCAGCTTCATGATCCGCGTGTAACCGCCCGGACGATCCTTGAATCGCGGGGCAATATCGTCGAACAGGATTCGCACGGCCTGCTTGTCGCCCAGCAACTGCAAAGCCCGGCGACGAGCGGCAACGACCGGAGCCATCGCATTGGCCCATTTTTGCCACTGATCGCTATTGCGCCATCGCTTCCATTCGTCGCTGTTGCGGTCAGCGCTGGTGCCGTGCTGCTCGGCCGCTTCGATCTGCGGCAACGCTCGCCGGGCAATCGTAATGCACTTCTCCACCAGCGGGCGGACTTCCTTGGCCTTGGGCAAGGTCGTGATGATTCGACCCTTGACCTTAGGAGCATTTTCGTCGAACTCCGCATCACGCTCGGTCAAGAATAGAGCGCTCGCCAGATTGCGAAGCAACGCGCGCCGATGGCTGGAGGAACGACCGAGTTGACGGCTTCGTCTTCGATGTCGCATGGCTATGTCTTCAAAATAAGCAGGACGATGATTCGTTTGAACTAAAACGACGAGCCGCTGGGAACTCGCATTCCCAATCGCAATCCCAACTCGGACAATTTGCTGCGCACTTCGTTCAGCGTGGTCTCGCCGAAATTGCGAACTTCCAGCAGTTGGTCCTCGTTGCGCTTGCACGAGCTGCCGCACGGTGAGAATGTTTTCCGATTCCAAGCAATTCGAAGCTCGCACCGACAGATGCAAGTCCGCCAAGGTCATGTTCAGTTTGGACTCGAGAATCGCGTCCGTCGTTCCGACTTGACCTCGCACCGGCGCGTTCACACGCGGACCCAGTTCCGAGTACTGCACAAACGGGTTGAGATGCTTGCGGAGAATCTTGGACGATTCAACCAAAGCCATTTCTGGATTGATGGAACCGTTGGTCCAGATTTCCAACGTGAGCTTGTCGTAGTTGGTCTTCTGCGCGACACGCGTTTGGTCGATCTCGTAACGCACGCGAGTCACCGGGCTGAACACCGCGTCGATCGGAATGATGCCGATTTCGTGATCCGCCGAGCTGTGCTCGGAAGAAGGAACATAGCCGCGGCCGTTCTCGACCACCATTTCCATCATGAACGGGATGTTCTCGGTCAGCGTCGCCAGCACGTGGTCCTTGTTGATGACTTCGACATCGGCATCCGTTTGGATGTCGGCTCCGGTCACCAGACCCGCTTGGTTCTTTTCGACCGTGATGACGCGAGTCGAGTCGCTGTAGTTCTTTACTACCAACGCCTTGACGTTCAGCACGATGTCGGTGACGTCTTCCAGAACGCCGGCAATCGTCGAGAACTCGTGTTGAGCGCCGCGAATCTTGATCTGCGTGACAGCGCTGCCCTCCAAGCTGGACAACAACACGCGTCGCAGACTGTTGCCAATCGTCACACCAAACCCACGCTCAAACGGTTCGGCGACGAATTTACCGTAGGTGGACGTGAGTGTTTCCCGCTCGCATTCCACGATGCTGGGAAGTTCCATACCGCGCCAGCGAATATGCATTGTCAGCCTCCAATGTTAGAACCAACCGACGCGATCTTTGACCAGCGCCGCTTGTCCCGTCTGTGCCAGAAAAACCGTGACTTTAGACGCGTCGCTTCTTGCGAGGACGACAACCATTGTGGGGAATCGGCGTGCGGTCTTCGATCACCTTGACCGTCATGCCGGCCGATTGCAGAGCGGTGATCGCACTTTCACGACCGGCGCCCGGCCCTTTGACGCGAACTTCCAATTCGCGAACGCCAAACTTCGAAGCCTTTTCGGCGGCTTGTTGTGCCGCACTGCCCGGCGAACGGCGTGCTCTTACGACTTCCCTTGAAACCCGCCGTGCCGGCACTTGCCCAGCACAACGTATCGCCTTTACCGTCCGTGATCGTGACGGTCGTATTATTGAACGTCGCTTGAATGTGTGCGATGCCGTTCGTTACGTTGCGTCGCGTACGACGCTTCTTGGTGTTTCCGGAACTGCTGGACTTGGCCACGGACCGACCTCTCTTACAGACAAACTGAATTCAACTAATGTCTTATGAAATCGGCGACTCCGCCAGAGTCGTCGAAAATGCATCATCCCACAGGCAAAACTTGCCGAAAGCAGCCCAGACGCTCGGGTACAATCCCGCACGTCGAGCCAAGCTTACCGCAAGTCCTTCACGCCCTTCTTGCCGGCCACGGTCTTGGCGGGACCCTTGCGAGTCCGCGCGTTGGTGCGGGTTCGCTGACCACGCACGGGCAATCCCAGGCGATGGCGAATACCTCGGTAGCACTTGATGTCGCGCAAGCGGTTAATGCTCTGCGCGGTTTGGCGACGCAGCGGACCTTCCACCACGTAGTCCCGCTCCATCAGCGACGCCAAGCGGCCGATCTCGTCCTCGGCCAAATCACGGGCCGGCTTCAGCGGGTCGATTCCCGCCTTCTGGCACAACTCGCGAGCGACCTTCGGGCCAACGCCGTACAGGTACTGCAACGAGTAGATCGTTTGCTTGTCGTTCGGAATATCAACACCGAGAAGACGTGGCATGAACAACGACTCCTAATGACACTTCACAAAATGCGTTTGTATTTGAATTGCACGCGATCGCGTCCAACAGTCCTTCGCCGCTCGACACCGCCGAGCCTCAACACTGCGAAACAAGGCTAGTGCAACTGGCTCTCGACTCAACCGCGACCTTATCTCGACGTTACGAGGTCGACTTACGCCGCGCGACCTAAGCCTAAGACCTGCCTAAGCTTTGCACGGAACGTAGCCGGAGGGGCGCGATTAACCCTGACGTTGCTTGTGGCGGGCGTTGCTGCACACGACGTAGATCCGCCCCTTCCGACGAACCACTTTGCAGTTTTCACAGACACGCTTGACGCTGGCTCGAACCTTCATCGGGCAACCCCTTGGAAACGTGGCAAAGCGAGAGAGTATAACCCGCTTTCGTCCAGCCCCACAAGGCCCGTGGCAAGCTATTTTTGTGCCGACGCGGCTCGCTGGCCCAATCGAGGCACGAGACGGCATCGGGGGCAAGCCGCAGACAGCCATTGCCCTGGCATCGAACCTCCGGCCGGAGTTATCACTCGACCTTCAACTCGTCCAATCCGGACGGCTCGGGAGGATATTGCAGGTCCATTTCCTCCAGCGTCGCCACCAGAGTACGCGTAATCGCCAGATTCCGATACCACTTTTGATCGCACGGAATCACATGCCAAGGGGCGTACTCGGTCGTGCAGCGGTTCAGAACGTCCTCGTAAGCCGTCATGTACGCGTCCCAATCCTTTCGCTTGTTTAAATCCTCGATCGAGAACTTCCAGCGTTTGCCCGGCTCCTTCAACCGCTGTTCAAACCGGCTCTTCTGCTCCGATTTGGAAATGTGCAGAAAGAATTTCAAAATCGTCGTACCGCTCTCGAACAGCAACCGTTCGAACTGGTTGATCCGTTCGTATCGAGTTTGCCAAACCGATTCGGGAACGAGCTGTTCGACCCGCACGACAAGCACATCTTCGTAATGCGACCGATTGAACACACCGATCGTGCCCGACGCCGGCGTCGCTTGATGTACCCGCCAGAGAAAATCGTGAGCCAGCTCAGCGGGAGTCGGCGCCTTGAACGCCGTCACGCGCACGCCCTGCGGATTCACACCCTTGAACACGTGCCGAATCGTGCCGTCCTTGCCGCCCGCGTCCATCGCCTGCAACACGACCAACAGCTTCCGTCGCCCTTCGGCGTACAGACGATACTGCAATTCGATCAACCGCTCGCGCAGCTCGTGAAACTCTTGCTCCGCCTGCTTACGATCGTCGTGTAAGTCCTTGCCGTCCGTCTCCAATTGAGCGATCGAAACGGTTTGGCTAGGCGACAAGCGATGTCGATAGGGCATGCTCGGCTCCGCGATAGGATTCAAGGACGACGGACCTGACGCTCAACCAGCGGGCGACGCTGGTCGGTCCGGTTCACAAACGGTGCGGTACCTTCGTCGGGTGCGTTCATAGTTCAACGGGAATCGGTCGACGGGCTTCTTCGGAAACAAAGTATCCGTGCTGAAGGAAGCGGATCGTCGCCTGCTGCACCGATTCGTTTCCCATCATCGAGCTGTGCAGCACCGGAACAACCAGAAAGTCGGCCGCTCCTGGCAAGCGAGTCTCCTCGACCCGCACCACAAAATCGTCGTCGCCCGGCAGCAGCGGGTTGTAGCCCGCATCGTCCCCGCATCCGCCGGCGATAATTCCGAACGGACAGGGCGGCAACGCCAAGTCCGGTTCGACTTCGGTCCAATCGGTTGCCAATAGCACGCCCGCCGGACCCCAGGTCGTTCGGAACAGCGAGTTCTCCCGGAAACGCGTGGCGAGCTGCGCCCCGTGATTGGGCGGGCCTAACATCACCACGCGTTTCAACTCAAACACGGGCCGCTGATCCGCCGGCGCGTCCTTCAGCGTCGCCAAGTACCGACGAATGACAAGGTTCCCGAGGCTGTGGGCGACGAAGCTCACCTCGCGCACGCCATCCAGGTTCTTCAGTATCCGCCCCAGCGATTCCGCGTGAGCATCCAAATCCGCTCGCGTGCTGGGATAGGCGACCACGAGCACCTCCTGATCGACGTCCGCTCGCATCGCATCCACCAAGTCATCCATGCGCGACCGAGTTCCCCAGATGCCGTGCAACACGATCACCGCCCGAGGCTTCATCGGCGGCAACTCCAACGTCTGCTTCAGCCGCTCCAATTCCTGGCGGCAATGCCCAAAACCACCCCAAGCTCGGCGGTGATTGCGGTCGTCCAGCAGCCGACAATGGCCCGTATAAACATGTCGCTGAATCCGCCATTCGTGAAACAGCAGCTCGTCGGCCCAAAACTGCTTGCCGCCCAAGGTCGGCGTTTTCCAGTTCAGCCGCCCTTCGTTTTCATCGTCATCGGCTTCCGCCGCGGTGTCTTCGGCCGTCGGACGTAATTCGGCCGAGTCGACCGGCGGCACCGGCGACTCGAACGGCCGAACGCCGTTGGACGCGCCGAACGAACTCGCGCGACCTCCGTCATCAATTTGTTGTCCCCAAGCCGGTACGAGACCGATCGCCGCCCAACACCAAACCACGACGGCCGAAACCATTCGTCGCATCGTCCCTACCTCCACGCCACTGCGAGGCACCTTATTCCAATTCGAGCGCAACCGATTCGCCACGCCCAACGCGCGAATCCCGCTTCCGACAAGAAGCGTACCCGTCTGGCGACAACAAACCCAGAGCGATTTGCGAAAAGCGACTCCGCCAATCGTCGTCACTCGCCGATTTGGATCACGATCCACGACTTGTGCATTTGCACTTGAAAATCGGATTCAAGCGACGGGGCGGTGAGGTCCGGCGGCGAGCCGTTGCGACGGCCGTTCGGGGAACTTGCGGCGTTCGGGGCCAGAATGGCCAAGGGCATTAATAACGAGCGAAGGCTCTGCGCGTCGTCCAGCGTTTCGCCGATCAGGCCGCCGGTGAGCGAACGGTGAATGGCGATCTCGAACGGAGCCAGATTCCGTGAAGCCGGCGGCGGGACAACTCGGCGGGCCGCGGCATCGTCGGCGGCAAAGATCACCGTGAGTTGTTCGGGCGTGGTTTGGGTCTGCAGGCCGATCTCAATACCAAGCATCCCCAACGCGAACCGGCGCAATGCGGCTCGGCGATTCAGCTTGACCAGCATTTCGTCGACCGCTTCGTTCACGCTTTGCAGGATTCGCTGTTCGGCGTTGCGTCGAGCCACCGCGGTCACGGTCGGGCGAGCGGCGGCCGTGCGGCGGCTTGCTACTCGCCGAACGATACATCCGCGAAGACCGCCCACCGTCGAGCAGATGCCGGTCGTGCGCACTTCGGTATTGATCGAGACGCGCGGTCGAGCTGTCAGAAACCCAGTCTCGCGCGAAAAGAAAATCGGCTTGATGCAAATGAACGACGAGGCGGCTCGCGTATGAATCACGGCCGGGCCACTGCGAGCCACGGTGTGAGCCACCGTCGCACCCGTCACGCGAACTTGAAACGCCGACCCGTCTCGGTTCGCCTTTAATTCAATCGTCGCCTTCCCGACCGTCCGAGCTTCTCCGACGCCGGTCACTCCCATCACCGTCTGCCGAACGTCGGTCCGACGGTCGATGTCGCGCGTCATATCAGATTGCAGATAGTCTTCGGATAATCGCACGATGATCGCCGGAGTTTCGGAGCTCGTTGGCGTTTCGGATGACTGCGGAACCGGTGCGGCACTGGCCGTTGCTCGGTTTGCATCCGAACGAACCGACGCGGTGGCTCGCGCCGAGGAACTGGCGTTCGCGGAATCAACGGCCGACGAAGCGGACGCCAACCGATACCGGGCGGTGTCCTGGGCCGCCAAGCGACGGGCTTCGGCCAAGCTCAACAGCGGCGGCAGTTCCTCCGCCCGGCTCGTGCCGGCGATCAGCAACGGCAGCAGGCCAACAAACAAGAGCCAACTTGCACGGCGGCGAACACAAACGAGATGTTGCATCGACGCCTCCACGTCGCTAGCTGAGAAGCCGGAAGTTCGGCCGGCCCGAACGAAAGCAATCGGCGTGCCTTGCCACGATTCCATTCGTAGATCGGCGAACTGGCAAAACCAGCGAGCCGGGGCAACCAGCATCCGACCGCCAAGCCATCGCCGCCATTTGTTGGCGGGCGCTCAGCGACCGGTTATCTTGAACGCCAGTCGAACTCGGCCACACTGAAATGCCCGCTGCAAAGGAACGATCGCCATGAACATCGTCGCTCACCGTTGCTTCGCCCGATCCAACGCGAGCCGCGGACCGCGGATCACTCGGCTGACAATGTTCGCCGTCGTCGGGCTGGTTGTCGGCGTGGTGTTTGGTGGAGCATCGCCAATGGGCTATGCGTCCGAGTTCCGGCTGGCGACGTTCTCGGCCGATGTCACGATTCCGCTCGGCCATCGCTGCATGGGCATCTTGCCGACGAAAGCCAGCGAAGTGGTCGACCCGCTGCACGTGCATGGCTTTGTGCTGTTGGGCGGCGAGCGGCCTGTGGTGTTGGCGGCGTTCGACTGGTGCGAAATCCGCAACGACAGCTTCGACGCCTGGCGAACGACGCTGGCCGAAGCCGCCGGCACAACGCCCGAACGCGTGCTGGTCAGCAGCCTGCATCAGCACGACGCGCCGGTCATCGACGGCGCGCCCAGCGGCTGCTCGACGAAGTTGGATTGACCGGCGAGCTATTCGACGTCCGGTTTCACGACGACTGCTTGCGGCGAGTTGCTCAGGCGGTTCGCGATAGCCTGTCCAACGCGCGGCCGGTCACGCACATCGGCGTCGGGCAAGCCGCGTGGAACGCGTGGCCTCGAACCGCCGCGTCGTGCATCTCGACGGGCGAGTCGACTTCGATCGCTACAGCAGCAGCGGCGGGCATCCGTTTCATTCGGACGCCGACGATGGCTTGATCGATCCGATGTTGAAGACAATCAGCTTTGGAACAACGACGAACCGCTGCTGGCCGTGAGCCACTACGCCGTGCATCCGATGAGCTATTACGGCCGCGGCGGCGTCAGCTACGACTTTGTCGGCATGGCCCGCGAACAGCGACGACGCGAGACCGGCGTGCCGCAAATTTACGTGTCGGGCTGCAGCGGCGACGTCACGGCCGGCAAGTACAACAACGGCTCGGTCGACATGCGAGCCGAACTGGCCCGCCGGATGCAAGCCGCGATGGCCGCGGCTTGGCAAGCGACGCAGCGCTCGCCGCTCACCGAGCTGGCATTCCGCAACGCCCAATTCACGCTACCGTTCCACGAGGACGACGCCTACTCGGCCGAATCGCTGAAAAAGACGCTCCACGACGCCGACGCGAAGCTGTCCGAACGCATCTTGGCCGCGATGGGTTTGAGCAGCCGGCAACGCTTAGCCGCCGGACACAAAATCGACTTGCCGTGCGTCGATCTCGGCGTGGCTCAGATCGTGTTGCTGCCGGGCGAAGCGTTCGTCGGCTATCAAGTGCTGGCTCAGCAGATGCGGCCCGACCGCTTCGTGATGGCGATCGGCTACGGCGAGTGCTGGCCCGGCTATATCCCGACCAAGGCGGCGTTCGACGATCGCTTCGGCCACGATTGGCGGTGGGCCGGGCCCGGTTCGGAAGCGGCGATCCGCCCGGCGATGATGGCGGCGATGCAGGCCACGTCGCACGCGGCCGAACAAACCGGCAAGTGGCGGCAGATCGCGTTGGACGACGCGGTCCGCGAGCGAGCGTTGCAGGTGCTGCGGAACGGCGTCCAAGATGGCTTGGACAGCGAAGACTTCTGGCCGGCGATTCACGCCGCCGAAGGTTTGACGCTGGCCGGTCGCGGCGACGAGATCATCGCTCCGCTCGAAGCCAAGCTGGCGACCGAGACCGACGACCAGCGGCGTTGCGGCTTGTCGCGCGAATTGGTGCGAGCTGGCCAGCGTCACCAAGCCAGCGTGATGCTCAACATCCTGGCCGGCGACGATCCGCACGGCCATGTTCATGCGGCCGAAAGTCTTTACAAGGTGGGCGAAGTCGGCGATGGCCGAGCGATGCGTGCCGCCTTCGAACAAACGGCGAACTTGCGGCTGCGATTGATGGCCGCCGCCGCGCTCATTCGCTGCGGCGATCGCGCGGCATTGTCGGCCGTGCGCGAGCAACTCAAGTCCGACGATGAAGAGCTGCTACGCGTGGCGGCTTGGATTTTGGGCCGAGTCGGCGAAGCGTCGGACATCGAACGACTCAAGGCTGAACTGCCTCGGGCTCAAGAGCCGCTGACGCACGCCTATTTGCATCACTCGCTGGCCACGCTGGGCGACGCCGATTCGCTGAAGCAACTGGCGAAGAACCTGACCAGCGACGATCCGGCGATTCGCACGTATGCCGCGACCTTCGCCGGCGACGCGCGAGCGACGGGCGTCGTGGAGCAGTTGATCCGGCAGCTCGACGACACGCATCTCGACGCACGCATCCGAGCGGCTCAAACGCTGTTGGAATTGGAACAACCGCCGCGGCCGAAGCCCGACGACCAAGTCAGCTTTCTCGTTTATCAAGCGACCGAGCAGAATCCGCGATACACCGAAGGCTCGGTGATCGAACTGGCCGACGGAGCGTTGCTGTACGCGGTGACCGAATTCACCGGCAGCGGCAGCGATTTCGCCAAGGCCCGGATCATCGCTCGCACCAGCCACGACGGCGGTCGCACTTGGTCGGCGGCTCGCGTGCTGCAAGAAAACGTCGGCGAAATGAACGTGATGAGCGTCACGCTTCGGCGGCTCGACACGTCGCACACCAGTCGCTCGCCGATCGGCATGTTCTACTTGGTCAAGAACGGCTACGACTCGCTGGACCTGTTTCTGCGAATCTCGCCGGACGAAACCGCGACGTTTGGCGAGCCGATCAAGATCAACGCCGAACCGGGCTATCACGTGATGAACAACGACCGCGTCACGCGCTTAAGCAGCGGCCGGTTGCTGGCCCCGGTCGCCTTCACGCCGGACGTTCACAAGGTGAATCACTTCGTCTCGTTCTGCTTCCTGTCGGACGACGGCGGCAAGACTTGGCGGCGCGGCCGCGGCCAGGTGGATCAACCGCGCCGCGGAGCGATGGAGCCCGATTTGGTCGAGCTGAGCGACGGCCGCGTGCTGATGATCGTGCGAACTCAGTTGGGCAAGATCGCGGCCGCCCATTCGGAAGACGGCGGCGACACCTGGGGCGAGCCGTTCGAGCTGGACGTGAAAGCGCCCGAAGCGCCGTCGACCCTGCGACGCATTCCGGCCACCGGCGATCTGTTGTTAATCTGGAACAACACGTTCGCCGAGGGAACGGGCCACGGCGGACGCCGCACGCCGCTGACCGCCGCCGTCTCGTCGGACGACGGCCGCACTTGGCGAAACGTGCGAAATCTGGAGACGCGGCCGGATCGCACCTATGCCTACACCAGTCTCACGTTCGTCGGCCCGCGAGCCATCATGAGCTACTGGGACCAAGACAAATCGGGCCGCTACTCCAACCGCTTCCGTAGCGTCCCGGTCTCATGGTTTTACGCTATCGAACGGGAGCACGAAGCTCCTGCTGAGTAAGCCCACGGGAGAACGAAGCTCCTGCTGAGTAAGCCTCTCAATGATTATGACCTTGAATGCTATGCGTCACGGGGTCGATCGTATAAGCCTGCTTGGTCATCGGACACACGGGGATTTGCTCGTCCGAGTAGTAATCCTCATGCCTTAAGTCATTCAAACTGGTAGGCCACGTGCCGTTGGCGAAATGGTATTTCTCGATGGCCCCGTTCAAATCCCCTTTGAATTGATGGCACATATTCTTCTTGGCCGTGTCGGTGCTGCCGGTCATGCGAGGCAAAACGACCGCCGCGATAATACCAATGATCGTGACGACGGCTAACAACTCGAGCAACGAAAACCCCGGTTGACGCGGCCTGTTGAGATATCCCATCGCTCGCTTCCCCACCCAATTCCCACATCCAGACCGACCCAGCCTCCGCGCCGAAATGCCCTCTGTGTCGCAACTCTAGGCCACCGCCGCGACACGACAACGAGAAACCGCCGTCACTTCGCCGGAACGAGACGCACCGCCGCGCTCCTCGCAAAGCTCCACCCCCAAAAATCCCGACAACGTGCGTCTGGGGCCTGTGTCATCACACTATTGAAGTCGGACATCACGCCTGTGAAGCCAGACATCACGTGCCTGGGGTCGAGCGTAGCGAGCCTCCAGCCAACCCGCGCCCCATCCGAACGCCATCGCCCGCAAGTTAAAGTCGCCCTGACAGCCATTCAACGGCGTCTTACACGCGCGCAACGGCATCTTACATCGCTTCAACGGCACCTTACACTGCCACAATGGCAGCTCGCATTAATTCAACGCGAGCTTACACTGCCTCAATGGCAGCTTACAACGCTTCAATGACACGTTACACTGCCACAATGGCAGCTTACACGCGCGCAATCGAACGTTACATCAATTCAATTGGATGTAACATCGCTTCAATCGCATTTTACACTGCCGTAATGGCAGCTCGCACTGCCACAATGGCAGCTTGCATTGCTTCAATCGACCGTTACAGCCGATTTATTTGTCGTAACATCCGTGTTGTAAATGCGTTGCGTCGTCGACACCTGAACGACGCCGGCAATGTCTAGCGCGGAGTTCCTTTTTTGGCTAATGGGAAGATATCCGCCTTAAGCAGAAATCAGGCAACCGCACTGTCCCGCCTCGCTAACTGTCGCCCGAGGTATCCAGCAGCGAGCGAACGGCCCAGCGAGCAAGCAGAGCGGCACGACCGTTAGCGAGGGGGTTGGCCTGACGAATCCAGCCTACGATACCCGCCGTCCGCATTCGAGCCGCGCTTCACACCCGAACGGTACGGCGTCTCCGCAACCGCGAAAGATTGACAGCCAAACCTACGAGAGATACAACGTCGCTTGTCATAAACGAGCAGGCAACGATGATCATTTGGGGCTACTACAACCGCGATCTTAACGAGGGCACGGGACAATTTCCGTGTCCCCAGTGCTGTACGGATTGCGGGTTCATGCTGAACCGAACGTGGTTCGCGTGACACCCGACATTTCAGACTATCGCAAAGTGACCATTCAGTTCGACTTCGCTTTGGCCGACGGCCGAGATTGGATCGGCCAGTCGCAAGGGATTCCCATCGTTGTCGATCGCGAAGTAGCGCCGGAATTGCAGGGGCGCATAATCGACTTTCGGGATGGGGACTTTGTACTCATTTAGTTCCGCGACACGATAAACTCCCATCGGCCACACATTGCTTGTCATCCACAATAAAACTTAGATAGATCGCTTAAGGTCCACATGCGTCTTCACACCCAACGAGGACCAAGATAAGCCTTCGCCATGACGCCTCCAGAAATCCATAGTCTGTGCCCGCTGCTCCAAGTGTTCGACATGCCCCTATCGCTGGCTTTCTATCGCGATGTCCTTGGTTTTGAAGTCGTCCAGCAATCGTCCCCCGGTGACAGTTGCGACTGGGTGTGGCTTAAATGTAACGCCGCGCAGTTAATGCTGAACACGATGTTCGAGTCGGATTCACGACCGGCGATTCCTAATGAAGTGCGGAACGGACATCACGGCGACACGGGGTTGTTCATTGAAACTCCGCACGTCGATACAATGTACGAATTCCTCATTCGCCGCGGCTTTGCCGTTGAGCCTCCCGTCGTCAGGCCGTATGGTATGAAACAGCTATACCTGAAAGATCCCGATGGGTACGGCATCTGTTTTCAATGGCCCGCCACCGGGCAAATCAAAGAGTTCATGTGGGCCGACACGCAAGAGAATGTGCTGACCTACCTTCGTCGACTCCGAAGCGAGACGCCGGTCGTTTGGAGAATGTGGTTTTGGTGGCTTGGCCCCTTGTGTGGCTGCCGCATTCATTAAGCCGCTCTGCTCTACTTCATTGGCCCTGTTATCCCCATGGAGAAACAATTGCCCGCCGCTGGCTGGGCCGCCATAGGCGCATTTTTTGGGATATTCGTGACGCCGTACGCGATTACTCCGTGGCTAGTTCCACTCGTTACAGGCATCCGATTTCACGAACAACCTTGACTTGTCACGGGCTGATCAACAGGGGCAATGGCATCATCCTCTCATGAAATCGCTGGAAGAAATCATCGATGAACTTCTCTCTCGCGTGGATTGCTATTTTTATCCCGCGAAAGGTTTGCCGCGGGTTCCAACTGACCGAACTTCCTTCGGATCTAGCAGGCAGGCATTCTTCGGAGGATGAATTCTCCGGTTATGTGATGCATATGACACGCACCCCTGAGGCAAACGGGCCGTTTGGCCAGCGACTCCGGGCGAGACCTCGTTCAACCGGACATGCGGTCTTTGCCGACGGTCGCTGATCGTTCTGCCTCAGTACGACCTCGAGGACCCAGGATCTTTGACTGAGTCTATCCCTACCAACCGCCATCAGACGAAGGAATCATCCGCAGTGGCCGAGGATTTGGGCGATCTGGTTTTGCGAGTTATGAAGTGCCTACGGACTCTTTACGAACTTGTGGTATGCCGGAGCGATCGCTCTTTACTTTCTGGTTTACGGCGATAATTCATCGACGATTGGTCTCTACGCAGCAATTCCGTCCGCAGTTATCTCGATCGTCGTGATCTGGACTGTCTGGAATGCGAACAGAGTATGGTATGTCGTGGCGATACTGACGGCGCCGTTTAGTCTGCTCTTCACATATGGCCTGTTGCGATACGGTCTCTAGCTGCGGCAGGAGAATTTTATGAATCCGACGACCAGGTCGACGTGCACTCCGTGCTTGTTCGTCCGCTCGCTGTAGGATTGTGGACCGGATACCGCGTTGCGCTCCTGCTCCAAATCCAGCAGGCGTTTTTTTAGTTCGAGGCCGGTGGGGGCGGAGTAGCCGCCTAGGTTGCCGTTGCTGGCGACGACTCGGTGGCAGGGGATGATGAGCGGATAGCGGTTGGTGCGCATGACGCTGACCGCGGGTGCGGCGCTGGGCGAACCGGATCGCGTGGCCAGTTCGCGATAGGTCAACGTGCGGCCCCGCGGGATTTGCCGACAACGCTCGATCACTTGCAACTGAAACGGCGACAGGTGATCCGTGTTGACCTTGACCATAAAGAAATCTTCCCGCTGGCCATCGGCGTAGCGTTGCAGCCGCTCGGTCAGATCCGTGGCGAATCGCGAGCGGCCGTAAGCTTCGGTCTCGGTGAGCTCCAGCGCGTCATGGGCCGCTTGCGGATCGCTGTATCCGAGCGTGAGGCGTTGCAATTCGGTATCGCGCCAAGCGAAGGCGATCCAGCCCAAAGCCGTCTCGATCACGGCGGTTCGCGGCGGGAATTTTTTCACTTCAACAGACATCGGAAACTCTCCAAGCATCGTCGGGCGGAAAAAACGAGGGTAGCCAGCGACGGCGGCTCTGCAAATATAATGGAATCGCACGCCGCCGGGTGACCCCGCCGACGCCCCGCTTTGACAGTATTCGCCAGGGGCTTTTATACTGGCCCGTTCGCATCTCCGCTGCGTCGTCTCGTCGGTGGGACGCCTTCCCTACGCTCATCGAAAAAGGAGCAGCAGGCATGACAAGTTTTGCTTCATGCAGTGACGATTACTACGTCAATCTGAATCTGAATACCGAGATGGAATTGCCGCAGGGTCGCGAGTCGGTGCTGCATTTCTTCGAGCAATTTCGCAAACAGTACCCGACGATGCGGAATTTTTACGCTCGCGAACGGGGCGAACTGGTGCTGGAGGAGGACAAGGACAGCGGCCATTATCGCTGGACCAGCGTCGAGCCGAAGCGAATCTGCTCGGGCCAAGTCAACCCTGTCGTGTTGGAAGACGCCATGAAGCAGCATCGCCTGGTGCTGGAGCTGGCGCCGTACACGTTGAGCGTCAGCCCGTTGGATTGCGAGTCGCTGAACCTGATGTTCGGCTTTGATTACACGTATCGCGGCAATCACAACCAGTTGTTGGTCGAGGCATTGGGCGTGGTGCCGGCGTTCGATCGAATGTTGCGCATACCGGGCTCGACGATGATTTGCCACGAGCCGTCGATTCAGTTCGCTTTGGACGACGATTGCCGCTATCAATGCCGATTGAGTGTCGAGACGCGGACGAGCGCCTATCACGTGCGGACTGGCGAGTTTCCCGAGGAACAACTGAGTGTCTACTTCACGGCCCGGCGTTACGGGGCTTTGGATCCGGGCGAAACGTATGGCGACGTGCTGCAACGGCTGAACGACATCTGCGTGAATATCTTGGACGAGTACGTGGTCGACAACGTGCTGCGTCCGTTGCAGGAAACGATCGCGATTAAGTGAGTCGAGATTGAAGCCGCGGGCGGGCGGCGATTGCTGGCGGACGTCGCGTTACCACGTCGGCGACGCGGTTGATTAGAATCGCACGACAAGCTGCGATCACTCTTGCCTGGGAGCCCGCCATGTCGCGTTCGGTTGCGTCGGTTGTTCGTGCGTTTCGTGTTGTTCGTTGTATCGAGAACCCGCTGGCCCCAAAGTCGCCTTTCGCTCCGCGAAAGTCGCGCCGTCATCCATCTCGTCAAATGGCGGTTGTTTTCAATCGCGCGGAACGACTTCATGCGCAGCGAGAGACTATCGCCACCTTGGCGGAATGCACGGCTACATTTCGCGGAAAACGCCGCTACTTTCGCGGAGCGAAAGGCGACTTTGGAGGTGATCCGAACGGAGCGAGCCATGTTGGCTCGGGCTGTTGGCTTGCTGTTGATCCTAGC
Organism: Pirellulaceae bacterium; assembly: GCA_041399085.1. Lineage (GTDB taxonomy): Bacteria > Planctomycetota > Planctomycetia > Pirellulales > Pirellulaceae > JAWKTM01. Next base: position 43,434 of record JAWKTM010000042.1, read on the forward strand.
CGGTTGGTGCGCGGCTTTGAGCGGCGCGAACTGTTGGGCCGCGGACGATGCGACGAAGGCCGCGGCGGGCGGTGCGCGAGGCGGCGTGGCATACGAATGTCGTTGGGCTTCGTCGCCGATCACGATCGACGGAAAAGCCGACGAGGCAGCTTGGCAGGCGGCTCAAACGATCGACCGCTTCACGCTGCCGTGGCTGCAAGCCGACGAGCGTCCCGCGCGGACGGCCACGCGAGCTCGGTTGCTGTGGGACAGCGGCTATCTGTATTTCTTCGCCGAGATGGAAGACACCGATCTGTATGCGGATGTGACCGAGCATGACGGCAAGACTTGGGAGAACGACGTGTTCGAGTTGTTCTTCAAGCCGGCCGACGACAAGCCGGGCTATTACGAATTGCAGGTAAACGCGGCCGGCACCGTGATGGATATGTTCATTCCGCGGCGAGGCAGCGGCGGATTCAATCGCTATATCGCCGACGGTCGGTTTCACATTGAATCGCAAGTGGTGCGACGCGGGACATTGAATCGCTGGCAAGACAAGGACGAAGGCTGGTCGGTCGAGGGCCGGATGCCTTGGACCGATTTCTATCGCACGGGCGGGCGTCCGGCGGTCGACGAAGCTTGGCCGTTCGCGCTGTGCCGGTATGACTACAGCGTGGCGTTCGAGGGGCCCGAGCTGTCGACGTGTGCTCCGCTGGGTTCGCTGAAGCACGCGGATTTTCATCACTACGAGGACTACGCCCGGCTGAAGTTCATCGGGCCGCAAAAGGACGCGGGCGCGAGCAAGGCGAACCCCGGCGAGGCGAAGACCGTCAAGTCGCGCGGTTATGGCATCGAGCGATTCACGCCGCTCACCACGTCGCGCGTAGTCGGCTCGCCGGAACCGCCGCCGCCTTACAAGGCCGAGCGGGCGTTTCCACAGTTGAAGCTGAGTTGGCCGATTTTCGCCACCGCCGAACCAGGCAGCTCGCGGCTGATGTTTCTGGACCAAACGCGTTCGTCCGGGCCGTCACGCGTCGCTCGGGTTTCGATGGCAAAGGACGGAGGCGAGCCCGCGACGGCGGATGTCGAGACGCTGCTCGAGGTCGACGCCATTGCGTACAGCTTGGCCTTTCATCCCAAGTTCGCCGAGAACGGCTATCTCTATGTGGGGTTGAACGGGCCGTTGTCATCGAAGGAGGGCCGCAAGAGTCAAATCGTGCGATACACGATCGAACGTGACGAGCCGCATCGACTGTTGAACGATTCGGCTCTGACGATCATCGAATGGGAGTCCGACGGGCATAACGGCGTCGCGATCACGTTCGGGTCGGACGGCATGCTGTACGTGACTTCGGGCGACGGCACCTCGGACAGCGATACGAATCTGAAGGGCCAGGGGCTCGACCATTTGCTGGCTAAGGTGCTACGGATCGACGTGGATCAGCCCGACGGCGATCGTCCCTACTCCGTGCCGCGCGACAATCCGTTCGTCGGGCAAGCGAACGTGCGGCCCGAGACGTGGGCCTATGGTTTGCGAAACCCGTGGCGAATGACCACCGATCGCGAGACGGGCGCGATTTGGGTCGGCAACAACGGCCAAGATTTGTGGGAGCAGGTGTATCGCGTCGAGCGTGGCGACAACTATGGCTGGAGCGTCTACGAGGGGAATCATCCGTTCTATTTGCAACGACAGCTTGGGCCGACTCCGCACACTCGGCCGACGTTGGAGCATCCGCACTCGGAGGCTCGGTCGCTGACCGGCGGCGTTGTGTATTACGGACAAGCGATGCCAGAGTTGCGCGGCGCGTACATCTACGGCGATTATTCGACCGGCAAGATCTGGGGCGCGCGGCACGACGGCCAGCGAGTTACGTGGCATCAGGAACTGGCCGACACGACGCTGGCCGTGGCTTGCATCGATGTTGATGCGGACGGCGAATTGTTGATCGTCGATCATCGCGGAAGCGACGAAGGGGGCTTCTATCGGTTCGTTCCGAATCAAGGCGACTCGGTCCACGATCCGGCCGCTTTCCCGCGCAAGCTGAGCGAGACGGGCTTGTTCCAGTCCGTCGCCGGCCATCGCGTGCAACCGTCGCTGATTCCGTATTCGGTGAACGCGCCGCTGTGGTCCGACGGCACCTATAAGGAACGCTACATGGCGATCCCTGGCGACTCGCCAAAGATCACGATGCGAGCCACCGGCGGCTGGGATTTTCCGAACGGGACAGTGTTGGTGAAGTCGTTCGCTCTGGAGACGGAAGCCGGCAATCCGGCGACGCGACGCTGGATCGAAACGCGGTTACTCACACGCCAAGACAACGAGTGGGTCGGCTACACCTATCAATGGAACGACGAGCAGACCGAAGCCACGCTGGTCGACAAGCAAGGACTCGACCTGGATTTTGCCGTGGTTGAAGATGGCGAGCCGAGAAAGCAGCCGTGGCATTACCCGAGCCGCACCGAGTGCATGGTCTGTCATAGCCGGGCGGCGAATTTCGTGCTCGGGCCGTCGACCGTGCAAATGAATCGCACGCATGACTACGGCGGTTTTGTGGACAACCAGCTTCGCGTGCTTGAACATCTCGGCTTGCTGCAAGTCGACGCGACGAACGATTTCGTCAAGCAACTGCGCGAGCAACTGTTGGCCGATGGGTTGTCGGATGAGGAGGCCACCAAACAAGTCGATTGGTTCCGCTCGCCCAGCGATCAACGCAAGCCGAGGCTCGGTGGTTCGCAGTTGGCCGGCGCGACCGAGCACTATCCGCGGTTAGTCGATCCGTATGACGAGTCGCTGGCGTTGGAGCAAAGGGCTCGATCCTATCTGCATTCCAACTGTGCTCACTGCCACATCGGCGCCGGCGGCGGCAACGCTCAGATCGACTTGGCTTTCGCCACCAAGCTGTCCGATATGAAGGCCCTGGACGAACGACCGCTGCACGACACGTTTGGCATCGACGATCCGCGAATCATCGCTCCGGGCGACCCGCGACGATCGGTGTTGCTGCATCGCGTTTCGATTCGTGATCGCGGCCAGATGCCGCAACTCGCCACGACTCGGCCAGACGCCAAGGCAGTGAAGCTGATCGAGCAATGGATCGAACAGTTAGCCAAACCGGCCGCGGAACCAAAACCTAACGCCGTCGGAGCAAAGGCGAACGGCCAATGAAAGTGGCCTTAATTACCGGCAGCGGCCGCAAACGGATTGGCAACGTCGTGGCCTGGGATTTGGCCCGCGCGGGATATGCAATCGCGCTGCACTATCATCGCTCCCGCCAGGATGCCGAAGAGACGGTGCAGGGCATGGCGGACGAAGGTCTGACCGCCGCTTCCTTCGCCGCGGATGTGGCCGACGAACAAGATGTCGATCGCATGACGGACGATGTGCTCGAACGTTTCGGACGAATCGACGCGCTGATTACGACCGCCTCGATCTGGGACACCAAGCCGCTCGAACAAGTCACGGCGGACGACATGCGCCGCAACTTTGATGTGAATACGCTGGGCACGTTCCTGTGCGCTCGCCGAGCCGGCTTGGCGATGGTCGACCAGCCGGAGGGCGGGTCGATTGTTACTTTCGGCGATTGGGCAATTTCCCGGCCGTACGTCGACCACATCGCCTATTTCGCGGCCAAGGGGGCAATTCCCACATTGACCCGAGCCTTGGCGGTCGAATTAGCGGCGCGAAATCCGCGAGTGCGAGTCAACTGCATCCACCCCGGCCCCGTAATGTTTCCGCCGGGAATGACGGAGGACGAGCAACAGTCGCTGGTCGAAGCCACGCTGGTTAAGCGGGCCGACGATCCAGCTTCGGTCTCACAAGCCGTGCGGTTCTTCATCGAGAGCCCGATGGTGACGGGCGTATGTTTGCCTGTCGACGGCGGACGCACCATTTACGCTCCCGAATAACTAACGCGGAAGCGAATGCGCGAGGTGTTCACCCGCGGCCTCCAAACAGTACGTCACATGCCGATCACGTGCTTCGCACCGCCTGTTGGTCTCTATTGCCGTTCCAGCCACTTCAGAATCCGCAACGATCCATCGGCTTCGGTGTATTCATACGCCCCCATCTCGAAGACGCCGTGCGCTGGACGCACGTTGCCTTCCAAATCAAGCGGCACATACATACCGGTATCCATCCCCGAGTTAATCGCGGGAGAACCTTTGGCCAAATGAAAGTCCTCGGCGTTCTCATTTTTTGGAATAGAGGCTCTTTCAGCACATACGAATCATCGGGCGAAATCCCGGAGAAGGGAATCGAGAATCCATGAACCAAATTGTGGGAATGCGTCATCGTCGCCGAATTGCCCTTCAACATGCCGTAGCCACGCGTCAAGCACTCCAGTTTCTAAACTAAAAATGCAATTCCGCACTTCCAAGTGCCCCACGTGATGATTCACACCGTGGTATTTCCAGGTTCGCAAACGTGCTGTTCAGCACCCGACGATCGGGCGAACTGCTGCCGTTCGTCGTTAGCACACCGTAGACATAGCGTGAAAACACGCTATTGGTCACAGTCAACTCGCCAGCTCCCTCCCGCGCCGGAATTCCATCATCGAAGGCGTCCCAGCTTCCGTCGCCCTGAAATCGTGAATTCTTCACTGCTCGCATGTGTCCGTTCGACGTCAGCAGCCCCTTCTTTCCTCCTACGGTCGAACAGTTCTCGATCTTTCCCGTCCCCCCAACCCCAAATCGTGAAACCGATACCGTTCACGGTCTGGGTCATATTACGGAAAGTCACATCGCCACCGTTCACCAATGGCCCCCAACCGTTATTCTCCAACGGCCAATTGGCGGTAGCTTGATTATCCAACACAAGCTGACACGTGGAAAAGTAAATTGTGGCCTCCGTTGTTACGAATCGGCACGTTCTGCATTTGAAGGTTGCGTTCTGGCCATGCTGAACATGCAAGCCATTGGCATTCCCTTCGATCGTGCAATCGATCAGCGTGTGCAATGGATTCGCAAAACCCGGCTCGTTGGCCTGATACTGCCACCAGTCGGGAACTCGCCACACGACGCCCCACTGCCGATTTCCGGTAAACACGCAGTTCTCCGTCCGTAGACTCACGTCGTAGTTGCTGTAATGCCCATCCAGCTTGTTATTAGCGAAGGTCGAATTGGCCACGCTGGCCGTGGGGTAGAAATATGTCTGAAGACCGTAGCCGGACGAATTATCTTTAAATTCGCAGTCGTCGATCACCAGAAAGTCATCTCGCGTTGGCCAGGTATAGCACAGTAACCCATTTCCATTGCCGTTGAACTTGCAATCCCTGACCGTTAGCTTGCTGTAGTAGGCCAATCCTCCCCAGCCGCGATTGCCGGTGAATGTCAATCCATCCAGCACCGCATTACTGTAATACATCATGAAGCCGTGATTGTTGTTCTTGCCGGAAGATGCCGCGGCGAACTGAGCGAACGTGGCCGGATTGAGTTCACCGCTTAGGTAGTCGAAGCGAATCGCCTCGTTGCTGGAGTCCGTGATGCTTACCGTGTCGAGGACCACATCGTCTCGCGTCGGGTTGTAATCACAAACCATCATGCCCCGCGAATTTCGCTTGGCTTCAACGTTCCGCAGGTCCACGGTTCCTTGATAGTCCACCGAATGGTGAACGCCATCGGCGTCGTCCCACTCCGAATGCTGGAAAGGACGAATCCACAATCCCCAATCCTGATTGTCGTTGAAGCTTGGTCGTGACCGTGAAGGATTCATTAATTGTGGAAAACAGCCCGGCCTTGTTTCCGGAGAAACTGCTGTCTGTAACCGTCACATTACCCCGATGCGTGTACGCGGCCCAGCCCTTGGCGCCAGTCAGGGTGACGTTCTCGAAGCGAGTTGCACCATAGTAGATCAGAAAATTGTTGGCATTGTCGACCAGATTCCACGACAGCGGATAGCTCTCTGGCCGGAACGTCATGTCACACGAGTTGAAATAGGCTGCCCAACCGCGACTGTTGCTGATGGACGTATTCTCCAGCCGAATAGGGTTCCTTTCCGAAAGCGAATGCTGCAGGAACAGTCCATAGTAATTCCCGTCCACCGTACTATTGCGAACATTCACCGGACCACCGTGCTCGACCCCGTTTCCGTCGACATAAAAGTTTCGGAAGCGGAGGCCGCACGAACTGTTGTTGTCAAAGTGGCAATTCTCTATCTCGGTCGAGTAATTGTAGTGAGCGTAAAAACCGTTTCCGTTCTCGATAAACGAGCAATTGCGAACCGTAACATCCGATCCCCATGTTGCCGTGCCGTGATTGGGAGCGTCGCAGGCGTTGGTTCTCGAAGAGATACGTTCCCCAGCTCGCGTAGATATGCGAGCCATTCTCGAAAAGCTGCCATTTGCTGCCCATCGTCTGCGGCGTGAAGTCGAATTCGCAATTAGACACATAGAGCCCCGCGGAACGATGACCGCGAATCGGCGAATTCACCAGCCGAATGTTTTCATCCCGTCCCCAACCAATGCATAAACCATAGGTGCCATTGCCCTCGTCGGTGTATTCGTGATCGAGGCGACTGTGTCGTTGTCCCACCCAATCCCAACCCGATTCGCCTCGTACTTGATGCCCAACATGGTACGAAGTACACATGCCAACGCCCGAGCGAACGCCGTCCTCGTTGACCGTGCCATTGTCAAGAATTCGACAGTTATCCATGGAAAAGCTGCTGTTGTAAGCTCGACTGAAATCCGTAACTTCCGTTCCGCGTAAAGGTACAATTCTCGACGGAGACATCGCTGTACGACGTGCTGACGCCGGCGTATGTCGCGTCGGCGAACTCCAGGTCGCGAAATTTGTACTTGCCGTGAATCGCGACGATGTGATAGCCGTTGTTCCGCATCTCTGCCAGTTGTTGGCCATCGTCTCAGGTGTAAAAGTGAGATCGCATTGGTTGACATACAGGCCATAATGACTATTGTCATGGATCGACGTCCGAGCTTGACCGTGCTGTCGCTTCCGTAAACCAAATAGAGTCCATGTTGATTGCCGGAAATATCGCAATTGACGAATTTCAGCGGCCCATTGTTTGGTTTCCACTCGCCGACATTGTAATCGTAGTAGGTGCCTTCACTGTAGACGCGAACGCCGATCGAACCGTTGCTTACAAAGTTGCATTGGGTCGCCACCAGGGATCGGTCGTGCGTGCTGTAATATCCCGTGTTCGCGTTGTTGGAGAACGTACAGCGAGAGTGAGAACCACATCGCTGTGGCGCAAGTGTGCAGGCCGTATCCCTAGGAATCAAGAAATGTCCAAGTCTCAAGAATGTATGCGCCCGTTGCCCGCGTAGATGTTGTTCTGGTTCCCCTCCAAGCGAAACATGCGCCGCATCGTGTTCAGGTCGAATCGAAAGATGCCGTACTGCACATACAGCCCGACGCCTCGATTATCCCGAATCGGTGAGTCGTCGATCGTGAAGCTTTCCCATAACGGATCGCTCAAGATACAGCCCGTAGTTGTTTCGGTCCATCGTGCAATTCCGCACCGTTGCGACGTTGACCGTGCCGAACCATCGCCATTCCTCTTGAGCTTCGTCGTAGTCGTAGTACATGCCGTTCGCCGCTAAGTGCAAACCTTGGCCTTCATTGTCGTCAAAGTGGCAGTTCGACACTTCTAGGAACTTATTGTGGTACACCTTCAGGCCACTGCCGTTGTGCGTGAAGTTGCAATTGCGAACGCGCGCTTCGCCGTAGTGTAACAAAGCGCCCCATCCGGAGTTGCCTGTGATGGTAATTCCGTCCAGCAACATGCTGCTATAGTACGAGCAGACGCCGTGGCCGTTGTTGGCAATCCGCCAACGCCCGCCCAGCGTTGTTGGGTTCAGCGTGACCTGGCTGCGGTTGAAGTACACGCCGTATGACAGATTGTTTTCGATGGTGGTGTTCGTGAGTTGGAGATTCGCCGGCGTGACGCCCGCCATGTACGCGCCATTGCGGTTATTATTAATGCGGCAGTTGGTTAAGGTTGCCGAGGATTCGTCGTTTAACCAGATATGCAGTCCCCAACCATTCGTCTCCGCGTTGCCGTTATTCGTGACTTGCACGTTGCTGACCGACGCTTGCGAGGGATAGTAGATATCCAGGCCGCGGCCATTGCGACGTGAAACGCAGTTACTCATCGTCAGTTCATCGTAACGGCTGTAAAATGCTTGGCCCACGTAATTCTCGAAGGTGACGCCGATGACTCGCAGTTTGCTCTTCCAGGTGAGAATTCCGTTTTGCTTCGTGGTGCTGGAGATGGGCCAAAGCCCTAGCCAAGTCGGCGTAATGTCCAAATCGCAGTCGCCGATGTAGAGCTCCCAGCTATTCACGTTCTTGATCGGTGAACTGTAGAACTCGATGCGATCGCTATTCGTCGCGCGTTGTAGGTGAAGTCCATTCTGATTGTTCTCGATCACGCAATTTTGAACCGTGGGAGTGTTTGTCCCGAACGGTTTGTGATTTCCGTAGGGCTCGAATGCAACCAGCAAAGCCCACCCCGACAACTCCGCGATGCGGCAATTCTTGATCAGCATGTAATGGTCGCGATAGCTGCGGGGGCCATGTCCTTGGCCCGTGAAGACGCTATTTTCGACATGCAGTCCGCCGTAATGGCTTATAACGGAGTGATTGGTATTGTCGTGAAAGTTGCACGAAAGGACGCGGATGCCGCTGTAGGTGCCGTGGATGCCATAACACAACGAGTCAAATTCGCAACTTTCAAATGTCACTTCGCCACTGGGCACACTGACATTGACGCCGTAAGGATAATTGGCATCCGATGTCTCGCTGGCGGCCACATAGGTCATTTCCTCCCCCGTGAAGCGGAAGCCCTTGAATGTCAAAAAGCTTGCGTTGACGGTGAAGGCCCATTGCGCGTGTTGCTGCGAGGCGATGATGACCGGTCCGGCCGAGCCAGTCTTGGCGCCCGTGGTATCCGCAATGAATGTGATAGGTTGCGTATTCGTGCCACCCCTCGTGAATTGTGTCGTGTCGCGATACACACCACCGCCCACATACACCGTATCGCCTGGATTGACGACACTGGCGGCCTTGGCGATGGTCTTGAATGCCTTACTGGACGAACTGCCATCGTTGCCATCATCACCGGTTGGGCGAACGTGCCAAGTCGGTGGTCCTGTATATGGCGGTGGAGTTGATGGCGAGAGACGAAACGCTACCCATATAAGACGGGCTACTGCCGTAGCCGGTGGTGTTGATCGTGACGAAATGCGTGCGTTGGTGATCGACAAGCAGCCGGAGACGTGTTCCGCCGTTCCCAGTACGTCGGATGAGAAGGTGAGCTTGGCGGAAGTAAACGGCCACGCTCCGGTTCCGGCAATAAGCTGTCCTGAGTATCCATTAGGACGTGCTCCAGCTCACTTGTCCGTCCGGCCTTAATTGTGCCGACGGCCTTTCCTGCCGCTGGAATAGGTGCCAGTCTTGTGGATCCAGACTTTCATCGAGTTGGTATCGGCGGTGTCAATGACGAATCCGTATGTAGGCGTGGGAGGCGGTGCTGTTCCGCCGCCTCCGGTACCGCCGAGGTCGACGGACCAGTTGGCGTACAAGCCATTGCCGGTGGAGCGGTGCTGCCATTCACAAAGTCAGTGCTGAAGCGCTAACTTCTTTGAAAAAGCTATCGGGGTCATTGGCTGCAATGGTGACTTTGCCCGGATTGACCTGGATGCCGAGAGTCGCCACGGTAGGTGACCGACCCATTGCTCGCGTAGGAATACGAAGCGATGTTGCCGCCCGTGCTACCGGGTGAGTCGGAGCGGATAAGCACAATGTTCGCGGCATCGACATGGTGGCGATGAAAAGCAACCCCAAACATTGCACGACACCGATATCCAATGCGATTGAGTCTGGCGTCGGTTGGACCGGAGACGGTGTGAGAGTTCGCGAAGGGCAAGCGGCAAACTCGTTTGGGTGGGTTGTCATTACTGGGACTCTTCTAGTGCAACGATGGGGAGACGAATCGGTCTCATTGGTATTCGGAATCAACGTCGCGCCGCCAGAGACACGGCTGGCCGTGCTGGTAACGTGATATGTATTGTGGAAATCATGCTCGTGCCAAGAAGTGGCGAATGAGTAGCGGCGTGACGGATCTTTGACCGGAAACCGGCTTCCGCGTATCGCCGATGGCATATGAAACCTATTTCACCTTCGCCCGTGAGAACGCTCGTTGTGGAAATCGGTCGGCATTTGTCCCGGACCACGGATCGGATAGCGCGGCGGCCGTGCGGTTGAAATGGTCAGCGCGGACGATCGGCCGCGCATCGTCGGAGAGAATTTGTAACGTCAGGCGGACGAGAAGCCGTGTCGACGATGCCGGAGGTCGACTATTCTGAGCTTGTTACGGGAGATTGTTGGGAATGTAGCGCGGCCAGAATCACGGATCGGCCACGCGGAAAACGCGAGGAACGGGACATGTTTGACAGCGATGCCGAAAAGTACCAAACAGCTGAACCACTCGAAGCCGGAGAACTTGGCCTGATGTGATCGTCAGCCCGGACCTGCGCGAGGAACGAATACCGCCGGGGCAATCGCGAACTCGCAAATGGCCGGTGCTGGACGCCCACGGGACGCCGCGAGTCGATTTAACGACGTGGCGATTGAAGGTGTTCGGGCGCGGTCGAACGGCCGTATGAATTGACGCTGGACGAATTCCGCGAACTGCCGCGGGTAAAAGTGTTCGCCGATTTTCACTGCGTCACGCGGTGGTCGCGACTGGGGAATATGTGGGAAGGCGTCGCGACTCGCACGTTGCTCGAACGGGCTGGCGTCCGTCCGGAAGCGAAGTTCGTGGTTCTGCACGGTTACGATTATGGCTGGACCACGAATCTGCCGTTGTCGGATTTCCTAGCCGAAGATGCGTTGCTGACCGACTTGCACGATGGTCAGCCGATCGACGCCGATCACGGCGGCCCCGTGCGAGCGATGGTGCCGCGGTTGTATGCGTGGAAGAGCGCCAAGTGGATTCGCGGGATTGAATTGAGCGAGACGGATCAACCCGGCTATTGGGAGCAAGGCGGCTACCATTTGCTGGGCGATCCGTGGACCGAACAGCGTTTTCGCGACGACGAACAATGGCTGCGTGGGTGAGGCCGCCGGGGCGCTGACGGTGGCTGACGACCGCCGTCAGTTCAACAGAATGGCTCGCGGCAAGTCATCATCATCGCGGCGTTCCATTTCCCGTCGCACTTCGCGCAAGCCGTAGGCGCACATCTCATACTCGCTGCTCAAGCGATGCAACACTTCGCCCGGCGGATCGTTCTCGCGTGACGATTCGATATTGCTGGCAATGTGATAGGCCCGTTTGCCTTGTGAGCAGTAGTCGATGAAATAATCGACCTTGTCCGAACTGCGAAGATGACGCAAAGCTTCGGGATAGAGCCCGGCCCAGAACAGCGTGAAGTCGCCGATGTGGCGATGAACGTCGCGGCGAGCGTCGCCGATGCGCTGTTCGGCTTCGGCCATCATCTGAGCCACTTGAGCCACCGGCACGCCGCTTAGCGAGCGAACTCGGTACAGTTGATCGTTCCTCACGAACCGCATCAACAGATCGGTGAGGTAGTCGATCAACGGCGGGTCGACGACCCCCATTTCCACTTGAAATACATACTCGGCGATCCCTGAAAAGAAACGCCGCAACGTCATCCCTGTACCGTTCGTTTTCATACGCGAGTCTCCTCGAACGAACCGGAACTGCTTAACCCTTTCTATTTATCTTGAAGCGTGCCGATCGGTCAAGATGGAAAATCTGGACGAATTCCGTCACCGCGGCGCTGGGCGGCGGGTCGGTCGATAGTTCTCGTTCAGCCAAGCAACAACAGGATCCGGCGGATCGCAAGGTGCGATAGCCCAACATGACGTTCCGCCTAAATTGCGATCGTCATGCTTGTCGCAACGTGCCCGGCGGCTTGCCGAAGTCAAAGACAGTTCAATTTGCGAGTTGTGGTGGAATTGTGGGCAGGGGAGCTATGGGCAGGGGAATGATTGGAGCAGGGGAATGATTGGGGCAGAGGGATGGTTGGGAATGGGGATTTTGGGGCGGAGGGATTATGGGGAATGTGTTGCGGGCCCATTAAGACCAACGACTTGCGCATGACTCGCGGTTTCCTGCCGCCGAGCGTTATTTCTCCACGGTTCGGTCATTTCGCTTGTAGTACAACCGGCCGTCTTCGCCGCCGATCAGCAGGTCGGGGATTCCGTCTTGGTTCCAGTCGACGATCGTGGGGCTGGTCGTGTGTCCGGCCAACAAGCGTTCGTCCATCTTGCCGGTCGGTTCGAAGGTCCACTTATTAGGCTTCGCGCCGTTGCCATTCTTTGGCGTTACATTGCGGTAGAGGTCGGCGTTGACGGAATTCGCGATGAGGTCCATCCGGCCGTCGCCGTCCCAATCCGCAAAGCAGATCTTTCGTCGCCCACTGCCGCCGGCTCGTTTCTCGTTCAATCGCAGCGGTTGGCCCGACGTATCGAGAAACACACGTCGGCCGGGCAGTAACGGGTGTCGACCGTTCCGCTCGGTTCGCTCGAACAAGCTGAGATAGCCTTCGTGGTCGAGCATCACTAGATCCGTGAGTCCGTCGCCGGTCCAGTCGATTGCGACCGGCGTCGTGCGCCACTGGGGCGCGAGGTCATGTTTGCCGGGCGACCACCATGTCCACTCAGGCTTCGGCGGTTCGCCGTCCCAGGCTACTTCGACCGGCCGAGCGGCGGCCAAACGCGGCGATTCGCGAGTGCCGATGTTGCGATACCACTCGACGCGGCCCCAAATTGAATTCACGATCACATCGGGCAACTGATCGTGATTCCAATCGGCGACGGTCAACGTCGTGTAGCCCCATTTGGCTTCGGCCGGGCCTTGAATCGAGCCGTTGGGTCCGGCTTGGATGCGGATCGTCCGCTCGCCGTCTTCATCGTGAGCCGACAAGTAACGTGGCGCGGCCCAGCGCGGCGGATCGCCTCCGTCCAAGTTTTCGAAGTAGCCGATGTAGCCCGCCGTGTTTCCGCACAGCAGATCCATGTCGCCATCGCCATCCCAATCGACGCCGACGGGCGTGGCGAGCGCACCGAACTTTACGTCGGCCGCTTCCTGCTGGAAGTATCGCGGCGGCAGGAATTGAGGCACGCCGTCGCGAAGTTGGCCGGAATGTTCGATCAACGCCACTCGGCCATCTTCGTCGCCCACTACCAGATCCATGTCGCCGTCGGCATCCCAGTCGATGGCGGTCGGCGTAATCATTTGCAGATCCATCGTCAGCCGATCGTCGTTGTGCCGAAGCCGCACGCCCGCCGCATACTCGGGCCGAGTGCGGCTGCCGATGTTTTGGAAATACGTGAAGCCGTCGAGGAACTCGCCGCACAACAAATCCAGGTCGCCATCGTTATCGAAGTCGGCGAAATTGGGGGACGGCATTCCGAACACATCGATCGCTTGGCCGCCGGCGGTCAGCTTCGCGGGCTTTGCGTACTTGGGCTGATCGTTTGTTCCGTCATTGTGAAGCAGATAGACGTAGCCGCGCAACGGACCACGGGTCCATCGGCCATTGGCATCGTAGGCGTCGTCCCAGCCGTAATCCGTCCAGTCGCCAACTCCGACAACCAAATCCAGCACGCCATCGCCGTTGTAGTCGACGTAGTGCCACTGATTCGCTCGCACTCGGTTGGGATGCACGTTGGCGGTCGAGTGGATCTTGCGTCCGCCGGTCAAACCTTCTCGTTTGAAGCTCGGCCACTCTTGGCCGGGAGTCAGCACGCGCGGCTGGCCGTCGACATACGACAGACGCGCGTTCTGCATCCCGCCGCTGATACGCACACCCGGCTTGAACACCGGAAACTTCTCGCCCGAGCCGGCCGGGTTTTCAAAGAAGTACGTGCCGTTGTAAGGCTTATCGGGGCAGACGACCACTAGGTCCAGGTCGCCGTCGTCGTCGAAGTCCATCGGCAGCGGCCAAGCCCACAGACCGACGCCCAGGTCGACTTGCAGGCCGGGATGGTTGTATTGCAAGCGTTCGAGCGACTCGGCGCGGGACTTCGCTGGATACATCGAACCGAATAAGAACGCCGCGCAAACCAGCGCGCACGAAATTCGCATTTGCGATAATGTCATGAAATTGATCCTTCTCTCGCTTCACGGGTCAATCGTTTCGCATTCAAGTCGACCATTGTCGTTCGGCGGGCCGGCCGATGCGAGCACGACGGCCTGGGCTCATTGCCTATTCTTTCGATCGCTTACTATACTGCCGCCGCGTGCGTGTCGATGGCCGAGAGCGACGCGAGTCACTCACGCGGATTCAGGCGGCGCGGCCATGCATTCTCGCACGCGCAATGTTGCTCGCGCATTGTCGCACGCGACAGGCCATTCCTTCCCGCCTGATACGGACGATTCCGATGGAACGGTACATTTGCATACACGGGCACTTCTACCAGCCGCCCCGCGAGAACCCTTGGCTGGAAGCGATCGAAGTTCAAGATTCGGCGTATCCGTTTCACGACTGGAACGAGCGAATCACGGCCGAATGCTACGAGCCGAATGCGTCGTCGCGAATCTTGACCGGCGACGGACGGATCGAGCGAATCGTCAACAACTATGCCAACGTCAGCTTCAATTTCGGAGCCACGTTGTTGTCGTGGTTGGAAGTCCACGCGCCGGACACGTATCGCCGAATTCTGTTGGCCGACCAAGAGAGTCGCGAGCTGTTCTCGGGCCACGGTTCGGCACTCGCTCAAGTTTACAACCACATGATTATGCCGCTGGCGAATCGGCGCGACAAAATCACGCAGGTTCGCTGGGGAATTCGCGATTTTGAAGCTCGTTTCGGCCGCCCGCCGGAGGGCATGTGGTTGGCCGAGACGGGCGTCGACAACGAAACGCTGGACGTGCTGGCCGAACATGGCATCAAGTTCACGATCCTTGCGCCGAACCAAGCTCACGAAGTGCGCAAGTACCGCGGCCGCAACTGGCACGACGTGTCGGGCTCGCGCATCGATCCCACGACGGCTTATGAAGTGCGGCTGCCGTCGAAGCGCAAGATCGCGTTGTTCTTTTACGACGGGCCGATCTCGCGGGCGATTGCCTTCGAGGGCTTGCTGACGCGCGGCGAGCATTTGGCCGGCCGCTTGATGGGCGCGTTCACCGACCATCGCGAATGGCCTCAGTTGGTCCACATCGCGACTGACGGTGAATCGTATGGCCACCATCATCGCCACGGCGACATGGCGCTGGCCTATGCGCTGCATCACATTCAACAACACAATTTGGCCAAGATCACGAACTACGGCGAGTATTTGGAAAAGCACCCGCCGCTGGACGAAGTGCGAATTTACGACAACAGCTCGTGGAGCTGCGCACACGGGATCGAACGCTGGCGCAGCGACTGTGGTTGCAACAGCGGCGGCCGGCCGGGTTGGAATCAAAGCTGGCGGGGGCCGTTGCGGGCGGCGTTGGATTGGCTGCGCGACGAGCTGGCCGGGCCGTTCGAGGAGATGGCCAGCCGGATGTTCAAGGATCCGTGGGAGGCTCGCAACGGTTACATCGACGTGATCTTGGATCGCTCGCGCGAGTCGGTCGAGCGGTTCTTCTCGCAATACGGCAGCCACAAAAGCAGTCCGTCGGTGATGTCGAACGGCTTGATGCTGATGGAGATGCAGCGGCAAGCGTTGTTGATGTACACCAGTTGCGGCTGGTTCTTCGACGAACTGAGCGGCATCGAAACGACGCAGATCATGGCCTACGCCGGCCGGGCCGTGCAGTTGGCCGAGTATCTGTTTGGCAAGAAGCTGGAAGACGAGTTTCGCAAACGGTTGTCGGAAGCCAAAAGCAATTTGCCCGAGCTAGGCGACGGCCGACAAATCTACGATCGGTTTGTGAAGCCGTCGATGGTCGATTTGAAGGACGTCGGCGCCCACTTCGCCGTCAGCTCGTTGTTCGAAGACTACAAGCAGCGGAATCGCGTATTCGCCTACCGAGCGGATGTGGAAGAGTTTCAAGTGTTCGAGACCGGGCGAGCTCGCTTGGTGGTCGGCAACGCCACGATTTCCTCGCAAATCACGTGGCATTCGGCAAAACTTGGCTTCGGCGTGTTTCACTGGAGCGACCACAATATCTATGGCGGCATCAAGAAGTTCGCATCGAGCGAGGAGTTCCAGCGGTTTGTGAAGCAGTTGACCGAGCCGTTTCGGCAGGCGGAATTTACGCGCGTCGTCAGCTTGCTGGACAAGGAGTTCGCCAGCGATACGTTTTCGCTCCGCAGCTTGTTCCGCGACGAGCAGCGGAAGATTCTCGACCGCATCTTGGACGCTGGGCCGGCCGAGTCGGCTTATCGCGAGCTTTACGAGAACAGCGCGCCGCTGATGCACTTTCTGGCGAGCCTGGGTGTGCCGCGTCCGAAGGCGTTCGCCACGGCGGCTGAGTATGTGTTGAACATCGATCTTCGTCGTTCGTTCGAGAGCGACGTGAATCCGACTCGCGTGCAGGCGCTGTTGGACGAGGCGCGAATTTGCGGTGTCGAGCTGGATCGGGCCGGACTGGGATACGCTTTGGCCCAGCGCGTGCAGCAAGCAGCCGAGAGTCTCCGTCAGCATCCGCTGGAACTTAGCCGATTGGAAACGCTCGATACGCTGGTGTCCGTGGCGCTGTCGATGCCGTTCGAGGTGAACCTGCGCCCGGCACAGAACGTGCATTACGACCTGCTCCGATGTCATTACGCCGACCAAAAGACGCGCGTTGAGGCCGGCGAAGCGAAATGCGATGCGTGGCTTCAGTGCATGCGGGGCTTAGCTGATAAGCTATCCGTATTGGTTGACAGCTAGATTACGCCCTACCGAAACGGCTTTTCGTCCCATGAACGGAGTTCGTATTCCAGTCGCCTCCTATCGTCTGCAATTCCATCGACAGTTCGGCTTTGAACAAGCCCAGGCGATTGTCGACTATCTGCAACGATTGGGCATTACCGATGTCTATGCCTCGCCCACGCTCAAATCGCGCAGCGGCAGCATGCACGGCTACGACGTCACGGATCACTCTCGGGTGAACCCGGAACTGGGCGGGGAAGAGGCGTTCGAGCAGTTCTCGGATGCGCTTCGCGAACACAATCTGGGGCTGATCGTCGACGTGGTTCCCAATCACATGGAGATCGACGACGACGCCAATCGTTGGTGGCAAGATGTGCTGGAGAACGGGGCGAGTTCGGTTTACGCCAAGTTCTTCGATATCGACTGGCGACCTCCCAAACGCGACTTGCGCAACCGCGTGCTCTTGCCCGTGCTGGGCGATCAGTTCGGCAAGATCCTGGAGAACGGCGAGATCACGCTGTCGTACGCCAACGGCGGTTTCTTCGTGAATTACTACGCGCATCGGTTCCCCGTCGATCCGCGCACCGCAACCGAGATGTTGGATACGGTGGCCGAACATGTTCGCTTTGCGCTGGGGCCGGAAGATGAATCATTGATCGAACTGGAAAGCATCGTGACGTCGTTGCGACACCTGCCAGATCGCACGACCACCGATCCAGACGAGTTGGCTGAACGGCAACGCGAAAAGCAAGTTGCGAAGCGACGGCTGGCTCGACTGGCCGAGG
>JAWKTM010000043.1:0-60435 GCA_041399085.1 Pirellulaceae bacterium
CGTGTCGCGCAGCTTTTCAGGATCGAACACCACTACGTCGGCTACCAAACCCGGTTTGAGGTAGCCGCGATCCTTCAAGCCCAAAATGTCCGCCGGCAAACCGCTGGAGGCACGGACGGCTTGTTCGAGCGACGTGAGTCCCAGTTCAACGGAATACAAACCCAGCCGGCGTGGAAACGTGCCGTAGTTTCGCGGGTGCGGCACGGTATCGTCCGGCGTTTTCGCACCGCCATCGCTGGCCGTGGCCACGAACGGCTCGCGCATAATCAGCCGCACTTCCTCTTCGTTCATTCCGAAGTTGACCATCTGCGCGCCGCCGTTGAGCTGAATCTCCAGCACGATCTCCAGCGGCTCGCGTTGCTCTTGTTCGGCGATCGCGGCGATGCTCTTGCCTTGCCAAGCCGGTTGTTTGGCATAGCGAGATACGAACAGGCTGCCGCCGCCCCGTCGCTCGTCGATCTCGCGCTGAATCGCGCGACGCGTTTTTTCGGCTCGCTCCGGGTCTTTCAAGCTGGCGGCCAGCTCATCTCGGTCTCGCAATTCATCCGGCACCACCATCGCGCCCAGCGACGTGCTGCTGGCGATGTAAGGATATTGATCGGCGGTGACGCGTTGCCCATCGGCCCGAGCCGCCTGGACCATCCGCACGGCTTCGGCCGCCAATCCCCAAGCCGCCTCGCCCGACGCTTTGAAGTGCGAGATGTGCACCGGCAGCTTTGACTCGCGGCCGATCCGCAGAATCTCTTCGACCGAGTCGAGCAGCGTGGTCCCTTCGCCCCGCATGTGCGAGACATAGATGCCGCCGTGTTGCCCGACAACGCCCGCCAACGCGATCAGCTCATCGGTGCTGGCGTACTTGCTGGGCACGTAAATCAAACCGGTCGACATTCCGAAAGCCCCGGCCTTCATCGCCTGGTCGACCTGTTGCTTCATCTTCTCGACCTCCGCATCGGTCGCCGGCCGCTTTTGCTCGCCAATGACCGACGCACGCAGCTTGCCCTGCGGAATCAGATGAGCCACGTTGGTTCCCGCGCCGGCTTCGTCGATTTCCTCGAAATACCGCCGCACGTCCAACCGACCGCTGCCGCAGTTGCCCGTGACAATCGTGGTCACGCCCTGCGTAATGAAGTTGCGATTCAGTCGCGTTGCGGCTTGCGTGATCGGCGTGTCGCTGTGGTTGTGCAAGTCGATGAAGCCCGGCGCGACGATCAAGCCGGCGGCGTCGATCTCGCGCGGCTTGCCGCTCACTTCAAACTGCCCGACGCCCACGATGCGATCGCCGCGAATCGCCACATCGCCCATGATCGCTTCGCCCCCCGTACCGTCCATGATGCGGGCATTGCGGATCACCAAGTCGGCTTCCACCGGTCCACTGGCCGCCACCACCAACGCGATTAGCAAGGCGCACATCGACATCGCAATCACCTCAATCGCTAGAGGAACTCAAGGAACGATCCGTGCCGCCGCAGCGCCACACGCGTGCCCAATCTATGACCCAGCCGTCTGCAAGTCAAAATTCGCGGCGTCCGTTCCGCCCTCGGGCACATTGGTTTCGACGCCCAGATCGTTGTAAGGCGACGGCACGCGTTCCGAAAGCAATCGGCCCGAATCGTCCGTTTCCGTGCTGTCGCCCGAGGTCGAGATCGTGACCATGTGTTTGCCCGGCAAAGCTCCGGGCGAATCGTCGGTCACCATCTTCAACGAGAACCGTCCGTCGGCATCGGTCCGTCCGTAGGAGCCAGGCCCCGGATTGCCGCCGCCCGTGGGCTGAAACGTCACGGCCGCTCCGTCCAGCGGCTGGCCGTCCAAAGTCACTCGCCCCGTTACCGGAACAACCTCATACTCGCTCCCGCATCCGGCGACCGTCAGCGCGATACCGACGACCGCGGCCTGCAACAAACCGCCGCTGGACTTCAACGATTTCATCATCCACTCCATGCAAACTCGAAAGACTCTTCCACAACTAAGGCGAGCGGCGGATATGAACACACCCAAATACAAGCACGACGCGCCAGCGAGTGTGTCGGAAACTCACTTTTTCACATACGCACTCACTAGCTTGCGCTGCGTGCTCGTATGTTCCTGCGTCCTACTGCGTTCTTACGTGCTCGTATCTTCCTGCGTGCTCGTATGTCCTTACCTGCCGCTCGCCCAAGTGCCCAAATGGCCCGAACGCTCGAGCGAAGTTCGCTTAAGGCACTTGCACCGCTTCGCCGCCGCCCACGGTCGCTAGGCCGATCCAGATGTTCATATCGATCGTGGTGCTGATCCCACGCGTCGAGCCGTCGGCCAGCGTGAACTGAATGACGCCGGGATGAAAGCTGCCCCAACCGCGCTTGCACGAGTTGCTGCCGCCGCCGCCGCCGATCGCCACGCAACGGTCGTAGTCGTTAATCAACGTCCGCGATTGCGGCACGGCTTCCGACGAGTTGTACGACGTATAGGTGTAAGCCCAGAACGTGCCGCGGCGAGGACGCGTCCGCGTGTGCATCTCGCCAATCATCAGCGTGTTGCTGGTGCCGTCGATGATGTCGGCCATCCGCGACGTCGACTTCCGCACGGTCGGGTGGCCAATGCTGTACAGCACGCCTCGCCAACTGGTGTTCATGTTCGATGCCGAATCATCCCACCAGTTCGCGCCGTCGCTGCGTCCGCCCATGCAGCGATACGAACTCATGCGATAATTCAATCCGCTCCCATTGCCGCTTTCGGGCCGTTCCAACCGATTCACGTTGATGTCGGACGGACAGCCATAGCTCTCCACGATCGATTCGCGGACGAACTGGTTCGACGAATGTTCGTTGAAGGCGTTGTGGTTGTAGCGATCGAACAACGTCTGCTGCTCGATCTCGGGCAAGATCGAAATCGGCCACGAGATATAGCTGCTCGTGCCGCAGCAAGCGCCCGGCGTGATGCCGCCCGGCGGAAAGCTTTTCATGCGATCGTGATAATTGTGCAGTGCCAGCCCGATCTGCTTGAGATTGTTCGAGCAGGACGAACGCCGCGCCGCTTCGCGCGCCGCCTGCACCGCCGGCAGCAACATCGCCACCAACACGCCGATGATCGCGATCACCACCAACAACTCGACCAACGTGAACCCCGGACGCGTCCGCCCATTCTGAATCGCGCGCATGAGCACCACTCCATTTCCGACAGGATGCAGAAGAGATAAGAAGCCAAGTCCAGCCAAGAATTCGGCCGGACGGAATGTCTACGTTTGTAGCCTCCCACCGACACGTCTGTCAATAATTTGATTCGCAGTTTCCTGGAATTGATCCTTCCGGAAGCAGCCAATCCGCATTCCGCACGGGAAACCAGCCGATCCGCCGGTTCAAGCAGGTCTTCCGCCGATCAAGAGGAGCGTTCCGCCTGGCGAACCGCGAGTTCTGGCCGGGGAATCCCCGAATTCCGCAGTCCGACTGTGATTCCGCAGTCCGAACTTCCGCTCTTCAAACGAGGGTTCCGCTCGCCGAATTCCGCTCGGTCCAGCAGGCGTTCCGAGCGGAATGGGCCAGCGGAACAGGCCGTCGGCTTCGAGAGCGGAATGAACCATTCGAACAGCGGAATGGGCCATTCGACCTGCGGAACGACGCGTTCGACGTGCGGAACGGGCCGCTCAACCTCCAGAAGAGGGGATTCAGCGCACCGGAATGGCGGGATTAGGGCGCGGAGGGCACGACGCTGGCTCTTGCCGAACCGGCGGCCTTTCGGAAAGAGAGCAAGCTGTGCTTGGCAGAAGAGCGTCGGCGTAAAACTTCAGCCGCTCTAATACAACCGGTCGTTCGGCTCGAAACCTAGCGAACGGACGCGCTCGAAATCGGCTTCGGCGGCGACTTTGTCTTCGAGGGCTTGATGGACGAGGCCCCGGTGATAGTGGATCACGGCGACTGTGTGGGCGTCGAGTCCGCCTTGGGTGAACTTCTGTTCGACTTCCTTTACCGCCGGATCGAGGTCGGCCAAGGCAGCCTGATAATCGCCGCGGCGGTAGTGGATGTAGCCACGCGTATCGAGCTTGGCGGCGTCTTCGCCGATTAGCTTGATGGCCAGCTCGACGTCTTCCAACGCTTCGTCCAACTCGATATTCCCGACCGCGCGGAAATAGGCCAACCCGTTCAGCACCACGGCTCGCTCGGCGGTGCTGGCATGGGCCGCTTGCTTCTCCAACTTTTTCCAAACCTCGATCGCCGTCTCCGGTTTGCCCGCGCGCAGGTACGCGTCCGCTCGTTCCATCATCAGCGCGGTGTCCGCTGGCGATTCCTTGACCAATTGATCGTAGGCGGCCAATGCCTCGTCGAGCTGTTCGTCCTGCATTTGCCAGCGGGCTTGTTGCAAACGAGCTGGCCGATTCTCGGGATCCCAGGCGAAGGCTTCGTCCAACAGGTGCCGAGCCTTCTCGTTGTCATCCGCCGAGCGAGCGTTCAGCGCCGCGGCGACTCGCCAACGAGCCATCTCACGCGGATATTCGCGGTAGATCACGGGCCCAAGCACCAACGCGACGACAATCAGAATCAGCCCGCGCGGCCGCCGGCGAACAGGCGGCGACTCGGCCGTGTCGGCGCTGGCTTCGGGCGAATCGGTGGATGACGAAGAAGCGGGATCAACGGACATTAGCAACGCCACGTGGCAAGCGGGTTTAGAACAGCGCGGCGGGCAGGTTCCCCCCGCGTCATGGCAAGGTTACGGCTGGTGGCAACCGGCGACAAGTGAGGACGGCATGCCGGTCGCGAAACGAACGCTGCCCCACGCTCGAACGAAGCCGCGATCGCGCAATGGGCGGAAAATGCCTCGAAACAATCGGTCCTCGAACATGCCCAACTTCCGGGGCGGTTAGCGGTAGACGCGGCACGGTTAATCCCGGTAAGATGGCGACAGATTACTAGCTGGCCGTCCCACGTGGCGGCCTTTCCTCACACGATTTTTCGTTCGGTTAGATAAAGGAGTTCGTCATGCCGTTGTTCGAGGTCGAGACAGACGCTCACATTATTATCACTTGGGCCGATGATGAAGCCGCGGCAAACGGCGTTGTCAACGACGCCTATCCCAACGACAAGGTCATTCGCATGACCAAACGCCCGCGCGATACGTGGGTGATTTCCAAGGGAGCCTTGGGTTTGACCACCGCCACGATCGATCCGTGCAGCGTGGCTCGCGATTGCCTGGCGAAGGCTTCCGGCGACAAGGTCCACGCGATCCGGCTGTATATGCACGAAACGGGCACCGATCTGGACAACGCTCGCAAGGCGATCGAATCCAACATGGTCATGGGGTGGTGAGCCCCTAGGCGGGTCGAATGGCGGCGACGATCAATTCCCCGGCGACATTGCCGTGGGTCGAGGGGCTGACGATCGGCCGTGTGCTGCGAGCCACGGCCGAACGCTTCGCGGATCGCGAAGCCGCTGTCTTTTCTCAATCGGATTGGCGACAAAGTTGGGCGGAGTTCGACACGACCGTGGATCGAACCGCCCGAGGCTTGCTGGCTCTCGGCATTCAGCCGCACGAGCACGTCGCCGTCTGGGCCACGAATTTGCCACAGTGGGTCACGCTGCAGTTCGCCACGGCGCGGATCGGCGCGGTGCTGGTGAACATCAATCCGGCCTATCGGCCATTCGAGCTGGAATACGTGCTGGCTCAAAGTGATGCGGTGGCGTTGATGCTGACCGATCGCTTCAAGTCGTCCGATTACTTCCAAATGCTGTCGGGGATTTGTCCGGAGCTGGCAACGGCGGAAGCGGGTCATATCGGAAGTGCTCGGTTCCCGAAACTGCGGCACGTGGTGGCGCTGCGAGGCGAAGCTCCGCCGGGCGTGTCGACTTGGCAAGCGCTGCTCGACGCCGGCGAGTCGGTCGAGTCCGAACGGCTGGACGAGATCGACGCGTCGCTGCGCCCCACGGATGTCGTCAACATTCAATACACGTCGGGCACCACGGGCTTTCCGAAAGCCGCGATGCTGAGCCATCGCAACTTGCTGCTGAACGCCTATTACATCGGGCAATGCCAGCGACTGTCCGAGCACGATCGGATTTGCATTCCGGTGCCGTTCTATCACTGTTTCGGTTGCGTGCTGGGAACGCTGGCTTGTGCGGTGTATGGGGCGGCGATGGTCGTTCCGGCCGAACACTTTCAGCCCACGGCGACGCTCGACGCGATCGAACGCGAGCGGGCGACGGCCATCTACGGCGTGCCGACGATGTTTATCGCCGAGCTGGAAGACGCCAGCTTTGCCGGACGCGATCTGAGTTCGCTGCGAACCGGAATCATGGCCGGCAGTCCCTGCCCGATCGAGATCATGCGCAAGGTGATCGACCGCATGGGCGCTCGCGAAATTACGATTGCTTACGGCCAGACGGAAGCGTCGCCGGTCGTGACGCAGACTCGAACGGACGATCCGTTGGAGCTGCGAGTTGAAACGGTCGGGCGGCCGCTGCCCGGCGTCGAAGTGAAGATCGTCGACCCAGCGAGCGGCGCGACGCTCGACGACAACCAGCAAGGCGAACTGTGCAGCCGCGGCCATGTGGTGATGCAAGGTTATTACAACGACGCGGAAGCGACCGCTGCCACGATCGACCGCGATGGCTGGCTACACAGCGGCGACTTGGCTCTGCGACTGCCGAACGGCTATTACCGCATCACGGGGCGGATCAAGGACATGGTGATCCGCGGCGGCGAGAACATTTACCCGCGCGAGATCGAGGAGTTTCTCTTCACGCACCCGGCTGTCGAGCAGTCGGCCGTCTGCGGTGTGCCCGATCCGAAATACGTCGAGGAGCTGTGTGCTTGGGTGAAGCTGAAGGAGAACGCGAGCGTGACCGAGCAAGCGCTGCGCGACTTCTGCCGCGCGAACTTGGCGCATTACAAGGTGCCGCGCTATATCCGCTTCGTCGACAGCTTTCCCCAAACCGTGACCGGCAAGATTCAGAAATTCAAAATCCGCGAACAAATGATCGCGGACCTTGGATTGTGTGAGCACGAGACGGCGTAGCCACTTTGGATCGACCTCGAATAACTCGCTCAAAAATCTCGCGGGCCTTTCGAGTTGGTCGCACGAGGTTTCGGTGACTCGCTCTCCGCGGGCTTCGCTTCTGACTTGCCATCGCCCGACGGCTTCGACCCGCCGCCGAACAAATTGAAGTTGAACAACGGCAACGCGGGCTTCGGCTCGCTCGGCTTTCGCTGCATGTCCAACTCGGCGTGAACAAACAGCCGATCGGCCTCCTTCGTCAGCCCGGCATCGAGCCCGCGGAACCATTCGAGCAACGTCGCCTGATAGTCGGCCACCGGCGATTCGCCATTCGGCCCCGGCAGCCAAGCGGTCGAACGCCAGATTTCCGCGCCACCTTCCAACGCCACCAGTTCATATTCGCCTCCGAGCGGACAGATCAGCTTCGCCCCCAAGAGTTGTTCGGCGGTCTCTTTTGCTTCGGCCGCCGGCACGCCCAATTGCGACGTGAGCGTATGCATCAATTGAACATTTCCCGCCGACGCCTGCGAAGCTCGCTCGAACAGCATGGCGTTGACCCACGCGGATAACTGCGAAGTCGACAAGTCGCCGACATGCAATCGGATTTGAGCCGCGTTCTCGGCCGGCACGGGGTCCAGATAATCCGTCACATGAGCCAACACATCGCGGTTGAACGACAGCACCGAAAAGCCCTCGAATTGCCGCCGCCACAATCCCAGCGGCAATTGCGAGAAGCCATAAATGTCGGGCTCGCCAGCCAATCCCAGCGGCAGCCAATCGAGAAAGCCGGGCTTGGGCCACGCGCCCAAATAACCGGGCGTCGTCTGCAACATCCGCAACGTCTTCAGCAAGCCACCCGGCTTCAAATCCGTGGCGGGCACCGAATCTTGAATGCCCAGAAACAGATGATGCGGCGGCACGTTTGGCGACAGCAAACCGCCGCGAACCGACGCCTGCAGTGAGATGATGTCGCCCGGCGCGGTTGTGATCCGCTCGTTTGTCGGCGGTCCCAGCAACGACATGATCCAGCCATATTTTTGCTCGGCGAACGGAGCCACGTTGGCGTCGATCACCAGCCGTTCGAGGCCCTTGTCGGCGCCGTCTTGCTCCAGCGAATATCGACGAATGCCGACGACCAACGGATCCATCTGCTGCCAGTTCTCGCGATAAAACTGAGCTCGCTGGGCATAGTTGAACGCTTCGTCCCGCGTGACGGCGGTCAGCTCGACATCGGGGATCGGCAGAAAGCTGCCTCGCGCTCCTCGCCGCGAATCCAGAATCGTGTCGCCCGCTTCGATCGGGCCGCTGCCATCCGGCCGCCGTCCAAATTCTCGTGGCAGAAAGCCGCCCGCGACCAACTCGTCGATCGACTGAGCGGGCGAGCCTTCGTTGCGGGCGGTCAATCGCGCCAATCGCAACAGCTCGATGTCCGCTTCGGCTTTCATTCGCCGCGTCAATTCAATCTGATACTGCGGACTCACCAATCCGCGAAAGAAGGCCGACGGCAGATAGATGAAGATCGTGTCTTCGCGTTCGAGCGGCATGTAGGCTCGCGTGTAAACATACTCGGGCGTCTGAGCCAGCGACTGCTCGCCGTCGATCACCGCGTAGAACCGCTCGACAATGGCGCGCGACGAAGTAATCAGCCGATAGTTTTCGTGAGCCGCGAAGAACGAGCGAATGCGATTGTCGGGCGTCGACAGCAAACTAACCTTTCGGCCAGCGATCTCGATCGACTGCTCCGTCGCGCCGTTTTCCTTTTCGCGAGCCAACACGGCCGCCCGTTCCTGCTGGACCGAAGTCTGGAACAGAAACGCGTTCTTCGCCTCGAACAACAGCCCGAAGGCGGCTCCGCTATTGAAGAACGTATCACGTCCGATCAACGCCAGATCGTTGACCACTTGATCGCCGACCAACTCGCTCAGCTCGTTGTACTTCACGGCCAACTGCCGCTCGATCCCCGCCGTCATTTGGCGATCGAGCCCACGGCCCGCGATCATGTTGGCCAAGTCGCCGCCGTAATCGCGCGTCAGACGATTCATCCACAAGTAGTTCGAGAACTTGCCGAAGCGAATGTAGAAACACTCGGGCGGAACGAGCGCGGCAATCGGCTCGATCGCCACCTGCTCGTTCACTTCGATCGCCGGTTGTTGCCACAGCACGTCGTCCGGCACCGGCTGGTCGGCCAGTTGGCCCAAGTCGCTTTGGCCGAGCATCGTTTCGCGAATCACTTGCATGTGCAACGATTCCGCGCCGGCCAACAGCTCCAGCGTCTTCAACGCTTCATGCTGCGTATCGTTGCCGCCGCGTCGTTGCAGCAGCGGCGTCTCCAATCCCAGCCGGCCCGCCAGCATGCTGGAAAGGTAAGTCTCGACCAGCGGCGGGTAGTCCCCCTCGCTGGCTCGCTGTTGCGAAGCGGCGTGATACTGACGCCACCATTGGCCGAGCAACCGATCATCCGCTCGGCGATTCGGCAACTGTGGTCGCAGCGTAAACGCCACGGGCGCAGGCGTATGGACCGTCAAGTTCAACGGCTCGTCGCCAACGAACAGAAACGACACGGTCACCTCGCGCGGCGGCAAGTTCTCGATGCCCGCGCCCAGCAGTTGTCCGAGCACTCGACGAGCCGCTCCGCCTGCCTGAAATACCGGATAGAGCGCCCGGCCATTCGCCTCTGAGAGCGAAAACAGCTCGGGATCGATCGGCGTCACTCCCGACAACGGCACCGAAACGCTGGCGATACCGAACGGGCGCCCCACGACGGCTTGCCCTGCCACCGGCGCGGCCGTGGCATCTGCGGCGGTCGAGCTCGCGATTCCCGCCACGGCCAACATCAAGGTCGCGGCCCACTTAGGTTTTGCCAGCATCTTTTCCGCTCCGAGTCGATCGTTCGAGTGAGTGAGTTCGAGGTTCGTTGTTTCGCCTGGATCGAGCCGATTTCGCCGCGAATCCGATGCCGCCGTGGCTTTCAACGGTTGCGGCAAATTATAGTCGCACCGCTATCGACTTGCCGCCATCTGCTCGTCGGCTACCGATACAGCCGCTGTGCTTCGATGTACGCTTCGACGGCTCGCGGCGTTCGGAATCGCAGGCTGTGGCCGGCGGCGGCTCGCTCGCGCAGCTCGGTGCTGCTCAATCCGATTTGCGGCATGTCGACCAGCGAGCGCTCGACCCGCGCGATTTCGTCCGCCTCCATCAGCTCCGACAGGACCGACAAATCGGGCCGAGGCGAACCCGGTCGGCAAACGACCAGCGGCGTCGCCAGTTGGCAAACTCGTTGCGGCTCGCGCCAAGTCGGCAGATCGGCCAGCGAGTCGGCGCCCATCAGGAAGAATAGGTCATCGTCCGGCCGCGCTTCCCGGACCGCGGCGAGCGTGTCGACCGTGTAGCTGACGCCGCCCCGATCGATTTCCAGTGACGACACGCGAAACGCCGCGTGCCCGCCAATCGCCAATTGAAGCATCTCGATTCGAGCGGCGGGCGACGCGAGACGGCCCGGCTGCTTGTGCGGTGGCGTCGCGGCCGGCACAAACCAAACTTCGTCCAGATTCGCTTGCTCCCGACAACATTCGGCCAGCAACAGATGCCCGTAATGCACCGGGTCGAAAGAGCCGCCGTAGATGCCGAGTCGCATTGCCTCACCGCTTTCGTTCGGGCCGCACGTCTGTCTCAACTCCGGCGAAGCATCTTATCGAGCTTGTCCCGGCAAGTCATGCCCGCGTGGTTCGCCCGGCAGCGGTTCGCTATCGTAAGCCAGTTCCCATCCCGTAGCCGCTCAAGTCCCGCGATCGGATCCCGCTCATGTCCACCGCCGCCAAGCCGCTCAAACTGGCCGTCCTCATTTCTGGCGGCGGCACCACGCTGAAGAATTTGCTGGACAAGATCGCCGCCAGCGAATTGGAAGCAGAGATCCGGTTGGTGGTTTCCAGCAATGCCGAAGCCGGCGGTCTGGAGTTCGCTCGGCAAGCGAACGTGCCGACCTTGGTGGTCGACCGGCGAAATTGCGCGACGGCCGAGGATTTTTCCCGAGCGATTTTCGATCCGTGTCGCCAAGCCGGCGTCGATTTCGTGGTGATGGGAGGCTTTCTGAAGTTGGTGCCAATTCCGCCAGATTTCGAGCAGCGAGTGGTCAATATCCACCCCAGCTTGATTCCTTCCTTCTGCGGCAAGGGGTTTTACGGCCCACGAGTGCATCAAGCCGTGCTCGACTACGGTGCGAAGATTACCGGCTGCACGATCCATTTCGTCGACAACGAATACGATCGCGGCCCGATCATCTTGCAGCGATCCGTGCCAGTTCTGGACAGCGACACGGCCGAAACATTGGCCCATCGCGTCTTTGAAGCCGAATGCGAAGCGTATCCCGAAGCCCTACGACAACTGGCGACCGGCGACTGGGAGCTAGTGGGGCGGCGTGTGCTGTTTGCAACAGATTGACAGTTTTCTGTCACGATCCGACGATTTCCAGTGATTTGATGCAGGGCGACTGGACTGCGAAGCCCCGCTGCGGACCTTGCCTTCGCGGCGAATCGCCGTTTTCCTCGAAATATCCGTTTCACCGAAGAATCTGACTCAACGACACTGGCATCGCCGAGCTTCCGTGTTTAATGCCATGTGAAGATCGAGAAACTTCGTCAAGTAGGCAATTGACGACTGCTCGCTGAGCGTGCATACTTGTGCGTGAAATCTTTCATAATCTATCACCTTCGGCAGGGAAGCGAGCAGGATGGCGTCGTCGATGGTTGCCGAAGAACGTCGCACGCGATTAATCGAGCTGGTTCGACAAAAGGGCTTTGCATCGCTGCCGGATTTGGCGGGCGAGTTACAAGTTTCCGAATCGACCGTGCGCCGTGACCTAG
The DNA here is from genome assembly GCA_041399085.1 of Pirellulaceae bacterium. Classification (GTDB taxonomy): domain Bacteria; phylum Planctomycetota; class Planctomycetia; order Pirellulales; family Pirellulaceae; genus JAWKTM01. The sequence continues at coordinate 11,818 of JAWKTM010000043.1, forward strand.
ATTACCTGGAAGAGATCGGCGAGGCACAACGGACGCACGGCGGCGTGTTTTACACCGGCCCGTCTCCCAAATTGCCTCATTTCGACACTCGGCAGGTTAGTCAGTGGGACAAGAAGCGGCTGATCGCCCAGCAAGCGGCCACGATCATCGAGGATGGCGACACGATTTTGCTGGACGGCGGCAGCACGACTTACGAACTGGCGCGGCTGTTGGTCGGCCGGCCATTGCAGGTGGTAACGAATTCATTGCCTGTCGCGAATCTATTCGCGTCCGGCGACACAACCGATTTGGTGATGATCGGCGGCTATGTGCATCCGCGGACCGGCGTGACGCTGGGCCCCTATGCCAACCAAATGATCGGCGACTTGAACGTGAAGCGAGCCGTGTTGAGCGTCGCGGGAATTAACGAACGTGGGTATTACAACAGCAACCTGCTGCTGGTGGAAACCGAACAGGCGATGATGCGTGCGGCGGACCAAGTGATCGTCGTGGCCGACAGTACGAAGTTTGGACAATCGAGCCTGACGCGACTTTGTGCCCTGGAGGAAATTGACGTTTTAGTAGTCGACTCCGAAATCAGTGAAGCTTGGCAGTCACGGCTGGAAACAACTGACGTGCGGTTAGTGGTTTCCCATCCAATCACAGCCACACCGCGTACCGCGCCGCGACTTCCGAAGCTCCCTCGACAACCTAGTTCGCGACCTGCCATTCACTCCCCAGGCATACCATCTCAGATTCTTACACGCCCAATCACACAACGATACAGGATACGCTTTCGCGACATGGTCACTTCCACATTAGATCGTTCGCTTGTTGAACAGATTGTGCGGCAGATCGTATTGCAGCAAAAGGTCGGCTCCGCACCGGCATCGAAGACCGGCCACGAACCGAGCTTGGTGGTGAGCATTTCCGCTCGCCACTGCCATCTCACGGACGAGCACGTGGAAATCCTGTTCGGTCCGGGGCATACATTGACTCCCATGAAAGACTTATATCAGGATGGTTTCTATGCGGCCGAAGAGACAGTCATGGTGGTCGGGCCTCGCAAGCGCATGTTGCCCAACGTCCGCGTGTTGGGTCCAACGCGTCCCTTCAGTCAAGTGGAACTGGCCTTCACCGACTCCATTTCGCTCGGTATCGACGCTCCCGTTCGTCACAGCGGCAAGATTGATGGCACGCCCGGCTGCGTTCTGGTGGGGCCGCGAGGGGTCGTGGAGTTGAGCGAAGGCGTGATTCGCGCCGCCCGTCACGTACATATGAATCATCGCGATGCGGAGTTTTATGGCGTGAAAAACGGCGAGTTCATGAATCTGCGAATTGAGTCGCCGCAGTGCAGCGTCGTATTTGAAGATTTGCTGGTTCGCGCTGACGACACTAGTAAGCTGGAAGTCCACATCGACACCGACGAAGGCAATGCTTGCTGGCTAGACGGCGCGGCGAAAGTTGAATTATTGCCCAAACAAACAAAATGCAAATGTCAGCACTAACACGCGGAGCGGCTGACGTGGCTTGACGTAGTTTCAACCGCGTAACGTATTACGGTTTATATCTGATTTCCCACTTCTGGAGTCTCACAGTATGGCTAAAGCAAGACCAATGGAAGCGCTCGGCATGATCGAGACCAAGGGTTTTGTGACCTTGGTTGAAGCGACCGACGCAATGTTGAAGTCGGCCAATGTTCAATTCATGGGCTGGGACAAAGTCGGCAGCGGTCTGGTTACCGCCTTTGTGACCGGCGACGTCGCGGCGGTGAAGGCTGCTACGGATGCCGGCGCCACGGCGGCAGCCCGTCTAGGCGAGGTTGTCAGCGTCCAAGTCATTCCACGGCCGCATGAAGATTTGGGCGTGGTGCTGCCAGGCACGAGCAAGTCGGGCGGCGCGGAGTAAGACGCGATCACCTGGTTGATTCTCACAACATGCAGCGCAGAGTTAGTTCCCGAAACATCTCATCCCAAGGTAATAGGTTTATGGATAACGCAATTGGATTGGTAGAAACCAAAGGTTTGGTCGGCTCGATCGAAGCCGCGGACGCCATGGCCAAGGCGGCCAACGTGCAGATTGTGAAACGAATTGGAATCGGCGGCGCCTTTGTGGCGATCGTTGTCCGCGGTGACGTGGGCAGCGTGCGAGCGGCCGTTGAGGCTGGCGCGAACGCCGCGAATCAAGTGGGCGAACTGGTTGCCAGCCACGTGATTCCCCGTCCCGCGGCCGGTCTGGTCGAGGCTTTTATCGGCTAGTCCCCAACGCGGAAGTGGGACACGCTCACGTGAAGGAGTCGCAAACGATGAAGATTCTGGTCGCCAATCTCGGTTCAACGAGCTTCAAGTACCGGCTGTTCGATATGTCCGCCGAGCGTCAACTCGCGCGCGGTGGAATTGAACGTATTGGCTCGCCGGAAAGCCAATGCTTCGTTGAAATCGGCGGAAGACGCCAGGAGATGACAGCCCACATTCCGGATCATGCGGTGGCGGTTGAGCAATGTTTGGCCCAACTTTCCGCACCCGACAATGGTTGTTTGAGCGACCCGAGCGAAGTGTCGGCGATCGGCTTTAAGGCGGTGCACGGCGGTCGCGTGAGCGGCGTGCAGCGAGTGACGGAGGATGTGCTGGCGGCGATGGAGCAAATGAATCAAGTCGCCCCGGCTCATAATCCACCCTATATCGCGGCCATGCGTTTGCTGGCGGAGCGTCTGCCTCGGATTCCGCTAGTGGCGGCGTTCGAGACCGGATTTCACGCTACCGTTCCCGATCGGTTGCGATACTATGCCATTCCCAAGGAATGGGGCGACCGTTTGCACATCAAGCGCTGGGGATTTCACGGAGCAAGTCATCGCTATATTGGCTACCGGATGGCCGCCCTATTGGGACGCGAGGACGCTCGAGTGATTTCCTGCCACCTCGGTGGATCGAATAGCCTTTGCGCTATTCGCGGCGGACAAAGCGTGGCCACGTCGATGGGTATGAGTCCCCAAACGGGATTGCCTCATAACAATCGTGTGGGAGACTTTGACCCATTCTCCCTGCCCGTAATCATGCAAGCGACGGGCAAGACGCTGGACGAAGTGTTGCATGATCTGGCCGAGAATAGTGGCTTATTAGGACTGAGCGGCGTGAGCGGCGATGTCCGAGACTTGGAGCAAGCCGCCGCGACCGGCAACGGCAACGCGAACTTGGCGCTGGATATGTTCGCCACCGAAATTCGCCGTCATCTAGGCGGTATGTTGGTAGAGCTGGGCGGCGCCGATGCGATTGTGTTCACTGGCGGAATTGGTGAAAACAGCGTCCGCATCCGAAGCTCCGTGTGTCACAATCTCGATGGATTGGGAATCATTTTGGACCCAGAACTCAACATGGCCGCCCGAGGCGAAATGAAAATTAGCCAATCGAGCAGCCCGACGGAAATTTGGATTGTTCCTACTAACGAAGAGCTGATCGTGGCTCGGCAAGCCAAGCAGTTGCTGGAAGGGTAATCGCATGTTTGTCGCGAAAGTCACGGGCTCGTTGGTTTCCACACAAAAAGTGGAGACCATGGTGGGACACAAGTTGTTAATTGTGGAGCCTTACCGACTGGAACCCGAGCAACGTCGGTCGATCGTCACCACGGGCCGCACCTTCGTGGCCGTGGACACGGTGGGCGCCGGTGTTGGCGATTATGTACTTATTACCCAGGGCTCCAGTGCCCGCCTGACCCCACAAACCGGAAAAATGCCTGTTGACACGGTCATCATTGGAATCGTGGACAACATGCACGTTGATGGCAGCACCGTTTACTCGCGAGAAGAATAGCCTCGGAGACAGCACATCGGCTGATCGTTCATTGCCCCTTCCGCCAGTTGCCCGTACGTGTGACGAGCCAACCTAGCTCCTGCTGAGTTGCGTCTTGGATTTGCACCATGAGTTTTCAGCAGTTCGGCAGGAGCTACGTTGGCTCGCAAGACACATGACCTAGAGTTTTTCAGTATTCGTCGGATAAGAGACACGGCGTGGTATCGCCACCACATTGCCTCGAACCACACAAAATAATATGCAGATTAACGAAGCACTCATTCGTAGCGTTGTCGCCCAGGTATTGGCCGAAGTTGGCCAAGCGCCACCCGTAAACGGCCGATCCCATTCGGGAAAGAACGGCATCTTCACCGATGTCAACGAAGCCGTCTCGGCAGCTCGGACGGCGTTCGAGCAGCTTTCCGAGCGGGGCTTGGAGGACCGGCGACGCATTATCGATCACATCCGCCGTATTTCCATAGATCAATGTGTGGAATTGGGCACGATGGAAATGAATGAGACCAAGATTGGTCGCTTGGAACATAAGATCGAAAAACTCAAGACGTTGGGCGAGCGAACGCCGGGCGTCGAATTCCTGAAGACGGAAGCTTACAGCGGCGAGCACGGACTGGCCGTCATCGAACACGCCCCGTTCGGAGTGATCGGCGCGATTACTCCCGTAACGCATTCCTTGCCCACCATCACAGGCAACGCGGTCAGCATGATCGCGGCTGGCAACACTCTGGTTGTCAATCCTCACCCGAGCGGCAAACGTGTGGCGGTCGAAGGCGTGCGACGATTCAATCAGGCGATTCACCGTGACTTGGGGATCGACAATCTAATATGTGTGATTGCCGAACCGACCTTGGATTCGGCCAATGCGTTGTTTTCCCATCGCGGAATCAATCTAATATGTGTGACGGGCGGACCGGCGGTTGCCAGGGCGGCGTTGAACAGCGGCAAACGAGCCATCGTGGCGGGACCGGGCAATCCGCCCGTGGTTGTCGATGAGACAGCCGACTTGGATCGTGCCGCGCGGGCCATTATCCGTGGCGCCTCGTATGATAACAACCTGCTCTGCATTGCCGAAAAGGAAGTGTTCGTCGTCGATCAAGTCTTCGATGCGATGCTGGACGCGATGCGACGAGCGGGAGCCGCGCAGCTTTCGGATCGCGAAGTCGATGAACTAACGGCCAACGCGATGATCGAGGTGGGTGACGCGGATCATCGCCACTTGGCGCCGTCGAAGGATTTTCTGGGACAAGACGCCTCGGTGTTGGCTCGCGGCGCTGGCCGGACGGTTTCCGAAGATACGGAGGTCGTGTTTGGCGAAGTCGACGAGACCAATCCATTTGTCTCTGTCGAGCAAATGATGCCCTTCCTGCCGTTCGTCCGTTGCCGCAATGTGGACGAGGCGATTCAGAAGGCTCAGTACTATGAACACGGTTATCGCCACACGGCCATCATTCATTCCAACAGCGTTCGCAACATGACGAAGATGGGGCGAGCGATGGATACAACATTGTTCGTGAAGAATGGACCTTGCATGGCTTCGTTGGGATTAGGCGGTGAAGGCTATCTGAGTTTCTCGATCGCGGGACCGACAGGCGAAGGCGTAACAACGCCGCTAACATTCACTCGCGAGCGACGTTGCTCGATGATCGACGATTTGTGGGTGGTGGGAAAAGGCTAACGGTCCAACATGCAAATGGCAAAAGTAGTTGGCACGGCAACATCGACTGTCAAGCACGCTTCGATGCGAGGGCAGAAACTGCTAATTGTGCAACCACAACTCACCAATGGAAAACCGGACGGTGATCCGCTACTGGCCATCGATGATGTGGGAGCCGGTGTGGGTGAAACAGTAATGATTACCAGCGACGGTCGACATGCCCGCGAGCTATTGCGAGTGGATGCCACACCCGCACGCTGGACCGCGATTGGTATACAAGACGAATGAACTCTCCGTTGAACATCGACGTCGATTACATCGTGCAAGAAGTTGTGCGACGGTTGACCGATGCGCGAGTCGGAGAGGTGAAGATTGTAGATGGAGCGGAACGGCCGGATAGCTGCCGAGACGGTCGACAAGGGACAACCGCGTTGTCGGAGCGAGTCATCACCCTGGAAGTACTGCGAGGGAGACTAAACGGCGTTCGCGCCGTAATCGTTCCTGACCGGGCGATTGTGACGCCGGCCGTCGTCGACGAACTTAAATCCAGAAAAATTGAACTGCGACGAGCCGGTGGCCAGAACAAGGCATGCAATGCGGAACTGATGCTGCTGTTGGATGCGGCATTGGACATCGATCATGGGGTCTCGCAAAGCCTATCAAAGCGTGGCGTCAAGGTCACTCGGCAGACGCTTTCGCTGGCGGAACTGGCTCGCCGAATGCCAAGTTTGATGCGACATAGAATCCCCATCGTCGTGGGCTCGTCACATCCAGCGGCAGTCGTTTGCGCGGCGAACCGACATCCTGGAGTACGAGCCATGGCCGCATTTGGGATGGGTTGTATGGAAACAATGGACGGTTTGGGAGCCAATGTCGTCGTGATCGACTTACCCAAGTGGAACACGGAGAAGCTATCGGACTTTCTCGCAGCGGTCGCGCAGCGCGGTTGGCGGGAATGTCCTGAGAGTTGGCGCGGACTTTTGATTTAACACAACCGTACTTACCTCGCGTGCTCATGCATCGAGGCCGTGAAATATGAGAATCGCCAAGGTCATTGGGAACGTCACATTGAGTCGATCGCACCCTTCATTTCAGGGCGCGTCGCTTAAGGTCGTCGTTCCACAATCTTGGTCTAATTTAACAAGCAGCGACATTAGTGAAAGCGATACGATTGTCGCCTGGGATGAATTGGGCGCGGGTCGAGGAGACTTGATCGCCCTGAGCGAAGGCGCCGAGGCGGCTCAACCGTTTCGTCCCGATAGCAAACCGGTCGACGCGTACAACGCGGCCATCCTGGATCACATCCATATCAAACACGATTAACCAACTGGTACTGGCGAGCGGCAGACATGCAAAACATTTTCAAAATCAAGCAAGACATCTGCGAGATCGGGCGTCGAATTTACAACAAAGGATTCGCCGCGGCGAACGATGGCAACATCACGGTGCGTGTGAGCGACAACGAGGTGCTTTGCACGCCGACGATGCATTCGAAGGGCTTTTTGAAGCCGGACGATATTTCCGTGATCGATATGACGGGCAAGCAAATCTCGGGCAATAAGAAGCGTTCCAGCGAAGCCCTGCTGCATTTAGAGATTTACAAGCAACGCGAGGATATTCGGAGCGTGGTGCATTGCCATCCGCCGCACGCCACGGCGTTCGCGATTGCCCGTGAACCGATTCCGCAATGCATCTTGCCGGAGGTCGAAGTCTTCTTGGGCGACGTGCCAATCACCAAATATGAAACTCCAGGTGGACAGGCTTTCGCCGACACCATTATTCCTTTTGTGGACCGTACGAACGTGATTATCTTGGCGAATCACGGCACGGTCAGCTTCGGCGAGAACGTGGAGCGCGCGTATTGGTGGACGGAAATACTGGACGCCTATTGCCGGATGTTGATTCTCGCGAAGAGCTTGGGCCGCGTGAACTATCTTTCGGAAGACAAGGAACGCGAGCTGTTGGAATTGAAGTCAAACTGGGGATGGTCGGATCCACGGAACACCGAGCAGTATAAAGACTGTGATATTTGTGCGAATGATGTGTTCCGGGAAAGCTGGGAACAAACGGGCGTCGCTCGTCGCGCATTCGCCGACCCTCCGGCAATGGGACCGAAAGCGAACCTCGCTGGCGCGACATCGGCCATGAACGTGGGCCAAGCTCCGGTAGCGGCCAGTCCGGCTTCATCCGGCAACGGCTCTGTCGATCAGGAGCAGTTGGTTCGCATGATTACGGACCGGGTTATGGAAGCGCTTTCCCAGAAGTAAGACGAGTCATCCCACGCGGTGACCGAACGCATGCGTGCGGCGATTCCCATAACAAGAACGATCCTTAGTACTTTTTACGACTAAAGATATTGACCATGAAAGTAAGCATCATCGGCGGCGGCGGTTTGGTGGGTTCCAGCGCGGGTTTTGCCCTGCAATGTGGAGGCGTCGTGCGAGAGATCGCGATGCTGGACGTCAATCAGGAACTGGCGGCTGGCCAAGCGCTCGATCTGTTGCATGGCGGCCCCAGCACATCGGATCAAATCATCACGTCGGGCGGTTACGAACATATTCCGAGCAGCGACGTCGTATGCATTACGGCTGGCTTGCGTCGCAAGCCGGACGAATCGCGGCTGGATCTCATCAACCGAAACACTGATCTGTTTCTGTCGATCTTGGGCGAATGCCAAAAGGCGGGTCTGAAGGATTCGGCGATTGTGTTCGTGGTATCCAACCCGGTTGACATTCTCACCTATGTCGCGGCCGATCGATTGAAGTTGCCTAAGAACCGAGTCATCGGGTTGGGAACGCAGCTTGACACGATTCGCTTCCGCAGCTTGATCGCGCAAGAGTTGGGCGTCGCGCCGACTCAGCTTTCGGCCCTGATCTTGGGCGAACATGGCGACAGCATGGTGCCGATTTGGTCGAGTGCGACCGTGGCGGGATTGCCGCTGGAGAAGCACCCGAAGTTCAATGGGAACGTCGCCAGCCAGCTATTCACCCGCACCAAGGGCTCGGGGGCGGAAGTGATTAAGAAGAAGGGCGGAGCAGGCTTTGCCGTGGGCATCGCAATCCGCGACGTGATCCATGCGATCGCGTTAAACCAGCATCGCATTTTGCCGATCTCATCGGTTCAGAACGGCTGCTATGGAATCAAGGACGTGGCCTTGTCGGTTCCGACCGTTGTTGGTTCGTCGGGCGTGGAAAGCTGCCTTGAATTTGATCTCTGGCCGAAGGAAGTTCAGGGCCTGCGTAAGAGCGGGCTTGTCCTTCGCGAGACGCTGACGACCGTGCTTAACCGGATCGGCCGCGGGTAAGATTCCAGCCTTGAATCGGCCTTGATACCCGGCTGCGGATAACCACATCAATTTTTCGGATGATACGATTTCTTTCTTGCCCGCGATCTGGCAAAATCAGCATCGTTGAACGGCTCACGCGAAGCCGCTTGGGGCAGAAGCTATTGTTCATCCGATACCATCGGGGCAGCCGCTGGCCGGGGCAGGTCACGGAAAACCGGGGCAGGACCAGTAGCTAACCGCTTCGCGTGAGCCGTTGTTTTTTTGCGCCTAGACCTGAGCCACTTCGTCCGCCCAGGCTTGCAGCATCTGAAACTGCCGCACGAGATCGTTTTCCGCGACTCCAAGCGGGCTCTTAAAGAAGCTGGCCAGAAACGTCAGCAGACCACGCTCGCCGTGACGATGGGCCCGCTCGGTCAAACGCACTAGGTCCAACACCAGCGGCGCCGCAAGCAGTGAGTCGCATCCCTGCCAGACGAACTGCATAATCATCGGCGTGCCGAGAAAACCGCGGAAATGAATGTGGTCCCAGGCGGTTTTCCAATCGCCCAGGCTCTCGATGTATTCGATGCTGATGTGAGTTTGCGGGTTGTAGCCGAGAATCTGTCCGAGCAAGCGGTCCTTGCTGGTGACCTTCGTCTTTTTGTTGGCCGGGTCGTCCAGCACCTTGCCGTCCATGTTGCCGAAAATGTTGTGGCCGACCCAACTCATGATTTCGAGATTTCGGGCGGCGAACATCGGCGCCAAAGCGCTCTTTAGCAGCGTCTCGCCGGTTTTCCCGTCGTGCCCCATGTGACACGTGTCGCGTTCGATGGCCAGTTCGCGGATGGCGGCCGGCGCCGAGCCCAGTGACGGCGTGAAATTGATGTACGGATAGCCCAACTCCAGGGCCGCAATGGCGTAAAGCGAACTGGCCGCTAGCGGGCAACTGGCGCCATCCTCCAGCAGCTTTTCCAGCTCTTCCCACGTTTCAGGGATCCCCGATTCGTCGACCGGCGGTTCCGTCGACGCGACGTTCATTACGATGACTTGGTCCAACTGTTCTTGCTTGGCGAATTGACGCAAATCGGCTTGCACGCGGGCGATCGACTGGCGAGGCGACTCGTGAACTTGTCGCAACGAATCGGTGGCGAACTTTTGGATCGTGGGCCCCACATTGAATAACACGCCGGGGCGGATTCGCTGGTCGATTCGGGCGAGCTCGTCACGGACATTTTCAATCACATGCAAGTCGATGACGCGGCTCGTCTGATGCAGCTTCATCGCTTCGTCGTACAGCGTCACGTCGCGGATATCATGACCGCCGACCACGAATTCGTCCCAACCGGCCAGATCGAGATCGGCGAATTCGGGAAGCTGGCTGACCAATCCTTGGCTGCCGGTCAACCCGCGCTGCAAGGCGGCCAATCCCACAATGGAAGTCGTGGCGACGCCACCTCGCGCGCCCAATAGCCAAACGCCAATTCTTCGGCCTGCCATAGGAAAAACCGTGGAAGAGCAAATCAAGGGGGAGGGACACCGGCGAGAGAAAACACGCCCGGCGAATGCGGCGGGAGGTTCGTCCCGATCAACGGCTGGATCGCTTCGCGCGGGGACTACCTGGAATCAAACCGCGAAGATACGATGATTGTCGCACGTGGAAAGGGCAACCGTCAAGCGGCACGCATGTCGCCCCCGAGGGTCTCGAAACGGATTCACGCCTCGCCTGTCAGAGCGATCCGGGCCACACTTTCGCCCGTCTTGTCGATCGCCTTCTACCGAGATTCGTTGGCGGTGACCACTGTCCAGATTGCGGCCGCTGTTCAACGAACTCAATTTACCGCTCGATTCGCCACCAACTTTTGCGAGTTCCCGCCGATGTTTGAAAACCTCACCATGGCCCCACCCGATGCCATTCTGGGGCTGACCGATGCGTTTAAGAAGGATCCCAACCCGAACAAGATCAACCTCAGCGTGGGTGTCTATCAGGATTCCACGGGCAAGACGCCGATTCTGGAGTCGGTGAAGAAGGCCGAGGAAAAGCTGTTGGCGACCGAGTCGAATAAGAGCTATCTCGGGATCGACGGGTTGCCGGAGTACGGACAAGCGGTGCAGCGTCTGCTGTTTGGCGACGCTTTGGAAGCGGGTCGAGCCGTTACGGCTCAGACGCCGGGAGGCACCGGCGCGCTCCGCGTGGCGGCCGAGTTCATCAAGCAGGCTCAGCCGAACGCGACCGTGTGGTGCAGCAAGCCAACATGGGCCAATCATCCCAGCGTGTTCGAGGCGGCCGGCTTGCGAGTCAACTCGTATCCGTACATCGACGCGGAAGGCAAGGGGCTGGATTTCGACGCGATGATCGCGGCTTTGCGGCAAGTCCCGGCGGGCGATGTCGTGTTGCTGCATGCCTGTTGTCACAACCCGACCGGAATTGATCCGACCCCCGAACAATGGGACGAGATTGGTCGCGTCTTGGCCGAACGCAAAGCGTTACCACTGATTGACTTTGCCTATCAAGGGTTCGGCGACGGGTTGCGGGAGGACGCCACGGGTTTGCTTCGCCTGCTTCAGTCAAACGCCGAGTTGCTCGTGTGCAGTTCGTTCTCGAAGAACTTCGGCTTGTACTCGGAACGTACCGGCGCGCTGACGTTGGTGGCCGCGGATCCGCAAGCGGCTCAGATCGCGCTTAGCAACGTGAAACGATGCATCCGCGCGAACTACAGCAATCCGCCCAAGCACGGAGCGGCGATCGTGGCCACGGTGTTGTCCGACGAAGGGCTGACGAAGCTGTGGGAGTCGGAAGTGACGGCGATGCGCGATCGAATCAACGGGATGCGGCGACTGTTCGTCGACACGTTGAAGGCCCGCGGCGTGGATCGCGACTTTTCGTTTCTGCTGCCGCAGCGCGGCATGTTTTCGTTTTCGGGACTGAGCCCCGTGCAGGTCGACGAGCTGCGTTCCAAGCACGCGGTGTACATCGTCGGCAGCGGCCGCATCAATGTGGCGGGAATGACCGAAGCTAACATGAATCCGCTGTGTGATGCGATAGCGGATGTGTTGAAGTAGAGCGACGGCGAGCGGCGGTCCCACTCACGCAGGCTATGGCAAGCAGAATGCGGCTCGGTCGCGCTCGAAGCCCGCGGAAACTTGCTCGCCTCAATACGTCTAACTAGACTTCTCCAACGGTCGAGCGTCCCTTGCCGGCTTGGCCCCGCCTTGTTCCTACCTTCGGCTTTCCTTCCTGCATGGTGAGTTCGCTTTTATGGCTTGTCGTTTTACTTTCCGATTTGTGTGGTTGCTCTCCGCCGTCTGTTGTTTTTCGATTTCGGCTGCCGCTGCCGATGCACCGTGGCCTCAATGGCGTGGCCCGCAGCGCGACGCTCATTCGCCCGAGAAGGGTTTGAATCTGAATTGGGAAGCCGCCGAGCCGAAACTGGCTTGGATCGGTGAAGGATTGGGCGAAGGATACGCCAGCCTTTCGTGCGACGGCGATCGGCTTTATACGACCGGCAACAAGGATAAGGGCCAAGCGGTGTTGGCCGTCAGCGCCGCGAACGGCAGCGTCATTTGGGAAACGTCGCTCACCGATCAAGTGCCGCGGCACGGTTACGAAGGTTCTCGCTGCACGCCCACGATCGACGGCGATCGGTTGTACGTGGTGGCGTCCAGCGGCGCGATTGTGTGCTTGAACAAGGCGGACGGCGCGGTTGTGTGGCGAAAGAACTTTGCCGACGAGTGGAATGGCAAAATGATGTCCGGCTGGGGCTTTTCGGAATCGCCGCTGGTGGATGGCGATTGGGTGCTGTGTACGCCAGGCGGTCCCGAGGCCATGATCGTGGCTCTGAACAAGCAGAACGGCGAGGAAGTTTGGCGGTCCGCGGTTGACGATTTCGGCGGCGCGGCCGGCAAGAACGGCAAGGGACTGAAGAAGGGCGCCGGCTATTCGTCGATCGTCGTTTCCAATGCGGCTGGCGTGAAGCAGTACGTGCAGCTTGTCGGACAGGGCGTGATCGGCGTGCGAGCCAGCGACGGCAAATTCCTGTGGGGTTACGACGGCGTTGCCAACGGCACGGCCAACATCCCGACGCCGATTCCCACGGGCGATTATGTGTTCTGCTCGACCGGCTACAACACCGGTTCGGCGTTGCTGCATCTCACCAAGGACGGCGAAGGCGTAAAGGCCGAGGAGGTCTACTTCCTGCCGGGCAACGTGATGCAAAACAAGCATGGCGGCATGGTGTTGGTCGATGGCCATGTTTACTGCGGCCACGGTAACGGTTCGGGAATTCCGATTTGCGTCGAACTGAAAACGGGCGACGTGAAATGGGGCGGCGACAAACGCGGCCCTGGCAGCGGCGAGGCGGCGGTGATTTACGCCGACGGCCACATTATCTATCGCTTCCAAGATGGCACGGTCGCTTCGGTCGAAGCGACGCCCGCCGAGATGAAGGTAAAAGGTTCGTTCAAGCCCGCGTTCCAACAGGGCAAGAGTTGGGCTCATCCGATCATCGCCAACGGCCGCTTGTATTTGCGCGAGCAAGACAAGCTGATGTGCTACGATCTGCGCGAGTCGACGTAGTTTGGCGTCGCGCCAAATAGCATTCGTGGCTGAGCTCACCTGAGGTCAGCCACGACATGCTGACTGCGTCGCCCGTTTGGTCCGGTCTGTCTTTTCCCATGTTCAATGACGGAGTGGAACCCGCATGTCGCGCAAGAAGAATTGTTTCGCGTTCGTCGCGCTCGTGTCGGTAGGTTTGGTCGGATGGGGTTGCGGCACTCAGCCAAGTGTTCCTGTCGGCGTGCAACCGCCCACGGGGACGCAGACGGCCAGCCAGTCCTATCCGCCTGCCGCCGGAGCAGATACGGCTGCAACGTCTGATGACTCCGTTGGCTCGCAGCCCACCGTCCAACTGACGGCCGCGCGCGTGGCGAGGGACGATGCGGACTGGAGCCGGTTTCGCGGTCCCGATGGCATGGGAGCGAGCGACTCGGCAAAGCCGCCTGTCGAATGGAGCACGACGGAGAACGTTGCCTGGAAGACGAAGTTGCCTGGGCCAGGAGCTTCCAGCCCCATCGTGTTTGGCGATCGCATCTATCTCACGTGCTACACAGGCTACTTTGTGCCGGACGAACCGGGCGGCAGTCTCGATCAGCTCCGGCGACATCTAATCGCCCTGCGATTGAGTGACGGCGAGATCATTTGGGACAAGGCCATCGCGGCGAAGCTGCCGGAAGAAGAGCGGATACGCGATCACGGTTTCGCCGCCAATTCGGCCGCCGCCGACTCAGAACGCGTGTATGCGTTCTTCGGCAAGACGGGCGTGCTGGCGTTTGATCACGACGGCCAGCAGCTTTGGCAGACTGATGTCGGCGACCAGACGCACGGTTGGGGCACTTCGGCCTCGCCCGTTCTGTACAAAGACCTGGTGCTCATCAACGCCAGCGTGGAAAGCGAGTCGTTGTACGCACTGGACCGCGCGACGGGCGAGATTCGTTGGCGGGCCGAGGGCATTCGCGAAGCTTGGAACACGCCCGTCGTGGTCACGGCCGAATCGGGGCGGGAAGAAGTAATCGTGGCGACGCAGGGGACTGTCAAAGCGTTTGATCCCACCACGGGCGATCCATTGTGGACCTGCAAGACCGACATCGGTTGGTACATGGTGCCCAGCGTGGTGGCTCACGACGGCATCGTCTATTGCCTGGGCGGACGATCGGGCGTCGCCGCGTTGGCGGTGCGAGCCGGCGGCAGCGGCGATGTGACGGCGACGCACCGGCTGTGGACCAGCACCAAAGGCTCGAATGTTTCCTCGCCGATCTACCTGGACGGCCATCTGTACTGGGCCCACGAGCAACGCGGTGTTGCTTACTGCGCGGTGGCAAAAACAGGCGAAGTGGTCTACGAACAGCGGCTGGAGCGGGCCGGGCAAGTTTACGCTTCCGCCTTGTTGGCCGACGGACGTCTGTACTACCTGACGCGAGAAGGCAAGACCTTCGTGCTGGCGGCCAAGCCCGAGTTCGAGCAACTGGCGGTCAACGACCTGAACGACCGTAGCACGTTTAACGGCAGCCCGGTCCCGGCTGGAAATCGTCTGCTGATCCGGTCGGACAAGTATCTCTACTGCTTGGGCGAATGAGCAATCTTCGTTGCGAAGGGGCCGGCGAGTCGGCCACCCGCAACCGCCAAATCGTGCGACCGCCACTCACTCGCACTTTAAGATTTCGCGAACAAAAGCGAACAACTTCGCGTAACTAATCCAGACGCTGAGGTATGTTTGAGTTGCGGAACTTCTGGAGATCGCTGGCGTCAAACACGGCAGGCAAGGACCGTGGCGGCGGCTCATCTCATCAAGCGTACCGCAGCGCCGCGGGCACGGCATTCGGCGATTCCGCCACACTTCCAATCTCGCATCTCATCTGATTTGGGCTTTATTTCGGTCGTCAATAGCATGCTGTTTGCATGGTCCATGCAGCAGAGAGAAGACATGGTTTGACGGCTGTTGGGATTAGCTGGTCATTTCGACCGCATTGCTGTTTGGGGCATTAGAAGCCGCCGGACTTACGGGTTGACGTGACCATTTGTGGATAGTCGCAAGCTGCTAATCCGCGAAACCGTTTCTGGCGAACTTCCGTAGAAACGGCGTTAAACAAAGAGGCAGTTGGCCGCACGGCCTGCTCGGAGCGTCTCTTTCGAGGCGGGGAACATCGGAGCGGTGCGAGGCGGCCAGCATGGAACGAGAGACGGCCATGAAATCCACCTATCAGAGTCCGCTGCTGCGCATGTTGCGCGATGAACTAGCGACCGCGACACCCGAGCTTCGCATGGTTAGCGCTGGTCGCGCCGAACGCTTTCTATCGACGCTGCAAAACGCCGACGAGTGTTTGGCCTACGAACACTTGCACGAATGCATCGCCGGAGCCGGTGCGGTCGAGGAAGACGGTCGCGGCTTCGTGTCAGTGAACGAAGCGCGGAATGACTTGCCGCTGCTGATCGAAGACCTGTCGGACTCCGTCGACATTCCCGTGGAAGCGGCCGGACAACGGGTCTTCACGATCGAGGATTTGAGCCGGTTGTTCAACGTCTCGACGAAGACGATCACGCGGTGGCGAGCCGACGGTTTGGTAGGCCGCCGATTCGTGTTCGCTGGTCGCAAGCGAGTCGGCTTCCTGCAAAGTTCGGTCGATCAATTCATGCGGCTGCACGGCGACCGAATTCGTCGCGGCGCGAGCTTCTCGCAGATGACCGACGAGGAGCGACGGCATATCGTCGAGCGATCACAGTCTTTGGCGGACGATGGGATCTCTAGCGCGGAGCTGTTGCGGCAAGTCGCCGAGGAAACGCGACGCAGCGTCGAGACAATTCGTTACACGCTGAAACGACACGACCAGGAGTATCCCGAGCACGCGATACTGGCCGACACGGCGGCTCAGATGAGCGACATTGTCCAGCAGAAGATCTACGGCCAATATCGCCGTGGGACTTCAATCAGTGCTCTGTCACGACAATTCGGACGCAGCGAATCCGAGATTGCATTGGTGTTGGCGCGAGTGCGAGCCCGGCACATTGCCGAGCTGCCGATGGACTTTATGCCCAGCAAGGAGTTTACCGGCCGAGGCGCCGATAAGCGGATTCTCGGCCCTTATCCCGAAGCGACGGGGCCCGTGCGAAAGCCAAAGCGTCCGGCCGATTTGCCGGCGTACTTAGCCAGCTTGTACGAAGTGGCGTTGCTGACGCCCGCGCAGGAGCTGTACTTGTTTCGCAAGTTCAACTATCTGAAGTACAAGGCCGGTCGGTTGCGCGACACGTTGGACACGGAGAATCCCGACAACGCCGCGATGGATGAAATCGAACGTCTGTACGCCGAGGCAGTGGATGTCAAGAACCAGATCATCCGCTCGAACCTGCGGTTGGTTGTGTCGATCGCGAAGAAGTATCGCGAACATCAACATCGGTTCTTCGATTTGATTAGCGACGGCAACATGTCGTTGATTCGCGCCGTCGAAAAGTTCGACTACACGCGTGGCTTTAAATTCAGCACTTACGCGAGTTGGGCGATCAAGAAGAACTACATGCGTTCGTTCAGCGATGAACTGCGTCAGCAGGATCGTTTCCGCACGGGACAGGATGAATTGCTGTCCGGGGAACGCGAGGACGGACCCGATCCCGTCGAACAGGAACGAGATCAAGCCCGCCGGCAATCACAGATCGGTCGGATCTTGCACCGGCTCACCGATCGGGAACAGCAGATCATCATCCGCCGCTTTGGTTTGGGCGGCGGCATTGAACCCCGCACGTTACAACAGGTTGGGGCCGAGTTGGGCGTCAGCAAGGAACGCGTGCGACAGCTTGAAGCACGTGCCTTGGAGAAGCTGCGAGTTGCTGCCGCCGAGGAGCACGTCGAAGAACCGGATGTCTAGGTCGTAGCCGCGCTGTCAGCGATCAGTGCGGGCAGGCGCTTTCGTGCGGCCCGCGAATCGCTACGTGAGGATGAGTCACTCGCGCGGTTCGCTCCACTGACCCGGCGAGCCGCGCCCGAGAAAAGGGAACATTGATGGGAGGCGGACATGAAAGTCTATACGACTGGCGAAGTCAGCAAGCTATGCAACGTGAGCACCGCGACGGTCAACAAATGGTTTGATACCGGCCAACTGCCGGGCTATCGCGTGCCTGGCTCCAAGCATCGCCGGATTCCGCACGACAATTTGGTGCGGTTCCTGAAGAAGCACAACGCGCCGCTCGGGGCGTTAGCCGATGCGGCGGCGGCCGAAGTGCTCGTGGTCTCGCAAGATCGGCAATTGATCGGTCAACTGCGCGATGTGCTGGACGGCATCGATTCGCTGCACGTGATGTTGGCCAGCGACGGCTTTGGCGTGGGGATGCAATTGGAGAGTTCGCATCCGCAGTGCGTTGTGGTTGATTTCGGCATCGGCGAAGCGGTCGCCATGCAGCTTTGCGGCACGTTGCGACAGCGGCTCGATCCGGGAACTCAGATCATCGCGATTGCCGGACACCAAACGCTCGTCGGGCAATGGGCGGCTGATGTGGACGAAGTGTTTCGGCGACCGTTCGATCCTTCGTTGCTGGTACAACGAATCCGGTCGATCGCCGGAGAAGCCGCGGAGGAAGATCAAAGCGGTTTGGTGTGAATTGCCTCGTCCAGCGAGACGGCCCGATGGTCCCTGGCGGATAAATAACAGGCGTCAACGAGCGCCATCGTTCGAAGATTGTCCTCGCCGCTCATTTCCGGCGGCGAGTTTTCCTCCAACGCGACGAGCAACTGGGCCATCGATCCGGCAAAAGCATCGGGAAACCAAACTTCCGGCCAACGTGGTTGATGCCAGTGTCCGTTGTCGTGCACGGTGGTGTAGTCCAACGTGCTCGGCGTCCGCTCGGGATAGCTAGGCCAACCGATCGTGCCGCGCGCCATTCCCTCCGTTCCTTCGACTCTCCAACGAATGCCAATATCGGCACCGGCGCCTCACGAGCCGGACCGGCCCACACGTCATCCCATGACGAAGCTCGCAGGCCGCTTTCATATTCGAGAATATAAAGACAGATTCCGTCCTCGTGAGCGAACTGTCGCGATGTTCGCGGATCGGGCCTCACGCTGGCAAACACCCGCACGGGATCGCCAAACCAATACCGAAACGTGTCGAGATGATGGATCGACATGATGCGAAGCGTGACCCAGCCGAGACGCTGCTGCCACGGCATCCAGTGTGGAATCGCTCGCATGTCGATGGTGCCCAACACCGGTTCGCCCAAGCGACCTGATTGCAGGAGATCGTGACATGCGCGCACCGATTGGTCGTACCGCATGTTCTGATTCACGGTCAGCGTGATACCCGCCTCACGACATAACCTCACAATCTCGGCCGCCTCGGCGTAGTTCATGCCCAGCGGCTTCTGAGCCAAGATGCCTCGCACGTGATCCGCGTGCTGAACCGCCTCCCGAATGACTTCAAGCTGAACGTCGGGAGGCACGGCGATGTCCAGCACTTCGATTTCACGGTCCTCCATCAATTGCTGGTACGAGTCGTAGGTACGCGCGATCCCATGTCGGCCGGCGACTTCCGCCGCGCGTGATGCGCTACGCGAGGCGATGGCCACCGGGTTGAAACCAGCTTGGCGATAAGCCACCAAGTGGCAATCGGCCATGATGAATCCAGCGCCGATGCAGCCGATCGGCACATCGCGGCGCTTCGGCATTCGCGGAAGATAGTCGAGCTGTGTCGCGTTCATCCGCGTAGCCCCGCGGCTTGCATGAGCTTATCCGTTTCGCGATAAGCCTCCTCAACCCATTGCTCGATGCGATCAGGCTCGGGCGAATACTCCAGCTCGATTGACATGGCGCCGTCGATATTTAGATCTTTGATCTCTCGCAGATACGGCGCGAAATCGACCACGCCGCGCCCCGGCGGCAAATCGCCGTGGACCTTGCCATCACAATCCGAAATGTGAACGTGAATGGCCTTCCCACGCAGCCGCCGCAACTCGTCGGCGGCCACGCCAGCCAATGCCAAATGCGACACATCGATGTTGGCTCGCACCGCTTCATGATCGCAATCGTCCAGAAACCGAACCATCGTCTCGACCGAGTTCACCAACGACAGCTTGAACGGTTCCAACTCCAACGCGATCCGCACACCCAACGAAGCGGCGTAGTCTCCCACCCGTCGACAGTTCTCCACGGCCGTGCGCCATTGCTCTTCGGGCGGAATCACCTCGCGGTTCCAAATGTACTCGCCCAACACCAGCAGCACGTTGTCGGCTTGGTACTCATACGCCAAATCCAAATAGCGTTGCACGCGTTCGACATGAAATCGCTGCACGCTGGGATTGAAGTCAATGAGACCGACCGCCACGCAGCAGATGGAAACGATCGGCAATTCCAACCGGTCGCATTCGTCCTTAATGAGTCTGCGTTCGCGGACATCGATGTCGAGCGGATCGGTAAAGATATCGACCGAGTCGAATCCCAACTCCTTCGTCTTTTGCAGCCCGAAACGTGTCGGCTGATTGGCTTGCACCCAAGCCGAATTGATAAGTCCTAGTTTCATGGCTTACGAAGGCTCCCATGGGCAGACGAATTCACGGCCAGCGAGCGGCCGATGCAATGCGAGCCTTGATGATACCGGTCACGCCGCGCGACGCAAGCAAATGAAAACGGGCGAAGCCAAGATAGCCTCGCCCGTTATTTGGTTTGCAGTTGTGCGACCCGCGATCAGCCGTTGGGATTGCGACCCGGCGGAGCGAATTTGATCTTCTCGATCAGCTTGACCACATTGCCGCCATCGTCGACGTAGCCAGAGATGGCAGTAATCGCGGCGACAACGTTTTCATACCGCAGCGTGTAGTCCGCGGCGATCTCTACTTCGGCAGTTTCTCGCATACTGGCGTCATCGCCAACCATCGAAATAATCTTGCTGTTCAGCGCCGGCCAACTGTCGTAGGAGGTGCCGTTCAGGCTAATGCCCGCCAAATTTCCGCCTCCGTCGGCCGACAAGACTAACTTCATGGGCGGAATTTGATCTTCGTCCGGCAATCCTTCGCTCGGCGCGGCCAGCGGCATCTTGATGTTGAAGTCGCCTTCTTGCGAGACGATCTTAAACGTCATGATGAAGAAGATCAGCAACTGAAAGACGATGTCGATCATCGGCGTCATTTGCAGTTCGATCTTTTCGCTTTCAATGCGTCCGGTATTGCGTACTTTCATGGCTAGTTGCCCACATCTTCCTTAGCGCGCAAGGCGAACTTCTCGAACTTGTTCTTCTGACATTCCTGAATCAAGTTTTGGACGCGTCCCGTCTGGGCGTCGCGATGTGCCCGAATAATCACGGTGGCGTCCGAAACCGGTTTGTTCTGCAACATGATCGAGTTGCGTTCGGTCGTCAGCAGCGGGCCGATACCTTCGATCGCGACCTCTTGGCCACCTAAAATCACGCGTCCTTCTTTCGTCAGATGCAACGTGATCGGCGTCTCCAGCGGCGCGTCTGGCGGCTTGGCCAGCGTGCTTTCGGGCAACTGGATCTTCTCGTTCTGTTCACTTTGGTTGAAGTTAATCAACACCATAAAGAAGGCGATCAACTGGAAGGTCATGTCGATCATCGGGGTGAGATCGCCTTCCTGAATGCCTTCGCCTCGACGACGAACTCGCATTGTCCTGAGTCCTCAATGCAAGGAGTTTACTTCTGGGGACCGACGTTCTCAAAGCGGCTCATCAAGTCTTCGCTGGAGATACCGACTTCCAGCACCAGGCGGGCGACGCGGTTCTTCATGATGTTGTAAGCCGCGATGGCGGGAATCGCGATCGCCAGACCGACCAACGTCGTGAACAACGCCGTGGAAATACCGGTCGCCAAATCGGACGCCTTGGGCGTCGCCCCCGCGGTCGCGATCACGCTAAACGAGTTGATCATACCGTGAACCGTGCCGAACAAACCGACCATCGGGCTGATCGTGCCGATCAACGCCATGTAGCTCAACCGGTGTTCCAGCTTCATGTTCTCTTCTTCGCCAACCTCTTGCATCGCTTCGATGGCTTTGTTGTAGCCCGCGGAAAGCTTCGCCAGTCCGGCCGACAACACTTGGCCCAAGACCGACTCGTCGTTCTTGGCCATTTCGTAAGCCTCTTGGTAACGCTTCTCGTTCAGATGCGCCTCGAAGCCTTCGATCAAGTGAGCCGGGCAAACGTTGTCGCGGCGGGCGGTCAGCAAGTTCATCACGAACAATGCCACCATCGTGAACGAAAGGCCAAGGAAGATCGTCATGTACAACGGGCCTAGGGCTTGCCACATCCAGCCGAGATAGCTTTGCTGTTGTTCAGCCGCCGCGCCGGTCGGACCGGCCGCGGGCGCCGCTCCGCCTCCTTCATCCATCACATCTTGGGCCGCGGCCGGAGCGGCCGGCGACAGCAGGGTGATGGCCGTGGCTCCCAAAGAAGCCAACAGCAACGCTAGAAAAACCAGCGATGCCTTACCGTGTTGAGCAGTCAAACGACGCCGCATGGGATGCCTCCGATTCCGATAAACGATGGGTTCAGTTTGTTTAAGTTGGGTTGAAATCAAATGGACCTGTCGGCAGGTTTCCGTTTATGAGAAGCCCCGCCTACCACGCCGAATCAGGTTGCGACTCGACTCGAAACGCCCGGAAAAGACTCATTGTAATTCGCTCTGTCTAGCTCGGCAAAGCAATGAATCCGCCGGAAAATCACCTCGCCACTGGCGCCTATTGTCGTTTGGCCCAGGCCGTCCCGCCGTAGCGATCGGTCAACATGCTGCGAGCTCGCACGGAGCGTTCGGCTTGTTGCACGTCGGCCCAAAGCTGGCTGAGGAAATACAACGATTCGGCATGAACCTCCGGTACGTTGTTGAACATCAAGTCGGTGTGCAGGAACGACAGCAGCGCGTCTTCCTTCTTGTTGGCTTTCACCAAGCAACGGCCTTTGGCGTTATAGGCTCGGCCGAACAGTTCCGAATCACGCGGGTCGGTCTTGGAAATCAAATCGTCGATCGCGGCGATTCCGGCATCGGGCTGGCCCGTTTCGGCTAAGCAAACGGCCCGGCCGATTTGAGCGAATTGCTTCTGGCGATTCATCGCCGGCGATTCGCCGGGAGCCGCGGCGACCGCCTCGAACTTCTCCAAAGCTCCCGAGAAGTTCTGCTGGGCCAGCAGAGCCCGAGCGACTAACACGTCCGCCTTCAGTTTGATATCCGCGGACTCGGCTCGGGTAAGTGCGCTATAAAACCGAGCCGCCTCGTCCGGCGCGTTTAACGCCATCGCCAAATCACCCAACAATTCAGCGCCCTCGAACAAATGATAGGTCCCCGGATTCGCACGAATGAAGGCGAACATCTTGTCTTTCGCGCCGGCCTTGTCCCCGTCGCCCTGCAAGGCCAGTTGGCCGTCCACAAAGGCGGAGAAGTAGGCCACATCCTGTTTCACAACATCGCGGGCGATCGAAGCCACATCGATCTTCCGCAACTCGTCGCGCGCGGAATTCATGTTGCCTTGACGCACGAAGTCTCGCACCGAAGTCAGCTCGCCCGGCTCGTCGCCGAACTTCAACGACTTGATCGTGTTGACGTCGTAGTTCACCTCACGACCACCCTCCTGCAATGTGATCGTGGTAGGCGTCATCTTCGTCACGGCGCCTTGGTGAGGTCGGCCGCGCTCGTCAAAAATCTGGTCGAACTGCGCCGAAGCCGGACTGGCTACCGCGGCCAGCGATACGGCGGCGAGCAGCATGAGTAACTTTTTCATGGCTATCTCCTGAGTGACACGCGACGAGCGCGATGACGATTGAATTAGCAAAAGGTGAATGCGACTAAGGGAGAAAGAATGGTTCCAGCGACCGTTATCCGCCCGCATCGGCGGCGATGAACTCGGCCAAACCGACTTGCTTCTCGCCCAGCTTGCTTTGGATTTGACGCAGCGTTTGATCGTATTGCGGCTTCCATTTCTCGCCGCCCATCTCCGGATACAGCTTGGCCGTGAACTCGATGGCTCGTTTCGCCCGGTCCAAACGTTCTTGCTGGTCCGCTCCTTGTGATCGCTGGGCATATTCCAAATAGCTGCGAGCGATGTTCAGCCGCGACTCATGAAAAGCGTCGGCGAACTGCTCTTTGTTGGCCGTCATTTTCGACAACTTGATCCAACCCCAAATCAGCTTCTCGCCCGACTTCTCGTCTTCACGAGCGCCGCCCAAAGCCAGTTCGTACATCTTGGGATTGGCCCGCGAGTCGCCCGCCCACTCTTGATAGGTTTTGGCGGCTTCGAGCTGCACGCCCAAAACCATCTTGTTGTCCTTCAAGATTGCTTCTAGCGAGTTGACCGCTTCCTGATACTTGCCAATCCGTCGATTGATGGCCGCGACCTGCAATTGAATTTGCAACTTGTATTGCGGTTGAGGCAACCAACCGGGCGTGCCGGCCTTTTGCAGAATCGTGTCGTAGGTCGACGATGCTTCGGCGTAATACTGAATCGTCTCCGCCGACAACTCGCCCTTGCCGGTGTCGAACGCTTCGGCCATGCCGCGGAACGTCTCGGCAACCCAGTTCAGGATGTTGAACTCATTCGATTGACCTCGAACACGCTTAAGAAACGTCTCGAAGCCCTTCGACATGGCGGTCTTGGCAGCCGGCGAGCTAATCAATTTCATCTGCTCTTCCAGGTCGCGAGCCAAGCTCAAGTAAATCGCCACCAACTGAGCCTGTCCCGAGTCACCGACACTTTCCTTCAGGCCATCCATCATCTCGCTGGCCTTCTGAATCAATTGATCGCCGTTCTCGCCCGCGGTGGCCAGTGAAGCGATATAGGCTCGCAGACCGGTCTTGTAAGCTTCCGAAGAAAAACCCGCCTTGTCGGTTGCCGGATGCTTCGCCTTGACCAGCGTCAACACGCCGAACTTCGGGTCTTCCAACAATGGGATGGCCTTGTCGGCTTGCTCGGTGTCGACATAAATCTGAGCCAGCGACAGTACGGCGGTCGCCACGGTCTCGTCGATCGTGCCGACCTGCTGCATGCGGCCCACGCCGTCGGCCAACGTCTTCGCGGCTCGTTGCTTCAGGTCGTCCAGTTCCTTCTCGCGATCCGCCACATTCACGCCGGCCGGGATGGTCGTGGCATCGGCTTTCCAACCGCGCACGTCCGCCATGCCTTTGATGTAGCTGCTCCACAAAGCCTGCCCGGTCTTCAGTTCCGCCAAGCCCCGTTGCGGCGCGGTTTCGGGAATGTCTTTTAAATACGCCAGAGCCTGCTCCAGCTCGCCGTTCTTAATCATGAACGGAATCAATGTATTCAATGCGTCGACGGCCTCAGGCTGATCGCTCCATTGTTTGGTGATGTAATCGCAGATGCCCACGATCCGCTCCGACTCGAACGTCTTGTCTTCGTCGGTCGACATCGAATAGAGCTTCAGGTACGAAACCATGGCGATCTTCGCACATTGTCGAGCGGCCGAACTGAGCGGCGAGCGACGCGCCACGAACTCGCCCAAAACGGCCGAGTCGTAATAGTCTTGCTGCGTGTGGTAGAGATACGCCAGGAAATAACGAACGACATTCAAATCTTCCGCGTCCGTTTCCTCGTTCGCCAACTGCAACGCTTTGCGGAAATATCGCAAAGCATCGGACCGCGCCGTGACGACCTTGGTCTTGGCCTCGTCAAGCTGCTTCTGCAGTTCCGCTTTGATCTTGGCGTCCGACTCCTTCGCCAACCGCGCGGGCAACACCTTCAGCACTTGTTCGGCCGTCTGCAATTCGCCCAGCGTCTCGCGACCCGCGACCTTGGCTTCCTCGAACGTCGTCGGCTCGGGCCGTTCGTCGCTGACCGCCGGACCGCCGCCGACTTCCGCCAACAGCTTCCGCGCGTCTTGCTGCAAGTCGTTCGGATACTTCGCGACGAACTGCAATTGCGTCTTGGCTTCCTTCAGCATCGGCGCGATTTGTTCGTCTTTCGGATTCGCCTTCTTCAATTGATTCGAGTAGTCGATGCTGAGCTGGGCCAGCATCATTCGCAGTTCCATGTAATCGGGATTGCGAGCTTCGTTCGGCCGCGCTTTGCCGATCCAGTCCGTGAATTGCCGGATGGCCTCGGCGAATTGCCCCTCGCTCCGCCAAGCCTCAACGGCCAGCTTCAGGGTCTTGGTCTTCACGTCGCGGAACGCATCGGGGTTGTCCGGTTGCTCGAGCAATTCGACGTAGAAGCTGATCGCGTCCTTCGACTTGCCCAATTTCTGAGTCACTCGACCTTGATACATGCGAGCGTACAAGCCGGCGATCATGGTCCGATACTTCTCGTAGATCTCCGCGTACAGTTTCTCGGAATCGGCCAACAGCTTTTTATATTCGTCCGAACCCTCGGCGACCGTGTCGGAAGTCTCCTCGCGGACGGCGGCTTCCAGCAACTGCACTTGCAGGTAATCGCGGCGAAGCTGTTCGATCAGCTCCTTTTGAGCCGTGTTGTCGTCGTTGATCACGCGCGGCAACTTCTCCAGCCGCGCTCGCAAATCGTCCTTTAACTTCGTATAGATCGCGAAGGCCTCGTCGTACAACGCCTTAGCCTCGCCCAGTCGCTGAGCCTTGTTGCTCTTCTTGGATTGTTCGATCCGCACGCGAGCCCGCTCGACAAGCAAGTTGCCTAACTCGCTTTTCGCCGCGTCCGCCAACTTGTGGTTGGCCCGCTTGCTCAAGAAGCTGTCGAACGCCGATTGGGCTTCGTCCAATTGCTTCTCGCGAATCGCCATGTCACGCTGCGATCGAGAGGCTTGCACCAGCGTCATGCCTCGCTCGAAATCCAGCACCTCTTTCAGCTCGACCGGAGCCAGCGGGCTGTTCGCCATGCGATCGAGATAGAGCGAGGCCATGTCGTGATAGCCCGCGTTGCGTAACGCATCCAAGAACTCGCGAGCCGGTTCTACGGCGCGACCGCTCGCGGGAAACGCGACCATACTTCCGAACGACATCGTCAACATCGCCGCGGCGACGAAAAATCTCCGCATCATCCTGTTCCTCATTTGCAGCTTGCTACCCGCCACGCCGAACGCATCGCGGATCGTAAGAGGGACATCGGCACCGCGACGCGGACGCAAAGGGCGTCGTCGGCACACTTGGTCGCCCGAACGAGCAACCTGGGAAAAGCCTGGGGCGGCCGGGTTCCGGGTCCAGCCGGCGACATGTTCGCTTGCGGAAGCCAATCATGCCTGAAAACTTCACGGTTAGATTATAAACACAAACTGCCAATCGCAAGTCGCGCCGGCATTGAAACTTCCCACGATTCGCCGAAGTGCCGTCCGATTATTGCGGCCGGCGAAATCCTTTACGGAATTCCCCGGCGATCGATGTCGTGGAGTAACCGCAACAATTCGGCAAACTTCGGTTCTTCGGCCAGACGTGGATTCATTCGCCGAGCGACGTCGATCACATGGGCCAATGAATCGGGCTTCGGCTTGGCGGAAAACGTCCGCGAACCATCCACGGTGAACGAATAACCGTGCCGCAGCACTTCCGCCGTCTCGGCCAGCAATGCGGCCGCCTGGAGCGACAAGGACATTTCCGCGACCGACGTGGCGAACTGCAATCGGCTCACACGTTGACGAGGCGTTTGCTGCGGCTGGCCGCTAATCGGATCCAGCCAATGCACCTCGGCCCAAGCCACGTCGTCCACTTCAGCATTCTCATTCAGCCACACTTCAAACAACGAAACAGCCGTTTCTCCGGCTCGCAACGGTTGCTCCACCGCCGCCGCGGACAGGCCCGTCAGCAGCGTGGGCTCGTGCCCGACCAGCCGATAAGCCACCACCGCTTCGGGATTGAATCGCACGCGCAGCTTTGCATCCGCCGCCACGACGCCGCTGCGCTCGCTCGTTAGCTCGCAAAGCTGCCAATGCAACTCATCGGCCGAATCCACTCGCCGATAGTCTCCGCCTCCCAAGGCCACCAATTCGCCGAGTCGTTCGTCCGGACGTCCAGATGCCACGTCGCATATATGCAGCCGCACGCCGGCGTCCGCCGCTAAACGCAACATCGTTTGCAGCTTGGCGAAGTTTTCGTCGGAAAGCCGAGCGTGGCTGTCCGTAACCAGCACCACGCGGGAGCGAATCGCGGCATGGCTGGCCGGCGGTCGAGGCGAGTTTACGTCGGCGCGATCTGTCTCGGACAACGACTCCAAGGCGAGCGCCACCGCCGCGCGAACTGCTTCGGCCAAATTCGAGCCGCCCGACGGACTGGTCGTGGCGAGCATGTCTCGCACGGCCGCCAAATCCTCGCCGCCGGCCGCCGCGATTCGCCACTGCGGCTCGTCCCCGAACGCCAACACCGACACGCGATCCGTCGGCGCCAACTGGTCCAACCAATCGAAGACACCGTCGCGCACGCGATCCCAGCGGCCGTTCCAACTCATGGTGGCCGAACTATCCAACGCGATCGTGACTCGAACCGACGAATCGTTCGCCCGCCGGGGTAACGGGCCAGCCAATGCGGCAATCTGGATCAGCGACGGTCGCACGGCAAACGGACTGGCATCGGCCGACTCGAAAAACGGCGCGGGTCCGGCGGCGGTGCGCACGGCAATCTTCCCCGGTTCCGGTCGCTGCCACGAATAATCCCAAGCGGCGAGGAACTCCTCGACGCGAACATCACGCGGCGATGGCAATTCACCTCGCGCGATCAACTCCCGCAGTCGCCGCCAACTGGCCGTCGACGCAATCAACGGCAACTCAAGCTGGCTCAGGCGAGGATCGAATCCCGGATAGCTCGGCGGGAAAATGCCCCGCGTCACAAAGAATGTTCGGTCGAACGCGCCCAGTCGCGGCGGACTGAGCGGCGGTTGAATGCCTCGCGGCCGCGGCTCGGGTACGACCTCCAACGGTGGCAACGCCCCGTTTGACGACCCCGAGGCTCCCAACGGTCCGACTCGCAGCAACACGGTGTTCTCCAGCGGTCGCCAATCACTGACGAACTGGGTTTGCAGCGTTTGAATCGGACCGGCCCCCGCGTCAGCCAGCCAAGCCGGCTCCAGCGGCTGCAGCTCCGTCTCACCTCCGCTTGACTCCGCTCCCAACGAGCGTGAATCCATCGGCAGCTCGGTCGACGTGATCAAAACACTGGCGTCGCCAATCAACGCGGGATCGGAAACGTTTCGGAGCGACGGCGCGGAGCCAACCAATTCAAGCGGCCCGAAATCCATCACGACCACGTCATTCAACGATTCTTGACGCCGGGCATTTGCTGACAATTCAGCCAGCAGGCCCAACAGGGCCGCAAGATATCCGCCGCCGATCAACAACATCCACGAAGCCGCCACGGCCATCCGACGCACCGGCCGCCACGCCGAGCGTTCGTAAGGAATCGTTCGCAAATCGTTCAGCAAGTCGATTGGCAACGGCACATCGCGCAGCTCTTCGTCGAAGGCTTCATCATCGAGCACGGCTCGCAACCGATCGTTCAATCCAACCGGCACGGGCACTTCGCGAACGACCGCGTCCAACGCCGGCCCCAGCGGAACTCGGCCCGCCTTCAGCCGCTCGCGCAGACCATCCGGCAACGGCACGTCGCGCAACTGACGCTCCAGCCGCGCAGCGTCCGCCGCTTCCGACGGATCGGACTCCGGCAAATCGGACTCGGGAAAAAACAAACTCACGACGTACTCTCGGCCAACAAATATTCGCGCAACCGGGTTCGGGCGCGGCTCACGCGTGACAAGACCGTACCGAGCGGAATGCCCAGCATGTCGGCCACCTCTTGATGCGTTAGCTCGCCGACGACCACCAGCAACAACGTCTCTCGCAACTCGACCGGCAATCGGCCGAGCGCGTGTTGCATCTCGTCCGTATAGTCGTCGGCCAGCGGATCGACACCGGCCACGCCCACATCCAGTTGCGATTCGTCCGCGGCCACTCGGGGCGGAGGCGAACGTCGCCAATGATCCGCCACGCGACGACGCAGAATCGAAGCCAGCCAAGCTCGATCGCCCAGTCCAGACCGGTAGCGGTCTCGGCTACGCCACGCCGAGCGAAATGTCTCCTGCACCACATCCTCCGCCTCGTGCCCATCGCCCACCATGCGGTAAGCCATCCGGTACAAGGCGGGGCCGTGGTCGTCGACCATCGCATTGAAGTCCGCCAACGACAGAGCCAAACGACAACCTCGATTTCCGCGGAAAAATCGACGGCGCGGCCTTCACTTCTCTGGGATCAAGCCGCCCGAAAGCGTTTCGGTACGCCGTCCCTATTTTATTCCCTCGAAGGGAACGACGTTGCCGCGCGGCGGTCGGCTTGGGATCGCGGAGCGATTCGCTACGCTCGGCGACTTAGTTGTTCGGGCGACGTTTCGCTCGGAGAAGTCGCTCGGTGTAAGAAAGCGACGATTCGGCTGATTCGTCGAAGCCGAGCACGGGCGAAGTGGCCGGCAATTCGATTGCCTGTTTCGCTTGCGACGCTTCTTCCCCGCTGGACTCCGCGACGAAGTGTTTATCCGACGCTTTCGCCATTTCGGAAGCCGTCAACGAAATCGCCGCTTGCTTTTGTCGTTTCAGCCGGTCCAGTCGAATCGCCGTTTCGCTCGGTTCGGCCATGGCCCGCGACCGCCAACCGTTGCTCCATTTCGGCCACCAGTCGAACGAAATCTGAACGCGGCGACAAAACACATCGCTGAAGAACAGACAACCGGCGACAAGCAGCACGAACGGCCAGATCGCCTGATAATGCTTGGCGGGCGCCAAATCGTGGCGAAAGACATCGGCCGAGAGCAACGACGGTTCCGGTTCTCCGACTTCGCCGGGTTGTATGGCAGCTTCTGGCTCCAACAGCCGACCCGGTTGACCTCCGGTGGGGACTCCGCTGGCCAATTGCTCCAGCAACAAGTCATTGCTAGTCGTCCGGTCGAACTCGGCCGACTGCGGCACGTTGATCGCCGTCCGCAGCGGCGTTCCCCGCGCGCCCGGTTGGACGGCCACGTAATAGTTGCCCGGCGTTTCAGCCGGGAACTCGCCAAGATAGCGCCCCGGCGCGGTTTGCGTCAGCGCGAACCGACTCGGCTCGCCCGTCGGCCCAACGATCGCTCCGGCCATCTGCACGGAGTTCAAATACGATTTATCCTCGTCGAGCCCGGTCACGGTCACACGGATCAGGTGGTCTCGCAAGTCGGCCGCCAAGTGGAACTGGCCCTGATTGTCGCTTGGCCGCATCGACCACCGAACCAATTGCGTCAACAGCTTCTCATAGTTCGGCCAATCGGTCCAAGCCGTGGCCCATCGCTGACCCACGTCGGTCGTTAGCACGGCGGTGCGACCGAGACCATATTGCCACGTGGCGAGAATCGTGTTGTTTGGCTCGGAATGTCGATTCGTGGCCAAGCCGATTTCGACCAATGGATTTGGCTTGACCGTCGTTAGTACATAGCCGGTGATCGGCGGCAGTTGTCCATCGATCCCAGAAAGCACTTCATGTGGATAAGCCACATGCGGCGAAGCCGCCTCGTCCTCAAAAACAACGGGGCGAGTTACGCGGGCGCGTTTCGCGCATGAAGATCCGGGGAATCGCTTGCGGCCGGCTCACTTGATAGAACTTGCCGCCACCTTCGCCTGCGATGCTGGAAAGAAGATTCCGGTCAGCGTCGTTGCCCAACCGCCACGCCGCTGACCGTGATTCCCTCGGCTCGCATCCGACGAACCAAGCCCGCAAAATCACCCGGCGCGGTTTGACCGTCGGTCAACACAACCATGTGCTTGACGGAAGCCTGCACTTGTCGAAGTTCGCGGAAGCCTTCCAACATGCCGGGCATCATATCCGTACCGCCGCCCGCGGCCAGCGACGCAATTCGCCGATCGATCGCGCCCGGCACATCGTTGCGTTGCAATGGAGCCACCCACCGTGCCGTGGAATCGAACGCCACGACGCCGATGTAATCCATGCGGCCGAGCATCTTGGCCGAAGCCCGCGCTGCCGCTTTGCTCATGATGATCTTCTGGCCTTCCATCGAACCCGAGCTGTCGATCACCAAGACCAACGCACCGACCGCTTGGATTTTCGAGTTCTGCACTTCGAACGAAACGGGCAAGGCGTCTTCGAGCGGCGTATTGGTCCAGCCGCCCGCGCCGAAGCTGTTCGGGCCCCCGAGCACGACGAGTCCGCAACCGAGTTGCTGCGTGTTTCGCACCAAGGTCTCAATCTGTTCATTCGAGAAGTTCGTCAACGCCTCGGCGCCGTCGCCCGACACGCGCGGCACATCGGCCAGCAGCACGGCGTCGAATTGCTGTAAATCGGCCAAGTCGCCGAAAGGCTGCGAGCTCGGCCGCACGGTGACTTCCATTTCGTGACGCCGCAAGAGCGAAGCGAAGCGGTCGAAGCGGCCCGGCTGCTCGGCGTCTTCAATCAGCAACACCTGACCGCGGCCTCGCACATGGCTGAACGCCGTGGCCTGATTGTTCGCCACGCGATCGCCCGCGGCTTCGTCCGGCACGAACGTCGCTTCGTAGGTGAAGAAGCCCGATTCCTCCAACTTCTGTCGCACGGAGAAAACGCGTTTCGCCGAGTCAACCACCACTGGTTGTTCCGAAACCAAATGGCGATCGTCGCCAGCAATTCGGACCAAACGCAAAGTGCCTCGCACGGGCGTTCCAGGCTCAGCGGAGCTAACAACTACGCGAACGTCGAACGGCACGCCGCGGGATGCTTCGGGCGGCGCCAGGACTTTGTCGACCGACACTTCCTGACGCCGTCGATAACGGATCGGAGCGACGTCGATCCCGACACCGTCCTTCCACAACCGCTCGGCTTCGCCCAGCGCATCTCCGAGATTCTCATTGCCATCGGTTACCAGAACAACACGCCGCGCCGCATCGGGCGGAAAGCTGGCCGCGGCCAGACGCATTGCGGACGACAGATCGGTAAAGTCAGGAGCGACGGTCGTCTCGAATCGGTCAAGCTGCCAGTCGTCATCGACCGGCGGAATCTCGGTGGCGGCGTTCTGACCGAACTGAATCACGCCAGCTCGGTCGCCTCGCTCTGCTTGCCGCCGACTCGCCGCGGCGTTCACGAAATGCAGGGCCTGTTCGCGCTCGTCACGGTCAATGCTGGCCGAACCGTCGAACAGAAACAGCACGGCGATTCGCTGGCCGATCGCCACCCAATTCGGCTCGGCCAAGGCGCCGATGATCAACGCCGCAATCAAGACGCGCAACCCCACCGCTGTTGATCGACGCCAAGTTCCCAGTTGGCGAAGCGACCGCCGCCCAATCCACCAGAACAACGGCAGCACGCCCGTCAAAGCTAACAACCACGGAGCATCGAAAGAGATTTGCCAGTCGGTCATGGATATGCTCGCGCTCTTGAGGTTGCGTTCATAGAGTTAGTCACCGGCCAGCATCCGAAGCGCCACACGATCAGGATCATTCATGTTCAATAAGCGCGCCGTCACGAGACCGACTTCTGAGAGCCCCTCAACAACGCCTTCGATCACGCGAAAATGGTCGCTCCAACGATCTGTTCGCGGATTGAATAGCCGAACTACTTCCCCGGACAGTATGGAGGCGATGTTGGGCCCCTTGTGCAAATTGCACCAATGGCATGCCAGACACAAATTGTCGACTTCATCAGCACCGCCGTGCTGGCGAAACCGTCATTGAGCGTTCACCTTCGCGATACGCCGAGCCTTCGCCTGCAGGACGGCTAAAAAATTCAACCCTCTCAGCGTAGCCTCGTACTGCGATCGCTCTTCGTCGTTTAACGTCCCTCGCAGGCTCTTATCCGCCCATTCATCAAGCTGCTGTTGCAGCGCCGCATTGACCCGGAAACGATTTAAACGCTCCGCGGTTTCCGCAGTGAGGCAATCGCCGACGTCATCGAACAACTGGCTGATCGTGTTGATCGTGCTCATTTCGAAAGTCTGCTCCACGTTCGCAGAGGAAGTAGCCAAATATCGCCGGCTGATAACACCCCGGCAAACCGCTACTGATTACGGTATTTTCCGTGGCAGCTTTTGCAGGACTTCTCCAGCGCCGAAAACTGCTCGGTGGCTGGGTCGCGGTTGTCGGCCGACAGGGTCTGTTGAAGCTGCTCGGCCAGTGTGGTCGATTCGCCGAGCATCGACTTGAACTCATCCGAATGCTGCTCGGTCAAATGCCGAGCCGACTCTTTGAGTCCTTCCCAAACCAGCAGAGCTTCTTGTGCCGGATCGAGATCGGGATGATCCGCCGGCGTTCGCCAATCGGACTTCTGGCACAGTTTCAAGTTGTCAAAATGGCGATCCAATTTGGCCATCGCGGCGGGAAACGAGTCGACTTCAGCAACCTCGACCAATTCGGGCAACGCTTCGTTCGGCCCCGGAGGCTGGTAGTTCTCGACATCACGCCACAGCCCGGTGTATTGATCGCCGGTGCCAGCGGTCTTCAATATCTCCAATGCTTGTGCGCCCGACCGACCATCGGCGGCCATGCAAGCCACCGCGGCCGCTGCGGGGCCCCGATGTTGTCCATGATGACAATGAATGTAGAGCGGCCCGTCGGCTTCGCGAGCCACCCGGGCCAGCGCCTTGCCTGCCTCGGCGTGAATGCCGTTGTAACCAATCGGAATATGAACGTATCGCAGCCCATGCCGCTTGGCCGCTTCGAGATCCGGCCGCGCGCCGTCGACGCTCACGATCGTCTTCACGCCCAACGTCGCAAGACTCTCGAACGCCACTTCGCCATGCGGTTCGCTGCCGCTGTAGATGTGGTCGCTGATGCGAACCAAATTGTGAATGCCCGCGGGATCGCCAGGCTTGGTCGGCGCCGCAACGGCGTCGTCCGGAAGACTCGCGTCGGAAGCTGCTTCGCTACTCGCCGCGTCCTTGCCAGCCGCTTCCGAATCAGGCCGAATTTTCCCCTGGCCCTCGCTCTCAACCGCAGCGGCCGTTGTCGCGCTGGCGGCAGGCCGATTTTTCGGCGTCCGTACTTCGCAGCCGCCGGCTAGCAAGATGACCGAAACGAGTAAGCCGAACGCCGAAATGAAAAACAATCGCACCATGAGCCTTTCTCGCAAAATTCCGCGAAGCGGCGGTTGTTCGCCGTTCGCGGGGGAATCTTGGCAGCGGCGCGAGAGAAACCAAGCGGCGATTAATACTCGCGCGGGCGAATCCGGCCCTGCACGCGACTCGGCAGACCCTGGATCCGCAGAAACCCTTCCGCATCATCTTGATTGTACGAGCCGCCGCCTTCCATCGTGGCAATGCCTTCGTCGTACAAACTGTAAGGGCTTGTGCGGCTGGCGACCATGATGTTGCCTTTGTACAAGTTCAACGTCACTTCGCCGGTCACGGGCCGCTGCGCTTCGCGAATGAAAGCCATCAGGGCATCCATCTTCGGCGTGTACCAGAAGCCGTAGTAAACCATCTCGGCGATTTCCGGCGCCATCCGATTGCGCAGATGCACCAAATCGCGATCCAGCGTCAGTTGCTCGATCACCATGTGCGCGTCGTACAGCAACGTCATGCCCGGCGCTTCGTACACGCCGCGGCTTTTCATTCCGACAAAGCGGTTCTCGACCATGTCGATCCGGCCGATGCCGTTGCGACCGCCAATTTCGTTCAGTCGCTGGACAACCTGCAACGCGTTTAGCTGCTCGCCGTTTACGCTGATCGGCATTCCGGCTTCGAAGCCAATCGTCACGGCTTCGATCGCATCCGGCGCGGCTTGCGGAGACACGGTCATCCCGAAATCGACCAGCTCGACGCCATTGACGGTCAACTCCTCCAGCTTGCCCGCCTCGTAGCTGATGTGCAGGCAATTCTCGTCGGAGCTATACGGCTTGGCCGAAGACGCTTTCACCGGAATGTTTCGCTCGTTGCAGTAAGCGATCAACTCCGTGCGGCCTGGGAACTGGTCGCGAAACTTCTTGATCCGCCAAGGCGCGATCACGCGGACGCTCGGATCCAACGCCTCGGCCGCCAATTGGAAACGGCATTGATCGTTTCCCTTGCCCGTCGCGCCGTGAGCATAGGCGTCCGCGCCCACATCGCGAGCCACTTGCAGACAAACTTTCGAGATCAGCGGCCGAGCGATCGAGGTGCCCAACAAATAGATCAACTCGTACTTCGCCTGCCACTGCATCACGGGGAATGCAAAGTCGCGGCACAGCTCTTCCTGCACGTCGATGATTTGGGCCGACTTGGCGCCACAAGTCTTGGCTTTGTCCAAAATCGCTTGACGATCCTCGCACGGCTGTCCTAAATCAACATAAACCGCGTGAACGTCATAACCCTCGTCCTGCAACCACCCCAGAATCACCGAAGTATCAAGGCCGCCGGAATAAGCAAGGACGCAGCTAGGCATGGCAAGGAAATCCTCTGGGGAAAAGGCGATTGGCGCCGGCAGTTTTCGCGAAAACGGCACATTGTGAAACGAGACAGCAGGACTGACAAGCGGGCGGCGGGCGAAGTTCAGTCGGCTCACATCCGCCGCGTTCAAGCTGAATCCGCCAGGCTGTCGGCGGGAATCGTAAGGTAGACTTCATTGTCCAAAGTGACGGCTGGGGCAAACGGCTGACGTCGGAAGAGGAGTATCGTGGAGACGTTCTTGCAAGGTTTGTTCTGGTGCGTGCCGGTTGCGCTGCTGGGTGGTTTCATCGGATATTGGGTGGCGCGACGTGTGGCGCGAGCTTCCACGCGTGTCGCATTGCCCGACGATATGCACCAACGTGACGCATTGCTGCGCGCTATGACGTTGCTGGTACGCAGCACGGATAAGCTGACATCCGACGTCGACGTGCATATCCACGAACTCGAAGACGCCTGCCGCCAGTTAGGCGAGTTGCACGTCACGGGCGAGTTCGCTCCGATCCAAGCCGCGCTGCTGTCGCAAATCGCGAGGATCCTGGAATCGAACCGGCACCTGGAAGACGACTTGATCTGCACGCGATACAAGCTGCATCAGCAGGCCGCCGAACTCGATCGAACTCGCCAAGAGGCCCGCACTGATTCCCTGACCGGCGTCGGGAATCGCAAGGCGTTCGACGAACACTTGACGTTCTTGCTGGCCCAATTTCATAACGAACGCACGCCGTTCGTATTGGTGCTCGTGGACGTGGACAACTTCAAAGAGATCAACGATTCCTACGGACACCGCGCGGGCGATCAAGTGGTGCGCGAGCTGGGCGAGATCCTGCGACACAGCGTTCGCGACAGCGATCTCGTGGCGCGGTACGGCGGCGACGAGTTTGCGATTCTATTCGCGAATATCGACGAACCGACGGCGCATTCCGTCACCGATCGGATTCGTCAACAGTTGGAAAGCCACGCGATCCTGTGGGACGATGATGTCGAGCATTTGTCGACCACGTGCAGCATCGGACTCAGCGGCGTCCGGGACGATGACACGCACGACACGCTATTGCAACGAGCCGACCAAGCGTTGTACCGCGCAAAACACGCCGGTCGTAATCGCGTGACGGTCTATTCCGACTAAGAACCCGCGCTCGGCCAAGGTCACGCGCTCGGCTAAGGTCTCCCGACCTAGCCGAAACCACCGACCGAAGGTCTCCCCCGGCCTGCACTCAGCGAAACCGGAGGGCTCGCGCTCTACACCGCTACAATCCGCGCTCGGCCAAGGTCTCCCGACCTGGCCGAAACCGCCGACCGAAGGTCTCCCCAGACGCGCACTCAACCGCCAACTTCCAAGGCAACCTCAAGCTGCCTTCCGCCGCGGCTCTTGATCCGCCGCTGGCAACGGCAGAGACTGCGGCGCGTCGCTTTCGTCCAACCGCGGCGTCCAGCGCGACAGCACATATCGCCGATGAATGGCGGCCAGCTCGCCGGCGGCTTTCACAAAGTCGCTTCCTTTCAGCTTCGAGCCCGCCACGTCGCGCCAAGCTTCCAGCGGCAATTCGTAAACTTGCTGCTGTAACGACTTCGGCTGTAAACAGCGCCAACGTGCCAGAATCTCGACGTCGAAAATCCAGCGAGCCAGAAACCGCTCGCCGAAAACTTGCGGAATCATCGGCCCATTGCGAAACAGCTTGGCCCCGCATTGCGTGTCGTAAATTCGCAAGCTCAACGTGCGGCGCGCGGCCGTCGCGAACAAGCGGCCGCACACGTGCCGCTTGAACGAGCGACGAATATCGCGGCCCAGCAGCGGAATCCGAGTGCCGAAGACGACGTGAGTCTGCGAACGACCATCCAACACGCGCGCGAACCGCGGGATCTCGTCCAGCCCCGTGGCCAAGTCCGC
The DNA here is from genome assembly GCA_041399085.1 of Pirellulaceae bacterium. GTDB lineage: Bacteria > Planctomycetota > Planctomycetia > Pirellulales > Pirellulaceae > JAWKTM01. The sequence continues at coordinate 49,209 of JAWKTM010000043.1, forward strand.
ATCCCAGTAGCCCAAGTAATCGGGCGAGTTGGCCAGAGCCGCCAGCATCCCTTGCCGGACCGCTTCGGCCTTGCCGCCGTTCTTCGCCAGATGCATGGCTCGCATCCGCGGCTCGGTTTTGGCTAAGCTGTTCAGAATCGCCGCCGTGTTGTCGCGGCTGCCGTCGTTGACGAATAGAAATGAAACATCACGGGCTTCGTCCGCTCGCACGAACTCGCGAAATACATCCGCCGGCAAACGTTCGGCCTCGTTATAGCAGGGAACGACAATCGTGATTCGAGACATCGCGGCAACCATCCTTGGCAAGCGTTGAATGCAGACGCGCATGATCCGCAGCGCGGCCGGATAATACGGCAAAATCGCCGAGGATCACAAGTTCAACTGCCAACGATTCACGAGCGCCCCGACACACTGACCGAAATACGGATCAATCGTATTTGATGAAACGCCGATGATTTGTTAAGCTGACAACCCACAGCGATCAGCCGCGTCGCCGATCGCTTCCTGCCTGACCACCCACCTTCCAACTCAGCTCCACGGCACTTGGCTGCAAAGGGATTCGACATGCTGACGATTTTTGGCAAACCGGATCGACGAAGCGGATTCTGCGACGGCGTCTCGCGACGCGACTTTCTGCGGATCGGCGGCATGGCAATGGGCGGGCTGACATTGCCGCAATTGCTGGCGGCGGAATCGAAGACGGGCGTGGGGCGCTCGCACAAGGCAATCATCAACGTCTTCCTGCCCGGCGGCCCGCCACATCAAGACATGTGGGACATCAAGCTAGATGCTCCCTCGGAAATTCGGGGCGAATTCCAGCCGATCGCCACGAGCGTGCCGGGCATCGAGATCTGCGAGCTGTTTCCCAAAATCGCGTCGATGATGGACAAGTTCGTTCCGATTCGCACGATGGTTGGCGCTCAGGGTTCGCACTTCGCATTCGAATGCATGACGGGTCGACACGAGCGGAACCAACCAGCCGGCGGTTGGCCTTCGATGGGCGCGTGGGTGTCGAAGCTGCAAGGTCCGGTGAACCCGACGATCCCGCCGCACTTGAGCCTGATGTACAAGACCGGCCACGAGCCGTGGGGCGATCCGGGCGATGGCGGATTCTTGGGCGTCGCGCATTCGCCATTCCGATTGGTCGGCGGTCTGGATCAATCGAAGCGAGTTGAAAACAAAGAGAACATGGTGCTTCAAGGCATCAGCTTGGATCGCTTGCAAGATCGCGGCGCGCTGCACGCATCGCTGGACAATTTCCGCCGCCAATGGGACCGCAGCGGCGCGATGGACGGACTGGACGCTTTCACCCAGCAAGCGATGGGCATTCTCACTTCGTCCAATTTGGCCGAAGCGATGGACATCTCGAAGGAAGACCCGAGCATCGTCGAACGCTACAGCCAAGGCGATCCGAAGTTCCGTGCCGATGGCGCGCCGAAGATGACCGAGAACTTCTTGGTCGCTCGGCGGTTGGTCGAAGCCGGGGCGCGCGTCGTGTCACTGAACTTCAGCCGCTGGGATTGGCACGGCAACAATTTCGGCCGAGCGCGCGAGGACTTTCCGATGCTGGACAACGCCGTCAGCGCGTTGGTTCAAGACCTGGAAGAACGCGGCATGTTGCGCGACGTTTCGATCGTGGTGTGGGGCGAGTTTGGTCGCACGCCGAAGATCAACAACAACGCCGGTCGCGATCACTGGCCGCGAGTTTCCTGTGCCTTGTTGGCCGGCGGCGGCCTGCGAACTGGGCAGGTCATCGGCGCGACGAATCGCTTGGGCGAATACGCCGAGGATCGACCGGTGCAGTTCCAGGAGGTCTTCGCGACGCTGTATCACCAGCTCGGTTTGAATCTGCGAGCCATCCGTGAATTCGACCTACGCGGCCGACCTCAGTATCTGATCGACCAAGGCATCGAACCGATGCGCGAACTGGTGTAAACGCCGTTCGCTTCGCTATTCCTCTTCGGCCGGTGCGTCGCGGCGAAATACGGCCACGACGTCTTCCACCGGCACGACAAACAATTGGTTGTCGGGCTCGAAGTCGACCGGAATCGCGTTCTTCGGATGGAACAGAATCTTGTCGTACTGCCGCAACGGCACATCTTCGTCTTTCGCGACTTGCCGAGAGATCGTCACGATTCGGCCGGTGATCGTTGGGATCTCGGCCACGTCGGGCAGCGCGATTCCGCCCTTCGTTTCGCGTTTCGGCTCGTCCTTACGCACCAGTACCCGCGCACCGATCGGCTCGACATATTCAAACGTCTTCTTGCGGCTCGTCGCCATAAAGACTCAACCACGAAAAGTGTGTGAAGCTTGGTAATTCGCCAACATTAGTTATATCTGGCGCTGCCGACAAGCCGCGCTCGAAGACAACGCGTCACTCGCGGCCCTAGTGAACTCGGCTTGGCATTTCTATAATCGTCCGCTTGCTCTCCCGCCCGGATTTATCGCGGCGGGTTTTTTGTTTTAGGGATCTCTGCCGACGCCGGCTTCCGGTGGGCGCGCGGAAATACGAGGTGACGGAGATGACGCAAGCGACCAATCCGGCCGACATCGGCGCGAGCCTCGTGGCCGATGAACGCGTGCTGGTCCTCGATTTCGGTTCGCAATACGCCCAGCTCATCGCCCGCCGCGTGCGCGAACAGCATGTGTATTGCGAGATCGTGCGCCACGACATCTCGATCGAAGCCATCGAGCAACGGCAGCCGAAGGGGTTGATTCTGTCCGGCGGCCCGAACAGCGTCTACGAGACGGGCGCGCCGCGATGTAATCCGCGGCTGTTCGAATTGGGCATCCCGGTGCTCGGCATCTGCTACGGAATGCAGTTGGCTTGCGACGCTTTGGGCGGCAAGGTAGACAGCGCGCCGGCTCGCGAGTACGGCCGAGCGCGTCTGCGCGTCTCGGACAGCGAAGGTTTATTCGCCGGCATTCCCGACGAGATGGATGTCTGGATGAGTCACGGCGATCAAGTCACCGGTGTCTCGGACGACTTTGTCGGCATCGCCCGTACGGGCACTTGTCCAATCGCCGCGGTCCAGCATCGGCGGCTTCCGGTGTTCGGATTACAGTTCCACCCGGAAGTGACGCACACGCCGCTCGGCGGCACGATCCTGCACAACTTTCTGATGAACGTCTGCGGTTGCTCCGGCACGTGGAAGCTGGGCGATTTCGCCCGCGAAACGATCCACCGCGTTCGCGAACAGGTGGGCGACAGCCGCGTGATCTGCGGGCTGTCGGGCGGCGTGGATTCGTCGGTTGTGGCGGCCTTATTGTATCAAGCCATCGGGCCGCAACTGTCGTGCATCCTGGTCGACAATGGCTTGTTGCGTAAGGACGAACAGGCGGCCGTGATCGGAGAGTTCTCCAGTCATTTCAAAACCGACCTGCATGTGGTGCATGCCGAAGACCGGTTCTTGAAACGACTGGCGGGCGTGACGGAGCCGCAGGAGAAAGCGCCGGCGAATCGGCTACGAGTTTATCGAGTGCTTCAAGGAAGAGGCGAAGCAAATCAGCGACGCTCGGTTTCTGGCTCAAGGCACGCTGTACCCGGACGTGATCGAGAGCGGCGCGGCACCCGATGGTCCGGCGGCTACGATCAAGCTGCATCACAACGTCGGCGGCTTGCCCGAGCAACTAGGATTCGAGTTGATCGAGCCGCTGCGTGATTTATTCAAGGACGAAGTTCGTAAGCTCGGCCTCGAACTGGGGCTGCCCGAAGATGTCGTCTGGCGGCATCCGTTCCCTGGGCCGGGCTTGGCCGTGCGTTGCTTGGGCGAAGTCACGCACGAGCGGCTGGCCGTGCTGCGAGAAGCCGACTACATCGCCGTCAGCGAGATCAAGGCGGCCGGTTTGTATCGGCAGACTTCGCAAGCTTTCGCCGTGCTGTTGCCCGTGCAAAGCGTCGGCGTGATGGGTGACGCACGAACTTACGAAAATGTGATCGCCCTGCGATGTGTCGACACCGACGACTTCATGACGGCCGACTGGAGCCACTTGCCTTACGAAGTGCTGGCGCGAATTTCCACGCGGATCATCAACGAGGTGAAGGGGGTCAACCGCGTCTGCTACGACATCAGCAGCAAGCCGCCGGCAACCATTGAATGGGAGTAGGCGGCGACACGATCGACAAGAACGCACAAAGCCCGGTTGCGGGGAACAACCGGGCTTGCGAGGTGCGTCGTCTGCCGGAATGGGCCTGTCGGCGGGGGAGCAGGGGTTTGCTCTGACCTGCCCGAATCCGGCGGTTGGCATGGAGGATTTTTCCGTCGAACGTGCGTCCGACACACTTGAGAATCGGCCCAACGCCATCCAACGAACCACGAATTTCCGAACGCCGTGCATAAGCCGAACAACCGGCAGCACCGTTGCAGGCGTTACAGTTTTACAAAACCCGCTCGACTGGTTTTAACCGCACTGACATTCGAGACCACGATGAGTAAGCAATACATTTTCACGATCGCGGACCTGATCAAAAAACACGGGCAACGCGAGGTTCTGAGCAACATTTGGCTGGCTTTCTATCCGGGCGCGAAGATCGGCGTGCTTGGACGCAACGGCTCGGGTAAGAGCTCGCTGCTGCGGATCATGGCCGGACAAGATCGCGAGTTCGACGGCGAGGCGCGGCTGACCGACGGCTTCACCCGCGGCTATTTGCCACAGGAGCCGCAGTTGAATCCCGACAAGGACGTGTGGGGAAATGTCGAGGAAGCCGTGGCCCCACGTCGCGCGATCCTGGATCGCTATAACGAAATCAGCGTCAAGCTGGCCGAGCCGCTGGACGACGATCAAATGCAGAAGCTGTGCGACGAGCTGGCTCGACTGCAAGACACGATCGAGGCCACCAACGCTTGGGAGCTGGATCACGAAATCGAAGTGGCGATGGACGTGATGAACTTGCCGCCCCGAGATGCCGACGTCACGACGCTGTCAGGCGGCGAACGGCGGCGAGTGGCTCTGTGCAAGTTGCTGCTGCAACGCCCCGACTTATTGTTGCTCGATGAACCGACGAACCACTTGGACGCCGAAGCGGTGGCTTGGCTCGAGCGGCATTTGGCCGAGTACTCGGGCACGGTCGTCGCGGTCACGCACGATCGTTACTTCTTGGACAACGTGGCTCAATGGATTCTGGAACTGGATCGCGGTCGCGGCATTCCTTGGGAAGGCAACTACACGTCGTGGCTCGAACAGAAGCAGGCACGATTGGAACGCGAGGAAAAGGCCAGCCAGGCTCGGCAAAAGACGTTGCAGCGTGAATTGGAATGGGTTCGCATGGCCCCGCGAGCTCGTCAGGCGAAAAACAAGGCGCGTCTGAAAGCTTACGAGCAAATGGCGACCGAACGTTTTGAAGAACGGCTGGACGAATTCGAGATTCAGATTCCGCCCGGAAAACATCTGGGCGACTTGGTGGTGGACGCGAACAACCTTACGAAAGGGTTCGGCGACCGGGTGCTGATCGACGATCTCACGTTTCGCTTGCCGCCCGGCGGTATCGTCGGCGTGATCGGTCCGAACGGCGCGGGCAAGACCACGCTGTTCCGCATGATTACCGGCAACGAAACGCCCGACAGCGGCTCATTGAAAGTCGGCCCGACGGTCGAACTGGGTTACGTGGATCAGAACCGCGACGCCTTGAAGCCCGAAGCTTCGATCTTCGAGGAGATTTCAGGCGGCCACGAAACGCTGGAGATGGGCGGTCGCAAGATCAACGCGCGGGCCTATGTCTCGCGATTCAATTTCCGCGGTTCGGATCAAGAGAAGAAGGTCGGCACGCTCTCGGGCGGCGAACGGAACCGAGTGCATCTGGCCAAGCTGCTCCGTCGCGGCTCGAACCTGTTGCTGCTCGACGAACCGACCAACGACTTGGATGTCGACACGCTTCGCGCGTTGGAAGAAGCGATCCTGAATTACGCCGGCTGCGTGGTGGTGATCAGCCACGATCGGTGGTTCTTGATCGCGTCGCCACGCACATCTTGGCGTTCCGGAAGGCGATGGCTACGTGCATTGGTGCGAAGGCAACTTCCAGACATATGAAGAGCAGCGGCGCGAGCGGCTTGGCATCGCCGCCGACGAACCGCATCGGTTCCGCTACAAGAAGCTGCGGCAATAGTGGCGTTTCAGGAACGGAGCCGATGTGGTTTGCTGGATCTTCCGGCGCGGCTCGCCGGCGAGCCAACTTTCCGCGACGGTTGACGGTCGCGCGAGAATGAATAGCTTAGACACTTTCCAGCCGCGTTCGACGCGGCGTTGTTTTTACTCGAACGAATTCGATTGAGGTTCACAGCGATGACAATCCTACGAGTCGGAGCCACGCAACAGTACGCCGACAATTGGGAACAGGCTTTCTCAGGCAAGAAGTCCGGCGGCGCAAAGAAGGCCAGCAAGCCCGCGGCAAGCAAGAAGGCCGCCGCCTCGCCCAAGAAGACGGCGACGAAGGCCAAAAAGAAATCGGCCAAGAAGTAGATTGGCTACCGCGCGGCCGCCGGCAACTCGACGATGTATCCAATCCCGTCACCGCCGGCCACGAGCACACGCGTGCCGTCCGGCGAGTAGTTGACGAAGTTCGCCACGGTCGGCAATCGCTGGTCCAGCACCGCTTTCCCATCGGGAAAACTGCGAACCATCAAGCTGCCGCCATATCCGCACGACAGCAGACGGTTGCCCGCTTGATTGAACAGCACGCGATGAACGAAATCGCTGTGCCCATCAAACGTCGCTTGGATCGTGCCGGTCAACACGTCGAACGTCCGGATTTGCCGCTCTAAACCGGCCGTTGCCACACGGCGACCGTCGCCGTGAAATGCCACCGTATAGTTGGCTTCGCTGCCGGCCGTGATCTGCTTGAGCTGCCGCGCGCCGTTGGCGTCCCACAGCCGCACGGTCTTGTCCGCGCCGCAGGAAACCAGCAGCGCGTCGTCGGGACTGAAAGCTAACGAGTACACCGGTCCTTCGTGGCCGGTCAACGATGCGATTTGAGCGCCCGTTTCGATGTTCCACAAACGCACCGTTTGATCGGCGCTGGCCGATGCCAAACGCTTGCCGTCCTTGGTGATCGCCACGCTATAAACCGACGCTCCGTGTCCGCCAAACGTGCGAATGGCATCCGGCGAAGCGTAAGCCCACACGCCGATCTCGCCCTGCTCGCTGGTGGCCAACATCCGCCGCCCATCGGTCGAGAACGCCGCGGCCCGACCCGGCGCGTCCGCCTGCAATTCGTACAGCAACGCCAAGTCCGCCGCGTTGTAAACACGCAGCATGCCGTCTTCGAAAGCCGCCAACAATCGCTGGTTGTCAGCGCTGTAACGAAGCGAACGAACCACGCCCGGCACCGTGAACTGAGTCATCAGTTCCGCGTTGCCCAAGTTCCACTGAGACAACTTCTGGTCGGCCGTGGCGGCGATCAGATGGGTCCCATCGGCTCGCGCGGCCAGCGCCGTGACGCCGGCTTCAAAGCCAACGAACTCCCGCACCGATTGGCCATTGTCGACCGTCCATAACTGAATCCGATTTGCGGCGTTGGCAGTCACGGCTTGCGACGCGTTGGTGTAGTAAGCGAACTGCGTGATCGGCGACACCACAGGGGACTCGCCCTCGTTCACCAAGTTGGTCGAAACGACCGTTCGCAGCGTCGCCAGCGTTTCGATGCGACCTTGACCGTCCGCGCCGACGGACACCAGCGTCTTGTTATCCGGCGCGAAAGCCACATCCAACGCGGCCTTCGCGTGGCCGACAAACCGCTGCAACAATCGGCCCGACACAAGTTCCCACACGCGCATGACGCCATCCTCGGCCGTCGTCGCCAGTTTCAAGTTGTCCGCGCTCACGCTAACTCCGTGAACCGCCGTTTCATGCGGAATCGACAGCACGGACTCGACGGGCTTCGCTGGATCGACAGGTTGGCCTTCCGCCGGCGGCGACACAAACGGCCAAACCGAAACTTGACCGTCCGCCGTCGCCGCGATCACGCGTGAACCGTCTCGCGCGATTGCCAAGCTTGTGATCGCCTCCGTCGAACCAACGAACTCCCGCACCGGTTGTTCATTAACCGCGTCCGCCGCGAGGCTCCACAGGCGGATTCGCTTGTCCGTTCCGCCGCTCAGAACAAATTGTCCATCGGGCGAAACCGCGAGCGCCGCAACCGGTCCTTCATGAGCGTCGATCCGCCGTTCCAGTGACAGATTCCGAGCGCGAGCGTTGTTGTCGAAACTCGCCATGAACAGCCTGCCGCCGTCGACCGCAAACCGAACATCGCCAACCGGCGATTCAGCTTCCAGTCGTTCGAGCACCCGACCAGCAGCGTCGAATATGCGAATCGCTTGACCCGCGCCCGACACCACCAACCGCTTGCCGTCGGCCGAATAGGCCACCGCGCCGACTTCGGCCGGGTCGGGAGTGCCCGGCGCGCTGGTCGCCGCCTGCGTCGCCTTCGCCACAGCTTCCGTCCACTCGGCGGATGCGGGCTTGGATTCGGCCGGCTCAATCGTGCGGAGCAGCTTGCCATCGGCCAGCGACCACACTTGCACACGACCCTCGCGATCGGCCGCGGCCATTTCGCTTCCGTCGGGCTTCACGGCAACCGAATGAAACGCCGCCTTGCCGCCGGGCAGCTTGCCAACCAGCTTGCCCGTCGCGTCCCAACGTTTCACTTCGGGTTCCGAGCCGACGGTGAACAGCGACTGACCATCGGGCGTGAACGCCAAATCGGTCACTTCCGCCACGTCGGCCTCGATCACGCCAAGCGCCGACACGCTCCAAATCCGAGCCGTCTTGTCCACGCCGCCGCTGACAATCGTCTTACCATCGGACGAAACGGCGACAGCCAACGCAGCTCCTTCGTGGCCGGCGAAACGTTCCAACTCGCGTTTCGTCGCCAAGTCCCACACGCGAACGATGCCGTCGCCGCCGCTGGTCGTCAGCCGCAAACCATCGCTGCTAAACGCGACCGCGTGAACCGCTTCGGGATGCTCCCAAGCGGCGACGGGCTGCCCGTTAGCAAGCGTGAACAGCCGAGCCTGCTTGTCTAAGCATCCGACCGCCAACTTCAAACCGTCGGGCGAAACCGCGAGCGAAGTGGCGGCGTCCGTCAATCCGGCGATCGAGCTCACCGGCTTCCCATCGGCCGCGTTCCAAACGCGAACCGTCTTGTCCGCGCCGGCGGTCACCAGCGATTTACCATCCGGCGTGAATCGCACGGCCACGGCCGCTCCGTCGTGTCCGGTCAACAGACGAGCCAGCCGAATCTCGTGTCGCCGCAGCTCGTTGTTCGGGGTAAGTCCGTGGATCGACAGCGAGGCATCCGCGCCGAACGTCGCCATCCGCGAAGGCTTCTCGTCCGCCGCATGAAACTCCAGCAACCGACCTTCCACGTTCCAAACGCGAAGCCCATCGGCCGCCGAGCTAACGACTTGCTGGCCATCGCCGCGAAACGCGAGATGAGCGATCTCGCCAACGTGTTCGCCCGGCGTGCCGATCGCCGCTCCGGTTGCGACGGTCCACAACTTCAACTGCTTGTCCGCGCCGGCCGAAGCGGCCATCGCTCCGTCGCTCGTCACATCCAACCAATGCACGGCCGCTCCGTGATTGATCGAGCGAACCGCGGCTCCGTCCGCCAGATTCCAAACGCGAACCGTGCCGTCGGCGGAGCCCGAGAACAGCGACGTTCCGCGAACAGCCAGACAACGAATCGCTCCGCCATGTCCGGCCAGCGAACGAATCTCGGTCGAGTCCGCCAAGTTCCATTGCTTCAGCGAATTGTCCGCGCCGCCGGAAACGACCTGCGTGGCGTCGGCGTTGAAAGCGACCGCGGTGATCGCGGCCGCGTGGCCTTCCAGCCGAGCGATCTCGGGAAACTTTGCATCGGCCAGATTCCAAACGCGAACCGTCTTGTCCGCCGATCCCGAAGCCAACCGCTGCTGGTTGTCGCTCAACGCTAAGCTGGTCACCTCCGCATCGTGTCCCAGCAGCGTGGCCAACGTTTTACCCGTGGCCGATTCGCGAACCACAATCGTGGGCCGGCCGTTGATCGTCGCCGCCGTCGCCGTAACTTCGCCCGAACGACTGGCGGCAGCGGCCGTGACGCTGATCGCGGCGTCTCCCGCGGCGATCGTCGCGGGCGGCTGAGTCAATCGCCACATTCGCACCGTGCCGTCTTCGCCCGCCGAAGCGATCAGCGGCTCGGTCGGATGAAACGCCAACGAACGAATCGGTCCCGCGTGTCCTTGCAAACGCCGCGGCACGGCATCGGCCGCGATCGCTCCGTTGGCATCGACTGGCCACAGTCGAATCGCGCCGTCATCGGAACCGGCGGCCAACCAGTTCGCGGTCGCGTTGATCGCCAGCGACGAAACCGCACCGACCGGCGCGGCGATATGCGGCGGCAACGTCTGTCGGACTTCGCCCGTCTTGGCGTCGAACAAACGCACGTTGCCATCCGCGCCGGCGGCCGCTCCCCAGTTGGCATCGGACGACAACAACACGGCTCGCACCGCCTCGCCCGCTCCTGCCACCGTCTTCGAGGCGACCGGAGGCAACTGCCACAGCTTGAGCGCCCCGTCATCGGCCGCCGTGGCCAACAACGCTTGCGACGGGTGATAGGCAATTCCCGTTACCGCTCCGGCATGAGCGCCCAGCGTCGCCGCCAGCGAGCCATCGTTGGCGTTGACCAACCGCACGACACCGTTCGCATCGCCCGAAGCCACCTCGTTACTGTCCGGCTTGAAAGCGACCGAACGCACGGGCGCCGCGTGGCCGTCGAGTTGCCGAATCGCTTGGCCGCCAGCCGCATTCCAGAGCCGCACGGACTTGTCCGCGGAGCCGGTCGCCAGCACTTGTCCGTTTGGACTAGTGGCGACGGCCAGCACCGGTTGCGTGTGTCCGCCGATCACGACCGGCGGTTGCGGCAACCGCCAAACGCGGACCGAACCATCCGCGCCGCTCGACACGACGCGGGCATTGTCTGGATGAGCCGCGACGCGCGTCGCCTCGCCGTCATGTCCCAACAGCATTCCGCGATCCACTCCGTCGGCGACGTTCCAAAACTGAATCGCGCCGCTGGCCGTCGACGCGGCGACGATCTGATTGTTCGGCTGGATGGCCAGCGACGTGACGGCTCCACGCGTTCCCGCCAGTTGCCGCACGGGCTGGCCGTTGGCGATCGAGTTCACGTGGATCGCTGGGCCTTCGCCGCCGGTGAACACCAACTGACCGTCGCCGGTCACCGCCACGGCTCGCACGG
>JAWKTM010000044.1:0-59330 GCA_041399085.1 Pirellulaceae bacterium
GCGTGTACGATCACCGGCCCGGGCGACTCGGGAAGCAACATCGTCACCAGATACTGCTTGTCGAACTCGAACAGCTCGGCCATCTCCCGCGGCATCTCGAAGACTTCCACCGACTGGACCATGCCCTCCAATCGCACGACTTCCACCCGGTGCTCGCCGGGGTTCGCTTGAAGCTCGTTCCAATCGACGTCCGTGCGAGCCAGCCGCTTGATCTCGCTCGGCAGAAATCGCGGCAGCCGATACAGGATTTTGGCCAACGTGCCGTGATCGGGAGGCAGCGGATCACCGTCGACGAACGAGTCGTATTCGCTTGGGGCGACGTTCACCAGCAATTGCTTGGCGTCGGTGACTTGCGAAGCCAGCTTCGCGCCGGCGGATGGTTTGTTGGTCCACGGAAGTTCGCCCAGTTTCGGTTGCGGTTCATCGGCGTGGGTGGTGTGGGCGAGGCTGACGAGGATGAGTGCGATGGTTAGGAGTTGGGGTTTGAATGTGGGCGCGGTGCGGCTAGCGGCTGGGGGAAGAGAAAGCGGTGATAAATCACCGCAGTCCCAAAAAAGCGGTGATAAATCACGGCACTCCAAAGGGCGGGCGGAAATGACTGGTCGGGCGACGAAGGGCAGCATGGGAGCGTCCTGGCTAGTGTTGGTTTAAGTCGAACGCGGGCGGGGCGAATTCTCGCTTTGCCGAAACGCCCACACGGCAATCACGATCGCGGCCAACAGCGTGACGACCACGATCGCGGCTACGAATGCGATGCTGGGCAACTCGCGCTGGCTCATCATCGGCGGCGCGGGATGCCACATCGGAGCCTGGGCCAGCAGCAGCGGCGCGGTGTCGATGCCGCCCCGAGAACGATACACCCACCGCTTGAATAAATAGCCGGTGAACTCGACGTCCTCGTTCAACTCCGTCGTGCCGCGATCCAAGTCGCGGTCCTTCACCACCGGAAAGCCGGGCGGTAATCCCAACGTATAAACGATCAGCGGCGATCGCGTGCCGTCGGCCGGTTTGATGGTGAAAACATAGTAGCCGTCGATGCCGTACGGGTTCTTCGGAGCTCGGACGTGGTAAGCCAACCGCGCTTCGCCGCGGACATTGATCAACCGCCCGCGATACGCTTCGGGCTGCTTGTACATCTCCAGATACGAGACCGCGCCGTCCGAACGCCGTCGCAGTTGCGATTCGTCCGCCAGCCGCACCGAATTCAACAGGCCGAACCAAGCCAGCGCCTCGGGCGGACGCAGCATCATGTTGTCGCGAATCTCGCCGATCGCGATGTCCAACAGTTCGTGACGCAGTGCGATCAGCCGTTGCTGCTGACCAACCGTCAAGTCGGCCGTTTCCCCGGACTCGGGCATCGCGTCTTCCAGCAACGGGCGAGTCTCTTCGATCCAGTAGCTCATCACCTCGTTCAGCACGCCACGCCACTGTTGACGTTCCGCGTCGCTGAGCGTCGAATCCGAGGCGTCGAGCGCCGCGCGAGCCGCACTCACGTACTCGGTCCACGCCACGTCCAGCTTCGTCAACAACTCGGGCCACGCCGCGCGTGGTTCGTCGTTCAACGGCTGGGCATACAACAGCGCATCCAATGTCGCCTGGAACAATTCGCGGTCGTTCGTCGCCAGCTTGTCCATGACGTCGCGCCAAGCGTCGCGGCGCGTTCGAGCCACCGGGTCTTGCGACGGTTCCGCCTCGCGGCCGGCCGGATCGTCGTTCACGTAGATCGGCGACAGCGTATCGGAAAGCAAGCTGCCACCGCCCGGACTTTCGGCCGTGTCGGGCGAATCGGCGGCGGGGAGTTCGTCGTCCGTCGTGCCCTCATCGCCCGCTGCGGCGTTCGGTCCCGACTGGCTTTCTTCCTTTAGCGGAGCTCCGACCGCCTTGAAGAACTGACGATAGATCTCGGGATCGCGCGCCTTGTCCATCACAACCAGCACCAACATCAACATGCCCACCAACGTCAGCATGCGATACTGTGTACGTCGCGAAAAATAATTGGGCGGCGGGCGGCGCGGGCCGTCGTCGTCGTCGCCATAGCGGTCAAATCGTAATGACATGAATTTCCGGGGATGTCGAGGAGATTTCGCACTCGGTTTGCAAGAATCTTATCCCGTGGCCGAGCGTTCGTCAGGGGAACGACGCCGCCCCGCGACGCTTTGCTTCCGCCGCGAACCAGGTCCTATTCGTCCCGCACTATGAGAACTATTGCTCGTTTGTCGTGAGATCCCATGTTAAAAGTCAACCGTCGCATCGCGATTCCGCTGGCCGAGTTCACGTACACGTTCGCGCGCAGCGGCGGTCCGGGCGGGCAGAACGTGAACAAAGTGAACTCGAAAGCCACGCTGCGTTGGCCGATCACCAGTAGCCCGTCGCTGCCCGAGGACGTCCGGCAGCGGTTTCTCGCCACGTTTCGCACGCGGATCACGCAAGACGGCGACTTAGTGCTCTCCAGCCAGCGATATCGCGACCAAGGCCGCAACGTGCAAGATTGTTTGGACAAGCTGCGCGAGATGCTGTTGTCCGTCGCCACGCCGCCGAAAATCCGCCGCGAGACCAAACCGACCCGCGGCTCGCGCGAACGCCGACTCCAAGAGAAGAAGTCGCTCGGGCAAAAGAAAGAACGCCGCCGCACGATCCGCCCGGATGATTAAGCCGACGACTCCGAGTTTTCCCCCGATGCGGCGCTGGGCTCGTCGCCGCTGGGCTCGTCGCCGCTGGGCAGCCACGAAGCGACCAGCATCAACAACACCACGGGCAATCCGATCGCGATGCCTAAAGCCAGCGGCAGCATCTCGTGCGTTTCCGCCTGTTTGCCAAAGGCGGCGTAAGCGATCGACAGCCCCAGATTGCTGAGCAGCACGGGCGGCAGAAACCTTCGCCACGCCAGCCGATTCATTCCCATCAACAACACACTGGCTTCGGCCAACACCGGCACGCCGCGCGTCAGCACCAGCACGGCCGGGCCGAATCGCTGGCTGAGCGTTTCCATGCGACGCAGTTGCGATGGCGACGACAGCCAGTGAGCAAACCGCTGGCCGTAGCGCCGAGCCAGCGCGAAACCGAGCGTCGCTCCGATGCTCATGCCCACCCACGACACGATCGTGCCGCCGAACGCTCCGAACTGCCAACCTCCGAACGTACTGAGCACGCTGCTTGGCACCGGCAGAAAGATATCCGTCGCCAACAGGCCCACGATCACCGACGCCGTCACCGCCCCCGAATACTCGGCCTCGCGCCATCGGTCGACGGCGGAGTTCACCTGCGAGCCGAACGCCAGAAACGGCAGAATCGGCACCAGCATCACAAGGCAAATCAGCAGCGCGGGCCGAACCAGTTCTTTCACGAGTTTTCCTGAACAAAAAATCAAGTCGGACGCGCGGCTGTTTGACACTTGCCGCCCACGACCTACGTTTTCAACGGAAGCCGCCGACACGCGTCGCGGAAAATGTCGGCGTCTGACGATGTGAGAACTCCCCGCAGCCGCCGCACGACGCACGCGTTTGGCGGCTTCATCTTGCCGAAAGAAACACGCCTCGTCTACCTACGAGTGACAATCATGAAGATGCTCGCCCGAACCTTGTTATCTGTATCGACGCTGTTCGCCCCGACGTTGTACGGCGCGGATTTGCACGCGGAGCTGCCGAACGTCGAGGACGCCGCCCGCGCGTTTCGCATCCAGACATACGAGCTGTTCCGCACGGATCGCGGGACCTACGACGCTCGACGCACCGCGGCCGACGAGTTGCTCGAAGCGTGGAAAGCCGCGCCGGGACGAGCCGATCATGCGGAAGCCGTGTCGGGTTGGTACGTCGAGGCGATGGCGTTGACCGAATTCAATCGTTCCGCGCAGCTAGCCGCCGGTGCCCGAATTGCCGGCCGTCGAAGAAACGCCGGTCTTGATGCTCGATCCGCAATTGCCCGCCGCACCGGCCATCGACTCGGCACAGCCAGAGAAGCCGGCCTACTTGGACGAAGAGGCGATTCGCGCGTTGAACGAAGCCAGCGGGATGGTCGACGAACGAACCGCTCCCGCCGCGACGACACCGCCCGAGCCGGGCACGGCTCAGTCGACAATGTCCGCCATCATGGGCGGACTGAAACGCGCCGTGCTGGGCGATTAGCGAGTAGGTCATGCTGTGCATGACGTTTCAGCGAACAAAAAAACATGCAAGCGGAACGGCGCAAGCCGTCCGGTGACGCGAAACCGAATGGCTCGCGCCCCATCGCTCCAAGTAATCCGGAAACGCACGCCAAACGGCTAAGCGCCGAACTTGCCGAGTCGTCCCGCGTTTGCCAACGCCAGCGTCATTAGATGCTTGGCCTGGAAATGCCCCAGGCCGCCGCGGATGCATTCCGACTCGCTGAACGCCTGACACGGATCGGGCCGGCAACAATCGCTGACCAACAACGTCGGGACCGGATGCCAGCTATGGCTTTGCAAGTAGCTGGGCGTGCTGTGGTCGCCAGTCACGATCAAGACCGTCGGATTCAAGGCGGCGACGCGAGGAATCGCCGCATCGAAGGCTTCGACCTTCTTAACCTTTTCGTCGAAGTTGCCGTCTTCGCCCGTGCTGTCGGTGTATTTGTAGTGCAGGAAGAAGAAGTCGTAGTCGTTCCACTTCTCTTCCAACACCGCGACCTGCTCGTCCAATGTCGTTGCGTTGCCAACGATGTCCATGCCCACAAGCCGCGCCAATCCCTTGTACATCGGATAGACGGCGATCGCCGCGGCTCGCAAACCGTAAACCTCTTGATAGCTGGGCAAGTCCGGCTTGGACGCAAAGCCCCGCATCGTATGGAAATTGGCCTTGGGCTCGTCTTTCAACAATTCGCGAGCTTGCCGCAGAAACTCCTTCGCCACCGAAGCGGTCTTTTCACTGGCCGAATCTTGAGCCACTGGGTCCAGCGGCGGAACTCCCGTCGCCTGCGGATCGGTGTCCGCGACATGGCCGCCCAACCCTTCGCCACGAAACACCACCACAAACCGATGCTCCTTCACGGGCTCGACGAAAATCTGAATCCCGTCGATCTGGATCTGTCGCAACCGAATCGCGATCGGCGCGCTTTCTTCCGTGGCGATCCGACCGGCTCGTCGATCCGCAATCTTGCCATCTTGATCGAGCGTGCAGAAATTGCAGCGAATCGCGACGTCGCCGGGCTGAAGCTCGAAGCCGATGCCCGTCGCTTCCAACGCACCGCGACCGATCAGATATTGCAGCGGATCGTAGCCGAACAACCCCAAGTGCCCCGGACCGCTGCCCGGACTGATTCCGGGCAGCACGGGGATGCTGGCCCCTTGAACGCCCCGCGCCGCCAAACCATCCAGGTTCGGCGTCTTGGCGGTTTCCAATTCGGTCTTGCCGCCGGCTTGCATTGGCAAACCACCTAAGCCGTCAGCCACCAGCATGACGATCTTCGAGTTGTTTTTGACTTGCAGTTCCCGTGTCAAAGCATGAATATCCATTGCATCCACCTCGCGGCCCAAGGGTGTTGTTTTTCGTACCCGTTCAACTGCACAAGTCCTACCACAAACGGCCCGTTGCACAAGGCGTCGCGAGTCGGGCTGCTATCCGTTCTCAATTCCCCAACATTTCATGTCGAGCGTTCCAGTTGATGTGCCTGGGCAGTCGACGTGCCTGGGGTCGTAGCGAAGCGAAGCCCCCAGTCGCAACGTTAAATGTTTCGTCGGCCTCTCCCGCTAGGTACCGCAATCGCTATCCTCATCGCTGGATGGCAAGCGAACCCTTTCCGTGTGAGCTTCGATCGACTCGAAATGGAAGGTCGCGAGCCCTCCGGTGTCGTAATATCGATGGCCTCATCCATCAAGCACGCGGGGCGTTGCCCTCGCGGTTAAACGACGGACGCTCCATTGGTATTTCGTTTCCAAATACATCCTAACGCCCATTGTTTGGAGTTGCCGAATTGGACTGGCCTCTCACTATCGTGGTCTCCTTATATTTGATAGGGATCTTCGCGCTCAGTATTTATGCCAGCGGCCAAGTTCATGATGAAGCCGACTACGTGGTAGCCGGTCGAAGATTGCCGTTGTGGTTGGCATGGGGCACATTAATGGCCACTTGGTTCGGCGCTGCCACGGTGCTGGGGGCCGCCGAAGCCGCGCGGGATGAAGGCGTCCGCGGCACACTGCTCGACCCCTTCGCGTCCGGTTTGGCGCTCATTGTCGCCGGATTATTCTTTGCCAAACCGATGTGGGAGATGAAACTGCTAACGGTTGGCGACTTCTTCGCCCAGCGCTATGGTCCTCGGGCGGAACTAGTGGCGTCGTTTCTACTCATCCCCGGATATCTCGGTTGGGTTGGGGCCCAGTTCGTGGCGTTGGGGAATTTGCAAGAGATCTTCTTCGGCGTTCCAACGGCGGGAGGAATATTGATTGCCGCCGTCATCATTCTGGCCTATACATGGATCGGCGGGATGTGGTCGGTGACGTTGACCGACACGCTTCAATTAGGAGTGTTGCTGGTCGGGATGTTAATTCTCGGATTCAGCGTGTTCTCACACTTGGGCGATGGTTCGCCCGTCAATGGTGTCAGTCGCTTGTTTCAGGAGACGGAACCCGAGAAACTCACGTTGTTGCCCGAACCAGGCTTGCCGGCCGCCATGTTGTGGCTAGGCACTTTGGCCAGCGGCATGTTCGGCAATATTCCGGGTCAGGATCTAATGCAGCGAGTCTTTGCGGCCAATAGCGCTAAGACCGCGTCGCGCGCCTGTGTCTTAGCCGGTGTGATCTATATCCTGTTTGGATTATTGCCGATTGGCATGGGGTTGGGTTCGTTGCTGTTGGAGGTCGAGGCCAACCCGCAAGGCATCCTGGGAACCCTGGCTCATGAGTTCCTGTCCCCCATGTTGAAGGCGGTGTTTGTCGTCTCACTGATTTCGATCATTGTTTCGACCGCCACGAGCGCCGTGTTGTCGCCCGCCACGGTGCTGGCTCACAACTTGTTCGGACGCTTCACGTCTTTCGGGCGTCGGCCGTTGCTGATGGAGCGAACGGCCGTCCTCCTGGTCGTGATTGGCAGCGTGGTGATGGCCTACACGGGCGAGACGATATTAGGATTATTAGAAACATCCGTGGCCACGGTGTTAGTTGGATTGTTCGTCCCATTAGTGGTTGGCATCTACGGACGAAGGCATCGGGAGCGAGCCGCGCTGCTGGCCATGCTGTTAGGAATCGGTGTGTGGGCCGGACGCGAATTGTTAGAAGCGATCCTGCTGCCGCCGGCCGAAGACGTCGCCGCCGCCGACTATCCCGCCTTGGTTGCCGCCACGATACAGCCTCGGTGGCTGGCAACCGTCGGCTATTATTTTGCGTTGCTGCCGTCGTCCTTATCGGGATTGATCGCCAGCATTGCGGGCTACGCGATCGGTTCGCTAGGCAAGAGCAAGTCAGAATGATGCCTTTTG
Organism: Pirellulaceae bacterium; assembly: GCA_041399085.1. GTDB lineage: Bacteria > Planctomycetota > Planctomycetia > Pirellulales > Pirellulaceae > JAWKTM01. The sequence continues at coordinate 7,423 of JAWKTM010000044.1, forward strand.
GGTCGCGGATCGACGCTAAACTGGGTCGCCATGACAAGCATCTTCGAGCTTTCGAAAATCTGCGCGGAGCGGAATCCCGATCCGAGCGACCAACGGGATCGGATTCGCGAACTGCTGGAATCCGGGGCAGATGTTCATGCGGCGGATCGAAATGGAGTGACGGCGCTGCATCACGCGGTGCGATTTCGCAGCCCGGCGGCGGTCAGTACGTTGATCGAGTACGGGCGCGGGTGTGAATCGTGCCTGCCGTAAATCCGGTTCGACGCCGCTGCATCGAGCGGTCACTGCCACCGGAGCTCCGGGCACCGCGGGCCGAAGCGCGGAAGCTGTCGAGATCGTTCGGCTATTGATTCGGGCGGGGGCGGATCCGACGATCCGCAACAAGCTCGGCAAAGTGCCGCTCGATTATGCGAAGGATCCGAAATTCGGCGGTTGTTGGGTGCAGGTTGAAGATCGTGGTTTGTGATCGTTCAACGCGCTCGGCGCAGGTCTCCCGACCTCGCCGAATCGATTGACCGAAGGTCTCCAGGCGATGCGCGAGGGGCGGGAACGGTTAGCGAGGGGCGGGGAGACCCGTCGGGGGCATGTGTGCGGGGTCGGGAGACCCGGGCGCACGCCGCGAGGGGCCAATGGGCTGCTGTTTTGCCTCTCGTGACCGTTCAAGACGGGCGAAAATGACGCTGCGCCGGCTGAACGGGTTGCGAAAGGCAACTCGATCGCCATTTTGTCCGTCGTGGACGGGCTATGACGGGTGAAATGACGCTGCGCCGAGCGTCGTGGACGGGCTATTGCGAGAGGCAAACTGACGTCATTTGTCCGTCGCGAACGGTTGAGAAAGGCAATAGCGTTGCGCTGCGTGTCGCGAGCGGCTATGAAAGGTAAATCGACGCCATTTTGTCTTCTTTGAACGGCTGAAACGGACGAAATGACGTTATTTCGCCGGTTTTGAGCGTTTGCCGCTCGGCGCAGGTCTCCCGCGCTCGGGCGCAGGTCTCCTGACCTCGCCGAAACTATCGACCGAAGGTCTCGGCGATGCGAGACGGGCGGGAACAGGGCGTAAACGGCGGGAATGGTTAGCGAGGGGCGGGAGACCTGCGGTCGGGGGCGTGTGCGGGTCGGGAGACTCCGCGCGCAATGCGCCGCGTTTCGTTCTCCCGTGGGCAGCGGCACTCTCTCGGCAGGAGCCCTCCCGTCGCGCTCGGGCGCAGGTCTCCCGACTCCGCCGGAAACGATCGACCGAAGGTCTCCCGGCGATGCGAGATGGGCGGGAACACGGCGTAAACGGCGGGAATGGTTAGCGAGGGGCGGAGACCTGCGGTCGGGGCATGTGCGGGGTCGTATAACGGCGCAATGCCGCGTTTCGTTCTCCCGTGGCAGCGCTCGGCAGGAGCCTCGTCTCCTCCCGGCGCTCGGCGCAGGTCTCCCCGACCTCGCCGAAACTATCACCCGAAGGTCTCCCCCGGGCGATGCGCGAAGGGCGGGAATGCGACGCAAACGGCGTGGAAGCATGAGGGGCGGGAGACCTGCGGTCAGGCGGGGTCGGGAGACCCGCGCACAGCTTAGCTCGTTCCTCCCGTGGGCAGCGGCTCGGCAGGAGCCTCGTTCTCCCGTCGGCGGCGGGGCGCTCGGCAGGAGCCTCGTTCTCCCTTGGGTCGGAGCCTTGCGCTTCCGGGGCGGGCGGGTTATTGGGCGACGATGCGGCTGCCGGTGTTGTTTGCTGGCGTGATGAGAACCTCAGCGTCTTCCGCGTCGGATGTGTTGTCGGCGAGCAGCGCGTGGCGGAGATCTTCGGCGGCAGTTTGCGATGGTGTCAACGCGAACAGGGTCGGGCCCCACGAGCTTTGTCCGACTCCCGCGACGCCGAGCGATCGAATCCGCTCGACTAGCGCGGTTAGCTCGCTGCCGTTGTACGGTCCGCCTTGCAGCGCCTTGAAACAAAGGCCGGCGGCATGGCCGTAGCGATACAGGCTGGCGCTGAAGCCGTCGAAGTCTGCCGCGGCAAGTGCGGGAAGCAGGTGCTCGCGCAGTTCGCGAGCCAACGACTCGCTGGCTGCGGCCGAAACGGCGGGCAACGCGTCGAACGCTCGCTGTTCCGCATCGCCGGCTAGGCCTTGAAAATGACGCGGGCGAACCAGCACGACTCGCCAATCGTCGGGCACGTCCAATCGCGAATCGAGCGGCGAGAGCGTTTCGTCAGGCAGCTTGCCTCGTTCGATAATCAACCCGCCTTCGAGAAAGCCGTAGGTGCCGACCGCCGAACGCAAGCCGCGGCCGACGCTGCGAGCCAGTTCGGCCGGAGGCGGGCAGACTCGGCCGTGCCAAGCGTTCAAGCCGGCGGCGATCGAGAGCGCGAGTTGCGTTCCCGCGCCCAGTCCCACGTGCTGTGGCGGGATGTCGACAACTTCGACTTGGCAGGGACGAACACCACGCAGTTCGTAAAAGTCGAGCCAACGGCCAGCGAACTCGGCCGCTCGATCTGACGCGGGGCCGGTCGTCGTCAAGCGGTCGGCCCACGTGATCCGTAACGTCACGCTGGGTTGCTCGACCATCATCCCTACGCCTCCGAATTGGCGGCCGGTAGATTGGCCGAACGACAGCAGCCCGAAGTGCAGGCGGCTGGGTGCGGTGACGGTGACTTGCGTCGGAGCGGTGTTCACGGGAAAGCAACGGAAAAGGGCGAGAGATGGCGACGAATGGGATGTAATCCGCCGCGGCGAACGCTCACGATAGAAGCTGGGCCGCGGATCGTCGAGCGACGCGTAGGCCATCGCGGTGAGGACTCGTGGCACTTTGCGGCCAAAGTCGCGGAGAACTTTTACGATCGGGCGGGGTTCGATTTTGTTGGTCGCCGACGCATTGGATTGGCGGCGGTGCGTCGTCACTTGATTCAATTCGCACACAACTTAACAATGAAGCCACGCGACACGCGATTCGTTCACGAATTTTTGGGGGAAGCGAATGGTGAGGGACCGACGCACGCCGGCTGGATTTCGCTGGAGTTGGGCGGTCGCTGTCTCACTGTGGCTGATATTGCTGGCCCCTGCTTCTCATGGTTCCGCCGCGGCGGCCGATCTGGTCGAAGCGACTCGGCAGTGGCACACGGGCAAGTACGCCGAGTGCATCGAGTCGGCGACGCAGGCGATCGAAGCCGACGATTATCGCGAAGATTGGCGGTGGTTGAAGCTGCAATCGGAAATGGCGATCGGCCGCTATGCCGACGCGCTGAAGACGCTGGACGCGGCGCTGGAACGCTACGAGTACAGCATTCGCCTTCGGTGGTTGGGCCGCGACGTTTGCCGGCACAATAACCAAGTTGAACGAGCGGCGAAGCTGACCGACGAGATTGGCGAATTGGCTCGCACGGCGGGCTGGCGTTTTCGCGACGCGGCGAATCAAACGGTGTTGGCTCGCTACCTGCTGGAGGAAGGGTTCGATGCCAAGCAAGTGTTGCGAGCGTTGACCGACATCAAAAAGCGGCTGCCGAACTTTGCGGAAGCTCATTTGTTGAGCGGACAGTTGGCACTCGACAAACACGACTACGCGTTGGCGGCCGAGTCGTTCGAGCAGGCCGTGAAGCATGACAGCGAGAATCCGGCGGCGCATTACGGATTGGCTCAGGCTTTCGCTCCCAGCGATTCGGATCGAGCCGACGCGGCACTGAAGGCGGCGCTCGCGTTGAACCCGCGGCATGTGGATAGCCTGCTGATGTTGGTCGATTCGCATGTCGATGCCGAGTTGTACGACAAGGCGGAGGCGACGCTAACTCAGATCGAGGAGATCAACGCGCATCATCCGCGAGCGTGGGCGTATCGAGCGGTGTTGGCTCATCTGCGCGGCGATGCGGAGGCCGAAGAACAGGCGCGGAAGGAAGCGTTGGCTTCGTGGGCGACCAATCCTGAAGTCGATTCGCTGATCGGCACGAAGCTGTCGCAGAAGTATCGCTTTGCCGAAGGCGCGGCGTATCAGCGACGGGCGTTGGTGTTCGCTCCGGATTATCTGCCGGCGAAGATTCAATTGGCCAACGATCTGTTGCGGTTGGGCGAAGAAGAGGAAGGTTGGCGGCTGGCGGCGGAGGTCCACGAGCGCGATGGATACAACGTGGTCGCTTACAACTTGATTACGTTGCAAGACGAGCTGCGCGGATATCGGACGCTTGAACGCGACGGGCTGTTGGTGCGAATGGAGGCTCGCGAGGCTTCGATCTATGGCCAGCAGGTGCTGGATTTGCTGGCCCGTGCGAAGCGGCAGTTATGTGAGAAATACGACGTGACGATCGATCGCCCGGTGGTGGTCGAGTTGTTTCCGCGTCAGCAGGATTTCGCGATTCGCACGTTCGGGCTGCCGGGCGGAGCCGGTTTCCTGGGCGTCTGTTTCGGGCACGTGATTACGGCCAACAGTCCGGCGTCGCAGGCGGCGAGCCCATCGAATTGGCAAGCGACGCTGTGGCACGAGTTCTGTCACGTGGTGACGTTGCACAAAACGAACGGCACAAGATGCCGCGTTGGTTGGCGAAGGGATTTCGGTTTACGAAGAGCGTCAGGCCGATGCCACCTGGGGGACAAGCGATCAATCCGCGCTTATCGCGAGATGATGTTGGGCGACGAACTGACTCCGGTAAGCGAATTGAGCGGCAAGATTTCTCGATCACACCATCGCCACTGCACTTGCGGTTCGCCTACTGAATCGTCGCTGGTCGTCGAGTATTTGATCGAGAAGTTTGGAGTGGAAACGTTACAGCGAATCTTGGTGGACTTGGGCGTCGGCATGCCGAGCCTCAACGATGCGCTTGGCACGTTACACCGGTTCGCTCGATGCGCTCGATAAGGAGTTCGCCGACTACGCCCGACAGCGAGCCGAAGCGATGGCGCCCGCGGCCGATTGGACTTCGCCCGAGTTAATGCCGCGTGCTGATTTGGAGACGATCGACGCTTGGCTCGAAGATCATCCGAACAACTATCCGGCGCTTCAATGGAAAGCGACGCGTTTGATTGCCGAGAAGCAGTGGGATCAAGCGATCCAAACGTTGAACGAAATGCGTCGCCTATATCCGCAAGACATCAGCCCGAACAATCCGCATCTGCTGTTGGCCCAGGCTTATCGCGAGTCGAACAATCCGGTGATGGAACGAGCTGTGTTGGAAAGCTTCGCGGCGCTGTCGGCGGATGAATTGAGTGTGTTTCAGCGATTGGTTGAGATGCATTCGTCGGCGGGAGATTGGGCGAGTGCGTAGAAGTTCGCCAAGCGGATTCTGGCCGTGAATCCGTTGCAACGGTTTCCGCACGAGTCGCTGGCTCGGGCGGCCGAGCAGATGGGCGACGATTCACTGGCCATCGAAGCCAACACCGCGCTGCTGGCCCTGGATCCGATCGACTTGGCGGGGCTGCATTTTCAACTGGCGACGCTGCATCATCGAGCCGGCCGGGCGGACGAAGCGAAGCGGCATGTGTTGTTGGCGTTGGACGAAGCGCCGCGTTATCGGGCCGCCCACGAACTGCTGTTGAAGTTGGTCGAGGAGAAGTGACGTGAAGCGAAAACTGGTGTGTTTGGCGGTCTCGCTGTCGTTGTTGTTCGCGGCCGTGGCGGTGAGCGTGGCTCAGCGGGGATGGAATCGTCGCCAAGCAATCGATCCCGAAATGGTGGATCGCAACGGCGTGCCCGAATGGGAGAACGACGCTGACTTCAAAGACGACGTGTTCACGTTCGTGCGCGTGAGGTACACGTCGTATGGCGGCGGCTGGCGAGGCGGCAAGTGGGCCACGGACTGGCCTGACAGCGATTTGAATTTCTCATTCCGGCTGCACGAATTGACGTCGATGGAAGTCGACCCGCACGGCAAGATTCTGGATCTGACGGACCCCGACCTGTTTAATTACCCATTTCTCTATTTGATCGAACCGGGGCAGATGGCTCTCACGGACGAAGAGATTTCGGCGTTGCGGCACTATTTGCTGAATGGCGGATTCTTGATGGTGGATGACTTTTGGGGCGAGGACGAATGGCTGGGATTCTATCGGAATATCAAACAGGTGTTCCCGGATCGCGAGCCGGTCGAGTTGCCGCTGGAACACGAAATTTTCCACTGTGTGTATGACCTGAACCAGAAACCGCAGATACCCAGCATTCACGCCTGGTACAACGGTTACACAACCGAACGTTGGGACGCGCGAGAAGCCCACTATCGTGCGATCTTTGATGATAAGGATCGCATGATAATATAATCTGCCATAACACGGACTTGGGGATGGCTGGGAGCGCGAAGGCATGGACCCTGGCTACTTCAAAGAGTATTCAGAAAAAGAAGTGGGCCTATCCGCTGGGGATCAATATCGTGACTTACGCGATGACTCATTGAACATGCCGCGATTTTCCAGTTCACATCTCACACACCTTTTCAATGCCTTCTATCAGGAGACGCCGGTGACGGACGTTGACCCTTATCAAGCAGAACAGCAAGCCGTCGAGCGGGTACGCAGCAGTCGCCAGCGGATCGATGCGGAGCTGTCGAAAGTCATCATTGGCCAAAGGAAGTCGTCGAGCAGTTGTTAATTAGCTTGTTCGCGGGCGGACATTGTTTAATCACCGGCGCGCCCGGGAGTTGTGAACCAGCCGCCTGGTTCGCTCGATTGCAAGGTGTTTCACTTGCAGTTTCAACGCATTCAGTTCGCGCCCGATCTCATGCCGGCGGACATTGCAGGTACCCGGAAATCCTGGAGCAAACGGCGGACGGCCATCGCAAGATGCAGTTCGTCAAGGGACCGATTTTTGCCAATGTGATTTGCGGATGAAATTAACCGGACACGCCAAAAACGCAGGCGGCATTGTTAGAAGCGATGCAAAAGTTTCATCAAGTGACCGCGGCGGTGCGGTATCCGCTGGAAAGAACCATTCTTTGCTCGCCGCAAGCCAATCGAAATGGAAGAGGTACGTATCCTTTGCCGGAAGCGCGCTCGACCGTTTCATGTTCAACGTGCCGGATTGATTACTTGCCGGAAGACAACGAAGTCGCCGTGGTACGATACAGACCACTTCACCCTTGCCCCGAGCCGTTCAGGCGCTCGTTCACGGGCGACGATGTGCAGCAGTTTCGATGCGTCGACACGCAAAGTTCCCATCTCGCCGAAGAGCTGGTTCGTTACGCGGTCCGATTGGCGGCGGCCAGTCGGCCGGGGCAACCTCATTCGCCGACGTTTGTGAACAGTTGATTTGGTTGGGAGCCGGTTTACTGACGGCTCCAGTATTTGACGCTGGGAGCGAAGGCACGCAACTTTGTTGTCCGGCCGCTCGCATGTGACGATCGACGATTTGCGAGCGTTGGTTACTCCCACGTTTTGTATCGCATCTTGATCGGATATCGAGCGGAGGCCGAGAAGGGGTATCGGTGGAACAAGTGATCCAGCGGCTGATCGAAGCCGTGCCGCCGCCAGGGAATAGTTGGACGTCGAAAGAGTGTTAGTGAATTCGGTTGTGTGAGACAAGCTCCACCTTCCATATCTCGTTGATCGAAGCTTCTGAAAAACAGAACGGCAACTTATGGCAAGGAGTCGGCAACAACTTGGCCAGCGAAATGGCGGCTCGGGTCGCGCACCGAGCGGCTCGAATGCTTCGTTCATTGATCCGGCCACGCTGGTTCGGATCAAGAACTTGCAGCTTCGCGCCAAGGTGGTTGTCGAAGGATTCTTCAGCGGCTTGCATCGCAGCCCCTACCATGGGTTCTCGGTTGAATTCAGCGAGTATCGGCAATATACGGCCGGCGACGACTTGCGTTATTTGGATTGGAAGCTCTTCGCGCGCAGCGACCGGTACTACATCAAGCGATTCGAGGATGAGACGAATTTGCGATGTTATCTGTTAGTCGATCTAAGTCGCTCGATGGGATTCGGTTCGGTTGGCTATGACAAGGCCGAATACGCTCGCACCACGGCGGCAACCTTCGCGTACTTTTTGTCATTGCAGCGCGATGCCGTCGGTCTAGTGACGTTCGATGAACGGATTCAGGATTATCTGCCGGCGCGGTTTCGTCCTGGACATCTGCATCGCGTGATGATGGGACTGGAGCACGCGGTGGCGGGCAAGTCGACGAACTTGCAACTGCCGCTGGAACAGATCGCTCGCACGGCGGCCAAGCGGGGCATGATCGTGTTGATCTCGGATATGCTCGCTCCGATCGAGGCGATTGAAAGCCAGTTGGGTTATCTTCGTTCGCGGGGCCATGAAGCGGTCGTCATGCGAGTACTCGATCCGGCGGAAGTGGATTTTGGGTTCGATCAGCCGGCGATGTTTCAGGACTTGGAATCGGGTCGCGAAATGTATATCGATCCTGCGGCGACGCGTGACGAGTATCGACGGCGATTCGAGGAACACGCGGCCGGTTTGGATCGCGTTTGCAACCAATTGGGGATTGATCTGTATTCGCTGAGCACGGATCGGCCGGTGGAGTTCGCGTTGTTTGATTTGTTGAACTCGCGGATGCATCGCGGGCGACAGGCGTCGCGGCAAACCGGACAGCGGGCGGCGGCGACGGGCGGAGGCGGATTATGAGCGTGCTGGTGCCGCTGTATCTAGCCGGTCTGGGCGCGCTGTCGCTGCCGGTGCTGTTTCACTTGATTCGACGAACGCCGCGCGGGCATCAGCCATTCAGCACGCTGTTGTTTCTGTCGCCTTCGCCGCCACGGTTAACTCGGCGCAGTCGCTTGGATCATTGGTTGCTGTTGCTGCTGCGAGCCGCGGCGCTGGCGCTGTTGGCATTGGCGTTCGCGCGGCCGTTCTTTCGAGCTTCCGCCGTGTTGTCGTTAGAGCAACTGGCTGGCCGGCGAGTGGCCATTGTGTTGGATACGAGCGCCAGTATGCGGCGGTCGGATTTGTGGCCACAGGCATTAGCGCACGCGGAGCGGACGATCAAGGAACTTGGGCCGAACGATGATGTCGCGCTGGTGACGTTCGACGAACATGCGCAGACGATCGTGGACTTCGAACGCCCAGGAGAACCGCCGACTCGCGACAAACCGAATCTGGTGCGACAGCAGTTGAAATCGCTTGGTCCGAGTTGGCGATCGACCGACCTGGGCTCGGCGTTAGTTTCTGTCGCGACGGAACTGGACTCGGCGGTCGAAGAGGCCGAGTCGATTGCCGAACCGCAAATCGTGCTGATTACGGATTTGCAGAGTGGCAGTCGCGTTGAGGACTTGCAGGCGTATGAGTGGCCGAGCCAAGTGCCAGTGGTTGTGCATGCGGTGCGAGCCAGCAAGTCGTCGAACGCGAGTGCGTTGCTATTGACCGACACAGAGCAAGCGACGGAAGACGATGATTCGCGCGTGCGTGTGATCAACGCGGCGGATTCGACGGCGGAGCAGTTCTTTGTGCGGTGGCAGTCAGCGGATGGTCGCTTGGCGGCGGACGAGTCGTTGCCGGTGCATGTGCCGGCCGGCCAAAGTCGCGTGGTGCGGTTGAAGCGTCCAAGTGAGTTGACGGCCGACCGAATTGAGTTGATCGGAGACGACGACGTGTTTGACAATTTGCACTTCGTGGTTCCGCCTCGAATCGAGACGTTGCCGGTCGTTTACATCGGCAACGATTCGCCAACCGATCCCGAAGGTCCGCGTTATTACATGGAAATCGCTTGGGCCGACGATGCGTTGCGGCAAGTGGAACTGCATACGCTGACGGATGATAAAGCTGCGAATCCCGATGAAGGCGGCGACGAAGAACGTGCGTCAAGCGAGTCGGAGGCAGCAAGTGATTCGAGGGGCGGAAAGCCGAACTTAACGTGGAGCGAGCTTTCCACACTGCGTCCCAAGGCGGTTGTCGTGACGGGCGCGTTGTCCGCGACGATGCAAGAGCGACTGCGTAACTTCGCTGAGTCCGGCGGCCTGCTGTTGTTGGCGCCGTTGTCGCGCGAAGCCGCGGCGACTCATGCGGCGTTGTTCGATGGCGTCGAAGTTATCGCGCCGGACTCGGAAGCGGCGGAAGGCGACTCAACCGCGGAAGCGACTGAGTCCCGTGATTCCGACGTCGAGCAAACGGCTGGCGGTCGACGCGGTTATCGCCTGCTCGCCGAGATCGACTTTTCGCATCCGTTGTTTCAGCCGTTCAGCAATCCGCGTTACAACGACTTCACGGCCATTCATTTTTGGCGGCATCGGCGTCTGCGGTTGGAAGACGATTCTCCGTTCCAGACGTTGGCCCGATTCGACAACGGTGATCCGGCGATTCTGGAGCAGGCGTTGGGCGACGGGCGCGGGATCCTGTTCACCAGCGGCTGGCATCCGGCCGATAGCCAATTGGCGTTGTCCAGCAAGTTCGTGCCGCTGATGCAGTTGTTGTTGGACCAAGCGGCGGGCGGCAAGCTGGTTCGTTCATCGGTTGCGGTGGGCGAGTCGCTGGCATTGCCGGCTTGGAAGTCACGCGCGAACGTGGTGAACGCTCGTCGCGTGCGAACGGTCACCAAGCCAGATAAGACAATCGTGCGGCTGACCAGCGACGCAACCAACTTCGACGACACGGACCAGCCTGGTTTGTACGAGTTGCGGTCGGACGAGGAAACGTATCTGTTTGCCGTGAATCTCGACGCGTCCGAAAGCAACACGGCGCCTTTGGACGTGGGTCAATTGGAACAGGCTGGCGTGCGGCTGGGCACGGAAATCACGCAGGCCGAGCGACGCGACCGATTGCGTCAGCAGCGTGATAAGGAATTGGAAGACCGACAACAAGTTTGGCGTTGGCTGATCGTGGCAGCGCTGGGGATACTGATGTTGGAAACCGGATTGGCCAGCCGAGCGGCTCGTCAAACAAATCAACCGACGGAGGCAACGTCATGATGGACCGAAGGCTCAGTCGACAATTGGAAATGGTGGCCGCGCGAATTCGGCGGTTGCGGTTTTGGCAGGCCGTGGCGATCGCATGGCTGTTGCCGGCGTTGGTCGGAGCGGCTTGGTGGGCGTTGAATTGGCGAGCGGGTTGGAGTGTCGACTACGCGGCGCCGACGCTGGGAATCGCGGCGTTGTTGGCGGGCGTTGCCGCGGCCGCCTGGTCGGCTCGTGCCGCTCGCGACCCGCGTCAATTGGCTCGGCGAATCGAAGATCGCTATCCCGAGTTAAAGGCGTCTTTGGTCACGGCCGTCGAGATCGAACCACAGTTGCCACACGGCCGTTTGGGCTTCCTGCAAGAGAGTGTCGTTCGCGAGGCCCTGCTTCACGCCTATCGTCATCCCTGGACCGGCATTGTTTCTTCTTGGCGATTGTTCGCGGCTTTCGCGGCGAACATGGCGACGTTGGTATTGCTGTTGGTCGTATTGTTAGGAATTACGTTGGTCGTCGCGCCGTCGCCGGCGATCGTCGAGAGCGAGCCGGTCGATGCGCAAACCGTAGCCAGCGGCGGTTGGTCCGTCACGGTCGAACCGGGCGATACGGAGATCGAGCGAGGGACGAGTCTGCTGGTGATGGCTCGTTTCGTCGGCGCTTTGCCAACCGAAGCGACGCTCGTGTATCGCACGGCCGATGGCGAAGCCGCTCAGTTGCCGATGACCAAGAGCCTGGATGATCCGATCTTTGGCGGACGCATTCCGAACGTGACCGAGCCGCTGGATTACCACGTGCAACTGCCGGGACACGAGACCGATTCGTATCACGTTGGCGTGTTCGAGTATCCGCGGCTGGTGCGCGGCGACGCGCGGCTGAGTTATCCGGCTTACACGAATCTTGAGCCGCGGGTGATCGAAGATGTCCGCACGGTTTCGGCCGTCGAAGGAACCGATCTGACGATCGTCTGTCACTTGAACAAGATGGTGTCCAGGGCCGTGCTGATCGATGCCGAGCAGCCGAAGCCCATTGCCGGTCCGCTGACGATCGCGGGCAGCGATGTTGAAGCCGATGCCGAAGGAAACGCCGCTGATGACTTACCGTCAGGAAATGCGATTCCGCTCACGGCCGAGTCGACGGAGCCGCCGGTTTACTCAGCGACACTGCGGCTGGAAAAGTCCAAGCGGCTGCGATTGGAGTTGGTCGACGAACAAGGTCGTGGCAACGTCACAAAAGAAGAATTCGTGATTCGCGTGCTGCCGAACAAGCCGCCCGAACTGAAGCTGACGTTTCCCGGCCGCGATGTCCGTGTGTCGCCGCTGGAAGAAACCGATGTGCAAGGCACCGTTTGGGACGACTACGGTGTGACGCAATTCGGCATCAGCTACGCGATGGCCGGCGGCGATGAGCAGCATGTGACGCTGGGCGAAAACGCGGCGGCCAAGCAGACACACGCGATGCAGCACATGATTCAATTCGAGCAATTGCGGGCCGAGCCGGATCAGTTGTTGTCGTATTACTTGTGGGCCGAGGATATTGGGCCGGACGGCGAGCCGCGGCGCGTGCTGAGCGATATGTACTTTGCGGAGGTTCGCCCGTTTGAAGAGATCTTCCGCCAAGGCGAACAACCGCCGGGCGGCCAACAACAGCAACAGCAGCAACAACAACAGGGAAGCCAGAACGCTCAGCAGGCCGAGCAGCTTGCCGACCTGCAAAAACAGATCATCAACGCCACTTGGAAATTGATTCGCCGCGAAACGGCCGACGAGCCAACCGAGCCGTTCGCTGGAGACGCGGAGCTGATCTACCAGTCGCAAGGTTCGGCGTTGGAGCAGGCGAACGAGCTGGTAGGCAATCTGGAAGACGCCGAATCACAGTCGCACGGCAAGCGGTGCTGCGGAGCGATGAACGACGCCTTCGACGAGCTGCGGGCGACGAAAGACGGACCAGCCTTGTCGCCGTTGCGTCCGGCGCTGGCGGCAGAACAGGCGGCTTATCAAGCGTTGCTGCGTTTGCGGGCGCGTGAACACAACGTCATTCGCTCGCAACAGCAAGCGGGCCAGCAGGGGCAATCCAGTTCGTCATCGAATCGTTCGCAACAACAGTTGGACCAACTGGATTTGTCGAACGACGAGAACCGCTACGAGACGGAGCGGACCGCCGAACCGCAATCGCAACAAGAGTTGCAGGATCGCGAAACTCGCCAAGTGTTGAATCGCTTGAGCGAGTTGGCTCGTCGGCAAAATGATTTGAACGAACGGCTGAAGGAATTGCAGTCGGCGTTGGAGGAAGCTCAAACCGAAGCAGAGCGAGAGGAACTGCGGCGTCAACTTCAGCGACTGACCGAGGAACAGCAGCAAATCCTGCGCGACACGGACGAGCTGCAATCGCGGATGGAATCGCCGGAAAACCAACAGCGAATGAACGACGAGCGGCAGCAGCTCGAACAGACTCGCGAGCAAGTGCGACGGGCGTCGGAGGCGTTGGAGGAAGGCATGGTTCCGCAAGCGACGGCGGCGGGGGCTCGGGCCGAACAACAGTTCGAAGACCTGCGAAACGAACTGCGGCGTCAGGCGTCGAATCGGTTCGAGGAAGAGCTGCGCGAGATGCGCGACGAGGCTCGTGGGTTGGAACAACGGCAACAGCAATTGGCCGAACAGTTGAATGCGGATGAGTCTGAAGAGAATGCGAATTCGTTGCGAGATGATTCGTCGCGCGAAGAACTGCCGGAACAGCTTCGCGAGCAACAACAACGATTGCAGCAGCTCTTGGAACGGATGCGCGAGACGACGCTCGAAGCGGAAGCGACCGAACCGTTGCTTTCCGAGCGACTGTATGAAGCGGCGCGCGACGCCGCCGAGCAGAACTTGGAACGAGCGTTGCCGGCCGCTGAGTCGTCGCTGCGTCGAGGCTTGATCGAAGACGCTCAGCAGCAAGAGCAACTCGCGCGCGAAGGCATCCGTCAGCTTCGCGAGGGAATCGAGCAAGCGGCCGAAAGCGTCCTGGGCGACGACACCGAAGCCCTGCGACGAGCGCGCGAGGAACTGGAGCGTCTGGCCGACGAGCTGAACGACGAAGTGGCTCGCAACACGGGCGAACCGCCAGCCGAACGTCGCTCGCGGCAACCCCGAGATTCGGGCGAGCCGGACGACGCGGAGCCGCAGCGGCGTTCAACACCCAATGGTGTATCGGAACCCAATGGCGAATCGGACCAGCAAACGGACAGTCGAGAACCGACCGCGAACGGGCCGTCAAACCAAGATGATTTGCCACGCGAGAACTCGCGCAACGGAGGCAATCCAACTCCGACAGGTGAACAGCCGGAACGACAGTCAGGTTCGCCGTCGCCGAGCGGCTCGCCCGCCGAGCAAAATGGCGAACAACCAGGCGAGCAGTCGTCTCAATCAGGGCAACAACCCGGCGAAGGGCAACCCGGTCAACAACCCAATGGTCAACAACCCAATGGTCAACAACCCAGTCAACAGCCAACGAATCAACCGGGTCAACAACCGGGTCAGCAACCGGGTCAGCCCGGTAGTCCCGCGAGCGCTCCGGCAGGAGGCGATCGGCCTGGAGGCGCTCAGCCAGGGCAGTCCCAGTCGCCGAACCAAACTCAGCCGGGCCAGCAACCAACGGGCGGCGGACAGCCGAATCAGCAGGGCGGTCCTTTTAACGATGGTGGCTTTAACGCCGGCGGCTTCGCCCCATTCATGGACGAGAGCGGTCGCCCGGCCGCGCCGCTGACGGGCGAGGACTTCCTTGACTGGTCCGATCGGTTGCGTGATGTGGAGGAAATGGTCGACGATCCGCAACTTCGCGCGGAAGCGTCTCGGATTCGCGAACGAGCCCGCGACATGCGAATCGACTGGAAGCGGCATTCGCGGCCGCCGAATTGGGATTTGGTGCGAGCGGAGGTGGCCGAGCCGCTGGCCGAGCTGCGCGATCGCGTGGCGGAGGAACTGCTGCGACGTACGTCGGACGAAGCTCTCGTGCCGCTGGACCGCGATCCGATTCCGCCGCAGTATTCGGAGAAGACGCGCGCTACTACGAGCGACTAGGGATCGGCAGGTGAGCCGCGATCGCCTCGCGTGCGGGGCGATATCTTCCCACCGCCAAGCGTAGAAAAAGGTAGAGAACGAAAAGACAAATCGTGCTGACGGACAACCTACTTATCGCCGAAATCGTCCTAGGCGCGCCGCTTTGGCTGGCGCCGGCCATCGGTTTGGCCGCGCTGTCGATGGGATTGATCGCTTGGGCCTATCTGCGACTGCCTTCGTTCAACGCGCCGCGGTTGTTCGCCGCCTTGCTCAAATTGTCGGGCATGGCGGCGCTGATCGTCTGTTTGATCGAACCGATGTACAGCGGCATGCGACCGCGGCCGGGCAGCAATTTGTTTTTGATTGTGGCCGACAACAGCCGCAGCCTGGGCATTCACGACGGACCGCGGTCGGTGTCGCGCGGCGATTCGATGCGACGCGCGTCGACAAAGAGGCTGCGTGGCAAGTGCGCTGGCTCAAGATTTCGACGTCCGCCGCTACGCATTCGATACGCGGTTGCAACCGCTGGCTGATTTCAGCGAGCTGACGTTTGCAGGCGAAGGCTCGGCGCTCAGCACCTCGTTGCGAAGTTTAACCGAGCGATTTTATGGCCGGCCTATCGGCGGCGTGCTGTTGTTGACCGACGGCAACGGCACGGATTTGCCGGACGAAGATTGGAAGTCGATGCCGCCCGTGTATCCGGTCGTGCTGGGCGACGCGGAGGAGTTGGCCGATATCAGCGTGTCGCGCGTGTCGGTCAGTCAGACGAACTTCGAAGCGGCGCCGGTCACGCTGCTGGCTGAAATCTCCGGACGCGGGCTTCAGGATCGAACGGTGATCGTGCGTGTGCTGGACGAAGCGGGGAAGGAAATCGAACGCCGCGCGATCGAACGACTCACCGACGACCAGCCGCTGGCTCAAAGTTTTCAAATTCGCCCCGAGAAACCGGGTCTCAGTTTCTACACGGTTCAAGCCACGCTGGAAGGCGAAGAGGCGTTACTGCCCCCGACTTCCGAAACGCCGTCCGGCTATGAAGCATCCGGCAAGAATGCGTCCGCCGATGATTCGGCGGCGGAATCGAGCGCGGCGGAGAACAATGCGATCGCCGAATCTCGGGCCGCTCGACGTTCCGCCGAAGCGACGCTGGCCAACAATCGGCGGCTGGTGGTCGTCGACCGTGGCGGCGGTCCGTATCGCGTGTTGTATGTATCGGGACGCCCCAATTGGGAATTCAAATTCTTGCGTCGTGCCTTGACGGAAGATGATGAAGTCGAGTTGGTCGGGCTGGTGCGGATCGCCAAACGCGAACCGAAGTTTACGTTTCGCAATCGCGCGGGCGAGCGGAGCAATCCGATTTTCCGCGGCTTCGAGAACAAGGACGAGCAGACGGAACAGTATGACGAACCGGTGCTGTTGCGTTTGGGAATCGAACAGCGCGAGGAATTGCGAGCCGGCTTTCCCAAGTCGGCCGACGAATTGTTCGCTTACCACGCGCTGGTGATCGACGATCTGGAAGCCGAGTTTTTTCGTCAGGATCAATTGTCGCTGATTCAACAATTCGTCAGCCAACGCGGCGGCGGGTTGCTGATGCTGGGCGGTCGCGAATCGTTCGTGAAAGGCGAATGGGCTCGCACGCCGGTCGGCGATCTGTTGCCTGTGTATGTGGATCGTGGCGAGCCGGCGCCGCCCGAAACCGAGTATCGGTTGCATCTGACACGCGAAGGCTGGCTGCAACCGTGGGTGCGCGTGCGAGCGACGGAACAAGAGGAGGCGAAACGGTTGGCCGAGATGCCGGGCTTTCGCACGGTGAATTTCGCCCGCGCGATCAAACCGGGAGCCAGTGTGCTGGCTAGCGTCGAATCGCCCGATGGCCGGCAGCAACCCGCGCTGGCCGTGCAATCGTTTGGTCGGGGCCGAGCGGCGGCATTGTTGATCGGCGACTTGTGGCGTTGGAACATGCGGCGACCGGAACAGACGGAAAGCGATTTGGAAAAGTCGTGGCGGCAGACGGTTCGCTGGCTGGTGGCCGACGTGCCCAAGCGAGTTGAGATCGAAACGCGGCAATCGGAGACCAATGGCGATCTCCAACGTCTGACTGTTCGTGTTCGCGACGAACGATACGAACCGCTGGACAATGCCACGGTGAAGATTGTGGTCACCACGCCGGACAACCGGCAAATTGAAATTGCCGCCGAACCGAGCGACGAATCGGCTGGCGAGTACGTGACGACATTCGCCTCGCGCGTGCCGGGGCCTTATCGAGCGACGGTGACCGCCGTAGCCGCGGACGGCAGCGAAGTCGGTTCGCGCGAAGCTGGCTGGACTTACGAACCGGCCACCGACGAGTTTCGCACGCTCGCGCCGAACCGCCCGCTGTTAGAGCGAATTGCGAGGGAAACGGGTGGCGAAGTGATTCCGCTGAATCGCCTCTCGGCGTTCGTAAACGATCTGCCAAACCGCAAAATTCCGGTGGAAGAGGCTTGGACATATCCGCTGTGGCACACTTGGACTTTATTCGCATTCGCCATCGGCTGCCTGGTTGGCGAATGGGGCCTGCGACGCTGGAAGGGGCTGCCGTGAGTTGGTCGACGCGCATGATGATTGCCCTCTTGCTGGCTTGTCTCGTCAGCCGATGGACCTTCGCGGACGAGCAAGCCACGGGCAAATCCGCCGCGGATGCCGCGACAGCGGGCCCGCACGTGATCGTGGTCGTGGGCGCGGCCGGTACGGACGAATACGCGTCGATGTTCACTTCGTGGGCCACGCGGTGGAAAGAAGCTGCCGAACGTGGCGGCGCCCACTTCACTGCCATTGGATGGGAAGATGCCCAGACCGCCGCCAGCGACGCGTCCGGTTCGTCCGACGCGGATGCGGAACCGGCGAGCAGTCCATACGACGAACTTCAACAGAGTCTTCAGTACGCTGGCAGGAATGACTCCGTTCCGCTTTGGCTGGTTCTTATTGGGCACGGCACCTTCGACGGTAGAACGGCTCGCTTTAATTTAGACGGCCCGGATGTTTCCGCCGAGCAGTTGAACGCTTGGCTGAAGCCGCTTGACCGACCGGTCGCCATCATCAACTGCGCGTCCGCCAGCGCACCGTTCTTGAACAAGCTCTCCGGTCCGCGACGAATCATTGTTACCGCGACCCGAAGTGGCTCCGAGATTAACTTTTCGAGATTTGGCGACTACCTTTCTTCGGCCATCGCCGACCCGGAGGCCGATCTGGACAAGGATGAGCAAACATCGCTGCTCGAAGCGTTTCTCATGGCGGGCGGACGTGTCGCCGAGTTCTACGCCAGCGACGGCCGACTCGCCACGGAACACGCGCTGCTGGACGACAACGGCGACGGACTGGGCACTCAATCGGATTGGTATCGTGGCGTTCGCGCCACGAAAACTTCCAAAGACGGCGCTCGGCCGGATGGCACGTTTGCCAACCAATGGCATCTTGTGCGTAGCCGTTCCGATTTGATCCTGGATGAGGACACACGGCAGCGACGCGACGAACTCGAACAACAATTAGAGTCTCTTCGGTCCCGCAAGTCGCAACTGCCCGAGGCGGAATACCTCAAGCTCATCGAGCCAATTTTGGTCGACTTGGCGACCACGTGTTATGCGCCGGTTGCTGACTCGCCGCGCGATGCCAACTCGCCACGCGACGATGCTTCACAGCGTTCCACCGAGACGCAAGCGCCCAAGGTCGTTGGCGCAAACCGGTCGCAATCGAAACTCGACTATCGAAAGGAAGAGAATCGGATCGTTTTCTCGATGGCGGGCAAGTCCGTGGGCGAGTACGTATTCCGAGACGGGACGATCTTGCGACCCTACTTCGCGAATCTGCGCGCGCCGAACGGCGCATTGGTCACGCGCCACCATCCGCCTCGACGCAACGTGGATGCCGACGATCATTCGTCCATGCATCCCGGTTTGTGGCTGGCTTTCGGTGACATTTGCGGCACGGACTTCTGGCGAAACCAAGGAACCATCGAACATCTAAGGTTTACGGAAGAACCTCAAAGCCGCAGCGGTCAGTTGACCTTTGCAACGGAATCGCGACTGGCATCTCCAACCAGTGGCGACTTAGGGCGCGTACTCTCTCACATTCAAATAGTAGAACGTCCCCTTGGCCGGTTGATTATATGGCAAGCCAAATTCATACCTCGCGAGCAAGCTATCGTGTTCGGAGACCAAGAGGAGATGGGATTCGGCGCACGAATGGCTACGCCGCTGATCGAAACAAACGGTGGACAAATAGTGAATTCGGCCGGGCTGAAGACGGCCGCCAAGACATGGGGACAGTCGGCCGCCTGGTGTGATTACTCGGGACAACTTAATGATGCCGATGTGGGAATCACACTCATGACCTCTCCGGATAACTTTCGCGACAGTTGGTGGCATAACCGCAATTACGGGCTTATTGTCGCCAATCCGTTCGGCCGTGCCGCGATGCGGCAAGGAGGCGTCAGCGCCGTCACGGTGAAAAGTGACGACCGATTTATTATGGGCTTTGCCGCTTTGTTGCATAGCGCCGCAAGTTATGACCCCAGCCTCGCCTATCAAGATTATCTCGAAGTGCTGAAATCCACATCAGCCGAGTGACGAGGTTTCCTGCTGGTCTTATCGAGTGGCAGATTGACAACGGCAGCGTCCTTGGCACTAGCCCCAAAAACGGGCGCCATGGAGATTTGTTAGGAGAGTGAGACAATGCCGCACGAACGCCCAATCGGTTCGATTCAATTCGATAACACGGAGCGAGTTGTTTTGGTGAGCGGCGGAGCAATGGGAATTGGTCTCGCTGTCTGCGAGGCTTTCGCGGATTCAGGGGCGAAGGTCGTCTGTTTCGACTGCGATTCGGCGGCGGGCAACCGTTTACCTGACAGGATCGGTTTTTTCTCCGGAGACACATCGCAGGAAGACGACTGCCGCCGCGCCGTCGGAGTATTGGTCGCGTTGCACGGCGGATTGGATGTGCTGGTCAACAACGCGGCCATTTCAGCCCATAGGGTCTTATGTGCCGTTGCATCGTTTCCTCGCGAATTGTGGGAACGGATGTTGGCTATCAATTTCTCGGGCTATGCGTTCCTCGCTAAATACGCGTTGCGGGTTATGCTTGACCAGCAGAGCGGCGTGATTGTGAATGTCGCCAGCGGACAAGGTCACCGGACCGCGCGAAACGTTCCGGCTTATGGCCCCATCAAGGCGGCGACGATTATGCAAATCTCGACAATGGGGCATCGAGTACGCGCCAGGGCATCCGCGTTGTTTCCGTTTCGCCGGGGTTGCATTGACACGCCGATGGTTCGCGCGACGTTGAACGAACAGGGCGGGGAAGCCGAAGTCGCCAACCGTCATCCCATCGGGCGAATTGGCCGCCCAGACGAAGTTGCCGCGTCGGTGCTCTGGTTGGCAAGTCCCGCCGCATCATTCATCACCGCAACCGACCTCGAAGTCGACGGCGGCCTAGGTGCTTTCGCCACCGCTTCGCCGAGCCGTTTTCGGACACATGCACGTAGTTAAGATCGAATCAAATTTATCGTTGACGGGTGGCGTATCCACTCAGTCAATGGTTGATGGAAAATCACTCGTTGTATCGCACAATATATCGCTGTAATTAGGAAAGAATCGATTTTGAACGAATGTCTTCGTCGCCGCTCACTCCGCCGCGCAATCAATGATTGCGTTGCTCGCATGCCTTGTATTGCTGTCGTGGTGCGGTGGATGCCGAAAAACGTCTAGCAATCCTAAACAATTGAGCCAGGACCCGCACGCAGCACCAACAAGTTTGCAAGCCGGTACGAAAGAGACTCAGAACCATTCGCGTCGGACAGCCCATGATCGGATGCTTCTGGAACTGGAGGCAATTCGTGACCTGACGCCCGAGACGATCGATTGGTTGGGCGATTCGGCGGCCCGAGCGCTTCGGAGTCAAATGCTCAGTCTGCCCTCAAATGCTCCGATCCCACAACAATTCGCGATGCGTCAACAACTGGCCAATCTCGAATTGCGTTTGGGAAACGAAGGTCGAGCGATCGAACTGCTTCAGGAGTGCCAAGAAGTGCTCGATACGCGTCGCATGGCCATTCCGCCGCAGGTTTTGAGTTCGATTGAGGTTGGTTTACATTTTCAACGCGCGGTCGCCTACATGCGACTCGGAGAAACGCAGAATTGCTGCCAGAGGAACAATGCCGATAGCTGCATCGTGCCAATTCGAGGAGCGGCGATTCATGACCACCAACAAGGATCGAGAGAAGCGCTCCGGTCGTTGGCCTTTGTCTTAGAGAACGGCCCGAAGAACTCGGAAGTATGGTATCGAGCGATTTGGCTGTATAACATCGCCAAAATGACTGTCGGGGAGTTTCCAGACGGAGTTCCCGAACATTGGCGACTTCCCGAAGAAACTTTCCAGACGACCGAATCGTTTGCCGAGTTTAGCAACGTCGCATTGGACCGAGGAATCGCGACATTCAGCCTCGCTGGCGGCGCAATCGCCGACGATCTCGATGGTGATGGATGGTTGGACCTAATGGTGTCGACAATGGATACGGCCGGACAAACCGAATTGTACCTCGGTGGTGGCGACGGGAGCTTCCGTCGATGCACCTCCGAGGCAAAACTTGTCGGGCTATTTGGGGGGCTGAACCTTCTGCATGTCGATTACGACAACGATGGATTTAACGACGTGTTGATACTGCGGGGAGGTTGGTTTCAGGGTGGCGGGCGTCACCCCAATTCCCTGTTGCATAACAATGGAGATGGGACTTTTACCGATGTTACGTTCGATGCCGGTTTAGCGACTCGCGCCCCAACGCAGACGGCGGCTTGGGCTGATTGCGACAACGACGGCGACTTGGATCTTTACATTGGAAACGAAACCACGCCGCAAGTCGCGATCGCTTCGCAATTGTTCCGAAATGAAGGCGACGGCACGTTTACTGACGTGGCGGAGAGCGCCGGTGTCCTAAACGACCGTTTTGCGAAGTCGGTGGTTTGGGGGGACTTCAATCACGATCGCTGGCCAGACCTGTTTGTATCGAACCTCGGGCAAAATAATCGGCTATACCAAAACGGTGCGGACGGTACCTTCGTGGATGTGGCCAGCGAGCTAAATGTAAACAATCCTCAACGTAGCTTTCCGGCTTGGTTTTGGGATGTGAATAACGATGGTCACCTAGATATCTTCGTCTCGTCCTATGCCGATGACGTTGCGTGGTTGGCAGCCGAACACCTGGGGGTTCTCCACGACGCCGAACGTCCCAAGCTGTATCTCGGCACGGGACGCGACAGATTCGTCGAAGCCAGCGAACGGTATGGTTTGTCAAGTCCGATCGCTCCGATGGGGTGCAACTTCGGAGATGTTGACAACGACGGTTACTTGGATTGCTATCTCGGAACAGGCGAGCCTGAATACCATAATCTTATGCCCAATATCATGTATCACAATCAGGAAGGTGAGCGGTTTGTCGATGTAACCGTGCCAAGCCGGCTTGGGCACCTGCAAAAGGGACATGCTGTTGCCTTCGCGGACTTCGATCAAGATGGCGATTTAGACATTTTCGAGCAGCTCGGCGGCGCGTTCCCAGGGGATCGGTTCTATGATGCGTTGTTTGACAATCCTGGCTTCGGAAACAACTGGCTTAAGGTGCGAGTCGTCGGAACTCGAACGAATCGGTCGGGAATCGGAGTTCGACTGCATCTCGTACTAGAAACCGAAACAGGCACGCGGTCGATTTATCGTCATGTGAACAGCGGAGGAAGTTTCGGAGCGAATCCATTCTGTCAGACGATTGGGATTGGGAGTGCGAAGTCGGTCAAGGAAATGGCTGTTTATTGGCCAGCGACAGACGAGACGCAATTTATTCGCGATATCCCGGTGAATCAACAGCTCGACATTGTCGAAAATTGATTAACGGCGACTTCAAGCAGCGACCGGCCTAATGCAACCACGGATGCTTACCGACCCCGGTAATGATGCTCTCAATTCCGTTATCTCGATGGGCCGATACATCGTTCGGCGGCAGACGGGCCTAACGAAATCGACAACCATTGTTGGATTGGCAAATGTCACAACGATCGTTAGCGCCCGTCGCTTGTTCCCAACAATGTTCAATACGTTGCTGCATGATTTCGGCCATCAGGGTATGCAGGCCGATCGGAGCCGTGACGAGGTAGGTTACGCCGGGATGGGAGCGGGCGGCTTCCGCGGCGAGTCGCGGGATGTCCTCGTTCCAATGTCGACCCGGAGCAAGGAAGTAGGGGAAAATCACGACGCGCTTTGCTCCGCGACGCACGCACTCGGCGAATGCCGTTGCGAGCGATGGTTCGGCCAGTTCCATATGCGCGGGCTCGACGATCGGACATGATGCGGCATCCGCGAACATATCGGCCACTGACTCCAACAGCCGATTGCTTTCGGCGCGTCGCGAACCGTGGTCGATCACAATGACCGCGGTGTCTGAAGGGAGATTCAGCATGGATGGTTGGCCTGTTCAAGTCGGTGTTGGTCGAGGCGCGCGAGTCCGGTATTTTGGGGCATCCGTATAAGCCGCCAACCGCCCGCACGGCGTACGCCACGACTGATTCCGATTTCGTTCCGAACTTGGAGACCGACCCTTGTCCGTGTCGCACTGCCTGCGTCGAATCGCGTTCGTCACAACCGTACTGGAGGTTGGCGGCGCGGAACGCAATCTTACGAAATTGGCGCTGGGGTTGGACCGCCGACAGTTTCAGCCGGAAGTTTATGCCTTGGGGCCGAGGCCGGCTGAGCCTCGTGCCGAATTGGTCCGGCAATTGGAACGCGAGGGGGTCCCGACGCACTTCATTGGCGTGCGATCGAACTCGCAGATCCTCACCGCGATAAGTCGACTCGCTGGAATGCTACGTCGTCAACAGCCGCACTGGATGCAAAGTTTCCTGTTTCACGCCAATACCGTCGGCACGCTAGCCGCTCGGCGAGCGGGCGTGCCACACCGTGTGATGGGCGTTCGAGTCGCGGATCCAAGCCGCTGGCGGGCGCGAGTCGAACGGCGGTTGGCTCGTCGAGCGGACGCGGTTGTGTGCGTAAGTCAATCGGTGGCGGAACATTGTCGGCGGCGGGGATACGACGCGGACAGGCTGCACGTGATCCCGAATGGCTACGACATCGAGCACTTCGCGGCGGCTCGCCCGTTCGCCATGCCACGCTTCGGATTCGGCGCCGATCGCCGCGTGTTGACGTTTGTGGGGCGGCTGGACCGTCAAAAAGGACTCGATTGGTTCCTGCCCCTGTTGCCGCGAATCTTCGAGCAGGCCCCGGATGTTGATTTCCTGATCGTGGGCGACGGTCCCGAGCGTGGTGACCTGGAACATCGCGTGAAGGCCGCTGGCGTCTCGCATCGCGTTGTTTTTGCGGGGTGGCAGCCCGATGTGCTCGCGATCTTGGCCGCCTCCCTGGCGCTCGTGCTGCCTTCGCGATGGGAGGGCATGCCCAATGTCGTGGCCGAAGCGATGGGCGTGGGATTGCCGGTGATTTGCTCGCGAGCCGACGGTGTCGAACAGTTGCTGGGACCGCTGGCCGAACGTCAAGTGGCCACGTTTGGCGAGGCGGATGCGTTCGTAAGGCTCATCACAGCCATTGTTTGCGACGACAGCTTGCGTCGAGAACTGGGCGCCGCCAACCGTCAACGCTTGGCCGAACGCTTCTCGTTGCGAGCCATGATCGAGGCTTTCGAGCGGCTGTATCTGTCGCTCGACACGGCTTCCGGGCGGTGAGCGAAAAAAGTTTTCACGCGGTCGAAAAAAGCTCGGCGATTGGAAGTCCTCTCAGAATCGGCATCTTCGTTCAGCTAGCACTAGCCGAGCGGAATTTCGCGGCCGAAAAGCGTGTTGACGCGATGGTTTCAATGGATATGCTTGGGCCATCGTGGGACGCAGTGGTGAGGAATGGTAAACGATGTTGCTAACCGGCACATTCATTCGCTCGCTGGATGACAAGTTGCGGTTAGCCATTCCGAAACGGCTGCGCGACGCCCTCGGACATCCGGAAGTCAACGTGCTTTATTTGGCTCCGGGAACGGATTGTTCGCTTGCCCTGTACACGGAGGCCGCTTTTCAGCGTCTGGCCGACCAGATTGGTCAAAATTCCCCGGTGGCTCAAGATGTACGAGCTTTCAGCCGGTTGTTTTACGCTCGGGCCGAGCAGGTGGAAGTCGACCGTCAGGGACGACTGCGTCTGCCGGCGGAACTGGCCCGATTGGCTTCGATCACCAAGGAGATAGTGCTGTTGGGAGTGCGCGACCATCTGGAGATCTGGGATCTCGACAGTTGGCGCCGCTACCAGGATGAAATGCAACCCCATTACGACACGATTGCGGAGAGTGCCTTTGCGGTCGGCATGCGAAGCCCAATGGGCCCGATGTCGCCACCGCCCGTGAATATGGCGGAAGGCTCAAGCGACGATCGCGTTGGCTCGTTTCGACCACGGTAACGGTTTGGCGAAAGCCACGGCCGTTCCCAAGTTCCAGAGACGATCCCACGCGGCAGTTGCCGGGAGGGCCAGTCCGCACCAAGTGTTACTTCCCGACGGATCACCGTTGCGGAATGCGGCGATCAGCCAGCGGCCACCGGCTGAGGTCGTACGTGCTTCCTCCTCCGGGAGCTTTCCGCAAAGCCGTGAGCAAGACGCTCCGGTGGTGAGTGGCGATGACCGAATTGCTCGCACTATCGGTCAACGCCAGCATCGACCCGCCTTGGGGCGCACGGACGCGCCCCGGGTCGCTTGCTTTCTCAGGCTCGCGTTGTTGTTCGATCATCCTGCGATCGTTATCTCATCCGCAGGGTCAGTCAAATACGAGAAACGCGTTGCAACGATCTGATCGTTTCGTCCCGATACGAACCGATGAATTACGCCGAAGCCACGCCTTCGTTGTGTATCGCCAAGCGTGGTGTTGCTTCTAATCCGTCAGCAGCTACGCCCGACGCCGCGACCTGGAACGACAACACGAAGGCAAGAACCTTCAACAATCCAAGATCAAAAACCATCCATCGCCAATCATCAATCCTCTTCTCTTCGTGCTCGTCGTGTCCTTCGTGGTGGTAATCGGCCTTTCAATCACCCACATGTGAAGCCGCCGGCGGGTAACCTCCAACTCACTCGCTGCAATTTCCCATTCAGCGAATCCATTGAAAAAGTCAGCGGGATACGCAACGCACATCAGGCGTTCAACCAGGCACGCTGCGCGCTCGCGAACGTCGCCGCGACAAGCCAACCGCTCATCCCGGCCCGCAAAACGGCGTCTACGGCCGACTTCAACTCGCTAACAGCCACACGCCGCGTTTCCTCCAGCCGATCCGCCCTCTTCGCCAAGCTGCCTCAGCCAACTCGGAACCATCGGCCAAGCGCCCGAGCTCGCCTTACGTGTGCCAAGGCAGCATCCCACAGAACCGCTCGTCCCAAGCCGCAACCCCCAATCGCTCGCCGTCCAACAAAACCGCCAGCACACCATGCAATCCGTTGCCGCCAACCACGACTCAGGCCCCAAACATCCGCGCTTGCATCGTCGCCACCCCCACGATAAAATCCGCGAGTCCGTGATAAAGCCCATCCCCGGCTCGCCGAGTCCGGGATAAAAGGGTAAAAAAACTCAAAGTGACCCGTGATAAAACCCTGTGATAAGGACGTTATCCGAGTCAAACACCGGGTTAATTTATTAAGTTCGTCGGCAACGGGGCTTTAAATGATTGAAGACAAAACAGAAATCGCGACGACGGCTGACAAGGCTCCCAATCGCTGGGGCTACTTGCTACTCCTCGTGATTGCAATCGGCTCAAGGCACCGATATAGCAGTTCGCGGAATATCGGAACCCACTATCGGTTACTGGGCAGCCTTCGCATTCTCCAAAATGCCACGGCCTTGGCCGTGGCGTTTCCGGTCTGCTTCGGAGCCAGCTGGATTGTGAATCGGGAGCGAAGTGAGAAGAGGGATGATCTCGCCGCAATGCTCTATCGGCCGGCCATTTTTCCGCTTTGGATATTTATGATTGCGGCGATTAAGAACTTCCGCGACTTTGGAATGCCCTTGCCGTGGATATATCTGGATTGTTGCTGATTGTGTTGGCTTTATCCGCTGGTATGCAACGTCGCCGTATGCTGCATGGTCTTGGTGGATTGCTGTTCCTGTGGGCTGCACTTATTGGCCTCGTCGCGTTACCCGCAGCAGGCTTTATCACTTGGATTATCGCGCCTGACCGATGCGTCCGGGCGTTTGAAAAGAATTCACGAACAGTTCGTGGGCGATGCAAAAAGCCGCCGTACAAATCAGTCAAGGGGCCCAGCGCGCCTTGAGTTATGATTCGAGGGGCCGCCCCTGTTTGTCTGCAACCGGGGCCGCAACAGGCCGCCGGAGCCCCGAATGCAACGAAACGCATCTTTGAGTGCTCCGCCTTGTCGGAGCTTTCTTACTCCATCTCGCTGGACTAGGGCGCTCGGAATCAATTCGCACGTCATCGATCGACCCGGACCAATTTCGTCGGTCAACCGTGCATCCACCCCGAAGGGCCGCACGCTTGCATCCCGCCGAGGTCGGCTTTGCAATTGCGAAACAGGCGGGCGAGTTGTTCGGGCTGGTTGGCGATGGTGGCAAACCGGCTTTTCCGAGTCCCCGAGTCGAAGCAGGCAGCGGAAGGAGTTGAATTTGCCGAGGTCAAGTGCGAGAATCTTCATTACTGGTGTGTCCTGCGTTTGGCCAGTGGTCTGAATGTGACAAGCAGCCCTGCATGCTGCTACGATCACGGGTCCGAGTCGCCAGTTGTTGTAACCAAATGGCTCCCACCCGCCAAAACCTCGGACTTACATGGATTCTTTCGCGGCCTTGGAATCCCCGTCGGTTGAGGGTATAGGTTCGCATGATGGTGTGCCCTAGCTGTTCTCGCTCAATTGTGTCGTCCGACGATGCGGCGCGACTATGCGATGGTCATGACTATTGCATCCGCTGCCTGGCACAACGCGCACCTGAATTGGCCAAGCATCCGGACGGACATCAGTCCATAACAATCGCTGACGACTACTATCTGCTACAAACGATAGCGATACGAACAGCGGGTACGTCATAGCGTCTCGACACCGTTGTTCACCGCAGTGTTTCTGCTTGCCGCCCTTGATCTTGTCGCGGATGGGGAAGGGATTTGGTTGTCGAAGCGATATTCGTTCCCCCGCTACTGTCCATTTCGCTGAATGCCTTTCGTGTATGCTGTGTTATTCCTAGGGAGTGGATTGTTTTTTATTCGCAATCCTCACAGCAATTTGATGGTTACCGACGTATGTGGTGTCGTACACTGTCCGAAACAAGCCACGGATGGCTTTGACGTGGAAATTTTGTACCTGTTGGATTCTGCCCAAGGTCTGTGCATGCCTGAAGGCAATATCGTCGGGAGCGTCATTGGCGAGTTCCCAGCGAAGACCCGGGGTCGGCGGCCCATTCGCGCTATACGTTGTGTCAATCAGGCAACCAGTGAGGGTCCTGAAGTACTTGGTTCGCCTCACGACTACAAATCGTGACGAGTCGAGTATGTCCTAGAAGTGGAGTAAGCGACGAAGATAAATGACATTCAGGAAGTCAGATGACGGCGTGGTACCGAAGGACTGAAGTTCCGGCACAGAATGCGTTTGCTCGTTGCGGCCGACAAGTGGTGAAGGACTTGGTTTGACGAGTGCCCGCTCGTGGTCGGAAGATCCGCGGCCAATCGGCACCCTGATGGCGTGGGCAATTCGACGATAGATCGCCCTTAGCGACGCGGGAACTTTGGTAGATCGCTGAGATTGATCGAGCCGATGCCGTCCATGTTCAGCTCGTTGGTCTTGGGGCGGAATTCGATCTTGCGAGCTGTTACGGTCGACTCGGGCGAGCCGACGGCTAGCTGCCGAGTTAGCTTGGCGTCGTCGCGGCCGTTGCTTTCCAGGACGAGCAAGTCTTTGGCTTGGGTATACGACATGCGATGCGACGCGGCCGTGAAATAGCCCATCCGCGTGCGGCCGTCGGCGTGAGCGTTGCCGGCGGCGCTCAGCTCCATCCAACGATTGTGTCCGTCGTTCATTTCCGCGACGGTCAGCCGATCGCATGTCAAACGTTTCTCGTCGTCGCGCAGTCGCTCCAGTCGATCGGCTTGAACCACATCGTCCCAGCCGCGGACTGGCCCTGACAACGCCACCACGCCATCGAGAAACTCGACTTGCCGTTGGAAATAGTTGCCGATGATGGCTCGCTGATAGTCGACTCGCAGATACGTTAGCTTCGATTGCAGATAGGGCGACGCGGCGACGGGCGCGGCGCCAGCCGAACGCTTTTGCAGCGGGTCGCTCAGATAGCGAATCGTGCTGACCCATCCGGGACCGGCGGCGTCGAACTCGCCGCTCTGTTTGTTCAGCGTCAGACGCCGGCTGTGCAATTGCTCGAACGACTGTTGGTTTCCGGCGGTGTCGAACGTGCGATTCACCATCTGCACCAGCTTGTTTTGGCCGGAGATGGAAACCGTCAGCAGATCCGAGCGACCTTTGACGTCGGGGTTGCGAAAGTCGATCGGGCGGACCAACGTCGCTTCGGCCACATCGCCGATCATCGACATCTGGGCGATCGTGCCGTCCTTCAACTGGTGCGTTCCGTCGACCTGCACGAATTGTTCGCAACGCAGCGTCGCCCCGTCGAACACCATTTCGCCGGTCCACCGCAGCGTGGCTGGCGGCATATTTTCGAGTGGCGTTGGCGTGGAAGTCGGTCCCGCCGGGCTTCGATTGAAGCTGTTCGCCGCGAGCACTTCGGCCGCCAGCGTGATTTGTCCACCGCCATTGATCCAAGCCAAATTCTGAGCTTGATCCATCTGCACGGCGGCGCCCATCAGCTCCAGTCCTTGAGCCGAGATGCTGGCCGGTTGGCCGACGACGATCGCTTGCACGGCGTTTTCGGCCAAGCCTCGCAGCTTAAGTTCCTCGCCGTTGATTTGCAGCGGACGCTGTTCGGGCTGAGTGCCACCGATTTGTGTCACGTTCACCCGCCCCGTGATATCGACCTCCTCGGCCCACAGCTCGTCCGCATCGCGGCCGAGATACATGTTTACCACCTCGCCACGAACGTCGAACTTCTGCTCGCCGCCGCGCCCCGAATCGGTCAACCAATCGCGAGGTCCGGTCGCCGGGCGGCTGGGCCCGAACGGATCGACGGCGGCCATGCGTGCGGGCCGAGCGCCTTCGCGAACCCAGGCTTCCAGCCGCTGAGTTCCGCCGGCTAACTTGCCCGAGTCAAACTCGACTCGCTCGACCGCCAGGATGTGGTCCGGCTCGAGCGTGTACTGCGTCTTACTGGTCGGCGAGGCATTGTTCGCTCGCGCGACGACTCGTTCGTTCAGCCAGACGAACAACTGTCCGGCGGCAAACCAGCCAATGCCCGGAGCTTCGACCGTCGCGGGTCGCAAGCCCGCGGTCTGGTCGTTGGCGGCCGGCGGCTGGGACAGCGGTTTTCCATTTCGATCCACATACGCGCCGGACAAGGAAAGCACGTGGCGGCCATCGGCGGGCTCCACTCGCAGTTCGCGACGCCAGGTGGCCTTCAACGGTTGCGGCCGCTGCTTGTCGGGCATCTCCGCATTCATCTCGCCGGGCCCGGCCGCCCACAATCGTCCCAGCCGCTTCGGATCCTCGGGCACTTCGTATTCGAGCGACGGAGACTGAAACACGTAGGATTTGTGGACCAACTTGATCTGCTTCGAATCGTTCAGCCGGATGCGGCGCGTGGCAAAATCGAACTCGCAGCTCTCGGCTTGAGCCGAGCTCTCGACCGACGGCGCCCGCAAATTCACCGGATTACCCTGCGCGGCGAACTTGGCGATTTTCAGCTCGGGCGAGTTCGCGGTCCGGTCGCGACGAAAGTGAATCGCCAGCAACTCGCAGTTCAGTTCGTCGCTCGGCCCGTCGCGATTCAATCGCACGGCGTGGACTCGTTCGCTGAGCGACGCAACTTGCTGGCG
The DNA here is from genome assembly GCA_041399085.1 of Pirellulaceae bacterium. Taxonomy (GTDB): domain Bacteria; phylum Planctomycetota; class Planctomycetia; order Pirellulales; family Pirellulaceae; genus JAWKTM01. Next base: position 38,245 of record JAWKTM010000044.1, read on the forward strand.
AAAGTCGAACTTGAACGGACCTTGGCAACTGACTTCGATCGGAATCGGCGAGGTGTTCGCGTTTGCGGCGGGAGCCGTTGCGGTTGAGTTGTTCTGGTTTTGGGAAACCTTTGCGCTCGCGGCATCCACGCCCAGCAGGCCGTCGCCCTTCATCTGCAAAAACAGTTTGTCGACCGAGGCCAATTCCAGCATCGAGACCGCGCCCAGCGGGTCGTTGTCCGTGCCGGGGCCGCTGGTCTTCTCGCCCGTTAGATCGATTCGCAAATCGCGGCCGCTGCCGTGATGCGGGCCGAAACGAAACACGACCGGCTGCGTGGTCCAAATCCGGCGTTCGTCCAACTGCACGTTTCGCGTGCGAATCGTCACGGCGTCGTCGGCCAGCGGCTCGCTCGGCGGGCTGTGGATTTCGATTTCGCCGATCAAACGTCCGCCCAAGAATCGTCCGACGCGGGCTCGTGTCAAATCCAGTTTGGCGTCGAACAGCATCTCCGCGCCGTCGGGAGCGTTCAAAATCACCGGGCGAGCTGGCGATGACGCATCGTTTCGCTTGGGCAAGAACACGACCGTCACCGGATACAGCCGGATGCGGCCATCGACGGCCGGCTCATACTCTTGAAACAACAAAACGCCGCGATCGCTCTCCAGCACTTTGGGATTCGTGCGTTGCCACGACTCGGGCGGAAAGAACGACTCGAACATCGCCTGCCGTTCGCTGACCGGCGGCGGCAACGGCGCGGGATCTCCGGCCGCGGAACGTGGCGGCTCGATCCACGGCACGGCGATCATTCCGTACAGCCAATACGCCGCCAGGACGATGCCGAGTCCGATCGCGCTCCTGGCTAGGCGTTTCAACATGCTTGGCCGCTCAGTTCGTGAATTTCCGGATGATGTCGGCCCAACGCTGCTTCGACTTCAGCAACGCTTCGACCACTTCGCGCACGGCGCCGCGGCCACCCGGCAGACGCGTGGTGACCTGCGCGGCTTCGCGCACTTCGGGCACCGCATCCGCCACGGCCACGCCCAAACGCACATAGCGAATCACCGGCAAATCGGGCAAATCATCGCCGATGTAGCAAACCTGCGACGGCTCCAAGCCCAGTTGGTCGATCACTTGCTTGGCGGCCGAGAGCTTGTCTTCGAATCCTTGCCGCAGAATCTTCACGCCCAGCTCGGCCGCGCGAATTTTCACGACGTGCGACGAGCGAGCCGTCAACAGTCCGAAGCTGAATCCGGCTTGCTGCCACAGCTTGATGCCCAGCCCGTCGTGGATATGAAACGCTTTCGTTTCGATTCCTTGGTTGTCGTAGATAATGCTGCCGTCCGTGAGCGTGCCGTCCACGTCGGAAAGGATCAATTCGATATCGCGGCCAGCGGCGTCGATTTTCATTTACGTGTCTGCTGGGGGTTGGTGTTCGTTGCGGGCGGGAAAAAGCACGATTCGTGGCTCGTGCGAGTCTGGCTTTGTCGATTGAGGCGACTCGTCCGCCGCGGGTTCGCGTTCCCACAGGCCGACGACATCCGTAATGTCGATCAGTCCGACGGGCCGTTGTTGTTCGTCGACAACCGGCAGCTCGCTAATCTTACGAGCCGCCAGCAACTTGACCGCCTCGGCCACTTTCGTTCCTCGGCACACGGTCGAACACCGTCGACTCATCACTTCCGACACGGACTTGTCCAGCGACGCGTCGCCCGGCGTTTCCAGCAGGCGTGCCAAGTCGCTGTCGGTGAACAAGCCGGCGAGCCGCCCGTTTTCGTCCGTCAGCATGATCGCTCCGGTGCGGCGTCCGGGCCGACTGACTTGCACGAGCATCTGGCGAATCGTGACCGAATCGGTTGAAACTCGGCACTGATCCAACGGTCGCATGACCTCCTCGACTTTGGCCATTTTGCGTCCCAAGCTGCCGCCGGGATGGAATCGCGCGAAGTCCTCTTGGCGAAAACCGCGTTGGCGGCTGAGCACGAGCGCCAGCGCATCGCCCAATGCCAGCATGGCCGTCGTGCTGGTGCTGGGCGCGAGGCCCAGATTGCAAGCTTCGCGAAGCGGCCCCAGGTCAAGCACGTGCGTGGCGGCTTGGCCCAACGTGCGCGCGGGGCTCCGGTAATCGCGACGATCGGGGCGCCCAGCGTCGCCAGGTGCGGTAGCAAACGCGTGATTTCCTCGGTTTCGCCGCTGAACGAGAGCATCATCACCACGTCGTCGCGGCCAACGCGGCCCAAATCACCGTGGATCGCCTCGGCCGGATGCAGGAAGTGGCTGCGCGTGCCGGTGGAAGCCAACGTGGCGGCGATCTTCTGCCCGACCAACCCGGCTTTGCCCATCCCGGTCACGATCACGCTGCCGTGGGCCGCGAGCACACAATCAACCGCGTCGCAAAACGTGTCATCCAATTGGTCGGCCAACGCCACGATAGCTTGCGATTCGGTGCGGAGCACTTCGCGCGCGAAACGGAGTTGTTCAAATCGCGTCAGCGGCGATTGCCCGGCGCGAGCGGCTTCATGAGACATAGCACGTCGTCCTTGACGTGAAGGGGCGGATCGAAAGGCGGGGGGATTCTAGCGATCGACGCAAACCGCGCCAACGTCGTCCGGTCGGCATCTCAGGCGTCGTGTCTCAGTCCGCCTTCGGAATCGCGCAGCGAAGCCCCCAGCCACATCGCGTCGCCGCGCAAGCGCGGGTCGCGCGCTGTGCGCGGGTCTCCCGACCCCGCACAGCTCACCGACCGAAGGTCTCCTGATCCTCTCGCCGTGTTGCGAGTACGAGTACAGTACCGCTTCGCTGAGTACGAGTACGAAATGCCAATCCGGGAGAACGAGGCTCCTGCCGAGTCGAGCCAGGAGAGCGAGGCTCCTGCCGAGTCGAGCCAGGGAGAGCGATAAGCCCCAACCCCACCGGCTCCCAAACGCCGCGCCCTCTTCCAAACGCTCATTTACATCATCCAAATCGTAGCGCAGCCTCCAAACGCTCATTTACATCGTTCAAACGCCATCTCGCACTCTTCAAACGACGTTTGCCGAGCCCAAACGACGATTTACAGTCTCCAAACGCTGGCTGCATCGCTCAAACGCTTGGCTACACGATCCAAACGACATCGCATCGTCCAAACGATCTTTGCAGAGCCCAAACGCTCGCGCAGTCTCCAAACGCCATTTACATCGCCCAAACGCTCGCGCGCAGCCTCCAAACGCTCGGCGACACTGCCAAAAAGGCAGCTCGCGCGGTCCAAAGACCACCTCCCGCAGTCCAAACCAGCGGCGCCGCGTCCAAATCACAGCGCGCGGCCACCAAACGGCAGCGCGCAGTCTCCAAATCGCATCGCGCAGCGTCCAAATCGCGGCGCGCAGCGTCCAAATCGGCCGCCAACAGCACTCTCCAAATCGCGGCGCACTCCCCAAAACGTAGATTCCCCTTCTCAAAATCCAGCGCAACTGGCGTCAGATAAACGAGTTGCGTCGCCGCGTCGAGCAAAACACCTCAGCTCGCGCGTCCGTGGCCGATGCTTGGCACGCTTCAAACTGCCAAAACGGCAGTCATCGAAAAATCACCACGAAACCAAGCTCACACCCCACCCGCTTCGAAACCAGCGGCCCGTCAGGATCATGCTCGTCACGCGACCCGACAAGGTCGTGCTACGGACCGCGAAACAAGCGACGCGATCAAGAAGAGTCCTTGCTATATCTTATTCTCGGTCAGGCGGATGCTCTCCCATTTCTGCCCACATGCGACGTACTCGGATTAACTGAGGACGGTTCATCTTCAAGGCGGCAATGGTCGCGCGGCCGATGGACGTTTGGGAAATCAATTCAGTCGTGGCTTCGTTCCACGAGAAGTGATCTGACCAGGCGTCTTGATGAGGGTGAAAGAGCCGGACTTCTTCGTTCGTCTCGGGGTCAATCGCGGCGGTGCGATCGGACTTGTACCGATTACATGTTGGACACGCAAAACAAATATTCTCGAACACCGTTTCGCCGCCGGTTGCGCGCGGCAAGATGTGTTCAAACTCAAAGATGGCGGCAGTCAACCGTTCCGCCGTGCGGCAGTAAGCGCAACACTCGGCAAAGTGGTCACGGACTTTTTCCGAAGTTCCACAGGCACATAAACGCTCACGTGCCAGTTGCTCCCGCCTGTTGCCGCAAGGTATACATGGCGCGCGTCTTGAGAAGCGTTAGCTGGTCGACCTGGCCTAGCAGGCGATCCAGTTCAGCCCGTTCATTCTTGGCGAGTTGATTCTCGGCGTTTCGCGCTAACAGATCATCGAGCCGTGCTTGTGCCGACGGCGCCAGCTTACTGTCGGCCAACGCCTCCAACTCTTCGTCGCTTAGATTCAGCAGACGTTCCGAATCAGTCATCTCGCAAATTCCTCAATCTTTCAGCTCACAAAACTCACAAGCCATTCTACGAGAATCTGCCACGTCACTCCAGCAACGTGTGGTAGTCAGCGACGCGGATGTTGTAGACGGTTTCGACCTGGCCGGTATCGAGCAGGTCCTCGACGGCGACCCAGCCGCCGGCCGCCTGCGTGGCAAGCAGATCGCCGGCTTTCAATTGCTCGATCGGCTTGTCGCCATCAAGCGTGCGAATCGGCGAACGCCGCCGGCAAGAAATTCGTTGACAACTGAGGGGGGCATCGGTACGATCGCCAGAAGGACAGAAAAGGGTAGCGCTCTGGCTTGGGGGAAGCTGCTCCCGCCGGTTATATTGGAGAGGTCTCGCGTCGTCGTGCTTCGAACGATGGCGATTGTGGTGCAAAATCGCGGCGTTCGATGGGCTGGCGTTTTCGGCGTGCCACTCGGCCTTTTTTTCTGGTTCTCGTCCGTTCGTGGTTTGCGGATGGACTAGGTTCGTTGAAGCTTTTCGCGAATCAGCTTGGCTAGTCAAACTGACAATGACAATGGACTTCGTTATGCAGCGATCATCGTGTTGGATTCTTTTCGCTTCGTGCTGCGTGTGCCTGATCGGAGGCAATGCTTACGGCGCCTACACGCCGGAGAGCAAAGAAGTGAAGGCGATGCTGGACAAGGGCTTGTCGTTCTTGGAAAAGGTCAAGGTCGAGGGGCACGGCAGCGACTTCGGCGGCAAGGCAATTTTGGCCTATACGGCTTATAAGCATACGCATAACCCTGGGCATCCCTTGGTCCAGCAGGGCCTTCAGGCCGTTCTGCACGAATGTGAAAAGGGCCAAAACGTCGGTGCCGATGATGTCAAACGCATGTATTCGATCTCGGTGGCGATGATGCTGTTGGCCGAGTTGGATTCGCAGAAGTACCACAACCAGATCGAAGCGATTTTGCAGGCGCTGTTGAAATCGCAAAAGAACCACGGCGGCTTCGGCTATCAGCAGTATCAAGAGGGCGACACTTCCCAGGTTCAGTACGTGATGCTGGCTTTTTGGACCGCGGCGCAGAAAGGCCATACGGTTGCGGATGAGCCTGTCGAACGGCTAATGAACTGGCTGCTGCGGACTCAAGACCCCAGCGGCGGGTACGGTTATATGCCCAAGGATCCCGGCGCCTTGGGCCGCAATATTAAGCAAGACCGCGTGACGGCCGGGCCTTGTGCGGCGGGAACGGCTACGACTTTGATCGCGGCGGACTTTCTGCGGTTTGCCGATCCTCAAGCGGCGGCCAATCGTGCTGGGTCGACGGGGATGGGGCGATCGGTTCGGGCGGTTGCCGAGAGCGGACCGGAAAAGATTCCGTCGAAGAATGTCGACCAAGGCATGCTGCTCAAGTCGATCGATTCGGGCATGCGTTTTATCGGTGGCAAGTACGGAAATCTCGCGACGATCGACCAGTTTGTCTTTTACTACATGTACGCGTTCGAGCGTACGATGAGCTTTCACGAAAAGTTTCAAGGCGTGGATATCGAGAGTCCGGCTTGGTACAACGCTGGCGTCGACTTTCTGCGTAAATCCCAGAAGGGGAACGGTTCGTGGAGCCTGTCGGGCAGCTACTGCGGCGAGGCGGCGGACACAGCTCTAGCGATGCTGTTCCTGATGCGCAGCACCAAGCAAATGATCGAAGAATCGCGCGAAGGTGTCTTGATCGGTGGAAACGGCTTGCCCACCGATGTCGCCAATCTACAAACGACTTCCGACGGCCGCGTCGTGAAACCGGAAATGTTCAAGAGCATGGACGGTTTGCTGGATTTACTGTCCAAGGACGACGAGACGATGGATGGTATCGGCGCCATGCCGGAGAAGTTCGATCTGGCCGACGATCCGAAGGAACGCGCAAGCCAAGTGGCTCGACTGCGGCGAATGGCGGAAGGCGGAACGTATCAAGCTCGGAGGATCGCGTTGAAGGCGCTGGGGCAAACTCGCGATTTCGACAACATACCTTGGCTGATCTACGGTCTGACGGACCCGGATGACGACGCCCGCAAGATCGCTCGTGACGGGCTGCGGTTCATGACTCGCAAGTTTCAAGGGTTTGGCATGTCGGACACGGCGACCGTCGAGGACGGGCGAGTTGCCCAGGAGAAATGGAAGGTTTGGTACAAAACCCTGCGACCTGAAGTGGAATTCGTTAGCGAATAGTTTTCACTCGCCAAGTGTCGTCATGGCTGGGTTAGTTGTCCCCCAGTCACGCGAATTGATTGCCTTGAATCCTTTTCGACTCAACTCATTCGATCGGTGAACTCCGCCGGTCAACCATCACGGAGATGGAAAAGATGGCGACGGTAACTCCCCCGAAGACAGACGACGCCAAGGTGCGGTCGGAGCTGAAGGTATCGTCCTACGATCAGGTCTCCAGCTTGCTGCTGGCGCTGATTATGTTCGTGGGCTTCTTCGTGATGTTGATGTTCTTGATTTGGTTGACAACCGTGCTGAATTTCAAGAAGGAGATGCCCATCATCGCGATTGCCGAAGAGTATGGCGATGGCGAAGATCCGATCGGCTACGAGGACGATTTTGAGCCGCCGGGGCTGGAGGAAGTCGAGGAGATTACCGAACCGCAGATCGAACAGACATTGGAAGCCGTAACGAGTACGGTTTCGAGCGTGGCGGCTTCGTTCGATCCGGTCAACAGCGGCGCATCGTCCAGCAGCAAAGGCTCGGGCAAAGGCCGCAAGGGCAAGGGCGGTTCGGGTAAGGGCGATTCGATTCCGCGTTGGGAACGCTGGGAGATCCACTACGCGTCGGACAAAATTGACGAGTACGCCAAGCAGCTAGATCACTTCAAAATCGAACTGGGCGCGGCCGGCGGCGGAGTGGCGACGGTCGACTACGGATCGAACTTTTCCACCAGTCCACGTAAGCGATCCGGCCCGCCGGCGGACGAAAAGCGGCTGTATATGACGTGGACCAGCGGCACGATGAAAGCGATGGACCGAGGTCTGTTGGCGAAAGCCGGCGTGTCGACCAATCGCCGCGTGATTATGCAGTTCTATCCGAAGGAAACCGAAGATTTGATCGCCACGATCGAGCTGACTTACGCCACGAAAAATGGCTTCGATCATCCGCGCTATATTCAGAAGACGATTTTCGCCGTTGAGAAAGCCGGGAGCGGATACGAGTACAAGGTGCTCGAACAACGGTATCGCACGCCGCCGGGCCAAGCGAAGTAGCATCTGGCGGTGCAGCCAACCGTACGGCTGTCGATCCAAGCCGTTCGACAATCAGCATGGAGACGCTACGGATGACGACGGTCACTTCTCCTAACACCGGTGATACCGATTTGCGGTCGAAGCTGAGAGTGTCGGCTTACGATCGGATGTCCAGTTTGCTGCTGACGCTGACGGTGTTCGTCGGTTTCTTCGTATCGCTGATGTTCGTCGTTTGGTTCACGAGCGCTTTGAATTTCAAGAAGGAGTTTCCCGTCATCGCCATTGCGGAAGAGCGCGGCGATGGCGAGGAGGCGATCGGTTACGAAGACGCTCTGGAACCGCCGGGGTTGGAGGAGGTGGAACAGATTTCCGAGCTGCCCGTCGAACAAACTCTGAAGGCGGTGACCAACACGACTTCGAATGTGGCGGCTTTGTTCGAGCCGGTTGGTAGCAGCTCAACGTCCAACAATCAGAGGCAAGGCCCACACCGAAGCGTTGGCCCGATCGGCGCCGATAGAAACGATTCGATTCCGCGTTGGGAGCGTTGGGAGATCCACTACGCCTCGGACAAAATTGACGAGTACGCCAAGCAGCTAGATCACTTCATGTAAATCGAACTGGGTGCGGCCGGCGGCGGAGTGGCGACGGTTGACTACGATCGAACTTTCACCAGTCCGCGAAAACGATCGGGCCCGCCGGCGGACGAAAAGCGGCTGTATATGACGTGGACCAGCGGCACGATGAAAGCGATGGACCGGGGACTGTTGGCGCAGTTACAGGGTTGACCAATCGCCGAGGATGATGGTTCTACCCGAAGGAAACTGAAGAGCTGATCGCCACGTACGATCGAGCTGACCTACGCCACCAAGAACGGCTTCGGATCATCCGCGCAATATTCAGAAGACGATCTTCGCCGTGGAAAAAGCCGGCAGCGGATACGAGTACAAGGTGCTCGAACAACGTTACCGCACGCCGCCGAGCCAAGCGAAGAATTAGTACGCGGCGAGTCAGGCCGCGTGGTCTCAAAAGCCCATCACCTGCTCATGAGTCAGCAGCGATTGCAAGACGTTGGGATCGATCGTATCGGCGATAAACCGCACCGAACCGTCCGCCATAAGTACCTGTGCGCCGCCCGGATGGAAGCTGTCGATCTCGTTCGAGCTTTGGCCAACTGCCATGCTCATTTGGGTCATGTCCAGATCTTTCGGCTGAGCCCAGTGCACTCCCGTGCCGGCCACTTCGACGACCATGATCGTGTTCGACGTGCCGTCGGTAATCGACGAAATCCTTGTGCCGTCGGCCCCAGTTGCGAACGCATTCGGTCCAACAACGAACATATAGCTTGTTTCGGGAGTCCCGCCGCTGGGCGAACTTGGGCAACCGTAAGCCGGAATCACCAAGTCTTTCAAGAAGGCGTTTTCCGGCGCGTCCCACGGCTTGGAGGTATCGACCATACTGTGAACCGCCTGTTGTTCCAAAAACGGCAGAATCAGCACGCGCCAGCTGACAGTCGGCGTCCCGTTCTCGTCGGTCAAATAGGCGGGCGGGAACGTCTTATAGGTGTCATGGTAATTGTGCAAGGCGAGGCCGATTTGCTTGAGGTTGTTCGAGCATGCAGAACGCCGCGCGGCCTCCCGAGCGGCTTGCACGGCGGGCAAGAGCAACGCCACCAAGACGCCGCCACACATCAGCAACACCACGCCGGCCACGGCAAGCCCGATCAAAATTCCCGCTCCGGCGCCAGACCCCGACTTCTTCGAAATCGGCTTCGCAGCCGGCGTGCCCATACCACCGTAAGGAATGGTCACAGTTTGGCCGCAGCCCGAGCAGGGACCGCTTTGTCCGGCGTACTGATCGGCGACCGTTGTTTGCTTTCCGCAATGCGGGCAGGAAAAGTTGATAGGCATGATGGGGTTCCGGTGAGAGCGAAAGCTGGCTTGTTCGCAGCGTGGTGGGGTTTGACGGCCGCAAATATTCGGCAGAGACTTAGAGGTTCGCAGTCTACCGCTGATTCTTGGCGATCGCAAAGGCTTGAACGGCATTTTCCCGAACGAGAACGGAGCAAATACTCGGATCTTGCGTTGCCGCTAAAGGATATCTCGGCGAATCGTGCGCTCGACGGACGTCTGGTGCGCGGCATGCTCAATTCCCGGTCGACGTTCTATACTGCCCGGCCGCTCCAGCTTCCACGCCGGATCATCCGCCTCGACAACACGCCACTTCGTACATCGCTGTCGCATTTGCCGCCAATGCACATCGCTCCGCTACTTCGCGACCTGCTGATCATCCTGGCCGCAGGTACGTTGTCCGGCATGGTTTGCAAACGGCTCGGCATCTCGCTGCTGGTCGGGTATCTGGTGGTTGGATCGCTGATCGGCCGCGGCGGTTTGGGACTGGTCGGCGACGCCACGCACGAGCTGGAGTTGTTCGCCGAAGCTGGGGCATTGTTGTTGTTGTTCTCGATCGGCATCGAGTTCTCGCTGGACGAGCTCAGCAAACTGCGGCGATTCTTCTTCGTCGCCGGATTCACGCAACAAGCGGTGGCGCTGCCGTTAGCGGCGGCGGCCTGGCCGGTTTGGTCGACAAACGCCGCTTGGTTGGCGGAGCACGGCGGAAGCGCTCAGTTCAACGGTGCTGGTGTTTCGCGCCTTGGCCGAAGGTGGTCAAGCTGGTTCGGGTCCGGGGCGACGCGGCATTGCCATCTTGCTTTTTCAAGACGCCGCACCTGTCCCGCTGTTGTTGCTGGTGCCTCTGCTAACCGCTGGCACGCCCGACGGCGGCCGCCTATCTGCTGCTGGCTGGCAAGTCGGCTCTGTTCCTGGTCGGCGTTTGGCTGCTCCAACGGCTATTCGCCTGCCACCTGTGCCGGCATTGGCCAAATTGCGGAGCGTCGAATTGGTCGTGTTGTTCACGATCAGCTTGTTGGGAGCGATGTGCTGGACGGCCCACTGGCTCGGGTTGCCGGCAGCCATCGGCTCGTTGGCCGCCGGGATCGCGCTCAGCGGCAATCGGCTCAGTCATCAGATCGACACGATCTTGCTGCCGTTTCGCGAGACATTCGCCGCCGTGTTTTTCGTCACGCTAGGAATGCTGCTCGAGCCGCTGAAGTTCTTCGAGGAGCCGTTGCTACTGACCGCTGGTTTGGTCGGCGTTGTGGCGCTCAAGACGCTGGCCGCCGCCACGGCATTGCGGTTCGTTGGCCTGTCATGGCGAGCGGCTCTGGGGATGGGCCTGGGATTATCGCAACTGGGCGAGTTCTCCTTTTTGCTTGTCGCGCGCGGAGTGCGGGAGAACCTGATCGACGTCGAGGACTACAACCGCATGCTGTTCATCGCGCTGGCCACGCTGATCATGACGCCCACGTTTTTGCGATGGGGGTTTCGCTGGATGGGCGATAGCGAAACGGATGCGGGACATTCCGAGCAACCGTGGGGCGCGGCAGTGGACGAGCCGCGAGCTCTGATCATTGGCATCGGTCCGATCGGACGGCAAGCGGCTTCGCGACTGGAATTAATGGGCGTCAGCGTGAATCTGATCGATACCAGCCCGATCAATCTGCATCCGTTCGCTCAGCAAGGGTTCGCCACGTTTGCCGGCGACGCTCGGGACCCGAAGGTACTGGAGCGAGCCGGCGCGAGTCGCACGCATCTGGCGGTGGTTTGCGTGCCCGTGGACGAAGTCGCCGCCGAAATTGTTCGCGGCTTGCGAGCGATGAACCGCGACCTGGCGATCATCGTTCGCTGTCGTTTCCAATCGCGGATCATTCACCTGGAAAAGGCCGGGGCGAACAAGGTGGTCAGCGAGGAAGCCGAGGCGTCCGGCCCGGTGATTCGTTTCTGCGAATCCTGGTTGCGGAGCATCGGCGATCCGGCCGCTTCTGCTAAATTGAAACCGCCGAACCGTCTCTGACGGCGGCCCGCTTGGCTCGACAGCTTTCTCCCGGTCCGTTCCATGTCCGATCCTTCCGACGCACACATCCTCGCCGCCGCTCGCCTGCTCCGAGATGGCGGTTTGGTCGCATTTCCCACCGAAACGGTTTACGGGCTGGGAGCCAACGCACTCGATCCGCTGGCGGTGGCCGGCATCTTCGAGCTAAAGGGCCGACCGCGATTCGACCCGCTGATTGTGCATCTGGACACAGCCGACCTGTTGCCAACCGTCGCGGACCTGACGGCGATACCGACGGCGATTGGCGGTGAACTGATTGAAAAATTGGTCGAGCGATTCTGGCCGGGGCCGCTGACGTTGGTTCTGCCGAAGGCGGACGCGGTGCCGGGGATCGTTACATCCGACTTGCCGACCGTCGCCGTTCGAGTGCCCGATCACCCGATCGCTCGGCGATTGATCCGGGCGGCCGGAGTTCCCGTCGCGGCTCCGAGCGCCAATCGGTTCGGCCGCACCAGTCCCACGACGGCCCAGCATGTGGCGGACAGTTTCGCCGACCAGTCGCCGCTGATTTTGGACGGCGGGCCGTGTCGAGTCGGCGTGGAGTCCACGGTATTGTCATTGATCGAATCGCGGCCGCGGCTGCTTCGGCCGGGCGGCGTCGCGGTCGAGGAGCTCGAAGAAATCACGGGGCCGATCGAGCGGGCACTGACGTCGTCCGAATCGGAAAACACGCCAGCCAGTTCGCCCGGCATGCTGGCCTCGCACTACGCGCCGCAAACTCCGCTGCGATTGAGCGACGAAGCGGCTCCGCATCCCGACAGCGACCGGCGCTGCGGCCTATTAGCTTGGCGTCCGACGACAACGGCCGGCGAATTCGCCGCCCTGGAGTTGCTTTCGTCAAGCGGTGATCTTCGCGAAGCGGCCGCCAACCTTTTCGCGGCGATCCGGCGTCTCGACCAAGCCGGCCTGGATCTAATCATCGCCACCACGCCCCCGCCGCACGGCCTGGGCCTAGCCATCCAAGACCGCCTAAGCCGCGCCGCGGCGCGATAAAGGCAGCCACTGTCTCGTCACGGTTCGGTGGACTGGGGCTGGAGTTGGGATGCAGGCGACACGTTCGGCGGCTGGCGCGAGACAGGCGCGATACGGTGTTTAATTCAGGCCGGATACTTGATGCACCACGATCAGGTTGTGGGCGCGCTGGACCATGCCGGTGCCGGTGACGTAGACGACGTGGTCGCCATTTTCCAGCAGTTTCGCGTCTTGGCCCCATTGTTCGATGAGGCGGCGGAGTTCGGGGGGATTGTCGACGGGGACTCCGGCCAAAGGCATGATTCCCCATAGCAAACACATGCGGCGCAGCGTGCGGCTGTTGTTGCTGAGCCCGATGGTGAGAATGCGGCTGCGACGCATCGCGGCGCTTTGGGCGGTGCCGCCGGTGCGTGTGGCGATGACCAGCAGTTTGGCTTCCAATTGATCGGCGATTTGCGAAGCGCCGTACACAACGGCCGAGGTGATCGGCAGCACCGCACCGCTGGTTTCGGGGCGGCGCGGAACGGTGCGCTTCTTCAGCATCGGTTCGGTGTGTTCCATGATTCGCCGCATCGTGTCGACGACTTCGCACGGATAGTCGCCGATGGCCGTTTCGCCGCTGAGCATACAGGCGTCGGCGCCGTCCAGGATGGCATTGGCCACGTCGCTAACCTCGGCCCGAGTCGGTCGCCGGGAATGATGCATGCTTTCCAGCATCTGGGTGGCGACAATCACTGGCTTCTCGAAACGGCGGCAAGTTTCGATGATTCGTTTTTGGGCCACGGGCGTTTCGGCCACGTCGATCTCGACACCCAGATCGCCTCGGGCCACCATCACGCCATCCGATGCGGACACGATCGCGTCGAGATCGTCGAGCGACTCGCTCTTTTCAATTTTGGCGACGATGAACGGAGCGGCCGGATGATCGGCCAAAGCGGCTCGCAGCCGTTCGATGTCGGCGGCACAGCGCACGAAACTCAGGCCGAGGAAGTCGAGCTCCAGATCGGCGGCCCAACTGGCGTGCTTCAAGTCTTCGTCGGTCAGCGCGGGAACGCTCAGCTCGGCGCCAGGCAAGTTGATTCCCTGTCGACTGCGAATCGTGCCGGACGACGTGACCTCGCAGACCGCTCCGTCGTCGTTCTTTTCGACCACGTTCATGGAAACCAAACCGTCGGCCAGCATCACGCGGTCGCCCGGTTTGAGTTCGTCGATCAGACGTTCGTAGTTCGACGTCAGCTCGTTGGCCGCGCTGGACCGCTCGCCGCGAACGAAACGAAATCGCTCGCCCGGCTGGCACTCCGTGGGATTCTCGAACAGCTCGCCGAGCCGGATTTTGGGGCCTGCCAGATCGACCAGAATTCCGACGACTCGGCCGGTCCGCACGCTGGCTTCGCGGATATTGGCAACGGCCCGTTCATGCGTGAGCCGGTCGCCGTGAGCCGTGTTGATGCGAAACACGTTCACGCCGTGCTCGATTAATTTGGTGAGCATTTCGACGCTGTCACAAGCCGGGCCGACCGTGGCGACAATTTTCGTGCGATTGCGGGCAGGGCTGCTAATCATGCTTCATCGTCCAACGAGGAATCGGGAATCCGTCCGCCGCCATGTTTGTAACGCAGAACCGGCGAACTGGCGAGCCCGCCGGACTTGCCGGCGACGGAAGCGAATCCGTGTGGCACGGTCGACGGGAAATCGTCCTGGTAGATTATGGCCGTGTCGGAATGCGGCGACGCGAATCGCCCGATCCGCCGATGTCGACCAGTCGTTGTTTATCCGCCGATGCCGCGCGTGGCGGGTGACTTGTGCCGCGGGCGTCGCATTTCCTCTAACGAATCCATTTGACGCCACCTACCATTGCCAGTTAGTGGTAGTGCTGGGAATCATCCACGCGGGAAAAACTGGGAGGTAGTCTCATGGCTCAAGCCGTCGTTGACCCTGAAGAATTGCGGCAGTTTGCCGGCATGTTGCGAAAGTTCAACAACGAGTTGCGGGACCGCATGAACGCGCTGAACAACCACATGTCCGCGCTCGGCTCGACTTGGCGCGATCAGGAACAGCGTCGTTTCGCCGAGCAGTTCGAGGAGAACATGCGCACGATGGCGAAGTTCACCGACATCGCCGATCGGCATGTGCCGTACTTGCTGCGTAAGGCCGAACAGATTGAAGAGTATTTGAACACGCGCTAGTCCGCGTCGCGTTGTTTGGGAAACGTTGCGTTACGTTCGGTCGAAATCGTGGAACGCGGCGGATCAGGGGCCGTGAGTCCCGTCGTGCATTGGGGAGAGTTTTGATCATGAGCAACCCGGCTCGCGTCACTTCGATCGACGCCGTGCATCGGTTTCGGATATCGCTGCGCGAGTATTCCGAACAGATTCGCGACGTGACCTTGGCGTTAAACATGGAACTGCGGCGCGTGTTGGAATGGATCGACCACGAACGGCCGGCTTACTGGCGGGCCAGCTACGAGCGCGCTTCGCTGGAGTTGGTCGAAAAGCGGAACGAGCTGGAGCGTTGCATGAACAACACGGTCGGGGACGAACGGCGTTCGTGTTTCGCGGAGCGCAAGGCGTTCGAGCGGACCAAACGTCGTTTGGAAACGGCGGAGCGCAAGATGCGCGTCGTTCGCCAGTGGCAGTATCAACTTCGGCAGGAGATGGACAAATTGCAGTCGCAGATTGCCAAGCTCGACTTCATGTTGGACGACGATGTCGCTAAGGGGCTGGCAGTTCTGGAACGCATGACCAGCGCCTTGGATGACTACGCCGGATAGTCCAGCAATCGCGCGCGACCGCGCTTCCACACAACCCACCCAATCGGAACACGGTGAAGCAGGAACCCTAATCGATGGCAATTTGTGACTTATCAACTTCGATTACCCGTCTTCAACGAGCCACCTCGGATTTACGAGAACAGTGGTTGACGGCCAAGGAGCATTGGAACGACGCGACGAACGATCGGTTCGAGCGGGACTATCTGAATCCCCTGGCACCTCCGATTTCGGGAACGCGCCGCGTGCACGGTTTTGCCGAGTTGCTTCAACAGGCGGAAAAGGAATGCGGCGACGAGCATTTGCTTGAGTAAACCGCTCGATAAGGTAGCCTTGACGAACATGACACACTGGCCGCGTGGGGCAGCGGTCGGTCGCTGGGCAAGAAACAGGGGATTCGCTCCGTGGGTAACTATATTTTCGATTGCGACGCCCAAACCGAGCTGTTGAAAGGGTTGGAGCGGCTCGTTGGCGAGACGTGCGAGCGAGCGTGCCGCGGCGTTCGGCACGCGCAGCCGTCTGCCAAGCGAACGCGGAATTCGCGGCCCATCAGCAGGAACTTGTGGGGGCGTTCGAACAGCGAAGCGAATCCATCCGCGTCGAATATGTCACGGATCGCGAGGCGGTCATTTACGATTTTGAATCCGACAGCTATCAGTTGGTTCAGCAGCACGACGAACGAATGGCTCGGTTCGACAAGTCGCGGGGCGAATCGCTGCAGAAGGCCGAGCGCCCGCTGGAAGGCAGCCAGGCGAGTGAGGAGCAGTTCAACGCGGCGCGGCAGCCGCCAAGAGACGTTATTTGCCGCCCTTGACTAGGCGAACGTCGGCACGAAGAGCTACTGGAACTGGATGGTTAAACCGTCAATGGTTGCGTCGCCGACGATGCCCAGCATATCCGGGTTGCGGAAATTCCGGGCGGTGACGCGACGCTGGGCGATGCGACCGAACCGCCTGACTTGGCGGATGCCGGAACCGATCTCTCACGCGCGATTCGAGGACGCCAAGCGACGTCAAAGGCAAATGCGTCCGTGGATTGAACATGGGCCATCGAGGTTTCTCGACCAGCGGTGGCCGATTCTGATTTTCGTGTTCACTTGGTTGGTGTCGTTCTATCCAATGGCCTTGGCGTTCGATTTCGGCCTGCGGCTGTGGCGAAAGTGGTGGTGACCGTCATTGCCGCGTTGTTGGCGTTCATTGTCCATTCGTCAATGCGCCCCTCCGTGAAACGCAAAGGCGGCAAATGTTTCCGGCGGTTCGGCAAGTGAGACGCGGGCTGCATGCCAATGAGGCGGCGGTTCGCGCGTGGAAAGGAGTAAGACACGAATCCGACGCGGTCGCGGCTCGACACCGCAGCGAAGCGACCGAGGCGGCTCGACAACAATACAAGCAACGCAAGGCGGAAATCGAAGCGGCATACCGGCACGACGTCGATCGCCAGAACGATAAATTCGCCAGGTCCGCCGAACTGCGGCAGACTCGCGAACGGCGGATGGCGGAAGTCGAAGCTTGGTTGCCAGCGAATATGGATCCTCTCACCGCGGCTCATCGCGGCACGGTCATTGGAGGAGAAACAACGACAAAGTCTCGATTTGGCGCTCGCTTCGCGATCGGCAATGCCGGAATTAGCGGCTCGCTGGCGCGACGGTGTTCAGGGGTTTCTGGACTCCGTAGATACCGTCAATCCAATTTTGCGAGGCGTCTTTTCCCAGTTGGCAGTCTTCGTCTTGGGACGAGTATCAACCGGCCACGGACGAACCGCCCGTGTTGCCGATCGGCTTCCATTCCTACGACATCAATGCGAGTGATTTGCCGCGGCCGAACGACCCGCGGATGCAATTAGAGGCAGCGTGTTACCAATTGCCGACGGCTTCAATTGCCCGAGCGGCCGTCGTTGTTGTACGAAGCGGCTGGCGTGGGACGCGACGAGGCCACGCGGTCGATGCGCGCTTACGATGTTGCGAATGTTGACCGCGATGCCACCCGGCAAGGTTCGCTTTACGATCATCGACCGGTCGGACTGGGGGCAGAATTTTTCGGCGTTCATGCACCTGACTGACTTTGATGAGAAACTGGTCGCCAATCGCATTTGGACCGAGACCTCCCAAATCCAGAAACGCTTGATCGACTTGACCGAGCACGGAGAACGTGATTCAGAAGTATCTGCGGAACGAGTTCGATTCGATTCACGGAAGATGCAACCGGCACGCAGGCGAAGTAGCCGAGCCGTTTCAGATTCTAGTAGTCGCGAATTTTCCATCCGGCTTCAACGACGAAGCGGCCCGGCGGTTGATCAGCATCGCGACCAGCGGCAGCTCGTTGCAGCGTGTACACGTTGATTGGCGTCGACACCAAGATGAAGCTGCCTCACCAATTTCGATCTGGCCGACCTGGAACAAAACGCGTTGACTTTGCGTTGGAACGGCGAGCCAGTTTTGTCTGCTGCACATCCGGGTCTGGAGAAGTTGCCGCTGACGCTCGACAGACCGCCAGACGAAGAACGCTTCACGGAGATCGTGCGAGCCGTCGGCCGTCTGGCGAAAGATGCGAGTCGCGTCGAGAGTGCCGTTCGCCTCCGGTGACCGCGCGGCCCAATGAATGGTGGTCGCGAGACAGTCGCGAGGAGCGTCGAGGAAGTCGCGTTGGGGCGTGCCGGCGCGCAAGCTGCAACCGATGCGGCTGGGCGGCGGCACTTCGCAGCACGTGCTGATCGCGGGCAAGACAGGCTCGGGCAAGTCCACGTTGTTGAACGCGTTGATCGTGAATCGATCTGGGTACAGCCCGGAAGAATTGCAGTTCTATTTGATCGACTTCAAAGAGAAGGGCGTCGGGAAGTTCAAGCCCTTACGCCGCCTACTCGCTGCCGCACGCGCGGGTGATCGCCGTCGAGAGCGAGCGCGGTTCGGCATGAGCGTGCTGGAGCGGTTGGATGCCGAGTTGCGAGAACGCGGCGATTTGTTTTACCATAGTAAGGCATGCAGAATTTAGCCGCTTGGCGCGACGCGAATCCCACAGGCGGACGATGCCTCGGTTGCTGCTGATCATCGACGAGTTTCAAGAGTTCGCCTTCGTCAAGGACGACAAGATCAGGTCGGATGCCGCGTTGCTGTTGGATCGGCTGGTCCGGCAGGGGCGTGCGTTCAGCATTCACGTGTTGCTGGAGTTCGCAAACGCTGGCCGGGCGTGCGCTGAAATCACGCCACGGGTGGGGTCAAATGGCGGTGCCATCGGCAGCGCAATGCAGCGAGTCAGACGCATTTGATCCTGAGCGACGACAACACGGCCGCGCGGCTGCTCAGCCGCCCTGGCGAAAGCGATCTACAACGACGCCAATGGATTTGTTCCGGAAAGCCGTCACCCGTTCCAAGTTGTGTAGTTTGTCGATAACGAGCGCGAGCATTATCTGGAGCAGATTGGCGATGGCGAGATTCGCGCGCGGGTTGAGCCGCCGATTGTGTTTGAGGAAATCAGCCCGCGGATCCGAGCGAGAATCGTCATCTCGCCACATTGCCGGAAACGCTTGCGATGTGGGCGGCCGACGGTCGGTGCGACTGGCGTTGACGGTGATGTCGAACAGCAGGTTGGGGCGAAGCGGGCGGCCGCCAAAGGTTTGGCTGGGCGCGGCGGTCGCGATCAAGGAACCGACCAGCATTACGTTCCATCGACAAGGCGGCGCGAACGTGCTGGTAGTCGGGCCTCAAGAAACTGGCTGTCGAGGTTATTGGCGAACTGCGTGTTGAGCTTGGCGCTCGATGCACGTGGTAACGCGCCCTCAATGTCGATAGACCACGGGGAATCCGATGGCGAAGCTGGCTCGAACGGTTCGTCCCGGTCGGCCACCGAGTTCGCTGTGGATCCGCTTGTCACGGTGCTCGATGGTTTGCGCTTCCGAGTCGGCTGGCCGGATCGTGAGATGGTTCGAGTCGCGGATGCCGAACCTTGTGCAAGTCGTCAGTGGCCGGAACGCACTCGACGCCGTGGCGGAATTAGCCACCGAAGTAAGCCGTCGCACCGATGCTCACGACGAACAACGTCCGGCGCGTTCTTGGTTATCGCCAATCTGGCAAGATTCCGCGAACTTCAACGAGGCGACATTCCGGCTTCATTGTTTGGCGAAAAAGCCTGACAGGAAAACAATTCCGAACGATCCTGCGCGAAAGCCCGGCGGTCGGCGTGCATACGCTGATTTGGGCGGATTCGTTCAGCAGCGCCCAGCCGTTGGCTCGACCGCCAGACGTTGCAAGATTTGGATTACCGAGTCCTGTTCCAAATGGGCGGCCTGGCGATTCCAGCAATTTGATGGATTCATCAACCGCCGCGAATTTAGGCCCGTATCGAGCGATTCTGTATCGCTTGAACTGGGTGAGTTTGAAAAGTTTCGGCCTTATGCTTATCCGTCGCCGAATTGGATTGACCGCGTGGCCCAAGCGGTCGCGGCTGGCGAAAGAGTGAGCCGACGGTTGCGGAGCTACGACCGGTTGCCCCCACTCGTTGGAGTCGGTGAATTAGAGCAAATCCTCAGGCTGCGGCGATCCACCTTTTGGAAAAGGCAATTCGGAGTGGCTATGTCCTCAACCGTCGATAACCATCCAGAAAAGGCGTTCTACGTGGGCGCTGAGCCTGAAAGCCGTGCCAACGGCTGCGCTGAGCGATTCGATTCCGCGGTCAACCGTGCAGTCGTTGATCGCCGAGTTGCAGGCTGATCCGTACAACGTTCCGCTACATGTGCGGCTGGCGAATGCCTACGCTGCGGACAACCGCTTTGAGGATGCCGTTGCTTTGATGAAGAACGCGGTCGAGTTGCCAACGGCCGATAATCAAACGGTGGAGTATTACGAGGATCTCCAAATCTATCGGGCAAGATTTCGGCTGTCCGTCGCTCAGAAGAATTCTTTGCCGGGTGGTTCGGGCGATTTGACCGACGTGGCCGAAAAGCTGCAATGGGATCTGAATCGTTTGGAGTTGGATATCTTTCGCCGCCGTAGCGAACGTTATCCCCAGGACTTGGCGCTCGCCTTCGGACTTGCGGCTCGGCTGCGATTGAATGGCAAATTGGACGAAGCCGAACCGCTGCTGACCCGGTTGTTGAACGAGCCATCGTTGCGGGCATCGTCCCATTGGGAACTCGGCAAGTGCAAGCAACAGCAACAACGGCTTGTCGACGCGCTGAAGCATTTTCGTCTTGCCGCCGCATCATGCGGACCTGACCAGCTTGATTTGAAGAAGAAGGCCTTGCATCGTGCTGGCAGCTTGGCGGTCACGATGAAGCTGACCGAATCGGCGCGGGAGTACTTCCAGCAGCTTGTGGACCTGGATCCGAGTTACAAGGACGCTCAAGCCCAACTGCGAAAGCTCAGTTCGTGACCGAATCGACGGACGAAACTTCGGTCGCGGATAATCGCCGAGCGGCTTCGCCCGTCGGATGCTTGATCGTGCTGTTGTTGCTCGTTGTGGTCGGCGCCTTCATTGCGATTCGCCGTCCGCTGCCGCCGCTAAATCGCGAGCGATTCGACCACGCTTATGAACAATGGCAGACCACGGGGCCGGCTAACTACGACATCACGATCCGTGTCTCGGGGCGGCAGGCGGCCGAATACCATGTCGAGGTTCGCGACGGCGATGTGGCCACCGCGACACGCAACGGCCAACCGCTCAAGCAGTCGCGCACGTTGTCGACCTGGAGCGTCCCCGGCATGTTCAACACGATGGAAATCGATTTGGAGAATGTCGAGCGCCACGCCGCGGGCCGAGCTGCCGCAAACACGCCGCGACTGTCGCTGATGGCGCGATTCGATCCGCGGCTGGGCTATCCCGAGTTCTATCAACGCACCGAGTACCGCGATCGCGGATCAAA
>JAWKTM010000045.1:0-56919 GCA_041399085.1 Pirellulaceae bacterium
ATGCACGTCGTAGCCGCAGGTCCTCAGCGCATGGGCCGCGATCTGGCGAACGCCCGGTTCATCGTCCACCACCAAGACGCGTTCGTTCCCAGCCGTGGCGGCGGCATCGACCGGAACGATCTGTTCGACCGTAACCGGCAGACCAACGGCCGGCAACACGACACGAAACGTCGTTCCGTGAATCGGCGAACTATCGACGGAGACTTGCCCGTCGCTTTGCGTCACGATTCCATGCACGACTGATAGCCCAAGTCCCGTGCCCTTGCCGAGTTCCTTGGTCGTAAAGAACGGCTCGAAGATTTGATCAAGGACTCCGGGCGGAATTCCCAAGCCGGTGTCGGCAACCGTCAACTCCACGTGGGTGGCTTCGTCCGCCGTGCAAGTCAGCCCGGTCGAGTCGTCCGACGGCTGGCGCAGATTTCGCGTGGCGACTGTCAACCGCCCGCCGCTCGGCATCGCGTCGCAAGCATTCACGGCCAAGTTCATCAGGACTTGTTCGATCTGTCCCCGGTCGACACGGACGCTGGCCAATGGTTGTTGGCATTGGAATTCGAGATGGACGGCCGTGCCAATGAACCGCCGGAGGAACGATTCGGCTTGGCGGATAACTGCGTTCAGGTCGAGAATCGCCGGGGCCAACACCTGCTTTCGGCTGAACGCAAGCAATTGCCGAGTGAGGTCGGTCGCACGTTGTGCTGCCTGCTGAATCGACTCGACCGACGGCCGCAGCACTTCGTCGTCGGCTGTTTGCAGGAGCAACACCTCGCTGAAGCCGGCAATCACCGTCAGCAGATTGTTGAAGTCGTGCGCGATGCCGCCCGCCATGCGCCCCACGGCTTCCATTTTCTGCGAATGATGGAACTGCGCTTCCAGCTTCTTGCGTTCCGACACATCGCGGACGACGCCCAGAAAATGCCGCACGCCCTCCAATTCGAACTCGGTAATCGAAACTTCCGCGGGAAACGTCGTGCCATCGCGCCGCTGGCCTTCCACGTCGTCTAGCTGGCGACTGGAACCAGACAGACTGCGAGACAGGTTGGCCCGGTGCAGTTCGAGGGCGCTACGCATCGGCTCGTGATACGACTCTGGAATCAGCGTCAGCATCGAGCGGCCGATCAATTCGCTGGACGAGTAGCCGAACAGCTTTTCCGCCGCGGGATTGACCGATTCGATGTGGTCGGACGAGTCGATCGTGATGATCGCGTCCGGCACGCTTCGCATCACGGAGCTCAACAGCTTTTCCGCTCGTCGACGCTGGCTGAGATCGTGCAACACAACCAAGTTCGACGGGCGGCCCTGATCCATAATCCGCGTGGCGGAAACGTGGACTTGAACCGTGCGGCCGTCGCGACGCACGACCACTTCGTCGACGCCCGGCACACACGGAGCGCCCTCGTTTAGCTGCTGAATTCTCTCACGAATCAGATCGTGATAATCCTTGTGGAACAAGTCAAAAGGTTCGCGGCCGATAATGTCCTGTTCCGAATCGGCCCCGACTAATTCCAGTAACGCTGGATTGCAGAACACGATTCGACCGCCGTGCGTGATGTACACCGCGTCGGGCAAAAAGCTGACCAGCCGGCGATGACGCAGTTCGCTCTCGCGCAGCGCCGCTTCCATCTCGCGGCGGTCGGTGATGTCGACGCACGATCCCAAGTAGCCGCGAAACGTCTGTTCGGCGTCGTACAGCGGCACGCCCGTATCGAGGATCCAGCGATCCTGGCCATCATGTCGACGCAGCCGATACTCGACACGAAACGGTTGCCGCTTGGCAAAGTGGCGTCGATACGTTTCCAAGCATTCCGGCAGATCCTCGGCGTGGACACACTGTTGCCAACCCTGCCCGACCAGCGTCCGCATCGGCTGGCCCGTGAATTCCAGCCAAGGGCGGTTGAACCACTGGCACCGCCGAT
The DNA here is from genome assembly GCA_041399085.1 of Pirellulaceae bacterium. Classification (GTDB taxonomy): domain Bacteria; phylum Planctomycetota; class Planctomycetia; order Pirellulales; family Pirellulaceae; genus JAWKTM01. Next base: position 1,914 of record JAWKTM010000045.1, read on the forward strand.
CCTCGCCCGCCATCCACACCAGCACCGGCGCATGATCGGCCATCGTGCGAAACCGCTGCTCGGTGCGACGGATCCGTTCCTCGGCCTGCTTTCGTTCGGTGATGTCCTGAATCGCGCCGATCAGGCTAGTCACGCGTGTCTTGCTGGCTCGCAACGCTCGGCCGAGAATCGCGACCCAGCGTCGCTCGCCGTCCGGGCGACTGATCTTCAATTCAATCTGGAAATCTCGCCCGGATTCCCGAGCCATGTCCAGTTCGAGCAACACGCGTTGCCGGTCGTCCGGGTGAACCAATCGCAACAGATCATCAAACTCCTGGCGGTTGTCCAATAAACCGATGATCGCCAAGCATTCGTCGGAGCAGAATACTTCGTTCGTTTGGATGTTCCACTGAGCCACGCCCATTCGCGTGGCTTCGACGGCCAAACGCAACCGTTCCTCGCTTTGTCGCAACGCTTCTTGAGCTAAGTTCCGGTCGGTCACATCGCGGCAGAGGGCCAAGAACACCTGCCGACCGTCATGGCAGAAACGGCTTAGATGGATTTCGACCGGCAGCCGCGAACCGTCGCGGCGACGATGCTGACGGTCAATGATGATCGACTGATCTTCGCCCAGCGTTTGCCACAGCTCGTGCGACTTTTGTTGGTCGTATTCGTCGTCGAAATCAGCGACGTTCATGCCGAGCAGTTCATCGCGTGTATAGCCGAGACTGTCACAAGCTCGACGGTTTACATCCAACACGCGTCCGTCCAGGTCGACCAAGTAGAAGCCATCGATGGCTTGCTCGACTAGCTGGCGATACGGATCGGGAAAATGAGTTTCGGCATCAGACACGGCTTGAACGTGAACCAATTCGTTTGGGGCGGCGGAGAGAGTGTGTCGACATCGATGCGGCCGATCGCGCGTTGCGAACCATCGCGGTTCAAATGCTAGTTCGAGGCAACCGCGCTGGTAACTCTAAGCAATGCGACTTGCCGTATCTCCGCCCAGCCGTTACCGCGATTGAGAATCGTCGCGACTTGAATCGTCGCGGTTGGCGAGAGAAAGCTGGGACAAGGCCCAGCACTCCAAATTTGGAGTGCGGCGATTCATCGCCGCTTTCGGTTTGCCATGTTGAACTCGATTTTGCGCGTCGAGCACGTTCAACTCACGCCGGACGGATTGAAATACTCCGGCTCGTGACCCGGAGCCGCCATTTGATGTTGCAACCGATGCTGGGCACTTGCGGATCGGGGATGGGGCGGTCGGCCAGTACGGCGTCGATCGCGGCGCAGATCGTTGCCCGTCACGTCGATTCCGTTGCCCGGTCGGTTGTTGTCCACCCTGACCTCGATAGACCAACGTTTGATCTTCGTCGAACAAGAAGAAATCGGGCGTACAGGCCGCCTTGTAAGCCTGCGCGACTTCCTGCTCCTCGTCGAACAGGTACGGAAACATATAGCCGCGCATCTCGGCTTCATGCACCATCTGCTCGGGCGAGTCTTCGGGATGCTTCGAGGTATCGTTCGAATTGATGCCGACCATCCCCACGCCCTGCGGCATGTAATCGCGAGCGATCGCGGCCAGCTCGTCGGCAATGTGTTTCACGAACGGACAATGGTTGCACATGAACACGATCAACAGCGCGCGGCTGCTTTTGAAATCGGCCAGCGACACGGTCCGGCCATCGACGTTGATCAACGAGAAATCCGGGGCTTTCGTTCCAAGCGGCAACATCGTGCTGGCTGTTTTGACCATGCGGAGGCTCCTTGCGTGATGTCGAGTGAAGGCGGTTAAAGGTTTGCGGCAAATAGTATCGCGCTCGCCACGGTCGGTACACCAAGGCAACCAGTCGCTGACTCTCAAACGCATCGGCGAGCCAATCGACTACAGCCGAAACAACCGCCGAGCGTTGGCCGTGGTTTCCGCCGCCAACTGCTCGACGGAAACACCTCGCACGTCAGCCAAGCAATCGGCCGTGTGCGCCAGCAACGCCGGTTCGTTCGGCCGATGTCCGCGTTTGGGATGCGGCGAGAGATAAGGCGAGTCCGTTTCCAATAGCAAACGATCGGCCGGAATCGCCGCCGCGATTTGACGCAGTTCGTCGGACTTTTTGTAGGTGACCATGCCGGCAAAACTGATGTACAGGCCCAGCTCCAGACACGCTTGGGCCAGAGCCAAGTCGCCGGTGAACGAGTGCATCACGCCCGCGAGCGTCGAGCGCTCCGAGGCAACTCGCAGCATGCGCAACACGTCGTCGCCGCAATCTCGCATGTGGACGATGAACGGCAAACCGGTCTGCTGCGACAGACGCAAGTGACGATCGAAATAATCTTCCTGCACGTCGAACGGCGTGTGATCCCAGTAGCGATCAAGGCCCGTCTCGCCCAGTGCAATCACGCGCGGTCGCTCGGCCAGTTGCACGATGGCGTCCCAATCGCCGGGCCGAGCTTCCGCGCAGTAGTTCGGTTGAATGCCGACAGCCGCGTAAACGCCGTCGTACTGCGCGGCCAACTCCACGCACTTTCGGCTCGAAGCCACCGTCGTTCCCACAGCCAACATCGTGCCGACGCCAGCCGCGTGCGCTCGAGCGACGACTTCATCGCGCGCGTCATCGAATTGTTCGTCGTCCAAATGAGCGTGCGTATCGAACAGCATGACGTTAGCCGGGACTTTCGAGGAACAGGGCAGCCGTGCCGCGCAGCATAGCGCGGTCGTCGCTGGAACGTAAGGGTCGCCGGGCGATTGAACGCGGATCGCCCGCGCGCTCGACCGAATCAAGTCGCTTCGCATCGACGGCCAAGTTACGGTAAGATGGCCAACTGTCGCTCGGAGCGCGGCGTCGTCGATTTTTCGAGGCGTAATGTCATGGATCGGTTCGATCGGATTTGAGGTTGCGGAATGAATCAGGGAAAGCGAACAGCGCGGGCTTGTGCCGAGTTTCGTCAGGCCGGATGGAGCCGCCGGCAAGTTCTGCAAGCCGGTGTGGCGAGCACGTTGGGGTTAGGCTTGCCCGGTTGGTGGTCGAACGCTTCGTCGGCCAAGGCGGCGGAGAGCGGGGTCGGTTTTGGCCAAGCCAAACGGTGCATCTTTCTATTTATGTGGGGCGGACCGAGTCAGCTTGATACGTTCGACCCGAAGCCCGATGCGCCGGCCGAAATCCGTGGCCAATTCCAGCCGATCGCGACCAAGACGCCCGGATTGCAGTTCAGCGAGCACTTCAAACAACTTGCGACGTTAACCGACAAGCTGGCCGTGATCCGGTCGCTCGGACATGACGACCCGGCGCATCTTTCTAGCGGCCACGCGACGGTGACCGGTCATCTCGCGCCGGTCGTCCGCAGCGACGCCGATCCGCCAAGCTCGCGAGACACGCCGCATCTCGGCTCGCTGGTGTCGCGGCTGATGCCGGCCGGAGCCGATGTGCCGTCGTTCGTGATGATGCCGTGGAAGGCCTATCATCCGGCCGCGCCGGGCGGCGAAGCTCCGGGCCAGCACGGCGGTTGGCTGGGGCCGAACTACGATCCGCTGCTGTTGACCGGCGACTTGAACGATCCGAATTGGCGGCCGCCGGCGTTGAACCTGCTGGACGGAGTGACGCCCGAATTGTTGCACAGCCGGCATGCTTTGCTGCGGCACTTGGATGCTCAGCGAGCGGCACTGCAAGCGACCGGTGTGGCGGCCGTGATGAGCGAGCAACAGCAACGAGCCGTCGATCTGCTTTGTTCGCCGAAGGTCCGCGAGGCATTCGATTTGAATCGCGAGTCGGCCGAGATGCGAGAACGATACGGCCGCAATCTACACGGCCAGTGCGTGCTGCTCGCCCGGCGATTGCTGGAACATGGCGTGCCGCTGGTGACCGTGAATTGGCAGAACGACGGCAAGGCATTTTGGGACACGCACGGCGACAATTTCAATCGGCTGAAGAACGATTTGATTCCGCCGGCGGATCAAGCTCTGGCGGCCTTGCTGTTGGACTTGGAAAGCCGCGGGATGTTGGACGATACGATCGTCGCTTGGGTCGGCGAATTCGGTCGCCGGCCGCAAATCACCGCGGCGAATGCCGGCCGCGAACATTGGCCGTATTGCTACAACGGGATTTTGGCCGGCGGCGGAATTCGCGGCGGCGCGGTTCATGGCAGCAGCGACAAACACGCGGCTTATCCGGCCAGCGATCCGGTATCGCCACAAGACTACGCGGCCACGATTTTGCACGCCCTCGGCATTTCGCAACACACCGTGCTGCACGATCGCATCGGTCGGCCCTTCATCGGCTTTACGCAGGCAAGCCGCTGGAATCGCTGTTCGGCTAAGTTTCGCTATTTCGTTCTACCCCAATACCGTTCAACGACTACATAGGTCGGGGTTCCTGGCAGTTTCGGTCCGACCAGTAGCGGATCCTGCGGATCGAGAAGTTAGATGGCACGCGGAGACGCCAAGAGTTGCTCGGTCCATAGTTGCCAGTTCGAGCGCATGGTGGACGCCGTGTGGCTTGGCTTACGGCTCAGCTAAACGCTTTGGAAGCTGGGGCGTGGCCGTGGCGGCGAGACGTTGATGATGGCCAGTCGGGGCGCGGCGTTTGGGGCGAGCATCGCGGTCTGGTCGCGGTTTGTCTAGCAGACGTACCAGACGGAAGTCGCAGCCAGAGACGCTCGATGCTATGGATTGTTGCCGGGTGGAACCTTATTGGGTTGATTTTCGCCGCCTGTGCTTCGGCGGGTTCGGGGCCGGTTGCGTTGGCCGACGAACCGACGGCGTTGCGGCTGGATCCCCGCTGCCAACCGTTGCCGTTCGATTTGCAGGGCCGTTCGTGGCGATCGACGATGGCGGGATTTTGGCAATCGACGTATCGGCTTCGCATATCAGCCGCGACGGCGGGCGGACTTGGGAACCACCGCGACCGCTGTTCGACGACGCGGTGCAGGTCAGGGTGAGCAACGAGCGAGCGCTGCTACGCACGCGAGACGGCGTGGTGATCGCGGCGTTCATGAATCTTGCCGAGCGAAACTGGACTTGGAAGAACGAGTTGCACGACGCGCCCGACGCGGTTTTGCCGACGTATGTGATGCGGAGCTTGGACGGCGGGAAGACGTGGCAAGACGTACAGAAGCTTCACGATGATTGGACCGGCGCGGTTCGCGACATGATCCAGACGCGCGACGGGCGAGTCGTTTTCACGGCGATGAAAATGCGACACGATCCCGGGCGGCATTCAGTGCTGACCTATTCGTCGACCGATGACGGCCAGCACTGGACGGCCAGCAATCTGATCGACCTCGGCGGACGTGGCCACCACGGGGCGTGACCGAGCCGACGTTGACGGAATTAAAGGACGGGCGGATTTGGATGCTGGGATCCGTACGAACTGGGGCGAGTTTTGGTCGGCCTATTCGCACGACGGCGGACGGTTTTGGCGAATCATTCAACTGTCGGGGATTCCGCCAGCAGTGCCGGGATTGTTGAAGCGGTTGGCCAGCGGGCGGCTGTTGTTGCTGTGGAACCGACCTCTGCCGGAGGGCAAATCGGACTGGCCGCTCACCGGCGGCGACGGGCTGTGGTCGGATGTGCCGGTCAGCAATCACCGCGAGGAGCTTTCGCTGGCGTTGTCCGATGACGACGGCTGGTCCGGAGCTACCGTGATCGCTCGGCAGCCGGGCAAATGGCTGGCTTATCCGTATGCTTTCGAGCCTCGGGCGGGCGAAATCTGGATAACGACGATGCAAGGCGTGCCTGCGCGTGAAAATTAACGAATCGGATTTCGCAAGTCGGTCCGAAAAATAGCGTTCAAATCACGCGTGTTCGCCGCAAAATTCCCATAGTCCCGTTGACACTGGCGGGCGGGAATTCTCAAATGGTCGCTTGCCGCGCGGCTTCGTGAAAAAAATCACAAACCTGCGACAATATGTAGCCTGTTGCGGCTAAGTCCGTTTTGTAGAATCGCTTAGCAAACGTTGGCGAAACTCTCGGGGCGGTTCGTTTTGCGTTCGCCTGGGACCACCAAATTCGCCCGATTATCACTGGAAAGTGAACTTATCACGCCTCTCTGGTTGGAATTCCCAACTGTTGATTTGGGTGTACTGCTCATGGCTGACTCCCGAAAGATGTCGATCGAGGAGATCCTCGCCGCGGCTCGTCGCAAGGACGGACCGGGCGATCCGAGTCGTCCAAGAAGCGAACCGGCGGCTGCCGAGCCTGCAGCTACCGAGCCTGCGGCTCCGTCAGCAAGTTCGGCGCCGGAAAAACCGGCCGCACCGGCAAAGAAGCCGGGCCAAATGTCGGTCGCCGACATGCTGGCTGCGGCTCGGGCCGAGAAATCGGCGCGCGGAGCGCCGGCGGAAAACCCGCAGTGGCGGCTAAGCCCGCGGCTCCCGGCGAAAAATCCCGGCCAAATGTCGGTAGCGGAGATGCTGGCCGCGGCTCGTGGCGAGAAATCCGCCAAGCCGGCCGCTCCGGCGTCAAAGCCCGCCGCCGCGAAAGCAACGCCCGCGAAGCCCGCGGCGAAAGAGCCGGCAGCAGCGGCTCCGGTGGTTGGTGGGCCGAAAGATACGGCCAGCATTTTGGCGGCGGCTCGCAAAGACAAAAAGCCGGGCCCCGTTTCCAAATCCGAAGCGGCTGCCGCGGCGGCTCCGGCCAAGCCCGGCAAGAAACCGACGGTCGCTCCGCCAATGCCCGAGAAGCCGGCTTATGCCCGGCCAGCGGCGGCCGCAACGGTTGGTGATTCGCGTCGCGGGTTCTTCGCCACGTCGGCGGCTCTGGTCTTCGGTTCGTCGCTGGCGATCGGCTTTAGTTCGCTGGCCGTGACGAATCTGCTATGGGTGTTGGGGCTGGCTCGCTTCCATGTTTCCGAACATCTTGATCGAGCCCCCAATGAAATTCAAAGTCGGCTTTCCGATGATTTCGGCCCTGGGCAAGTAGAAGAGAAATATAAAGCTCAGTTTGGTGTGTGGATCGTTCGCTATGAGTATGAGGGAGCGCAGATCTACGCTCTGAAAGCGGTTCAGGCACGCACCTTGGTTGCACGCCGAACTGAATGGAAGGCGAACAGAAATTCGTGCCCCTGCCACGGTAGCGGTTTTTATAAGGACGGCGTCAACTTTGAAGGCCCGGCGCCGCGCCCTCTGGAACGCTATGCGATCAGCCCGCGGACGATGGCCAGTTGGAAGTGGACAAGAGTCGCACGTTCAACGAAGAGTTGGGGCAGTGGAAGGATACGGCCTGCTATGTCAGCGTGTAGCCGTTCGCTGGGCGGAGTTGTCCGGCGTTGAAGTGCCGGCTCGCGTTACGATCGGATTCCCACCTGTTTGATAATCCATAAAGTCGAATTCCATGGCGTCAGTTAGCGACATTATCCGTGAGTCCCAAATCTGGAAGAGTATTTTCGGCATCCGCAGCCTGTGGATCGCCGAAACCGCATCGTAGTGATGCTGACAAACTTCTTCCTGCATTTGCATCCCGTCTCGATCAAGAAGCAAGGCATCGCGCTCAGCTATACCTGGTGCATGGGCGGTGTGACGTTCTTCCTGTTTTTGGTGGAAACGATCACCGGTGTGTTGTTGATGTTCTACTATCGCCCGACGATTGAATGGGCGTACACGGACATCTTGGCGCTGCGTGACGTGACATCGATGGGGATTCTGCGCGAGCTGCATCGGTGGGGCGCGCACGCGATGGTGATCACCGTCTGGCTGCACATGTACGCGTGTTTCTGACCGGCAGTTACAAACCGCCGCGCGAGTTTAATTGGGTGGTCGGTGTGATTCTGTTGCTGCTAACGCTGCTTATGTCATTTACCGGCTATTTGCTGCCGTGGGACCAGTTGGCGATTTGGGCTATCACGGTCGGTTCCAATATGGCTCGGCCACCTGCTTCTGGGGCACGAAGGTCCCGGTGCTCAGTTACCGACGTTGGGCGGCATTGACATGATAACAAGCGGTTCTGGACGCCAGATTTGGTTTATTAGCGCTAGATTCGTGGGCGAGGAGACGCTCAATCGTTTTTACGTGCTTCATTGTATTGCGATTCCTCTTCTGGGCGTGGCCTTGTTGTTGGCGATTCACTTCATGGTGTCCGGGACGGTGGCATCAGCGGCCCGCTGTAGTCTGGCTTCGGATTTTTCCTACGAACAATAGATAATTGGTGCATCGATGCACGGACAAGATCCGGCGGAGTTCCTTCGCTCGATTTACCGTTTCTCGGCGCTACTACCTGTTCATTGCCGCCATCAACGGTTTCGCTTGGCTTTTGGATTTGGCAGGGCCATCGGTCGAAGTCCTCGTTTAGCGGCGGGGGCGAGCGGTCACGGACTCGATGGTGTTGTTGGCCATGCATGATGGGTTTCTACCGTGCCGTCGGCGTTGTCGTTCACCGGTGGTGAAGGGCAATGAACGCCATCTCATTTCCGCAGGCGTTGCGGGATTTGATGGACCGGTTGATGAACCCGACGATTTATGCTACCCATCGGTATCCTGGGTGGTGCTGTCGTTTTTGTTCGTCGCCCGCAAGTTCTTCGTGAAGGCGGTGGCGTGGGCCATGTTGAACTTGTCGCTGTTGTTCATGGGCATGTCGCTGACCGACCCCGACTTCGCGGCGATTGTGACGAAGCCGGACAACGTGCCGATCGTCGGTATGATCTCTCCTGTTGGGCTTTTTCACTTGGTTGGAGCGCCTACAAAGCTGTCCAGAACGATGAGCGGACCAAGCAAGGTTTGGAGCCGCTGGAAAAGTTGGACAACGAGAAGGTGTTGGTGTGGCCCGATTTGGTTTACACCGAACTGATTTGCATGGTTGCCTTGACGGCGTTGCTGTTGGTGTGGGCCATTAGTCTTCAAGCTCCGTTGGAAGAACCGGCCAGCAGCGTCAAGACGCCGAATCCGTCGAAAGCCCCGTGGTACTTTTTGGGGCTTCAGGAAATGCTGGTCTACTACGATCCGTGGATGGCCGGCGTGGTGCTGCCCAGCGTGGTCGTGGCCGGTTTGATGGCAATTCCCTATATCGACTTCAACAAGAAGGGGAATGGCTACTATACGATTGACGAACGCAAGTTCGCCTACGTGACATTCCAGTTCGGTTTCTTGGTGCTGTGGGTAACCTTGATCGTGATGGGCACATTCCTGCGCGGACCCAACTGGAACTTCTTTGGCTTCTATGAAACCTGGGATGCGCACAAAGTCGAGGCATTGAACAATATCGACTTGTCGGAATACTTCTGGAACATGGGCTTGGGGATGGCGCGTCCCAAGGCCCCGGACAACTCGGGCACGATCACGACGATTGGTTATATCCTACTGCGCGAGTCACCGGGCATCGTGATGTTGATTCTGTACTTCGTGGCGATTCCGCCGGCGATGGTGCTGTACAGCCGATTCTTCCGTGGCCTGTTTTTGAAGATGGGCTTTGTGCGGTTCATGGTGTTGGCCAATTTGCTTCAGCTCATGATGCTGTTGCCGTTGAAGATGGTGATGCGATGGTCGCTGAATATGAAGTACTTCATCGCCATCCCAGAATACTTCTTGAACTTCTAGTCTTTCTTACATCCTCCTTTTGATCCGACCCCGCACATGCGGCGGAGAGAGATACGATGCCTGCAACAGAACAAACCTGGCGCGACGGCAAGTTGCTGCATAAGGTGTTCGGCGTTACCAGCCTGCTGCTGCTGATCGCGACGATCTGGATGTTCGCTAAGGACCACGATCGGGAGTGGAAGCAGTATCAGGATACGGCTCGGAAAGTCGACATCATCAACACCGAGTGGCGGACGCTGCAATACGACACCGAAGCGTGGCATCGAGAACACGAGGCGCTTCAGGAACGCGTGCGTCAGACACAAGCCCAGGGAATTGATCCGAAGCTGATTCAGGCGTTCATTCTCGAAGTTGAGAACGCCGGCGACGCCGGATTGCCCGTTCGCGACCTGACGCGTTTGAACGCCATGAATGACAGTCTGAACGTGGCGGTCAGCGAGGCGCGTGACGTGCGGAATGGGCGTAACGCGGATGACGAGAACGAAGCGATCACGAGTTACAACGAACGCAAGTTGGCGGCGGAACGCGCGAGGGTTCAGTTGGATGAGGCTCGCCAGCAGATCGAGCAAGCGGGCAAGAAGGTCGACGAGGCGGCCGAGGCAAAAGTAGCCGAGCTCGAAGAGGCGCTCGACGCCGCTGAAGAAGAATTGCAGCTCGCCGAGAAAGAGGTCATGGACGCCGAGGCGTCGGTGATTCGCCAGCGCAAGTTGCTTTTGAGCGAGATGGATAACATTGTGGCTTTCGCCAAGTATGAGGAGAGCGATCGCCTGAAGACACGGAAGTTTGAGTCGGCGAATCTTGATAAGGCCAAGGCGGATTTGGACATTGCCATCCGCGACAATAAGGATGCGGACACAATGGCCTCGCGGCAGGCAATTGTGGATGAGCTCAAGGCTCGCATTGATCAGATGACGCTGGATTATCAAGCCGCTTCCGATCATCGCAATCGGCTTCAGCAGATCGCTTCGCAAGCTCGCGCGGATGAAGATGATTTGTCCAAGCAACTAGCGGACAACGGCGCTGAGTTGGACCGGTTGCGCCGCGCCATTGCCGACCGGGAAACCGCGTTCTTCGACTTCTATGGCCCAATTCCGCTGCCGGGCAAGCGTTGGTTGGAGATGCCAATTCTGGACGCGTTCAACTCGCCTCGCAAAGTGCAAAACTTGTGGAGCGACGGGTTGGAACAGAACTACAACTTCAAGAATGTTCGTCGTTTCGACCGTTGTACGACTTGCCATCAAGCGATGGAGAAAACATTGCCCGGAACGGCCGACAAGCCGGCTTATGTTGACGAGTCGCTGGTGACTTTCGTGATTGATCCAGAGTCGGCGGACGAGGATGGTAAGGCGTCGAACGTCGGTGAAATCCTCGGCTTGGCGATCGACAATTTCCTGGGCGTGGGGTTGGAAGACCGCGGGTTGCTGGATCACGATGATGTGACGATCAGCTTTATCGTTCCCGATTCGTTGGCCGCGAAAGCGCGTCAAAAACCGGAAGTGTCCGGCGACACGAACCTGACGGCGACGCAACTGCGCGAGTCGCTGTTCAACCCGAACATCAATGCGTTTTCGGCGGTCACCGCCTCGTCGGAAGTGGGCGTGCCCGGATTGTTGGTCGGCGACGTGATCGAGCGGATCGACGGCGATCCGATTCGTGGCCGCGATCGAGCCATCTTTCGTTTGCAGGAACTTGAGCGGCAAGGCAAGCCATTTGAAATAACGGTTCGCCGCGGTTTGCCCGAGCCGTTTGTGAGTCACCCGCGTTTGGATCTTTATGTGGGGTCTCTCAGCCCGCACAAGGTCGCCGATTTTGCTTGTACGATTTGCCACGAGGGTCAAGGCAGCGCGACCGACTTCAAATGGGCTTCGCACACGCCCAATGACGAACGGCAGAAAAAGGAATGGGCCGAAAAATACGGTTGGTTCGACAACCATCACTGGATCTATCCGATGAGCCCGCAGCGGTTCATCGAGAGCACATGTTTGAAGTGTCATCATGATGTGGTCGAGTTGGAGCCCAGCGAGCGATTTCCCGAGCCGCCCGCGCCAACTCTCACACATGGTTACAACGTGATTCGCAAGTATGGATGTTATGGCTGTCACGAAGTGAACGGCTACGACGGTCCCGACAAGCGGATCGGTCCGGACATGCGTTTAGAGCCGCAGTTCTACGCGGCGGCCCTGGAGATCGCCAACAATCCACAGTCCGGTTTCGATAACCTGTCCGAAGAAGGACAGTCGCTGGTCCGTGATTTGATCGAAAACCCCGAGAATCAAATCGCGCGGCACAAGTTGTATCAGATCGTGCTGGAGGACAAGCTGGCCGACGAGCCGAAGTTGTCCGCGGATATTCACAAGCGAATCGCACCGCTGCTGAAGGATGTTGAGGTTCCCGGCTCGTTGGCCAAGCCTGGCCCCAGCCTGCGTTTTGTGACGGACAAATTGGACGACGCGTTTCTGTACGATTGGATTCGCGAGCCCAAGCATTTTCGACCGTCAACTCGGATGCCCCAGTTCTTTGGATTGTGGAATCACCTAGAAGGCGAGAGCAAGGCGAAAGCCCAAGAGTATGAGCCGATCGATTCTGGGGCTTGTTAGCTATCTGAAGGATCGCAGTCAGCCGGTCTGAACAGATTCAACCGCCGGATTAGCGAATCCACGCCCGAGGAAATGGTCGATCGTGGTAAGATTCTGGTTCCAAGAGCGAGGCTGCTTGGCCTGCCATACCCATGACTTCCCGACGCCACGGCTCAACGCGAGGCACGGGAAATCGTCTGGGGACCCGATCTCTCGGGAGTGGCGGATAAGTTCGATCCACAGCGGAATCCAGAAGGGTCCGGCTTGGTTGTACACCTGGACTGGGCTGCCCGACCGACTACCACTCGCGGACGGTGATGCCTGACTTGATCCTGGAGCCAATCCAGCATCGGGATGCTGCCGGTGAAGTGACAATGACGACCGATCCGGTGGCCGATATTGTCGCCTACCTGATGGCTAATTCCTCGGTAGGTTGGACGCCACAGGATCCGGTATTGGAGCTTACGGCCAAGCAGCGCGAGGCGCTGAACGCCCTCACGCTGGAGCATCTAACGGATGCCTTCTACGTGAAGACAGCCGAGGACTATTTGAAGAAGGGTATTCCGTCCAGCCGAAGCGCGGGCTTGAAGGCCGCCGAGCTAGATTTGTTGGTCGACGATACGGATTACGATAGTGGAGCCGAGTTGTCGGACGAGCCGCAAGTTGATCTACGTCGGTAAGAAAGACAATCGCCAAGTACGGCTGTTATGGTTGCCATGATATCCCGTGGGCTTCGAGGATGCTGGGTTAATTGGTGCCTGGGCTGGCTGATTAAAGCGCAAGGATCCCGCAAAGTTGGCGTTTGAGCATGTGACGCATTATTTGCATCACATGGATGAACATCATGGTGACGGCCATGCGAGTGATTCGCACGGGCATGGGACAGACGGCGATGGCCATGCGCACGCCGACGATGACGTACACGGTCCGCCTGCATCGCACTACGCTGGCGACGATGTTCCACTACTGGAGAAAGAGCCCGCGACACCACCGTTCTTCGAGCACCAGTTGATGGCTGGCAATCGAATCGGTTTCTTAGACCGGGCAAGCGTATGAGCCGCAGCAGTTACGACTATGAGAAGACCGAGAACAGTTACAACGAGCGGTTGCGGATGCCCAGTTCCCGTTCGATGATGCGGAGCGCGAGGCAGTCATGACCTTCGTGTTGGGATTAGTGGCCGAGCCACCGTCGCCCAAGTACGTGTATTCGCCGAGCGAGCGCGAAGAGGCGCTCATTAAGGGTCGGGTCGTCCTAGAGAAATACAACTGCGGCGGTTGCCACGTGCTGGACGCCGAGCGTTGGGATATTGCGTACTACCTGATTATTTCGGCCAACAGCGAAAGGAGGCTGGTTATCCCTGTATCGCCGCAGTTTTCGATAGAGCAGCTACAGCGCGCTCGAAACGGATCGACAAGGCAATTTGCATTCCACGTTACGAGGACTGCCTGCCATTGATGATGATGGCATGCCCATCGTGAACGACGAGGAAGGTGACTTCCGGTCACCGCGTCCGGCGAGGAGCGCGACATTCAATCCAGCTTCGGTCGAGTACGGCTTGCCTTTGCTTGAGCCGACGGTTCTGGACGGGTCTCCTTATGAAGTGACTGCTCAGCCACCTCAGCGTTCCCGCCGCGACTATCGTGAACCGATACGAGACCAACGGCGGTGGTTTCCTAGCCAAATATCTGGCTGCCCCACGTGGTGGCTCGTGAGAAATTGGCGAACCCGAATGCTAAGGGCTCGCAAGTCGGGGTGGCTGCTCTCCGCTGCTGATTGGCGAAGGCAATAAGGTTCAGGGCGGAATGGTTGTGGCTGAGTTTACCGGATCCCATCTCATCCGGCCTGCCGTCGTGCTCTGAATGCCCAAGTTCAATTTGTCGACTGATGAGGCCATTATCTTAGTGAATCACTTCATGGCAAAGGATAACGCCAATCATCCATACGAATACATTGATCGACGGCGGGCTGATCGCTTAGCAGCGGCGGAAGCTGCTTACCGTGAAAGAACTGAAGAGGCTGCGGCTGAAGACCTCGCAGGGACGGCGGTTCTGGAGGATGCGATGGAAGATCGTCGTGAACAAGAACTTCTGTGTGAATTGTCACATTGTGGACGATTTCGCACGAACACTTCGGACCGTGCCAAGGCTCCGAACTTGGCGATCATCCACCATCGGATGCGAGCCGACTATCTGCGACAATGGATTTGCTTCCAGCCACCTAGCATTCTTCCTTACACGAGCATGCAGGTAAATATTCCGTACAAACCGACCGAGGAGCACTTGGGCGGTATCAGCCAGGACCTTTATCACGGTACTAGCATCGAACAGCTAGATGGTTTGGTTGACCTGTTAATGAATTTCGACCATTACGCGAAACAGCAGGCAAACGTTTCGGCGCTAGTGGCAGCCGCGAAAGCGGCTGATGCGGAAACTTCTGGCGCGGAGCCCACGGCCGAGGCGGCTGGTGCATCGGATCCGGCGAACCAACCGCCGGCGACCGATACCGAAACAGCGACCGAACCAAAGCCGGACGCGGAAAGCAACGAAGCGGCCGATAGTGCGGCAAAGTCGCCAGAGAATGGTGGAGATACCGATAGCGAGTCGCAGCCGGATGAAACGAACAAGGATTCCGCCGCGCCCGAGACAACGACTCCGGCCAGTGAGGATTCGACGGAAAGTGGAAGCTAGGTAAGGCGAAACGAGGGCGGCCGTGCCAGTTTGGCGGGCAGCTCAACGTTTTCCCGGAAACGATAAGGATCAACAATTGACGGCGTGGCTGCGAGTGGTTGGCTGGCTTATACTGGCAAGTCCTACCTAGATTCGCTGCTTTGTATCGCAGCGACTTGGCGCCGCTGAATCATGCGGACCAAGGCATCCCACCGTTACCAGCTTGCCGGATTGGCGAGCTAACTTGTCGTTCGGTTTTCTGGCGCGGGACCGCCAGGATCGAAATGGAGAGTTTTGAAATGCGTAGTTTTTCAATCGCCGCTGTCGCCCTGTTAACGATGGTCGTCGCCAGTTCGGCTTCGGCTGCCGAGTGGGGTGATCTAAGAATGCGATTTGTCTTCGATGGGATCGCGCCGGCCGCGCCGGGTGTGAACATTACGAAGGACCAAGCGTTCTGCGGCAAGCATAACTTGGTTGATGAGTCGTTGTCGGTTAATCCGAAGAATGGCGGCATTCGGGACGTCGTGGTTTATATGTACTTGGCGCGCGGCAAGAAGGCTCCCGCTGCCCATGAGTCTTATGAGAAGACCGCCAAGGAAGCCGTGCATTTGGACAATAAGAATTGCCGGTATGAACCACACGTGGCCATTCTGCGGCTGACGCAACCGCTGGTCTTGGGCAACAAGGATCCAGTAGGACACAATACCAAGATTGATACGCTC
The DNA here is from genome assembly GCA_041399085.1 of Pirellulaceae bacterium. Lineage (GTDB taxonomy): Bacteria > Planctomycetota > Planctomycetia > Pirellulales > Pirellulaceae > JAWKTM01. The sequence goes on from JAWKTM010000045.1 coordinate 17,377, forward strand.
AATCCCGACAATCCTCCGGTGAATCCGATCATCCCGGCGGGAGGTCAGTTTCGGTTGGAGGATCATTTCCAGGCTGCCGAACGGATTCCGCTGCCGGTCAGTTGCAGCATTCATCCGTGGATGACGGCGCGCCTCGTGGTGCTCGACCATCCCTATGCGGCGGTCAGTGATGATGATGGAAACTTAGTCATTAAGAACCTTCCTGCTGGCGAGTGGACGTTTCAGGTTTGGCAGGAGAAGGCTGGTTATGTTTCCGACGTCAAAGTGGATGGCAAGAAGACGTCCTGGAGCAAGGGACGGGTGGATGTCAAGGTTGAGCCCGGTGTCAACGACTTAGGCGATGTGTTGATCTCGGCCGACGCGTTTAAATAGTTAGGATTAGGGTCTGATCGCAAGCAGCCCGGCCGTTCGGGTCGGGCTGCGGCTTATTCTCGAACGCAGCGAACGGGTACATATGTGTGTTCTCCGCTTCGCTGAATGGAATGGTTTTCGATGAAAGTTGTACCATCGCTATTCATGGTTTTGGCTTTAGCTGGGCTGTGCGGCTGTAAACGCACGCTCGCGCCGCCGTTGAACGCGGAACCCGAGAATGTCGATATCTTGCTGACATCGCTGGAGAGCGACTCAGGTGAAACAGCGGCGACCGAAACGGTACAGAAAGACCCGACTGGCTTCGCCGATTTGACCGGTGTGTTCAAAATCGCGGGCGCTGCGCCCCCGCGAGCTCCGTTGCCGGTGAGCGGAAGCGACGTGCCGTTATGCATTCCCAGCGGCAAGGCTCCGTTGGACGAGGCGGTTGTCGTTGGCCCTTCAGATGGATTGGCAAACGTCCTGATCTATCTCAACACGGATATCCCGGATGATCCCAAGTGGATTCATCAAGATACCTATGCCGCCTCTCGCGACGCGACTCTCGAGTTCGATCAAAGGAACTGTATGTTTCTAACGCACGTATTCGCGATTCGCACTTCGCAGACGATGAAAATCATGAATAGCGATACGGTGGCTCACAATACGAACATCTCGCCCCGTAAAGGTGCGAGTCCCTTCAATGAAACCATCCCGGTCGGTGGCTATGTGGCTCGCAAGCCGGGCGGCGAGTCACCCGATCCATTTCCCGTCACATGCAGCATTCATCCTTGGATGAAAGCTTACATGATTACGCGTGGCAATCCGTATTTCGCGGTCACGGCCGAGGACGGTAGCTTTGCGATTCCCAAGGTTCCCGCTGGCGTGAAACTGGAGTTTCGCGCATGGCAAGAGAAGGCGGGGTTCCTCCAAGAACTTACGGTCAATGGTCAAGCGGAGAAGTGGTCCAAGGGCCGCAAGGAGATCACGCTGACGCCCGATACTCCGCTGAAGCTGGACGTGGTGGTAAACGCCTCGTTGTTGCAGTAACGCCCTTTGGCCTCCTACCCTTATCCGACCTGCCGGCCTAGTTCATTTCCCTTTCGGTGCGACTCATGTTTCCCTTGCTAACTAGAGCACGTTTGATGTTGATCTTGGCGATCGCCGCCTCGGCCAGCACGAATGGTTGTTCGACCAACGAAGCCGAATTTCGACAGAACCTGGTCTACGTCAAGGCTCAGGAAAAGACGTTGAAGTCGGAAATTAATCCGCGCCAATTGCAGGACGTGGACAATGTGCTTGTCGCCTTTTTCGGCACCCCAGATGATCCGCGGGTTCCGCAGGTGGGCGATGAGACGGCCGACCTGCTTTCGCAGTCGCGGTTGGAGATGGCCGCCGGCGCCGTTTCAAGCAACGAACAGGGAAAGCCGCAAGGTTTGTACCGAGAGCATTGTGCTCATTGTCATGGGGTGACGGGAGACGGAGCCGGGCCGACCGCCGAGTTCCTGAACCCGTATCCGCGCGATTATCGAATGGGTGTGTTTAAGTTTAAGTCGACCCCCAAGGGCGAGAAGCCGACGCATGAGGACTTGCGACAGATCTTGGTGAACGGCATTCCGGGGACGGCCATGCCTTCGTTCAAGTTGCTTCCCGAGGACGAGTTGGAGTCGCTGATTCAGTACGTCCAGTACTTGGCGATTCGTGGTGAGGTCGAGCGAGCTTTGATTTATGAGTGCGCCAACGAGTTGGACCGAGACGATCGCTTGGTGGACTTCGACGCGGCCGAAACCGATCGCGAGACTTACAACGAGCAGGTTGAATATGTGACCTCGATCGTCGCGGACACGATGCAGCGATGGGTGGATGCCGAGTCGAAGGCTGTTCCGGTCCCAGCCCGTCCGGAGCCTGCCGATCTAGCGGCTTCGATCGCCCACGGACGCGAGTTGTTTTACGGCCCGATCGCCAACTGTGTGAAGTGTCACGGCGATAGCGCCTTGGGAGACGGACAAAAGAACGACTTTGACGACTGGACGAAGGATTGGACGGTGAAGATCGGCATCGATCCGAACAAGGCCGAGTCAGGCGAAGAGATCGAACATTTCATAGCCGCTGGCGCGTTCGAGCCACGAAACATTCATCCCCGCAATCTGCGCCAGGGAGTGTATCGCGGTGGTCGCCGGCCGCTGGATCTTTACTGGCGAGTGAAGAACGGGATTGACGGCACTCCCATGCCCGGCGTGCTGATGAAACCGGAAGGCGCCGGCCCCGATGCGCAGGGCCTTTCACCTGCCGACTTGTGGGATCTTATCAATTACGTGCGCCAACTTCCGTACGAGGAACTCAGCGAGACCGGCCTGCGTAAACCCAATTTTCAACGAGACCGACTATAAGCCCGTGTAACAGGCTGGAGACAAGCCGTGGGACGTTTTTGGAGCCTGCTATTTCTACTTGTGCCCGTGTTCGGCGTGGGAACGTTCATCGTTGCCGCGACGCCGAATACGTTGCTGGTCAATCATTGGTTGCCTGAGAACATCAGTGAAACGGGCGGCGTGATTGACGGACTGTTTATGTTCATCTTGTGGCTGACCGGAATCATTTTCATCGGAACCGGCGTCGCACTGTTCTGGTTCCTTTGGAAGTATGATTCCGAGCGGACGACCGAACCGGTGAAGTACATGCATGGCAGCCACACGCTGGAAGTGGTCTGGTCGATCTTGCCAGCGGCGACGTTGCTGTTCATCGCGATCTTTCAGATGGACGCGTTCGCCGACGCGAAGATTCGACGTCCGATTCAATCCGCTGGACCGGACGGGATCGAAGGCACGGCGGACGACGTGCCGCAACCGCCGTTGGTGGAAGTCACGGGACGACAGTTCGAGTGGCGAATTCGCTACGCTGGCAAGGACGGTTTGCTGTACACAACCGATGATGTTCACACCGTCAATGAATTGCATATTCCGGTCGATGAGGTCGTGGTCGTTGCGATTCAGAGCGAAGACGTGTTGCACAGCTTCTTCCTGCCAAACATGCGGGTTAAGCAGGACGTCGTTCCGGGTATGCAGCAGTACGTTTGGTTCCGGCCGATACGAAGCGGCGAGTTTGACATTGTGTGTGCCGAACTATGTGGTTGGGGACACTACAAGATGCGAGGGCGGCTCACGGTTGAATCCCGCGGCCAGTTTGATGCCTGGTTGCAACGCGAGTTCGAAGAGCAAGAACGCAGCGAATACACTCCGGTTGAGGACGAGGAATAAGCGATGAGTCACTCGCATTCAAGCAATTCGTTTAGTCATTTTATTTCCACCTATGTGTTTTCCAAGGATCATAAGATCATTGGATTGCAGTTCTTGTTTTCGACGCTGTTGTGGTTTTTGATCGGCGGACTGTTGGCACTCGGAATTCGCTGGCAACTGGCTTATCCCTGGGAAGGGATGCCAGTAATCGGCCCGGCATTATTTTCCGGCGAAGGCGGACAAATCTCACCCGAGTTTTACACCACGCTGTTCACGATGCATGCCACGGTGATGATCTTCTTTGTGATCATCCCGATTCTGGCTGGAGCATTTGGAAATTATTTGATCCCACTGATGATCGGCGCGGACGACATGGCTTTTCCGACGCTGAACATGCTGAGCTACTGGTTCATGTGGCCGGCGTTTATTTTCATTGGGCTCAGCTTCTTCTGGCCGCCTTACGGGGCCGGTTCTGGGTGGACTTCGTATCCGCCTCTTTCGGCGGTGCGGACCGCGGCGCCGGGCAGCGATTGGGCCCAGACCATGTGGTTGATGGGCGTCACGTTCGTCGGTATTTCGTCGATGATGGGCTCGGTCAACTACATGACCACCATTATGCAAATGCGAGCTCCTGGCATGACGATGTTCCGCATGCCGCTGACGATCTGGGGGATGTTCATCACGGCCATCTTGCAAGCGTTCGCGCTGCCCGTGTTGACGGCCGCGGGCTTCATGCAGTTGACCGACCGCATGTTCGCAACCGGGTTCTTTATTCCTGAGTTCTTGCAAGTCAACAACTCGGCGCCAGCGTCGGGCGGCGGGCAACCATTGTTGTGGCAGCACCTGTTCTGGTTCTACTCGCATCCGGCGGTCTACATCATGATCTTGCCGGCGATGGGTATGGTGTCGGACATTCTTAGCTGCTTTGCCCGCAAACCGATTTTCGGGTACAAACCGATGGTGTACTCGATCTCCGGCATTGCCGGTTTGGGCTTCATCGTATGGGGCCACCATATGTTTGTTTCCGGCATGAATCCCGTGTTGGGCATGACATTCATGGTGGCGACGATGATGATCGCTTTGCCTAGCGCCGTGAAGGTCTTCAACTGGCTGGGAACGCTTTGGGGAGGGCGAATCGAATTCACGACGCCGATGTTGTTCGCGTTATCGTTCGTTTCGATGTTCGTGATTGGCGGGCTGTCGGGAATTTTCATGGCGGCCACGCCGGTCGACATTTTCATCCATGACACGTACTTCATCGTCGCCCACTTCCACTATGTGCTGTTTGGCGGAACGGCGATGGCTGTGTTTGGCGCGATCTACTTTTGGTTTCCCAAGATGTTCGGTCGCATGATGAACGAACCGTTGGGCAAGATGCACTTTCTGCTGACGTTTGTGTTCTTGAACGGCACGTTCTTCACGATGCATATCCTGGGCGCGGTTGGTTTTCCGCGACGGTTGGCCGATCCTTACGATTACCAGACGTTTGCCCACCTGTTGCCCATGAATCGTTTCATGACTTGGTGTGCGATTGGAATGGTGGGCTCGCAGATTTTGTTCGCGGTTAATTTCTTCTACAGCATGTTCTTTGGGCAGATTGCGGGTCGAAACCCTTGGCGAGCGAATGGTTTGGAATGGCAAGCTCCCAGCCCTCCTGGCCACGGCAACTTCGATTTCCAACCGATCGTTTATCGCGGTCCTTACGAATACGGTTCGCCTGAGGTGGATACCGACTTCTATCCCCAAACGCAGCCACCGCCAAAAAAGAAGGTCGAGACCGAGCCAAAGCCGGCGTTGGTGTAACGGTCTGGTCGTTTAGCGAGTCCAGCCCTTGCCGAGTGCAACATGGCTGGCACGAGGTTCCTTGTTCACGGTTGATCGTGTTGTTTCATGTCGTCCATTCCCACTGAAACCGGAAGTCGCTGGCCACATCGCATCGCGGTGCTGTTGGTCTGCGTCACCTTTCCATTGATTTGGGTCGGTGGATTGGTGACCAGCTATGACGCGGGGATGGCCGTTCCTGATTGGCCATCGACTTACGGATACAATTTGTTTGCATATCCGTGGACAACGTGGTTTTTCGGACCGTGGGATTTGTTCATCGAACATGGCCACCGGTTATTGGGCGCGGCGGCTGGGATGGTTTGCATCGCCTTAGTTTTGGCAACGTTCGTCAGCGACACGCGAGGCTGGGTGAGAGCGTTCAGCGTCGCGACTCTAGCGATGGTAATCGTGCAAGGCACGTTGGGCGGGATGCGAGTGTTGTTGGACGCTCGGCAAGTTGCCATGTTGCATGGCATTACTGGGCCCGTGTTCTTCGCAATGGCGACCGCAATGGCCGTGTTTACATCGCCGCTTTGGCGCCAGCAGCGGTCGGTGGCGTCGGATGGCGTCGTTATGGGACGTGGCATTTTGGGCGCCGAGCGGCTTCATAGGCTGGGCTTATTGACCGTATTGTTTGCCTACATACAGCTCGTGCTTGGCGCTCAACTAAGGCATGTGCCGGTGGACGCGTCTCCCAGTCGTTTTAACGTGGCATTGATGTTCCACTTGGGTATGGCTTTCGTGCTCACGGTGCATGTGCTGCTGCTGGCGATTCGAGTGTATCGGCTGCCTTCGCCGATTTCGGCCTTACGTCGTCCGGCCACGGCCTTGGTCTTCCTGCTCGCAGTTCAAATTGGGCTGGGGTCGGCTACTTGGGTTTTGAAGTATGCTTGGCCTTCCTGGATGACAGGTTTTGGATTTGCGGCCTCGCACGTGAATCAAGCGGATAGTTGGTTAACCGCCGTTACCGTAACGGCTCACGTGGCGATGGGTTCGCTGATTTTGGTGACGTCATTGGTGATTTTATTGCGTTCCCTTCGATTGGCTCCGGCCGAAGCGAAGTCGAAAGCCGTACGAACTCTCGCCGTGGGATGGATCGCATGAGCATTTCCACAATTGCTCTCGAAGAACGTTCCACCGGAGTGCTGGCCAAGGCGGCTGACTACCTGGAGTTGACCAAACCGCGAATTGCGATGTTGGTCCTGGTCACCTTTGTGGTTTCCGGCGTCGTGGCGCGTTGGGGCCAGCCGGATCTGCATGGTCTGTTGCATGGCTCCTTGGGGATGTTTCTGATCGCCGCGAGTGCCAGCGCTTTGAATCAGTGGCTCGAGCGAAAACGGGACCTAAGGATGGAGCGGACGGCGAATCGTCCCCTGCCGTCCGGGCGTCTCTCGTCGGCCGAGGCAATTACGTTCGCCGTGGTCACGTTCGTCGCTGGTTTGATCTATTTGACCTTGGTCGTCAACTGGGTGACGGCGCTGTTCGGCGTGGTCACTTGGGTGATGTATGTGTGGGTCTACACGCCGCTCAAGCCAATCACGTCCCTTAATACGGCCGTCGGCGCCATTGCGGGCGCCGCTCCGGTTGCCATGGGATGGACGGCTGTTGGAGGGCAAGTCTGGGACTTACGGCTGCTGTCGCTGTTCACGCTGGTGTTTGTGTGGCAGTTTCCCCACTTTATGGCGATTGCTTGGCTATATCGTCGGCAGTACGCCCATGCCGGTCTGCGAATGCTGACCGTGGTGGATCCGTCAGGACGTCGAGCGGGTGTCCAAGCGGTGCTGGGAGCTCTGGCGTTGTTGCCTGTGAGTCTGATGCCGGCGATGATGTCACCCGGGGCTGGCATTTATACGGTGCTGGCATTTGTGTTGGGTGTGGCGCAGTTGATCGCGGCGATTCGATTCATGAAGCGGCGCGATGATCCATCCGCGCGTTCGCTTTTGCGAGCTTCGCTGGTCTATTTGCCGGCGTTGCTATTGATGTTGGTATTGGTTCCATTGATTTGAGAGTACTTATGGGGCCGAGGATTCGCCGCGGCGATCTATCGGCACGGTCGGAGTTTTCCGGTCGGTAACTAGGGATAAAAGGACGGTTCGACAACTATGGCTGAACACGGCGCCGGTCATCACGACCACGGTCACGTTCATTTGACTTACCAACCGGCCATGCCGATGAGTAAGGGCAAGTTGATTGTGTGGCTGTTTCTGTCGACGGAAATTATGTTTTTCGCCGCGCTGATTGGCGAATACATTGTGCTCCGCTTCGGCGCTCCGGCGAACACTTGGCCGGGGCCGCACGACGTGCATGTTAAGGAGTGGATCGGGGCGTTAAACACGTTCGTGCTGATTTGCTCCAGCGTCACGATCGTGTTGGCTTTGGAGATGGCCAAAGCCAACAAGCCGGGTCTAGCCAAGATGTGGTTGACCGTTACGTTCTCGTTGGGTTGTATCTTTCTGGGCTGGAAAGCGGTCGAATATACGTCGAAGTTTCAACACGGTATCTATCCCGCCCAGCCGCGCAGTCGGTTGTATGAGAAGGCGGACATCTATTATGTGGCCGCTTGTCGCGAGCGTTTATCTGGCATTGTGAGCGAGGTTGCCGAGGCGAATAACCGCCAGGATCAGTTGGCCAAGGCTGTCGTGGATCTGCCGGCGGAACAAGAGGCGTTGCCGGGCGAGATCGACGAGTTGCGTGACGAAGAAAGCAAGTTGCTCGACGAAGAATCGAGCGACGAACAGCAAGAAGCGTTGGCCGACGTACGCCAGCAGATTGCCGAAAAGGAAGCTCGACTGGCCGAGCTTGGACGTGAGATTCCGGCCAGCGAGCGCGAGTTGGCGGAGCTCGAAGCTACCGCCGACGAACGCCAAGAGCGAGCCGAAATTGCCCAACATCTGTTGGACAACGCAGTGCGTTGGACGGAGGTCACCGCCGCTCGCAGCGATGATCCCGTGCAGCGCAAGATGGTGATGGCAGCTTTGGCTTATCACGTCTATCCGCTTCATCGGTTTGAACATGAGGCGTTGGCGTATTTGGAAGCCGAAGGGAAATCATTGTCGGTGGAGCAAAAGCAGTTGTCCAATCAACTGGCGACATTGACTGGTGAACAAAAGACGCTGAATCAAAAGCTGTTGGATCTGAAGAAGCGTCAAGACGATGTGAACAACCAAATCAACTCGGCAAGTGCGGCGGGCGCGGAGGCTAGTGGCGACGAAAGCCAACCCAGCAGTGCCGCCGACCTGCAGGCCGAAGCCAATCGAATTGCGGCCGAGGTGACGGCTACGGAAGCGGCTACCAAGACTTCCGCGGCGATGGCCACGGAAACGGAAAACCGGCTGAAGGCAGTGTCGGGCCGCTTGAGCATCTTGCCCGAATTGGCCGAAGTCGAGCATGGCCTGAACGAAGAATACCATTGGATCGAATTGCCCATGTTCATCCCCAGCGGCAATATGTGGGCCAGCACCTATTTCCTGATGACCGGCTTCCATGCGATTCACGTAATCGTCGGTTTGATTGTCTTCGTGTTGCTGATGCCGATGCGGCTGGACGCCAAACGAGCTGGCTTTTTGGAGAACACCGGTTTGTACTGGCACTTTGTGGACTTGGTGTGGATCTTCTTGTTCCCGTTGCTCTACCTGTTCTAAGAAATATTGACCACGGAATAAACGATCATGGCTAATCATCATAGCGCGGGACATGCGGCGGGGCACGACGAGCACGCTCATGGTGGCGTGGGATTGTACCTCGGCGTATTTGTGGCTCTATGTGTGCTCACTTCGGCGTCGTTGTTTACGTATACGCCGTTCTGGCGCGACCACGTGCCGATGCATATTGGTTGGACCTTTATGATGGCCGTGTCATGCACGAAGGCCATGTTGGTGGTCACTTTCTTCATGCACTTGAAATGGGAAGCCAACTGGAAGTACGTGCTCACGATTCCCGCCACGATCATGAGCATCTTCCTCGTGATGATGCTGGTTCCCGATATCGGTCAGCGCACGAACTATTACAGCCGCCAACGAAGTGAACACGCGGCCGCTCCCTTGGCCGAAGAGGTTCACGAGCAGATTGAAGCCGAGCAAGCCGAACATTAATCGGCCTCGCTTTCCGAAACCAAACTCATGGCCATTCAGATCGCCCAGCTTTCGCATCGGTATGGTCAGCGTCAGGCGCTGAGCGATCTATCGCTGGATATCCGGGCCCAAGAGATATTTGCCTTCCTGGGGCCGAATGGCGGCGGAAAGACAACGTTGTTCCGCGTGCTTTCCACGTTGCTGCCCATTCAAGCTGGAGCGGTTCATATTCTGGGGCGGAAGCTGCCGGACTCGGTGGCCGAGGTGCGCCGCCGCATTGGCGTTGTGTTTCAGGCCCCCAGCTTGGACAAGAAGCTGACGGTGGTTGAAAACATCCGCTATCAAGCCGCGTTGTATGGATTGCGTGGCGGTCTTCTGCGAAGCCGAATTGGCGAGATGCTCGATCAGCTCGGGTTGAGCGATCGAGCGAATGAGCGGACGGAGTCGCTTTCGGGTGGATTAAGGCGACGGGTCGAGTTGGCGAAGGGGATGATCCATCGACCGCAAGTGCTGTTGCTGGACGAACCCAGCACGGGGCTCGATCCAGGAGCTCGCATCGACTTGTGGAATTACCTGCGACGTCTGCGATCCGAGTTTGGCGTGACGATCGTGCTCACAACGCACCTGTTAGAAGAAGCGGACAAGGCGGATCGGATTGCGATTTTGAACCAAGGCAAGCTGGTGGCGCTGGATACGCCCGATCGGTTGCGAGCTTCCGTCGGCGGAGATTCGATCACGATTACCACCGAAAGTCCCGCTGAGTTGATTCGCGACATTCGAGCGAGGTTCGACGTCGCGGCCACCGATGTCGAGGGACGCGTGCGATTGGAGCTGGCGGACGGTCACCAATGGGTGTCGAAATTGGTCGAGGCTTTTCCGCAACCGATCCAATCCATCACGTTGGGCAAGCCGACGTTGGAAGATGTCTTCATCGACAAGACCGGGCATCGGTTCTGGCGCGAAGCAGGAGAGTCGACCGATGCATGAGATGCGAACATCCCAGCGCGGCGAGCACACTGGCGGAGAAGCGGCAGCGGTTGATCTCGAAATCAAACCCAGTCCGTTGCTGGCGGCGACCACACTCTGCTGGCGCGAGATCGTGCGGTTCTTTCGCCAGCGAAATCGGGTGATCGGAGCGGTTGGGCAACCGATCTTATTCTGGCTGTTGTTCGGCGTGGGAATGCATCGCACGTTTCAACTGCCGACGACGGGCGGTGATGGGCCCAGCTTCTTGCAGTATTTCTTTCCAGGCACGCTGGTTTTGATTCTGTTGTTCACGGCGATATTCGCGACCATTTCGATCATCGAGGATCGTCGCGAAGGATTCCTGCAATCGGTGTTAGTCGCGCCGGTGCCGCGGTGGTCGATGCTGCTGGGAAAGGTGCTCGGTGGGACCCTGATCGCCGTCGCGCAAGGCTTGATATTCCTCGTGCTAGCGCTAACCTTGCATGTGAGTATCGGGGTTGTGGCCTTGATGCAATTAGTGGCCTTGCTATTCGTGTCGGCCTTTGCCCTCACTTCGCTGGGGTTCGTGATTGCCTGGCGAATGGAAAGTACGCAGGGCTTTCACGCCATTATGAATCTGCTGTTGATGCCGATGTGGCTGTTGTCCGGCGCGTTCTTTCCCGCTCCGGAATTGGAATCCGGGATGCCGACGAGCCAATGGCTGTTGCATTGGGCGGTTCGCTTGAATCCCGTAACCTACTGTGTGGCGGGCGTGCGCAATCTACTATTCGGAGCGACCGCGTCGATTTGGGACCCGGCCCTCACAACATGTTGGCTGGTGACGGCGTTGTTCGCGGTGTTCATGTTCGCGGCTGCGTGGACCATCGCCGGTCGGCGAACCACGGGAGACCTATTATGAAACGCTCACTAATATTTTGGCTCGCCGTCCTCATGATGTTCGGCGGAGCCATGGTGTTTTATGGAGCCTGGAAATTGACGCAGCGCGGCCGAACGCCCGTTGTGGAAGTCGGGCAAACCGGCAACGGGGAAATCGCGGCCACGGATAAGCCGAGCGAATCCACGGAGGCGGTTCAGTTAACCAGCTTCGAGTTCACCGAACGCAGCGGCGAACCATTCGGCTCCGACGATCTCGACGGGCATGTGTATGTGGCCAGCTTCTTTTTCGCGTCCTGCCCGGCCACTTGCCGACAGCAGAACGAGAAAATGCAGACGTTGCAACGGATGTATGAGGGCCAGGATGTAAAGTTTCTCAGCATCACCTGCGATCCCGAGACGGATAAGCCCGACGTGTTGCGTCGTTATGCCGAAATGTTTAATGCCGACAAAGAGCAGTGGTTGTTTCTCACGGGAGATTTGGACTACACGGCTCAAGTCGGCCATAACTATTTTGGCGTGCCGGTCACGAAGCAGGGACATACTGAGAAGTTTATCGTTGTGGATCGCCAAGGTGAGATTCGTGGCTACTATCACTGGGGCAAGCCGAACGAGTTTGCCGAGTTGCAAGCGTTGGTAGATCAATTGTTGGAAGAGCCAGCCGACCAGACGGCGGAAGCGCAGGCGACGGACGAGCAAGTGACTGCGGAAGGCGACCAGTCAGCGCCTTCCAGCGACGAATCATCTGCGTCCAGTGACGAGGCGGCAGCCGAGACGACGGATTCGGCAACGGTCGACGAGCCATCGGCCGTCGAATGAGCCGGGCTTTTATGCATTCAAGTATTGAGAGCGAGACACGATCTTGAACGGCGAATGGTTGCTTTGGTTGCCGCACGTTAACGCGTCGCTCAATGGGCTGGCGACGGTGTTGCTGTTGGTTGGTTTCGTGCTTATCAAACAGGGCAAGACCGTGGCGCATCGCAAACTCATGCTGGCATGTTTCGGCGTGTCGGTGTTGTTTCTCGTGTGTTATGTCGTGTACCACGTCGGGATCGAAGGGAGCAAACGCTTTCCGGCTTACCCGCCGGATGCCGTGCGTTACACGTACTTTTTCATCCTGATCACACACATCGTACTGGCGGCGTTGGTCCCGTTTTTGGCGGTCGCGTCGATTTGGTTGGGGCTGCGGGATCGCCGAGCGGCTCATCGACGGATTTCGCAGTGGACGTTCCCCATCTGGCTGTATGTTTCGGTTACCGGGGTCGTTGTATACTTGATGCTGTACCAGTTGTATCCGGAGTTGCCGCCGGCTGGCTGAGCCCGAGGAAATACGCCATGAACTTGATTCGCACACGCTGCCGCCGCTGTTGGATTCCACTATTGGCGGTGTTCATGATCGTCGGTTTTGCGACCGTGGCGCATGCTTGCCCAACCTGCAAGGACGGTTTGGGCAACGACCCGGACCGCGCGGGCATGGTCGAGGGCTATTTCTGGAGCATTCTGTTCATGATGTCGATGCCGTTCTTGATCCTTTCCGGCATCGGAACCTACTTCTATCTGCAAATTCGCCGAGCCCGCCAAGCTGGTTACGGCGACGACGTGCGAGCTCTGATCGCCGAATCCGAACGAGCGGCTTACGAAGGCGAAGATTCTCCGTTCGAGTCCGAGACGGATTGGTCTACAGAAGAAGAGACCGTGAACGCCTAACGCCGCCGCTGGTTAGTAAAGGGCAGCAGGCTTGGTTCCGAAATCGCAATTCGCGACGCGTGTCATGGAAAGACATTGAGTCTCTCAAGCGTTTCGACTCCTGTTGAACAGCCGGGAAGAGAGTAGGAAACGCAGAGACGCAGAGGGCGCGGAGATGAGGTTGGCTCTGCGATTTGGGCGACCGGCAGATTGAAAATACCAGCACGCGGCGCCGCCGGCAGATTCGCCGACACACTCGCTCGCGCATCGTGCTCGTATTTAGTTCCGACACACTTGCTCGCGCATCGTGCTCGTATTTAATTCCGACACACTTGCTGGCGCATCATTGCTCGTATTTGGTTCCGACACACTCGCTGGCGCATCGTGCTTGTGTTTCGGTATCTTCTTATTCGCCGCTTGCCTTAGTGATTCTGGTCGTGAGAGGCAGCTAGTTCGGATATTGGAGCTGCGGATTGTGCCGGGCATTTGGGTTTGACTAGGTGGCGGTTGAAACCGGCTTCGCGTGGGTATTTTGCCTGTCGTCGTCCTGGCCCCAACCGGTTAGGGCGACTAGCTGGATATCTTGGCCCCCGGGTTCGCTGCGAATCGTGCGGGCCGCTTGATATCCGTCCATGATCGGCATGCCCAGGTCCATGATCACGATCTCCAGTCGGAACTCGCGACCCAGCTCGACCGCTTCTTGGCCGTTGTTGGCCGTCATTACATGGTGCCCCAATCTTTTTGAATCGCACGATCGCGAGCAACTTGGCGGCGCTCAGCATTGTCGTCGACCACCAGCGCGCGTTTGCCGACCGCGTCCGGCGTACGCATCGACCGTCGGCTTCGTGCCGGGCACAGGCTCGCCGTCGTGGTCGGAAGCCGGATCGTAAACGTCGCGCTAGCCCGAGCCCGTCCCGCGGCTGGCTGCCGTGATCTCGCCACCATACGGAAATTCAACCAACGACTTCACCAGCGAAATCCGATCCCCAGGCCGATGTTGCCGGCCGATTCCCGGCTCGACCTGCGCGAACATCTCGAAGATGCGTTCGAGCTGTTCGCCGCCAGTCCGATGCCCGAGTCGGAAATGGCGATCACCCGCGTTGTCGTCCTCCCGCCTCGCCGAGACTTCGATCCGCCCACCAGACGGCGTGTACTTCCCCGCGTTCGTGATCAGGTTGGCGAACATCTGTATCAGGCTCGACATGGGTCGCCTCGACCTGGCGAATCTCTCGCGGTGGCAGGTGGACGATCAGGTCGTGCCCGGCGCCTCCTGGGCCAGGTTCGGCACGAATCAATGTCGCAATCGCCGAGCTGATCGCGTCGCCCAGCACCACCACTTCGTTCGAAGCTTGACTTGCCTCGCGCGTGCGCGAAGGCCTCAACAGGTCATCCACCAACGCAACCAACTGGGCGAGTTGCGTTCGATCAAATCGCAGGTTTCGCGGATCAGTTGCGTGTCTTCCGGTGTGAGCTTGACGACATCAATCCCCGAGCGAATCGTGGCCAGCGGGTTGCGTAATTCGTGAACCAACGTCGCCAGAAACTCGTCCTTCCGCCGGTCCGCATCATAACGCGGCTTCCAGACTGGTGGCGTTTCGCCGTATCCCGAATGCCCAGCAGGATAAGCTGCACGTGGTCGAGCCGCCGTGCATTGAGCAGCATCACACTTGTACCGATCGACTCGAAATCGTGGCGGCTCACCAAATAGTCGTTGAACACATTGCTCTCGGGCAGAACATCTTCGAGCAACGTTCGCAGCTCGGGGATATTCCACTGTCCGTTGCCGAGATCGTAAATCTTGCGACCGATCGTATGATCGCGTCGACATCAAAGTGGTCGTAGAACGCGGCGTTGACGCTCTTGATTGTCAGATCCGGATGGAGCACCAGCAGCGGCTCGTGCAACGTTTCCACGATGCTTTCCGCGTATTCCTTTGCCTTGTCGCTCTCTCTTTCGGCCACTTTCGTTCGGTGATGTCGATAAACGTAACCACCACGCCGTCGATCCGGTCATCGCCGGTGCGATACAGCACTAACCGCGTCAGATACCAGCGGCCGTTGCCGGGCATCTCCTGCTCGACCCGTTCCAGCCGATCCAGCACACGCGCCCGCCGTCCGCTATCCGGGTATTCCAAATGATGCGTCAGATCCGTAAGCGGCCGACCCCGGTCGGTGTGGCGAATGTTGAACAGTTTTTTCGGTCTGGGGCGTGAACCGCACGATCCTGTATGGTCAGGAACAACGTGGCGATATCGGTGGACGCCAACAGATTCTGCAGGTCGTGCGAAAGCTGGCTGAGTTCG
Organism: Pirellulaceae bacterium; assembly: GCA_041399085.1. Taxonomy (GTDB): domain Bacteria; phylum Planctomycetota; class Planctomycetia; order Pirellulales; family Pirellulaceae; genus JAWKTM01. The sequence goes on from JAWKTM010000045.1 coordinate 32,679, forward strand.
TCGACGCGATGCCGATTCTCCTGGCTGACCGTCGCCAGTTCCTCATTCATCGACTGCAGCTCTTCCTTGCTCGTTTTCAGCTCCTCCATCGTCGAGCGAGGTTCTTCGTTGGCCGATTGAAGCTCCTCGTTGGAAGCCTGCATTTCCTCGCGGCTGGACTCGTACTCCTCGATCGTCGCTTGTAGCCGCTGGCGGTACAGCTCGACCTCGGCTTCCATCTCGCGGCGGGTCGTCGCGTCGGCGAACGGGACGGCTGTTCCTTACGTTCGAGATCGTCCGCTTCAGAAATCGGTTTCCGGCAGCTCGTCGAAGACGACCAGCGTAAAGCCCTCCAGCTCCGCGTCGCGAGCCGGGTGAATGTGAACCACGACGCGTCGAGACTCGCCGTTGAATTTCACTCGCACCGGCAGGACCGCGTCGATTCGCCCGAACGTCTGGCGGCAGTAACGCCGCTCGGACTTCGACGCAATGGTTCGCGAAGCAGTTTGAACACTGGCGCGTCGGCTCGCCCCCGGGATCTCCATCTTTGTATCGTCCGGCACGCGTCGAGCTGTGAACGATCTCGTGATCGGCATTGATCCAGCACGCTCGGCGGCGCGTATCCGTTCGACCACTCGCTCGTGGAGCACGCCATAGCTTTCGGTCGCCCCGCGCGCCGTGGCGCATCCTCGTCGCGGTTTCCTTCGCCATGACGCGTCCGCGGCAGGACGGACAGAATCGGCAGGTCCACTTCCCTGGTCGGCACGTTTCGCCGCCGGTAAACGCAGCTCTGTTTGTCTTCGACCGTAAACAGCTCGCTGCGATCCGCAAAAACAAAGCTCGTGCCCAGGACCAGCCGTCCTCTGGCTCCAACGCGTAATGGAACAATCGAATCACGTCACGCTGAACATCGCGTTACAGGTAGATCATGACGTTGCGGCAAACGATTAGGGTCCAAATGAGAGAACGGTGGGTCGCCCAACAAATTATGCGGGGCAAAAGACCACCATCTCGCCAACTTCCGCCGCACGCGGTTGTCGTTCTCTTTGGTGAAGTATCGCTTGAGCCATTCGGCCAGCACGTTGGTGGAAATCTCCAACGGATAAATGCCTTCCGCGGCGGGACAGCGACCGTTCATGAAGATCAACTGGCAAACACCTACAAGCGGCCGCTCCTCGCGTGTTTTGCTCAACTCTTCCAACAACAGGATCGCGATGGAATAAGCCTCTTCGCCAGTCGAGCAGCCGACCGACCAGACGCGGATGCGGTCGTTCGACGTCTTGCCTTCAGATTTGCCGGAATGAACCTTGTCTTCCAGGCACTCGAACATGTTGATCGCGAAGAACTCGGTGACGGTGATCAGCAAATCGTCAAACAGATCGCGGACCTCGTCGCGGTTGTCGCGCAGGAACTCCAGATACCGTTCGAGCGACTCGACGTGCTGCAATTGCATCCGTCGCTGAATCCGCCGCAGCATCACGGTGGAGCGTTTGTATTGTGAAGTCGTGTCCGGTGCGGCTGCGGATCTGAGGCAGATTTTGTGCAACGGCCGAGCGTGGTCTTCGTTCAGCTCTTCGCCGTCGGGCGGAACGCACGGCTCGCGGCTCGATCCGCGTCAATCGCCACTTCTCGGCGATCAGCTCGATCGGCAGCACAAAGTCGACCACGCCAGACGGCCGATCGCGGCATGCCATCATATTCGGCCTCGCCAGAATCTTGGGCGATGGTAACGCCACCCGCTTCCTTGATGTATCGCAAACCCAGCGTGCCATCGAGCCGGTCCCGGTCAGCACGACGCCGATGGAGTGTCCGTCGTGTGTATCGGCCAGCGTGCGGAAAAATGGTCGACCGTGGCGCGTTTGTGCGGCTGAGGTTCCAGATCGCTCAGACGCAAATGCGTGTCGATCGTGTTGAGATTCGCGGCCGGCGGAATGATGTAAACGCGATTCGGTTCCAGTTTGACCGTTTCCATGTAACCTGCTGTACCGGCATCGCGGCGCATTGCCGGCTGAATCAGTTCCGCCAAGATGGCTTTTTGTGCTCGGGCGAGAGGTGCTACGACGACGACAAACGCGGCGCCGGTATCCGCGGGCATTGCCGCAAAGAAGAGAATTTGAGGGCGTTCAAGCCACCGGCCGAAGCCGATTCCAACGATCGTCATAGTGCCTTCTTGATTGTGTTCCGGAGTCGGCCATTAACAAACCCACTGTTCAAGGAGTTCGATCCAAGCCATTGATCGGATAGAGTCTCAATTGCAATTGCCGAAGTCGGATAGTGACCGACGGGTAACAAGATAACAAATAAGGGCGCGGCACTCCGGTTAGTGACGCTGGATGTGAGGGTTCTTGTTGCGGGTTACCGAGCAGCTTGCGCTTGCTCCTCTAGGAGCGGAAGTGCGCCTTTACTCCGGTGAGTAACGTTGGACGGGATGGGACGCTTTGTTGCGGCGCGGGCGGCAACGCTGCTCCGCTCCTATGAACGCGGGCGCGCAGACGCTCTATGGGAGCGGAAGTGCGCGGCTCCGGTGCGTAACGTTGGACGCGATAGGGCAGCTTTTGTTGCGGCACTCGGCACGCTGCTCGCTCTATAGGAGCGGAAGTGCGCGTGGTGTACAGGTTTGGGGGCCAGGCGAGTGCTTAATTGAATGGAACGCAAGGAGCTCAAGATGCCACGGAAGATCAAGCCTTCGATGACGCCCGAACGCCGGCGCTTACACGGATGAATTTAAGCGCGATGCGGTTGCCATGCTGCTCGACGGGCATTCCGCCTTGTCGATCGTCGAGCGACTGGGAATCTCGGGAACGAATCTGCTACCGTTGGAAGCAGCAGCAGGTCGCGTCGGCCGGGGTGGTCGGCGAGGCGCTTGGATGGACGAGTCGCGGAGTTGGAAGCCAGGCTGCGGCGCGTCGAACGCGAACGCGACATCTTAAAAAAGCTTTGATCATTTTCGGCCGCGGCGAGTGAACCAACTCTATAAGGCCGCGGCCAACATCATTGAGGAAGGGGTCGCTTCGGAACGTGAAGTCGGTGTGATACTTGGCTTCCTCGGCATTTCAACGATTTCAGAATGAACCGCCAAGTCTAAGAGAACAAAGCGACATGGATGTCTGCCCCTTGGTAATCTCCACGTTTCATCGACATCAAAGACGCTATGGCCTTCGGCGTATCGCCGCGGAACTAAGCTCAGGGAGTTTCGATCGGTCGAGAACGGGTCGCAAAACTGCTACAAATCGCTGGGCTTTCGGCTCTTTTCAGCCAAAATCCTTCAAGCCACGAACGACGGAAAGTCGACACCGAGCAGGCTACAATGAGAACTTATTGCTTGAGCACCCCGAACCCAATGGCATCAACAAGTTGTGGGTGGGCGACATCACATATATTCCCGTCGTGCGACGTGGGTTCGCTTATATGGCGACGTTGATGGACCGCTTTCGAGACGCATTGTTGGTTGGTCCTTGGCAATGGATATGAGTGTGAGTTGGCGATCAAAGCACTTCGCGAGGCGATTCAAGACTCGACAGCCAGGTCCCGATTTAATTCACCATACCGATCGCGGCGGCCAGTATGCAAGCAAGAAGTATCGCTCGATCCTGGAACGCAGCTCGATGCGTCAAAGCATGAGCCGCGCCCGGCGACTGCTACGACAACGCCTTCATGGAATCTTGCTTTGGAACGATCAAGACGGGCTGCAAATGACCGAATATGAAAGCTATCAGGACGCGGCGCGACTCACCGAGTTCATCCACTACTACAACATCGCGTCTCACTCAACAGCTGGCTACCTCTCTCGCCAAGCCGTTTCGAAGACAACCGTCCCCGCTGAAATAAGAGGATGCCTGGCCCCAAAGCCCAGGCCACCTCACGGGCCGCTCTATGGGAGCGGAAGTGCAGCACTCCGGTGAGTGACGTTGGACGAGATGGGACGTTGGACGAGATGGGACGCTTTGTTGCGGCGCACCGAGGCAGCTGCGCTGCTCCGCTCTATGAACGCGGACGCGCGTAGCCCTTTCTGGGGCGGAAGTGCGGCTGCTCGGTGCGTAACGTTGAGACGGGTGGGGCAGCTGTTGCGGCACCGGGCAGCTTGCGCTTGCTCCGCTCCTATGGGAAACGATATGGCGGATTCTCTTCCATAGGCAAAAATGGGCTTCTGCGCGCGGTTTCGTGGACGGTCGCGAGATGGCGTCGACGTAAACTCTATATTTGCAGCGGTTTGCGACGCGAAAAACCTGCGGTAACGGTCGATTGCGCGCGTGCGAGCTGCCATTGTGGCAGTGCGAGCTGCCATTACGGCAGTGTAACGTGCTTTACGCCCGCTGTTACATCAATTGAATTGATGTAACGTTCGATTGCGCGATAATGGCTGCCATTGTGGCGGTGTAACGTGTCATTGAAGCGTTGTAAGCTGCCATTGAGGCAGTGTAAGCTCGCGTTGAATCAATGTGAGCTGCCATTGTGGCAGTGTAAGGTGCCGTTGAAGCGATGTAAGATGCCGTTGCGCGTGTAAGACGCGATTGAATGGCTGTCAGGGCGACTGCTTCTGCGAAGGGCGTTCGGATCGGGCGCCGGGTTGGCTGGGGCTCGCTGCGGCTCCGATCACCGTCTGGACGCGCTCGGCGATGGTCTCCCGACCTCGCCGAAACCGCCGACCGAAGGTCTCCTGCGGCACGGGGAGACCTGCGGTCATAATGCGTGCGGGGTCGGGAGACCCGCGCACAGCGCGACTCTAGGTACGTCTGCTAGAAACGTGAGGCGGAACGGCGAAGCGTGCGCTCGGAATACCGGGGTGGAACCGATTTGCGGGACGCGTTTATAATCCGCCGCCCAATTTTCCGGCTCCGCCGATTCGGACAGGGAAGTCCGTGCAACATTCCAGACTCCATTCACGAACTCTTCCGACGTTCGCGCGTTCGCTCGCGCTGACGATGCTCGGCGTTTGGATCTGCCTGGCGTCGTTCGGCGCGAATCGGGCCAGCGGCGCCGAGACGATGGAGCTGCGGCTGAGGATTCTGTGGGGCGGCGGCGAAGCTCGGGTGTGGCGGGCGTCGCTGGCGTTTCCCGCCGGGCAACTCTCGGCGGTCCAGGGCCTGAGCCTGGAAGCGGATTCGCCGGGGTCGGCTTTCGTGGATGCGACCGGCGTGTTGCGAGTCGCGCCGCTGAGCCCGACTAGCTATGGCGGCGTGGATGTGACGGTGCGGGGGCCGAGCGACGCGCGGCTGGCGCTCGAGCTAACTCCGGCTGATCGGCCGACGCAGTTCAGTCGCATCGAGCTGACGCTGGCCGAGCTGGTCCGTGACTTTCACAATCGCGAACTGGATGAACGTGGCAACCGGCTGATCGTGCGCCGAGCGCCGGGCGACGCGTTGCGGTTCGATTTCGAGCGGGATTCGTTGGTGTTCGCCACGGAAGAGGTGTTCGCTTTTCAAGTGACGCCGCATCATGCGGGCATCGCGCCGGGGACGGCGTTGCGAGCCGTCGTGCAATTACATCCGGCTCGCGGCACGAGTTCGCTGTGGTCGTATGAACAAGAATTGACCGTCGCCGCCGACGGGTCGTTGCCGGCGATCACGCCCGAAGCGCTGTTGCTGCCGAAGCTGGAAGGCGCCTACGACATCACGGTGTCGCTGCACCCGCGAACGCTGACCGACAAACTACGGCGTCCGAAGCCGCTGTTGCAACGCAAGGTGCAGGTCGTGGTCGTCGACGATCGCCCGGCTCCGCTCGATCCGGCGGATTGGGAAAGCGTCGGCGAGATCGATCCGACCAGCGAGACGTGGTGGGATCGGCTGGCGTTGTTGCCGGGATTCACGCGATTGCCGGGCTACGCGCCCGAGCCGCTGGGGAACAACGCAGCGACTCGCTTTCGAGAAGGCGGCATCGACTGTCTGCGGCTGGAGCAAGGCGGCTGGCAAGCTTATCCGTTGCCGATCGCGAAGAAGGGCGTGCCGCACATTTTGGAGGTCGAGTTTCCGACCGGTTCGCCGCACACGCTGGGGATCAGCATTGTCGAGCCCGATGCGGCGGGAAGCGTCGGGCCGATCGGCTTGGATTCGGGCGTGGAAGTGCCCGTCACGCTGGCTCCGGCCACTTCGCCGCTGGGCGTGCATCGGATTGTGTTTTGGCCACGGACGGACTCGCCGTTCGTGTTGCTCACGAATCGAGGCCAGAGCGGACCGGCGATGTTCGGCAAGCTTCGCGTGTTGTCCGGGCCGCGAACGTTGCCGCCCGCAAGCTTGACCGCGACCAGCGCCGGGGCCAATTCCGGGACCACCGCGGCTTCGATCGACGAGCGGCAATTGATGGCGTATTTCGAGAAGCCGCTGTTCAACGACAACTTCATGGCGGGCGAGGCGCTGGACGAATACACGGGCCGCAGTTTGGACGATTGGCAAACGTGTTTGGACGGCGCGCGGCGATTCGTCGAATACCTGCGGTACGCCGGTTACAACTCGGCGATGGTCACGGTCGCGTGCGACGGCAGCTCGATCTACCCCAGCCGCTTGTTGGCGCCGACCGGCAAATATGACAACGGCATGTTCTTCTACACCGGACAGGATCCGATGCGCAAGGATGTGTTGGAGTTGTTGTTTCGGCTGTTCGACCGCGAGGGAATGCGGCTGGTTCCAACGGTGCAGTTCGCCGCTCCGTTGCCGGCGTTGGAAGCGATCAAGCGGCAAGGCGCCGCGGCGGCCGACGGACTGGAGCTGATCGGCCCGGAAGGACGGACGTGGGTGGCGTCGCGCGGGGCTCAGCGAGGATTAGCGCCGTACTACAACCCGCTGGACGACCGCGTGCAGCAGGCGATGCGAAACGTGGTGCGCGAGTTGGTCGAACGCTACGACACGCATGCGTCGTTCGACGGATTGGCGATCCAACTCGAGCCGGATAGCTATGCGTTGTTGCCGGGCGAACCGTGGGGTTACGACAATCGCACGCTGCGGCGATTCACGGAGGAATCGAAGTCCCAGTTGCCCGACGAAGCTTGGCGGAATTTCTCGGCTCGGGTCGACTATTTGTTGGGCGATGGGCGTTCGCCTTGGTTGGACTGGCGTGTCGAAAACTTGACGAACTTCTATCGCGGCCTGCGCGACGAGCTTGTTCGTCGGCGTCCGGGAGCCAAGCTGTATTTGAACGCGTCGGGGATGTTTTCGGCCGCGTCGGTGCGGAACCAATTGCTGCCGAAGCTGCCCGCTCAGCCGGCGATCGCCGAAGCGTTGCGATTGCACGGCGTTGACTTGTCGAGCTTTGCCAGCGAAGGGTCGATCGTCGCGCCGCGGCCGTCGCGGCAAGCTCCGTTGGATTCGCCGGCCGGTCGACTGTTGGACGTGGGAATCAACGAGTCGCTGGACGTGGATCGCTATTTCGGCGACGCGGAGTCCGCGACGCTGTTCTATCACGAGACTTCGCCGCTGCGCGTTCCGGGTTTCGATGCGGCCAGCCCGTTCGGCGCCGGCAGCACGCAAACTTGGTTGCTCGCACAGATATCGCCCGCATTGGAACACAATCGCCGGCGGTTCGTTCACGCGATCGCGCAGCACGATTCGCGCGTGTTGATCGACGGCGGCTGGATGCTGTCGTTGGGACAAGAGCAATCGACGCGCGAGCTGCTGGCGGCGTTTCGGTCGCTGCCTAACAGGCCGTTCGAGACGGTCAAGCCAGCCGGCGCTGAAGCAAACCGGCAGCCGTTGACGGTGCGGCGACTGACACTCGGCGGACGGACGTTCCTTTACATCGTGAATGATTTTCCGTGGCCGGTGACGGCGGAGCTGGAGCTGCTCGCGCCGCCGAACGTGCAGCTTCGGCCGCTCGGCGAACGGCGGTTGCCGGCGCTGGCACAAACGCCGGCCGGACCGAGGTGGATGCTGAACTTGGCTCCGTATGACTTCATCGCGGTCGAGCTGAACGCCCCGAACGTTTCGGTGCGGGATTGGAGTGTGAGGATCGACCCGAGTGTGCCGTTGCGGTTGCGGACCGAAGTGCGTCAGGTGCGAGCGCGGGCTAACTTGCTGGTGAACCCGCCGCCCTACGACGCGGTTCCCAATCCGGGTTTCGAGGAGGGCGTGGGCGGTCAGGTGCCGGGCTGGGTGTTCGCTCGTGGCGACGGAGTGAACGTGGAACTGGACGCGAGCGATCCTCACCGCGGGCAGCAGAGTTTGCATATCAAGAGCGACGGGCCGGTGTTGTGGGTCCGCAGCGAACCGATGACGCCGCCTCGGACCGGGCGCGGCTTCGTCATGGTGTGGCTGCGCGTCCGCGACGCTGGAAAGCAACCGCCGCTACGGTTAGCACTCGAAGCTCGAGCGCCGGACGGCACTTTCTATCGTTTTAATCCGGTCGGCGCCGGAACCGGGTTCGATGTGGGGGACGATTGGGGTTCCAAGCCATATCTCGCGCCGCTGGATTTGCCGGTCGAAGGCCTCTCACAACTGCGTATCGGTTTCGATCTGATGGGACCGGGCGAGTTGTGGATTGACGATGTGCAACTGCACCATTTGTATTTTCACGATTTTGATGCCTCGAAGCCGTCGGAACGCACGGAGTTGCGGAAGCAGATTGCCGGCGCGGACTATTTGCTGGATGAGAACCGTCTGGGCGATTGCCTTCATTTTGTCGACGGCTATTGGGCTCGGTATTTGAATTTGCATGTGCCAGCGCCGGCGAGCCGATTGGCGACGGAACCGATGCCGGAGAGCGAGCCGAATCGTTCGGCGGGCACGGCGACGTCAGGCGGGTCGGTCGCCGCGACGCCGCCAGCCGCCGCGGTCGAGCCGACGCCGGAACCGCCGGCCGAGAAACCCACCGCGCCCGCGGCGCGCACGTCGCGCTGGGATCGTATGAAAGAGTATTTGCCGAAGAAGCTGTTGCCGTTCTAACGATTGCGGCTTGAGAATATGAGGCATCCAGCCGCCCCGCGCACAACTGTGCGGAGCGGGGCGCGTTAGATACTCAAAGCGCCCGCGAGAGCGCACCTGGAACGCCGTGCCCCGCGCACTTGACGTTATGTGATGCGCGCAATCCATCTTTGGGGCTGAAGGATTTCAGGGAATTCATGCTCTTCCGAACGGAGAGTTGAAATCCGCCCGAATCCGCGCAGACCAGTTCAGAATTGGCCCAAACGTTGCAACTTCTTGATGCCGCCGTCGGAATCAGCCGCAATCGCCCGCGGCGGACGGCGTTGTGACTCCTCTCCCGAAAGGTGGGCAGCCATGAAACGCTTCAGAAACATTCTGGTATCCCTCGACACGAGCGCTGCGGTTCATCCGGCTTTGGAACGCGCTGTGGATTTGGCCACTCATAGTGGAGCCAAGTTGAAATTGATGGATGTTGTGCATGAGGCGCAATGGCCGGTCAGTATGTTATTACCCAATGTGGAACATCTACTGGAATTGGAACGCGAGGAGAAGCATCAGCAACTTGAGGCCGTGGCTGCCTCGGTGCGAGAAAAGGGAGTGGATGTCAGCGTCACAACCGGGCTTGGCAAGACTTCACTGGAACTGATCCACGAAGTAATGCGAGGCGATCACGATTTGGTGATCCGAACGGCTCGCGGTGTTCACAGTTGGCGCAATGGATTCTTTGGCACGACCAGTTTCCGGTTGCTTCGCAAGTGTCCTTGCCCGGTTTGGATCGTAAGACCCAACCCGCCCCAAAAGTTGTCGCACGTGCTGGCGGCGGTCGACCCGACTTGGCACGACGAGGCTCACGCCGAGTTGAACCACACGATCGTGTCGTTGGCCAACGGACTGAGCGAATTGGAGAGTTGCCGCGTGACGATTCTGCACGCTTGGTCGATCTACGGCGAACATCTGCTGCGATCGAAAATGTCGGACTCGGAGTTTGCCGATGTGCAATCTCAGTCGCAACGTGCCGTCGAAAAGGTATTCAACGAGTTCCTCGCCAAGTATTCGCTGAATAGCCAATCTGGTGGCGTTCGCCTCATCAAAGGCGAATCGGCCGTGGTAATCCCCGAATTCGTGCGGGAGCAAAATGTGGATGTGCTGGTGATGGGAACCGTCGGACGATCCGGCGTATCTGGATTGTTGATGGGCAACACCTGCGAACACATCCTGAACGAAGTGCAATGCTCGGTGTTGGCGCTGAAACCGGCCGGATTCCACACGCCGGTCACTTTGCCCGAGTAGGTCGGGGACCGAACTGTCGTCCGCTGGCGATGTCGTTCATATCGCGACATCGCCGGCGGACTTTTCGAGCTACATTTGGAATGTGGAGAGAAGCGAAGCATCGATTGACGATCTCTTCCACGAAAAGATTTTGTCTATGGAGCATGCGTGTCCTTGCCGCTTGTCGGCAAACCGATACGATGCTGGGACTGGGAAGTAGCCTGCCGCTGTTGCGGAACTAGTCGGTCGTCAACACGAGGATCGGACGCCTGCCGTTCCTCCGTCGACTAGCTGCGAGTCAATCGCAGGAGGCAAAACCACCGAGGCGCAAGCCGGGGTGGGTTTGTTTCCTCCTCGGGTAACACAATCAAGTGTGGGACCGACTCGCGATGTCTAAAACGCTGCCAAATCCATCCCCTTCGGACCGAAATACTCTTCCCCCAGTTCATGCTTGGGATGTGGAACGAGTTCTCCGGCAAGTCACCACCAGCCGTCACGGTCTCGCGTCGTCGGACGCCCGAGAACGACTCAACACAGACGGCCCCAATGTCTTGCCGCGTGGCCGCCGAGAGGGTCCCCTGACTTTGTTATGGCGACAAATCAACAACCCGTTGATCTGGGTGTTGATCGGATCGGGAGCTGTCGCCATGTTGGTCGATTGGGACGGCGAAGGAATCAAGAACGGAGTGGTGATTCTCTCGGTTGTGGCGATCAATTCTCTCATTGGATTCATTCAGGAGTTTCGCGCGGGCAAAGCCATCGAATCGCTAAGTCAAATGGTGCCCGAGCATGTCACCGTTGTGCGAGACGGACGACACCACACCGTTTCCGCCGACGAACTGGTTTCGGGCGACGTCGTTCTATTGGCATCGGGAGATCATGTCCCGGCGGATCTGCGGTTGATGGATACCAAGAATCTCCACATTGATGAAGCGATGCTGACAGGGGAATCCGTACCATCGTCCAAGAATTCCGAACCCGTGGACATGGACGCTTCGATTGGGGATCGAAGCTGTATGGCTTTCGCCGGGACGCTAGTAACTTATGGAACGGCGTCCGGAGTGGTTACCGCCACGGGAGCCAGAACGGAATTGGGAAAAATATCATCGCTCCTACAACAAACGACGGATTTAGAAACGCCATTAACGAAAGCGTTAGGAGAAATCGGCCGCGTCATCACCATCGGCATTCTGTTGGTGACCGCCCTGATGCTGGCCGTCGGCATCGCTCGCACGATGTGGGAAACGGACGCGAGTTTCTTTGATGCGCTTCGCGAGACGTTGATCTTCGCCATTGCGCTCGCCGTGGGTGCGATTCCCGAAGGATTGCCCGCGATTGTCACCATTGCGTTGGCAATTGGTGTGCAACGAATGGCCCGGCGAAGAGCGATTGTGCGAAAGCTGCCGGCGGTCGAAACGTTAGGGAGCACGACGGTGATTTGCTCGGATAAGACCGGCACGCTCACGCGCAACGAAATGACGGTCGGCGCTCTCTGGACGAACGACGGTCGCTATGAGCTGACCGGCGTCGGTTATGAACCGCGCGGCGAGCTGTTTCGCGATGGAGAAAAATTTGGGACCACGACCGACGTCAACCAACTGATCACGTCGGCCGCATTGTGCAACGACGCCACACTGCGAGACGACGAAGGACGTTGGACGATCACCGGCGACCCAACCGAAGCGCGCTCATAGTCGCCGCCGAGAAAATGGGGATTTCTACGGACTCGATTCGAAGCCGCTATCCACGACGTGATGCGATCCCATTCGAATCGGAGAATCAATGGATGGCGACATTGCATGATACGCCGGATCAGGTGCGCCGCGTCATCGTAAAGGGCGCTCCGGAAGCGGTCGTCCGGCGTTGTGGGAATGTCGATGTGGAGGGCGTGCTCGCCATCGTTGATGAATTGGCCGCGGGGGGCATGCGAGTGTTGGCGATCGCCGAACGCGAGGCGTCACTCGATCAGGTCGAGCTGAATCATCGTGATGTCGAATCGGATCTTTATTTATTGGGGCTCGTCGGCATGATCGACCCGCCGCGCGAAGAGGCGATTCGGGCCATCCATACCTGCCATCAAGCGGGCATTACCGTCAAGATGATTACCGGCGATCATCGCGCGACCGCGGCGACGATTGGCGATCGGCTGGGAATCCTTGGCGAGGGCGGCGTTTTAGTGGGAAATGATATCGCCGCCTTAGGAGACGCTGAATTATGTGAGGCGGCGGAGCGCGTGAATGTTTTCGCCCGCGTTGCTCCCGAGCACAAACTGCGGTTGGTGAAGGCGTTGCAACAGAGTGGCGAAATCGTCGCCATGACCGGCGACGGAGTGAATGATTCACCGGCGCTCAAGCAATCCAACATCGGCGTGGCCATGGGAATCACCGGGACCGCGGCCTCGAAACAGGCGTCGGACATTGTGTTGACCGACGATAATTTCGCGTCGATCGGCGCGGCGGTGGAAGAAGGCCGTCGCGTCTACGACAACCTCATTAAGTCCCTGGCGTTCGTGTTGCCCACGAATCTGGGGCTCGCTCTTATCCTCGGCTGCGCCGTCGCGTTCTTTCCGTTTGATAATGAGACGGGAGAGTTGTTGCTGGCTCTTTCACCCATTCAACTGTTGTGGATCAATTTGGTGGCCACCGTATCGCTGGCGTTGCCGCTGGCTTTTGAGGCGTTGGAACCGGACGTGATGCGCCGCAAGCCGCGACGGCCGGGCGAACCGATTTTGAAAGGCTTCGTACTCAAACGCACGACCGCGGTCGCCATCCTTATGACCGTCGCGACCGTCGGTATTTTTCTGTGGGAGTATTATGCCGAATTAGAGAAAGGTGTATCTCACGCCGTGGCGTTGGCCGAATCGCAGACGATTGCGGTCACGACCATTATCATCTTTCAATGTTTCTATTTGGCTAACTGCCGGTCGCTTCGGGATTCGTTCTGGTCGGTGGGCTTGTTTACCAACCCCATGTTTTATTTGGGCGTCACACTTGTGCTAATTCTGCAAGCTGGTTTCATTTATTTCCCGCCGGCCAATACGCTGTTTGGGTCTGTGCCGTTGGACCTCAACGCCTGGCTGAAGGCGGTCGTCGTGGGAGCGGTGATCCTTCCCGCGATCATTATCGAAAAACGCGTGTTTCAGGTATAATGCCTCGCCTCAACTAGGAGCACGGAAACATGCAGCTTGCTAATGCGACGATACTGGTGACCGGGGGCGGATCGGGGCTCGGCGCAGGATGCGTGCGACATCTTTCGGCCGCGGGGGCCAATGTGATGATCGCGGATGTGAACGAGTCGGCTGCGGCAGCCATGGTCGAACAGTGTGGCGACCGGGTGGCGTTTCAACCGACGGACGTCACGGACGCGGCGCAAGTGACGGCGGCGGTCGAGGCGGCTGAGCAGCGTTTCGGCGGACTTCGGGGCGTGGTGAATTGCGCCGGGGTTCTGGCCGGGGCTCGCGTTTTGGGTCGCGACGAAGTGCATCCGCTGGAATTGTTTGAGCGCGTGATCCGAGTGAATCTGATCGGCACGTTCAACGTGGGGCGACTGGCCGCGGCGGCGATCGCTCGGCAAGAACCATTGGCTGGCGGGGAACGCGGAGTGATCGTCAACGTATCATCCGTGTCGGCATTTGAAGGCCAGATCGGCCAGGCGGCGTACTCGGCTTCCAAAGGAGGCGTCGCCGGCATGACTCTGCCGATGGCTCGCGAGTTGGCTCGTTGCGGCATTCGCGTCGTGGCCGTCGCACCCGGCATTTTTGAAACGGCGATGATGCAAGCCGCTCCGGCCGCCGTTCGCGATTCGCTGCAAGAGCAAACGTTATTTCCGCCTCGATTTGGCGACCCGTCTGAATTCGCCGCCTTCGTGCGGCAAATCTTCGAGAACTCGATGCTCAACGGCGCCACGCTTCGCCTGGACGGCGCGGTTCGGATGGGCCCAAAGTAGCGACGCGGCAACGCGGGTTTCAAGAATGCTCGCCGTCGGAGGCTTGTATGTTGTCAGATGCTTGCGAGTTGTCGGGCGCTTGGGAATTGTCGGCCGCTTGCGACTTAGTGAATCCGAACAGATTCCAGGCGCCTTTCGCGGCGAATACGAATCCGACGAAGGCCAGAGCGTAGAAGAACGCGCGAAGTCCGTAGCGGACGGTTTGTTCTTCGGGATCAAAATACGCGGGCAGCCAATGGGCAAGCAGCGGGCTCCCCACGGCGACGCCGATGCCCACGACGATGGCCATGATCGAGATGGCGGGCGGTACGGGCGGCGAATAGCGCGTGTCGCAGTCGGCGCAGCGGCGATCGTAGACCAGCCGAATTCCGAACGAGCTGCCCAGGTCGGAATGCAGCGTGATGAAGTCGCGCGAGCCGCACTGGGGACAGTTTTCCGATTGGGGCAGACGAATCATGCGGCGGGGCTTCCAGCTACGAATCGACGGTTTCGGCGAGGTCCGTGGTCGGCGAGGTTGCGGCGTCGATGGTCAGCCAAGTTGCTCATAGACGAACGCCTCCAATTGCTGAATATCTTCGTCCACGGCGTTCTTCCAGTGCCGACGCTCGGGCTGGGTCACTTCTTTCTCGGCCCCGACGAAGTAAAACGTGTAGGCCAAATCGAACCGCAGCCGTTCGGCTTGCGGCACGATGCGGACGACCAGATCGGCGGGGCGAGTCGCATAGGCGATTTGAAGGTTTTCGCGCGACGGCGGCAGCGGTTTTTGCGACGGGAACAGTTTGCTTAAAACGGTCTTTTCGAGCGCCGCGCCGATCCGGCTGGGCTTCCAGTTGCCGCGATGCATCACGCGCACGAGTGCGGTCGAGGCTGCCGCGTCCGTCGCCCAACCGTGGCGCGTCGAACCGAAGAAGCGCGTCACCGCTTGGCCCGGATTCGGGATGATGGCCACGTCCAATGTTCTGCGGTAGTTCAGTTTCCGCACGTCTGCCCTCGCGTCGAATCATCTCGAAGCCGTGAAGCGTGGAGATTAACTTGCCCGAATTAAGCCCCGGTGAAGCTGGCGCGAGGCGAACATGCAGTTCGCGCGGCTGGCGAGTCGCGGCGCCGACGAATCGAGCGGCCGGGGGGAATCCGGTTTAGCGGCGCGGCTGGCCACCATTGCGTGAACTGGCCAACGCCCGCACAATCGAGGCTGTCGCGGTGATAATGTTTGGCCCGGTTGGTACGAAATACGTGTTCGATGCATTGATGCGAGAGATTTGGCTACGGTCGAACAACCGGCTGTTGGCGATGGGATTGATCCTGCCGTCGCTCGGCTTTCTGCTGGGCGCGTCGCTGGTTGTCGTGGCGGTGAACTATCCGTCGGTGCAGTGGCTGACGCTGGTCGGCGGCTTGGTCATGGCGGCGTCGCTGGCGGCTGGGGGCGTGATCGCGAACACGCTGCGAATGCCGCGGTTGGCTTACGAGCACGAACATCTGCTCGTGTATCTGGGCGACGTCACGCCGTTTCGCATTCCGGTCGAGATCGTCGAGTGCTTTTTTCTCGGCCACGGTCCGGCGATGTTGGCCGGGGCGGAAGAGCACGGGGCGGAAACGCGCACGATTATCGTGCGATTGGCCGAAGCGGCCGAAGCTTGGAAGAACCGCGAAGTGAAGCCGGCGTTGGGCCACTGGTGCAACGGATACGTCACGATTCGCGGCACTTGGTGCGAGCCGATCACGCCCGACTTGGTGCAAGGCATGAACCCAGCGACGATCGAGATTCATCGCCAGCGGCGAGCCGAAGCAGTCGCCGCGAAGAACCGTCGTGACGCGGCTGTTGGTGAGTGTTCGCAGCGAGCCGAGGCGAAGCCGCGTTGGCCGGCGGCGTGGATGATCGACATCCAGGAGCCGAACGCCGGGGCACTCGGCGCCCGCCCGGCCGATGTGTGGCGCTGAGGGTTTGCAGGCGGTGGATCGTCGTCGTCCGGTAAGCGTCGCGTTGGGCGAGTTGTTGGAACCGGACGCGATGATGCTCACTGCGGAAGCTGCGGCGTTGTCGGCCGAGTCCTTGGCTCGAACGACGCCGGGTCTTTCGCCAAGGTCGGGCTGGCTGGTTGCCGCCGCGCGGCGGAGGTGGCGGAATCGCTGGCAGCGACTCATCGAATTTTCGGCGACTCGATCGCGGTCGCTGTTTACCGCCGATGCGGAGAACGCCGACTCGCCTGATCTCGGATCGGTGTGCGAGCAAGCTTCGCGACTCGGTTGCCGCATGCTGTTGATCGACACGTTCGACAAAGCAGTGCAGGGCCGCTTACCGAATTGATTTACGGCGCCCAGAGCTGAGTCGCTGGATATCGCTGGCTCGTCGGCATGGCTTGCGAGCGGTGATTGGCGGGTCGTTGCACGATCGGAGGACTTCGCCGCCGTGTTGGATAGCGGGCCTGATTATGTGGCCGTGCGCGGGCAACCTGCGACGGCTCGCGAGTCGGTCCGGTTTCGAGCGAACACGCGTGCGGCATTAATCGCGTTAATGGAACTGGCCGCTCGCACCGCAGACGATTCTCCACAATTTGCTTGACTTCGCTTTGTCAAAGGAAAGCCAAATACCTGGCGGCTTGCACGGGTCGCCAGTTCGACCCGCCTTCTCGGCAACCTGTGCCGCGTTTCGCCGTCTTGCTCGGTGGATTGTCGAAGCCCTTTGGCGAACTGGTGAGGATCGCCATCTTTGTAAGGAGTGCCGCCATGCCCCGTACCGTTTTGGAGGCGATTCAACTGGGCGAATGGGATTTCGAGCCGGAATTGTGCGACGAGGGCGACTTCGACGCCACGTCCGCGATGCCCGGCTCGAACGAGAAAGTCGTCATCATGTCTCAACGTCTACAAAGTGGCCAACCGCTTTGGCATCCAGCCGACCGCCGCTGGTACGACGACTCGGAGGTTTGAGCCGTCAAGCCTTCCGCGAGGCTAGGTCGAGCGGCCATCGGGATCGGCGATTCGTCTTTTCGCCCTCCGCGCGCGTTTCTAGTATGATGTGCCGGTCGGCGGTGGCGTTGCCTCACGGCAGCGTCAACGGTCGGCTTCTAATCCCGGACAACCACGCGTTTGACTCACTCCCGCGCGAAGGAAATTTGACGATGGCTCGAACCAAGAGCATGCGGCTGGAAACCAGTTTGGCGTCTTCGATCGCCGCCCTTGTTTGTTGTTGGACGTTGTTGCTGGCGGGATGCGAATCGAAACCCGCCGCGACCGCGGTGGCTCAAACGGTTTCCCAAACGGAAACGCCGAATCCCAGCGGCGATGACCAGCCGACAGGCGAACCGCAAGATGAATCGAACAACGCGAACAATGCGCAGCCGCCTGCCGCCGAAACGCCCGCGGAAACGGACAGCGAACCAACCGCCGAACCGACGCCGGATGCTCGGCCCGCCACGGATCCGAACCAGCCGGCCGATTCGAATCAACAACCCGCGTCGAATCAACCGGCGGACGATGCCGAAGCTCCAGCGAACTCCGACGACGCAACGAACCCCGACGACTCAACGAACCCCGACGATTCGGAACGGTTGGCTCAGAAACCGGACGAAGTCGACGAGCACCCGTTCCCTCGGCGAATCGCGATTCCTGATTTTCCGAAGGATTCCGAGTGGCTGAACACGGCCGGTCCGCTGCGCAAGCAGGACTTGAAGGGCAAGTTCGTGATTCTCGATTTCTGGACTTACTGCTGCATCAACTGCATTCATATTTTGCCGGAGTTGAAGAAGCTGGAACACGCGTACCCCAAGGAATTGGTGGTGATTGGCGTGCATTCGGCCAAGTTCGACACGGAGAAGGACAGCCAGAACATCGCCGACGCCATTCTGCGTTACGAGATTGAACATCCGGTCGTGAACGACGCGGGACACGATGTGTGGAATACGTTTGGGGTCAATAGCTGGCCGACCGTGTTGTTGATCGATCCGCAAGGCAACGCCATTTGGGGCCGCAGCGGCGAGATCACCTTTGACGATGTGAACGAGATTCTGAAGGTCGCGATTCCTTACTATCGCGAGCAAGGGTTGCTGGACGAAACGCCCATCAAGTTCGATTTGTTGGCCGATCGCCAGACGCCGACGCCGCTGCGTTATCCGGGCAAGGTGTTGGCCGACGAAGCCAGCGACCGACTGTTTATCACCGACAGCAATCACAATCGGATCGTGATCACGAAGCTGGATGGCACGCTGCTGGATACGATTGGCAGCGGCGCGATCGGGCGAGCCGACGGTGGCTATGCGGAAGCCAGTTTCGATCATCCGCAAGGCTTGGCGCTACATGGTTCGACGCTGTACGTCGCCGACACCGAAAACCACCTGCTTCGCAAAGTCGATCTGGAGGCGAAGCAGGTTACGACAATTGCCGGCGTCGGCTCGCAAGGCCGCTCGGCATGGCCTGGCGCCGAGGAACTCACGCGTCTGGATGAGTTGCCCGATCGCTGGGTCGGTCCGCCGAAGACGACGCCGATCAACAGCCCGTGGGCTTTGTATGTCCACCAAGACGCACTGTACATCGCGATGGCCGGACCGCATCAGATTTGGAAGATGCCGCTCGACGAATCCGAGATTGGACCTTACGCCGGGAACGGCCGCGAGGACATCGTGGACGGGCCGCTGTTGCCTCGCGAACCGTATCGACTTGGTTTCTCGTCATTCGCTCAGCCCAGCGGTTTGTCTTCCGATGGCGAATGGTTGTACGTGGCCGATAGCGAAGGCAGCTCGATCCGAGCCGTGCCATTTGACCCGGCGGGCGAAGTCCGCACGGTCGTGGGCACCAGCGAACTGCCTTACGCCCGACTGTTCACGTTCGGCGATGTGGACGGCGACCGGCGGCAGGCGCGTCTGCAACACGCGCTCGGGGTCGCCTATCACGATGGCCAAATCTATGTGGCCGACACCTATAACAATAAGGTGAAGGTGGTCGACGCGAAAACCGGCGCGGTTACGACCGTGGCGGGAACGGGCGAGCCGGGTGCGAGCGATGAACCGGCGAAGTTCGACGAGCCGGCCGGCATTTCGTACGCTGCCGGCAAACTGTTTGTGGCGGATACCAACAACAACGCGATTCGCGTGGTTGACGTGGCCACCAAGAAAGTCTCGACGCTCTCGATCGCCGGGCTTGAGTCCGCTAAGAAACCAGCGGCGGCCTCGGCAGGTCTGCGACTCGCTTCGCCCAACGAAGTCGCCGTACCCGCAGCCAAAGTGAAGCCGACGGACGGGAAGATCGAGTTGGCCGTCGAGCTGAAGCGCCGGAGGGCTGGAAAATTAACAAGATGGCCCCCATGAAATACAAGCTGGAGTTCCCCGAAGCCGAGGGGCGCCGTCGTACGCGGCCAGGCCGGCGCGAAGTCGCTGTCGGAGCCAGCGGCCAGCTTCACGGTTCCGCTGGAGATTTCCGGCACGGGCGACGACCGCGTCAAGCTGGGCTTCAACTACTTCTATTGCCAGGAAGGCAACGAGGGCCTGTGCAAGATCGGCAGCGTGCTGTTCAACATCCCGCTACAGATCGACGAATCGGCGACAACCAGCCAAGTGAAGCTGCAACACACGGTCGAATAAGCATCGTGTGGGAGATTGCTGCTGTAGCGGCGGCTGGAAGCCACCGCTACCGGAAACCGGACACATAGGTAATCGGCAGCGAAATTCTTACCTACCGATGCTGGCAGCATCGGCCACGTGGTGGACGCTGCCAGCGTCCCCATGGGTACATTCTCATCTTCCGGGCAACGATCCGCTGGCCCGAGAAAACCAACAGCCCCAAGTGCAATCGGAGTTCATCAGCCGGTGGCTGTTGGTGACGAGGCCGGCGCCGTGATTTCCAGCGGAAAAGAGCCTCGACCGAAGAAGACTCGGCGAGTGAGCTCGTCTAACGGCGGCAATTGCAGCAGGCGAAACGCCGCCTCGGCCATCCAAGGCTGACGAACTTCGGCCAATCCCCAACGCAAAATGCGGCGCACCAAGAACCGTCGGCGAAACGGCACGCCCTGATACGGAGCCAAGTGCGTTTCGCGGGCGTCGCCTAGATACGCGTCGGCAACTTCGGCGGCCAACGCCGCTTGGCGCAAGCAAGGATCCAAACCGCCGGCCGTGAGCGGCGACACCGCGCCGGCCGCATCGCCCACCAGCAAGCCGCGACGATTCACGATCCGCCGCAGCACGCCGCCCACCGGAATGCGTCCGCCGCGGCGTTCCAGCGGCTCGGCGTCGGGCAGCGACACATATCGCCCGGCTTCCTCGCGCAGTCGCGCCAATGCCGCATGCGGCTCGAATCGATTCGCATAGCCGCCAACGCCCAGATGGATCTCCTCGCCGTCGTCGGCGATCCAAGCGATATAGCCTGGCGCGATGCGCGGGTCGAGAAAGCAGTGCAGGCAAGGCGACTCGTCCGTCGTTCGGCTCGCGTAAACTTCCTCGACACCCACGATCCAGTGCCGATTTTGGCTGAGTTGCAGATCGCGAGCGACGCGCGAGTTGGCTCCGTCGGCCCCGACCAGGAATCGGGCTTCGACCGTTTGCCGAGTTCCCGCGATCTCAAGGTCCACCAACGAACCGTGCGCATGCTCGCGGCTGCCGACGAACAGGCAATTCGGCCGCCAATCGACGCCGGCGCCTATCGCGGCCTCCAACGTTCGCAGATACAGTCGCCCCATTTTTCCGACGCGAAATTCATCATGCGGGCTGCTCAGTTCCATCGTCCGCCGGCGAGGCGAATACAACCGCACGTCGCGTACGACGGGCCCCAAACAATCTTCGGGCAGCTCGAAATCCTCCAAAGTGCGGCGGACGAAAATGCCGGTCGTGTGAATCGACTGATCCAACCGCGGCTTGCGGTCGACCAACATCACGCGGCGTCCCCGCTCGGCCAACCAACGAGCCGTATTCAACCCGGCCAACCCGGCGCCGACGACCAACACATCCACCGAATCCATTCGTTGCTCCCGTATTGTTAGCCGTCCGCCAAGTCGCCAAACCACGCGCAAGCGAACCCTTGAAAAAAGGCCGCCCCGATCGCTTTCCATTGCCAGCGATCGTCGGCCCACGTGTCGCGATTTAACATCACGTTCGAGTGTTGCGGGCTCTTCTGCCAAGCTTCCAGAGCGTACCGCGCGTCGCGCACTCGCGCCGCGGCGATTTCAAAACCGTAACCAGGATAGCCGACAATCTCCTTGGGTTTGTCCCACATGATCGTCCAGCTCGATTTGTCCGTCGGTTTATATTGCCCGCCGGACCAGCGTTCGTCGCGCGACCAACTGTGCAGACTGGCCCCGTCGGCGTGTGGCGCCCGCGTGGCGAGGTCTCGCACGTGCAAAGCAGCCACGACCGTCAAACGAGGCGACAACGCAATTTTGGGCAGTCCGAGCCGTCCGCGGTAATCGTTAATCAGATCGACCAGCATCCAATAGCTGGGGTCGGCCGAGCGTATTTGGTCGATCGTCGGAACTCGACCAAACGACCCCAGATTTTCGGCGGCGTGGCTTTCGTTCGTCCGCCGAATCGCGGTCAAACCGACGATGCCCGCGGCCGCGCCGCGCAATGCGGCGCGGCGAGTCGGCCGGCCGCCAAGCGTTGTCGTGCGTGGGATTCGCCGTTCGCCGTCCGTTGGAACGTGTTTGCCCAACCGTTCTACTCGCGCTAACACTCTCCGCTCCTCTTACTGCCGTTCGAGACGCCGCCCCGCGCCGCTTGTTGGATAGGGGCTGGCAAGCCATCATAGACCAACTCGCGCCGAGGACAGGTCGAAATCGGAATCGCGGCGATTCATCGGTCGCCGCCATCGCACCGATCAACGCGCCGTCCTCGGAATCGTATCCTTTTTACTCCGCGACTTGAACGAGATTCAACCGCATGTCGGACAACTTGTTTCGCATCACCGGCGGCTATGTCTACGACCCCATCAACGGTGTCGATGGCCAAGTCCGTGACATCTGGATCGAAAACGGACGCATTGTTCCGCCGCCCAGCGATCCGTTCGCGCAGCCGGCGCGAACGCTGAACGCCGCCGGCTTGGTCGTGATGCCGGGCGGCATCGACATGCATTGTCACATCGCGGGGCCCAAAGTGAATACGGCTCGCAAGATGCGACCCGAGGAAAAGCGGAAGGCCGAGCCGGTGCGACGCACTTCCGAGACGCATAGCGGCACGATGGGAAGCGTCCCCAGCACGTTCGCCACGGGCTACAAGTACATCGGGCTCGGCTACACGACGGCCTTCGATGCCGCCGTCCCGCCGCTGTCCGCTCGCCACGCCCACGAGGAGTTTGAAGATACGCCCTGCATCGACAAGGGCTTTTACGTCTTGATGGGCAACAATCACTACATCATGCGAGCGATCCGCGACGGCGAACCCGAACGGATGAAGGCCTTCGTCGCCTGGTTGCTCGGTTCGGCCAAAGGCTACGCCACTAAGTTGGTGAATCCCGGCGGCGTCGAAGTCTGGAAACATCACGCGTCGGGCAATGTGAGCGGCATCGACGAACAGGTGGATTTCTACAATGTGACGCCGCGGCAGATCATTCGCGAGATGGCTCGCACGGTCGACGAACTGCGACTGCCCCATGCCGTGCATATCCATTCGAACATGTTAGGCATGCCCGGTAACTGGGTCACGACGCTGGACACCATGAAAGCGTTGGAAGGCCACCGTGGGCACATGACTCACATACAGTTTCACAGTTACGGAGGTGGCGATGGGGATGAGACCACTTTCAATTCCAAAGTAGCTCCGCTGGCCGACTATGTGAATCAAAACCCCAACATCACGGTCGATGTGGGACAAGTGCTGTTCGGCGAAACAACCAGCATGACCGGCGACGGCCCGCTGGGGTATTATTTGGCCAATATCTATGGCACGAAATGGTTCAGCGCGGATACCGAGATGGAATCGGGCTGCGGCATCGCGCCGATCAAGTATCGCAATAAGAGCCTGGTTCACGCGCTGCAATGGGCGATTGGACTGGAATGGTATTTGATGGTCCAGGATCCGTGGCGAGTTGTGATGAGCACGGATCATCCAAACGGCGGTTCGTTTCTGGCTTATCCTCAAATCATTCGCCTGCTGATGGATCGCACATATCGGCAAGACGTGCTGAAAACGGTCAATCCGTTGGTGCGCGAGCGAAGTCAACTGGCGGACTTGGATCGCGAATACACGCTGAACGAGATCGCCATTATCACGCGAGCCGGCCCAGCTCGCATCTTGGGACTGAAAAACAAAGGGCACCTCGGCCCCGGCGCCGATGCGGATATCACGATCTATTCGCCGCATGAGAACAAGGAGACGATGTTCGAGCTGCCACGGTATGTCATCAAGGGAGGCCAGATCGTGGTGGATGATGGCGAGATTCGCGAGAACTTGTTGGGTAAGACCTTGTACGTCGCCCCCGAGTACGATCGTGATGTGGAAACCAACATTGCCGAATGGTTCGAGCAGTTCTATTCGATTCGCTTCCGCAATTATCCGGTCGGCGAAGAGTATTTGCACGAAGCGGAACGAATCATAACTTAGCCGAACACTGTCTCACACAAAGAGACGAGGCTGATTGCGTTTATGCGTGACGAAGCGAGAGGCTACGGAAGAAGCTGGCGTTGGATGTTACTGGCATCGGCGGCGTTGGCAATGCTGTCGCGTGTCGCGACGGCTCAGGAACCCTCACTGCCGAAGGGCGACGCGGTGATTCGCGCGGCGGCGGCGGGCGAATCGGAGATCGTCATCACAACCACCGCGCGATTGGCTGGCGCGATTCATTCGCTCACGTGGAACGGTCGCGAGTTTGTCGACAGCACGGATCACGGGCGGCAGATTCAATCGGCGTCGAATCTGGACGCTGGTTCCCCGATGACGCCCGAGACGTTCAATCCCACGGAGGCCGGTTCGCGACGTGACGGAGCCGGAGCCACATCGACCAGCCGGCTGTTGCATTTGGTCGCGTCCGGCAACACGCTTCAAACAACCACGCGGATGGCGTTCTGGTTGGCTCCGGGCGAAACGTCGGGAGGACATCCGGCGAAGAATCGCCAGTTGCTCTCCGACCACTTGTTGACCAAGCGAGTTACGATTGGCGTGGCCGACATGCCGCAAGTCGTTCAGTACGACGTGAGTTTTAGCTTGCCGGTGGGCGAGCGTCACCACTACGCCCAGTTTGAAGCCGTGACTGGCTACATGCCGGCCGAATTCGAGAAGTTTTGGAAG
>JAWKTM010000046.1:0-56550 GCA_041399085.1 Pirellulaceae bacterium
CCATCGACCCTTGAATGACTCCTAGGATGATTGGACGAGTCGTAACCCGATCGAATCTTAGTCCCGGACCACCCGAGTCGCCGTGGGCATGTACAGCTTCGCCCAGGTCGAGAGATTCATAAAAGGAGAACAACTAACTCTTCTTGGAAACATATACGATTTCAAAATCGCGTTACCACAAGCCTTCGAGTAAATTTGGAGGTCACGTACACGAGGTCGTTTTTCGAGAGGGAATTAGCGCAACAAATGCTTGTCGCCTTGGCGGTGCGTTCAAGTTCAGTTAGGGGTCAACGAAACGATGCGAGGTGCAACGGCAAACGCAAAGTCCGCGGTGAAGGCGCGGCAGAGTTTGGGATTAACTCAAGAGGAACTGGCGAGGCTCGCCGACGTGGACGTCAAGACGGTGCGAAAGGCGGAGCATGGGGGAAGATTGGATCTGGATACATTTACCAAATTGGCTTTCGCACTGCAAACGGACCTCAACCAACTGAGCGGGGTGCAGGCACGCTAATCGGCGAGTTTGCGTTGGGCTGAAATTGCAAGCGCACTTTTTTGGGAAAGATGCTATAAGAATGGCATTCTGGAGAATTGCCGCTGTCTAGGAAGGACCAAATCATGTCGAAAGCCGTGGAAGCTCGCCGATCGAAGTACTCGCCCGAAGTCATCGCCAAAATGCAAGAACTAGCTCGCCTCATTGGCGCCGAAAAGTATGGCGAGCGACCGCCCTTGAAGACGACTTGGGCCGAGATCGAAGCCGCTGGGCACGAAGTCGGCCGACTCATGGCGACCGAGTTTGACCAAGTCATGCAGCGACAGCACGCCGAGCATTACGACCACGCCAAGCCGTGTCCGCAGTGTGGCAAGGATGCGGGGCCTGCCGTCAAGCATCGCGACCTGTGTACTCGTGACGGCACCGCGGATTTGTCCGAACCCGAGTTTCGATGCGTCTCTTGCGAGCGGTCTTTTTTTCCCTCAGCGGATGGAACTGGCCATTGACGGCGACCAATACTCACCAGCCGTCATCGAGCGGATCACGGTCGCCGGGGGCGCTTGCAATTCCTTTTCCATTGCGTCCAAGTTGATCCAGTTGTTGATGGACGTGAAGGTCTCGCCGCGAACGGTTAACAATAAGACCAAGCTGTACCGCGAGGATGCCGAGGCGGGGTGGGAAATGTGTTTGAAATGGATCGAGCTGTGTTGGAAGGGCGACGTCTTGGAAGTGATTGGGCAACTCGAGGCGGAGCAACTGGAACTGGGACAGCCCGCCGAGGAGGCGGCCGAAGATGATCCTCAGCTGAAGCTCAAGGAGATGATCATTTACCTCCAGAACAATGTTTCACGGATGGACTATCCGAGTTACCGGCAGCAAGGATTACCAACGAGCAGTTGCCTGATTGAATCTCAGGTCAAGGAGATGAACCATCGGATCAAAGGCAGCGAAAAGTTCTGGGATGACGGTGAAGGCGGTGAAGCAATCAGTCATGTCCGAGCGGCCTTGATCAGCGACGGAGAACGGCTCCACGATCACATCTCAAGCCGCCCAGGTGACCAATACACTCGCCCAACCAGGAAAACCAGGCAACCTGCAATGACCTAAGCCCGATTAGCGTGCCTGCACCCCTCGCGAAATTCGGAAATTTAAACCTACACGGGTATTTTCTCGGCTTTTCTTATCGATTGTGCCGAGGCGACCAAACAAAAACCCCGCGACGCCGTGGGAAGGGGCGAGGCCCGGTTGCGTCGCGACCATTAGTCGCGACGAGAACATCGAGCTCATACATGCACCGGCGTGCCGAGCACTTCGAGGAAGCTACGAATCCAAGCGGGGTGGGCGGGCCAAGCGAGGCGGTGACAGGATGCCATCCGTGTGCGCGTTGTCGAACGTCTCGGCGGCGGGAACGAACGTACCGCCGCATAATTCGATCTCGGGTTTCACCGCCGGATACGCGGCTGCACGACTTGAACTTCAACACGCCGGCTGCCGACAACAATTGAAACCCCCGTGGCAAATCGCGGACGATCGGCTTCTTGAGCTTCCGCAAAATGTTGGACGATCCGCAACACCGATTCGTTCAGCCGCAGGTACTCGGGGCGCGGCCGCCGGGAATGACCAGCCCATCGTACTCGGCGGCGTTCACTTCGTCGAACGTGGCGTTCAGCCGGAAATTTGCCCGCGTTTCTCATATAGGTTTGGTCGCCTTCGAAATCATGGATCGCGGTCGCCACGGTCTCACCAGCTCGTTTGCGGGACAAACCGCATCGACCCGGTGTCCCACCATCAACAACATCTGAAACGGCACCATCACTTCGTAGTCTTCCACGAAGTCGCCGACCAACATCAGGATTTTCTTGACTGCCATGAAATCGTCTCATAAATAGGTAAGTGAATGATATGAGTGCTTCCCGTGTTGGCACGGTGTGGATTGCCGACGAGGCTTACAGATGCACGGCGATCAGCCGCTGTTGCTCGCCGGCATCGGCAGGCGATGGCGAGGATCGAGCCAGGGGATGCTCTCGCCATTGGTGCGAAGATCGCTCAATCGTTGTTTGAATGCCGGAATGAGTTGTTGCGGGGCTTCGCGGCTCGGTGCGGGCCGTGGTTTCGATCCCGGCCAAGTTCGCGACACGAGCTCGTACGCCGCTAGTTTCGCCGGGGCCAACCAACACAATGCAGTTATACACCGGCACTTCGACGGCGGGACCAAGCGGTTTGACTTGCGGCGAAGGCGTGTTCTCGGGGTTCATTATCGGGCACCAAAATTCGGGCAATGCGGGCTTCACCGGATATGCGGAGCCGGCTCATCCTAGTGCCGCGAAGGCCACGGTCTGTCGCATGCTTCGGCCGCCTCAATCCACACTTTCGGCATCACTGGGAACTTCGCGCGCCGGTCCGGCGCGCTGGCGAATATAGGTCATACTTGACGATATGTAAAACCGTGCCGACGGAGCAACACGGCGGGCTCGCCACACGCGGGCTCGCGATTCGACGAACGGACTCACCTGCCCACCACGAGTTGGTTCCGCCATCGACGAGTCTCCCGCCATGAGTGTTCCCGCCCCGCATTTCTTGCTGTTTTCGGAATCCCGTTGCACGACGCGCGACCACGATGATCCCGAGCACGACGCCGGCCAATGGCGATTCGTGTTGGAGTCGATCGATGGCCGCGAAAAGCTGGAAGCGGCCGATGACGAACCAGATACGCAAGGTGATCGGCTCGAGTTGCTGGCCGTGGTCCGAGGACTGGAAGCGCTCGACCAGCCGTCGCGAGTGACGTTGATTACGCAGAGCCGTTACGTGTCGCGCGGCATTCGCTTCGGTTTGGCCGAATGGCGAGCCGCCGATTGGCAATGGGAACGGTTCGGCGAAATGACGCCCGTGAAGCACGATGATTTGTGGCGGCGCGTCGACCAGGCGTTGAAGTTTCACCAAGTGGAATGCCGGACTTGGAAGTTTGAATCGCAAGATGCGGATTGCGAGACCGGTGACGAGCCAGCCGATGCGACTTCGCGGAGTTCGACGCACGTGAGTGACGAACCCGGCGCGGCAGCGACGTCCGGTCGGCGAGCAGTCCAGAGTCGGACGTTTAGCGATCCCGAGTCAGGTAAGCATTACAGGATAGATGCCCCTCATGTCTCGACCGAACCGATGCCCGCACCGCGTCGTCGCCCTCGCCCGACACGGCCCTCCGAAGCGGTTCCAGCCGTCGCGGCGTCCAGCCGTTCTCAAGATGGCCACTTAGACGACAATCACGCCGAACCGCCGCAAATTGGCGGATTGCTAGCACGCGCGGCCCGGCGACTGCTTCGCGTCTAATCCGCCGATTCATGAATGTGGCGACGCGCCATGCGAG
This sequence comes from Pirellulaceae bacterium, assembly GCA_041399085.1. Lineage (GTDB taxonomy): Bacteria > Planctomycetota > Planctomycetia > Pirellulales > Pirellulaceae > JAWKTM01. Next base: position 3,852 of record JAWKTM010000046.1, read on the forward strand.
TTTGATATCGACTGCCCTTGCCCCCGAACGCTTTGGCCGCCAAAATCCCGGCCCAGGCGGTTCGTATTTTGAAAAAGAATTGGAAGGAGTCCACGTGCGAACCTCCGTCGATCTTCGCAGCATGCACGCCGTATTGGAAGGAAACCACGGCGATCCCGCCCAATTGCTGGGCCCGCGAGAAATGGAACTGCAAGGCCGCCGCATGTTGGCCGTGCGTACTTTCTTGCCGAATACCACGCAGGTTTGGTTCCACGAACCGGCCCACGAACGTTCGCTGCCGATGCGCCGGATCCACCCGGCCGGCTTGTACGAAGCGATCTGTCCGGTCGAGGATGTGGCCGAGACTCGCTATCACTTTCGAGTCGCCGAAGCCGACGGCTCGATTCGCACAGTCTACGATCCCTATTCGTTCCCTTCCCTGCTGACCGACTATGACTTGCATCTGTTCGGCGAGGGAAACCATGCGGAGCTTTACAATCGGCTGGGCGCCCAGATTCGCACGATCGACGATGTGGCGGGAGTGAACTTTGCCGTCTGGGCGCCGAACGCGTCGGCGATCAGCGTCGTCGGCGACTTCAACGGATGGGACGGCCGCCGTCATCCCATGCAGCGCCGATCGGGCAGCGGAGTGTGGGAGTTGTTCGTGCCGGAACTTCAAGCGGGCGAGCGGTATAAGTTTCGCATTCGAACTCGATGGGGCGAGACGATCGAGAAGGCCGACCCATTTGGCTTCGCCGCGGAACTGCCACCCTGCACGGCTTCGGTCGTGGCCGATTTGAGCCAACACACCTGGAACGATTCGGCCTGGATGCAGCGTCGCGAGAATCGGAATCCGTTAGAAGATCCCATTTCGATTTATGAAGTTCACTTGGGCAGTTGGCGTCGAGATCCCAACCAACCGCACGCGTGGCTTGGCTACCGGGACTTGGCACATCAATTGGTCGATTATTGCCATGAGATGGGATTCACCCACCTTGAACTGATGCCCGTCAGCGAACATCCCTTTACGGGAAGTTGGGGCTATCAAACCGTGGGCTATTACGCCGCGACAAGCCGATTCGGAACGCCCGCCGACTTCATGTATTTCGTGGACTACTGTCACCAGAATGGGGTCGGAGTCATTCTCGATTGGGTGCCGGCCCATTTTCCTTATGATGGGCACGGTTTGGCTCAATTCGACGGCACTTCGTTATATGAACACGAGGATCCTCGGCAAGGATCGCATCCCGATTGGGGAACCGCGATCTTTAACTTTGGTCGTCACGAGGTGAGAAACTTCCTGGTCGCCAACGCATTATTCTGGTTGGACAAATATCACATTGACGGGCTACGCGTGGATGCGGTCGCGTCGATGTTGTATTTGGATTACAGCCGCGCTCACGATGAATGGGTGCCGAATTGTTATGGCGGCCGTGAGAATTTGGAAGCGATTGACTTTCTGCGGCAATTCAACGATCAGAGTCATGCCCGACATCCCGGTGTGTTGACGATTGCCGAAGAATCCACTGCGTGGGGCGGCGTTTCGCGGCCGACCAGCGAAGGCGGTTTAGGCTTCAGCATGAAGTGGAACATGGGGTGGATGAACGACACGTTGCGTTATATGCGCCGCGATCCACTGTATCGTTCGCATCATCACCATGAGATGACGTTCAGCATGGTTTATGCCTTCAGCGAGAACTTTACGCTGCCGTTTTCTCATGACGAAGTGGTTCACGGCAAAGGGTCGCTGATCGCGCAAATGCCGGGCGACTTGTGGCAGAAGTTCGCGAACCTGCGTCTACTGTTTGCCTACCAATGGACGCACCCCGGTAAAAAGCTGAACTTTATGGGGAACGAATTGGCTCAGTGGTCCGAATGGAATCACGATGTTTCGCTGGACTGGGACTTATTACAGTTTGACACGCATCGCGGCATACAGAAGCTGGTCGCTGATTTGAACCACCTATATCGCGAACAGCCGGCGATGCACCAATTGGATCATGAAGGCGGCGGGTTCGAGTGGATCGACTGTGACAACGCCGGCGATAGTGTGTTCAGCTATATGCGACGCGGCCGAAACGCCGACGACCTAGTGGTTGTGGTAGGCAACTACACACCCGTGGTGCGACACGATTTTGTCATTGGCGTACCTCGAGGCGGCTTCTATCGTGAACTGCTCAATACCGACGCGGGCTGTTACGGCGGTTCCAATATTGGCAACCACCCGGGCATCCACGCGTCCGAGAATGGGGTGGCACAATCGCCCGTTCTCGCTGCGGATGACACTACCGCCTCTGAGCGTCACGGTGCTGCGACCCGAATAATGGTTCAGTCCAGTTGGAATTGAGCCAGATGCCGCTGTTTGTCTTCGGCGTCGGCTCGCTGGGACTGATTCTCTTTGAGCAGGATGTGACGGCCGAGCACCAACACATCCATCTCGGTCATTAAGAAACCGTGATACGCTTCTTCGGGCGTACACACAATTGGTTCGCCACGAACATTGAAGCTAGTGTTTACCAACACGGGGCAACCGGTTCGCTCAAGAAACGCGGCGATCAAACGATGCATGAGCGGATTGCGATCGGCGTCCACGGTTTGCACCCGCGCGGAATAGTCGACATGGGTGACGGCGGGAATCGTCGAGCGGCAGAAGTTCAGCTTGTCGATACCGAACGCCCGCGCGTGATCTTCGCCCATCATGTGTCGTTGATTGGGCTGTACGGGAGCGACCAACAGCATATAAGGACTTTCGACATCCGGCCGCATCTCAAAGTATTCCGAGGCGTACTCGCGCATCACCATCGGCGCAAACGGCCGGAATGACTCGCGAAACTTGATCTTCAAGTTCATTACGGATTGCATTTTCGGGCTGCGTGGATCGCCGAGGATGCTGCGCGAGCCGAGTGCTCGCGGGCCGAACTCCATCCGGCCTTGGAACCAGCCGACGACTTTTTCATCGGCCAGCAGTCGAGCGACTTCCTCGCACAGCTCCACGTCGCTTGCAGCCGTCGTGTAAACCGCTCCCGATTGTTCCAAAACTTGTTCGATTTGCGGGTCGGTGAACGATGGCCCGAGCAGCGAACCTCGTTGCCAATCGCGTTGCTCGCCGTGCGACGGTTGCGAACGCGGATGGTCCAGCAGTTGATGCCAGATGAAGAGCGCCGTCCCCAAAGCTCCGCCCGCGTCGCCGGCCGCTGGCTGAATCCAAATATCGTCGAACGGGCCTTCCCGCAAGAGACGTCCGTTGCCAACACAATTCAGCGCCACGCCTCCGGCCAGCACTAGACGGTTTAGCCCCGTTTGCCGATGAGCATAGCGAGACATCCGCAACATGATCTCTTCGGTGACCGCCTGCACGCTGGCCGCCAAATCCATTTCCCGCTGTGTCACGGGCGATTCGGGGCGCCGCGGCGGACCGCCGAACAGCCGATGAAACTTGGCCGACGTCATCGTCAGGCCCTGGCAATAGTTGAAGTAGCTCATGTCCATGTGGAACGAGCCGTCTTCCTTCAAATCCAAAACATGCCGCAAAATCAAATCGCGATAGGCTGGCTCGCCATACGGGGCCAGCCCCATCACTTTGTATTCACCGCTGTTGACGCGGAATCCGGTGTAGTAGGTGAACGCCGAGTAAAGCAGCCCCAATGAATGCGGAAACCGAATTTCCTCGCGCAGCGTAATTCGATTTCCGCGGCCCTCGCCGAGCACCGTCGTCGCCCATTCGCCGACGCCGTCCAGCGTCAGGATCGCCGCTTCCTCGAATGGCGACGGAAAGAAGGCACTCGCGGCGTGCGATTCATGATGGTCCGTAAACACGAACCGACCACGATATTGGTTTCCCAAACCTCGCCGCATTTCTCGCGGCAAATGCAGCTTTTGCTTCAGCCATAGCGGCATCGCTTGGCGAAAACTGCGAAAGCCGGCGGGAACGTAAGCCAGATACGTCTCCAACAACCGCTCGAATTTTCGTAGTGGTTTGTCGTAGAAGCCGACGTAGTCAAGCTGCTCGGGGCCGATGCCGGCTTCACTCAAGCAGTATTCGATCGCCCGCTGCGGAAACTCGTGATCGTGTTTGCGGCGAGTGAACCGTTCTTCCTGAGCGGCAGCAACGATCCGGCCGTCGATCACCAGTGCGGCAGCCGAATCATGATAAAACGCCGAAATGCCGAGTATCGCGGTCACCGTGGCCTCGACCTCGTCCGTTATTCCGACGATGAACTTTGGTCTGTATCAACAGCCGGCACCGGCGGAGCGATGACTTGGCCGGCGTGGCCATTCGATTCGGCGTCGCGAGCATGCACGGAGGGGCCGATGATCTCGGCGATTTCACGCTCGCTCAGCTCTTCTTGGTCCAGCAGAGCCCGAGCCAGCCGTTCGAGGTCGTCGTGCTTTTCGGTCAGCAAGTTGTTCGCGCCGGTCGCCGCGTCATGCAGAATACGAGCCACTTCTTCGTCGATCAGCTCCATCGTGTGTTCGCTGAACTGACGCTGTTTGTGGATCTCACGGCCGAGAAACGGATCCTCGTCCGAAAACTTGTAGCTGACCGGCCCCAACCTTTCACTCATTCCCCAGTGCGTGACCATGCGGCGAGCCATCCCGGTCGCTCGCTCCAAATCGTTCTCCGCGCCGACCGTCATTTCCTTGTAGATCAGCATCTCAGCCGCACGGCCAGCCAATAGCACGACCAAGTGATCGCGCAGCTCGTTCTCCGACATGCTCAACCGGTCTTCGGCTGGCAACGTTTGGGTGCTGCCCAAAGATCGCCCGCGGGGGATGATCGTGACTTTGTGAACGCGATACGCTCCGCGCAGATGCCACGCGCACAGTGTATGTCCGGCCTCGTGATACGCGGTCTTTTCCTTTTCGGTCGACGTGAGCACCTCTTCGCGTTTGGCGCCCATCAAAACCTTGTCGCGGGCGTAGTCGAAGTCGCTCATCTCGACGACCGACTTGTCTTGCCGAGCGGCCCACAACGCGGCTTCGTTCACGATGTTGCGAATATCCGCGCCGGTTAGGCCCACGGTGCTGGAAGCCATCCGCTCCAAATCTACGTTGTCCGCCAGCGGAACATCGCGAACGTGAACTTTGAAAATCTCGAAGCGGCCCTTTTGCGTTGGTCGCCCCACCGTCACATGCCGATCGAAACGGCCCGGCCGCAGCAGCGCCGGATCCAACACGTCGGGCCGGTTGGTGGCTGCCATCACGATTACAGAGTCCGTTTGTGAGAAGCCATCCATTTCGCTGAGGATCTGATTCAGCGTTTGCTCGCGTTCGTCGTGGCCGCCGCCGAGTCCCGCGCCTCGTTGGCGACCCACCGCGTCGATTTCGTCGACGAAAATGATCGCCGGCGACTTCTCTTTGGCCGTGCGGAACAAATCGCGAACGCGGCTGGCGCCGACGCCCACGAACATCTGAATGAACTCACTGCCGCTGACCGAATAAAACGGCACGCCTGCTTCGCCAGCCACGGCTCGAGCCAACAGCGTCTTGCCGGTTCCAGGCGGTCCGTTCAGCAAAACACCCTTCGGAACACGACCGCCCAGCCGCTGGAATTTGGCCGGGCTCTTCAGGTAGTCGACAATCTCGATCAAGTCGGCCTTCACGCCCTCCAAGCCCGCTACGTCCTTGAACGTGATCGCTTGTTTCGACGCTTCGTATCGCTTAGCCGGGCTCTTCGTGAATCCCGACAGGAATCCGCCGCCCATCATTTCGTTGCGGGTTCGGCGGAATGAAAGCCAAAACATCAACAACAGCAAGATCGGAACGCCGATGGCCAGCAGATATAGATAGAACAACGTGTTGTCGGCCGGCAACACCGACACTTGCACGTCGGGATGTTCCTTCAACAGTTGAGTCAACTGGCCTTGCGATTGCTCGTCTCGCTGCAAATCAACGCGGAAATATTTGCCCAGCCGCTTCGGCTCGTTCGTTTGCGGATCTTTCTCGGTAACCAGCGTGCCGGTTTCGTCGTCGTATTTGGGCGGCGCGACCGGAGGTTCTTTGAACACGCCTTGCGCTTCGATATCGCCACGCTGGATCAGCACCACGTTGCCGCGATCGACTTGTTGCAAGAAGAAGCTGTACGGCACGGTCGGCGGCTGCTGCTGGCGCATCAAGAAAAAGACCGCCACGGTCATCAGGATGATGATCAGCAACCATATATTTGGGCCTCCACGGCGGAATAAGCCGCGAGATTCTTCCGAGCGGTTTTCGTCGTCCGTGGGTCGGTTCTCCATTATCGCCTTTCTACAAGCGGTGATTTGGCCGGCGGACCTCGACGCAATTCCCATTCCGGGCGTCACGAGTCGTGGACATTGTAGGCAACAGACTACGAATTGGCGACGCGTGAGACGCGACGGTCACCTCACGAGCGAATTAAAGCGTTTGAGACAGAGCAACTCGATCTCATACGCGTACTCAGCGAAGTGGTACTCGTACTCAGTGCAACGGTACTCGTACTCGATCGAGCGCGGCTTGCGGAGAGTCGGTTGCGATTGAACGGTTGTTTGCTGCGGCGAGGTGGAGTTGCGAGTAGGAGTACGAGTACCGCGTTGCTGAGTACGAGTAGGAGATGGGAGGACTGGCAGCGCGATTCGTCGCCGCATTACGAACGGGCTGCTAGAAACACTCGCGCGGCTTGACGATCGATTTCCGCCGGAAGCGAATCGAGGAGTTCGGTCGGCGATCCGCCGTGATGGCCGCACAGGGTTTCGAGCGTTGCGATCTCGCCGGCCGACAGAAACCACTCGGGCGAGATCGTGCGGCCTTCCTCGGCGGCTCGCAAGGCGTTGTCCAATACTTGCTCGACCGACAAAGCTTGAATCGCTCGGCATTCGGCGACCGAAAAGCCAGCGGTCAACAATCGCCAGGTCCAATAGTGCGTGGGCAGCGAACCAAGATCGTCGTTCGAGCTCGCCTCGGGACTTGTGTTCGCCTCGGGGCTCGCGCTGGAAACCTCTTCCGCCGAAAAAGCCGGCGACGGCGCCGGTACCGGCTCGCTCCGAGCCGACTTGGCTCGCTCGACCGCGGCTCGCGCGATAACTTTCTCTGCGATCGAATCGGGCAAGCGAAACCAGCTTGGCAAAGGCTGCTTGCCACGCATCACGTCCGCGCCGGCGTCCGTCAGTCGCACGATCGGCCGAAACTTGGTCGTCTCGGTTTGCTCGATCCATTTGGCTCGGATCAACGCGTCCAGCAAATCGGAAACATCGGTTTGCTTCAGATAATCGAGCAGGCCGAACGTGGATAACGAACGAAGGCCCGCCTGCTTTACCTTCGAGCTTTTCGATCCGCACAACATCTGAGCCACAAGCAACTTGCCGACGCGACCTTTCGCGCGAGCCACGCCGCTGAGCGCGATTCGCACAACTTCGATCGCCGCCTGGTCCTCGATTGTCGTCGCACGAGCCACGCTTTCCGACGATCCGCACAACGTCGTTTCGGCCGACCCGCCGGCCACTGCGACCGTCGTCGGCGTCACGCGCTGGCGATGTCCGGCGGCAAAACAGTTGTCGCAGTTGCCGCAACGCTGGCTCGACGGATCGCCAAAGTAATCCAGGATCTCGACCTGGCGGCAACGTCGCGTCGATGCGTACTGAATCACTTGCTCCAGCTTGGCGTACTCGGCCGCGCGGCGTTCATCCAGCTTGGCAAAGTCGATATCCAGCTTCTCGAACGGCACACCCCGCTCGCGAAAGTGAACCGCACGGCCGCGAAACGGCGGCACGTAGTCGATCCACGATTGACGCGACAATTCCCGCAACGCACGGTTCAACGGCTCGCGTTCCAGTTTCGATTTTTCCAGCAGCGTGCGGAGCGGAAAGTAAACTCGCTCGCCACGCCGGTCGCCGACGATCTGTTCGAGCGCTCGCAGCACCTTACGCTGCGACGCAGCTCCGCCGCGGCAGCAAATCCACGGTGGTTGGCAAATCGTGTTCGATGCGGATCGAAGCCATGTTTTCGTTCGTATCCAACCGCTCGATCACGCCCGCCTTTTCCAACAACTGCTCACAAGTGCCCACGCCCTCGGCGCTGATCGACAAACCGATCCGCTCCTTCACTTCCTGCAACGTCAGCTCGATCGGATCGTCCGGGTGCGAACAGAGGTACTCGTACACTTGCCGCACGACTTCGGCCGGCGGATAGGCGCTCTCGATGAAGAACTCCTGCACGTAGCGATCGGCATAGTTGAACAGCAACAGGCAGCGGGAATCGAGCCCGTCGCGCGGCGACCGGCTTCTTGTGTAGGCTTCCGAGGCTGCCCGGAATGTTGTAATGCACGACGAAACGCAAATCAGTTGTCGATCCCATGCCAAACGCATTGGTGGCCACGATGATCGGCAATTCGCCGGACATGAACAGTTTCTGAATCTGCCGCCGTTCGACGGGCATCAAGCCGGCATGGTAAACGCCCAGTCGCCGCTTCAGCTTGGCCCCGATATTCTCGGCCACTTCCTCGCAGCGTTTGCGAGTCGACGCGTAGATGATGCCAGCGCCGGGGTTCGATTCCAGAAACTCCAGCAGCATCGTTTCCTTCTCGCGCACCGACGGCGAGAAGGCGACGTTGAATTCCAGATTGGGACGCGAAAAGCCGGTGACAAACGTCCGTGGCTCGCGTAGCTCAAGCGACTTGACGATGTCGTCGCGAACGCGGGCCGTCGCTGTTGCGGTCAAGGCAATCGTTTGCGGATTGCCCAATCGCTGGCGAAACAGTACCAGGCGGGCGTAGTCGGGCCGGAAGTCGTGTCCCCATTCGCTGATGCAGTGAGCTTCGTCGATCGCCAGCAACTGGACGTGCGATTCGGCGGCGTCCAGAAACCGCCGATTCCGCAAGCGTTCCGGGGCGATGTAAACCAAGTCGTATTCGCCCGCGGCCATCCTCCGCATGCGATCCAGTTGCTCGTCGGGCGACAACGAACTGTTGATGCAAGTGGCGTGGATGCCGATCGCGTCGAGCAAATCGACTTCGGTCCTTCATCAACGCGATCAGCGGCGAAACGACCAGCGTCAGCCCTTCGCGAGCGACCGACGGCAACTGATAACAGAGGCTCTTGCCACCGCCGGTCGGCATGATGCACAGAGCAATCGTGGCCGGCGATCACCGAGCCGATTACGTCCAGCGCCCCGGCCGGAATTTGCGCAGGCCGAACCGGGCAAGATGCCGGTCCAGCGTTTGTTCCAATTCAGGGTCATGACTGTTGAGTTGTTGTGCGAGCGTGATAGGTTTCCGAGTGATCTTCGTTCGGCTGCTTTGCGTGCGATCTCGCCCGACGGATTACAGCGCCGCCTGCAGTCGCCCGAGGTGCTCGTCAACGCGGGCCAAAACGGCGTCGGTCTGTTCAAATGTACGGTTCTGAAAATATACCCAATCCAACCAACTGAGCCGGACAGTAACACGTTCGCGGCGTCGAAAACGAAGGAAATCGCTTGTCGCTCGGCGTCACTCAATGCGCGGCATCGACAGCAATTCGATAGCGCGTGACCAGCGATCCGGTCGTCGCGCACGAAGCTGCCCAGCAGCCGAGCCAAGTCGCCGGCGACCGAATCGATCGTTGCCCCGAAATCGGCGATCCCGGCCACTCGCTCGCCGACGAACAGCACGTGGTCGTGCCAAATGTCGCGAATACAAGGTTGCATCGGCAGCGGCGTGGTCGATCGTTGCCCGCAACAACCGTTCGACTCGCTCGGCATGGAGCGGAAATAGATTCAGCAGGCGCACGGCCCGTTCGCTCAGCGGCGTCGGCAGTTCGCTTCGCAAACGCTCGCGTAATCGGGCCAAGCCACCATCGCGCCAGCGGCTCATGCGTTGCCATCGAGTTCGCAAACCGGGCGAAGGCGCGAGTCGAGTTGGGCGAAACCAATCGGTCCATTCGCGACAGCCAGATGAAATTGAGCCAACGCCCGCATCGCATTGGCCAAACGCGCGTCGCTCGGATCGGCGTAGCTGGCTTCACCGGCGAGCCAGCCAGTTAGTTCCAGACTCGGCCGCGGCGTTCGAGCCCGTGCGTCCGTCGCGAGCCGCAATCGGAACCGGGATGAACGAAAGCGACGCTCGGCTGGCTGGCTGCAAGGCGGCGTGAATCTCGGCGACGCGAATGGCCGACGTTTCCGCCGGCCAACATCGCAAGCAGCATTCACCGGCCGGCGTTGTCAAACGCCAGATCGCCAAGCCGCTAAAGCCGCCGGCGTTGTCGACGCGCCTCGACCCGAAGCGGTTGATAACAGGCGGCGTATTCGGCGAAGTACGGCTGGAACCACGCGACGCTCGCATTCGTTTGCACTCGCTACTCGGGAAAATGCCGCAGCGTTTCCGTCGCGGCTGCGGCGTTCGGCACGTCGGCCTTGCTCAACGCCTCGACCGCCTCGCGCAGCAGAGCCGTCGCCCTGGGGCGAATGCCGCAGCAACTCGGCCGTCGCGTTCCAGCCCGTTAGTCAACACCAGCCCACGCTTGAAACTCTTCTGCGTGTCGGAAACTTCATCGGCCAGCGCCGCGTCGTTCTCCGGTTGCAACATCTCGATCAACGTCGGAATCGCGCGAACATCGCCGTGTCGAGCCAACCCGGTCGCCGCGTTGTAACGCGTGTTCGGCGAAGCATCGTGCAGCAACGTGGCCAGTTCGTCCAACGCCGCTTCGCCGCCGATCACGCCCAATGCGAAAGCCGCCGTCGAACGAACTTCCGCGGCGCTAGGCGGAGCGTTCTCGGGCGTTTGATCCACTTCGGATTGTTCGCGAGCCGCCGCCAGCAACGCCTCCATCACACCCGGCTCGTCCCGCACTCGCTCTTCGCCGGCGTTTACGGCCAGCACTGCAATCGACTCGATCGCCGCCAATCGCACGTGACGCTCTTCCGCCTCGCGCTCCGTCTCGGCCGCTCGCACCAACACCGGCAAACCGCCGAGCACGCGAAACTCGCCCAACGCCTTGGCCAAAAACACGCGCAGCCGAATTCGCGGCTCGCTGGCGTCGGCCGACTCCAATTCCTCGCCCAACACGGCGGCAATTTCGCCCGCCAGCTCGGCGTCGTCCCGCAGCTCCTCATGGTCCGGATTGCGAAGCATGTTGGACAGCGTGTACGCTTTTTGCCAACTTGATTCGTCCAGCGTCTGCAAGTCGCGCACGATCTGCTTGGGATCGCTGCCCATGTGGACCAGCCAACTGAACATCAGCCACACGAGCACGATGATCGACACGATCACCAGCGGGATCAAAAACACTTGCAGCAGAAAGCCGGCCGTCGGTGGCTGAACCGGCGGCAACACGTCGCGAACCGGTTGAGGCTGGGAATCGGCGGCGTTTTTGCCGGGCTGATCGTCGGCGGGAGAAGACGAATCGGGAGGCTGCGACATGCGGATATTCCGAACACAGGTGAAACCGGTCAAGTCTAAGGGGGCTCGGGGGGCCGTCAACCCGCAACGTCATGAAGCTATTGGATTTGACCTGCGACGACCCGGCGATGGATTTGGCCGTCGATGAAGCTCTGCTGGACGAAGCCGAGGCGGGACGTTTATCGGACGACGTGCTGCGTTTGTGGGAGCCGCGTCGCACGGTGGTGGTGATCGGCCGGTCGTCGAAAGTGGCCGAGGAAGTGAACGCGGCGGCTTGCCAACAGCGCGGCGTTCCGGTGTTGCGGCGGTGCAGCGGCGGAGCGGCCGTGGTCGGCGGGCCGGGCTGCCTGATGTACAGCGTCGTGCTGGGCTACGACCGCCGCGGCGATTTGCGAGTGATCGACCACGCTCACGAGTTCGTGCTGGGCCGCGTTGCCCAAGCGATCCGGCGTCTCGGACCGCCCGCCACACGCCTCGGCATTAGCGATCTAACGGTCGGCGATCGCAAAGTGTCGGGCAACAGCCTTCGATGCCGCCGCGATCATGTGTTGTATCACGGCACGCTGCTCTACAGTTTTCCGCTGGCGGACGTCGCCGAGCTGCTCGGCACGCCCCCGCGCCAGCCCGAATACCGCGACGGCCGCTCGCACACGGATTTCGTCGCGAATCTGAACGTGCCGGTCGACGACCTGCGAGCCGCTCTGATCGAAGCCTGGGCCGCGAACGAACCGCTAACCAACTGGCCTCGCGCGGCCGCCGAGCGACTCCACGCCGAACGCTACTCGCGCGACGAATGGAATCGGCGGCTGTAGGCATAATCGCCACCGTCTCGTTTAACCGCGTGGGCAACGCCCCGCCGCGCTCATTGGATGAGGCCACCTCGGACGCAATCTATCTCCGCTTTTCTCGAACCAATCAAGCTCATGTGCCTAGTGGTGGCGGGAAGCTCGGGCAGAGGGATTCGTGGCAGAGGGATTGGTGGACAGAGGACCAGGGCAGGGGAATTGGTGGCAGAGGATTGGTGGCAGGGGAATTGGTGGCAGAGGAATTTGCGGACAGAGGAATTGCGACGCTGCTCAACCGTCCGACAGCTTCGCTCGCAGCATCTCGACGAATTGTTGATGCTCCGGCGTGGCGAGTCCCAGACTCAGCGTCGCCAACACACCGGAAGCCAGATCGCCGCGCAGTGCCGCGGCCGGATCAAGCCATAAGCCAGGCATCGCCCGGCTTCGCAAAACTCCATCGTTGTCGATCGGCAACGGCTCGAAATCGCCGTTGTCCGCCATCTACGCCAGTCGATCGTTCTGTCCTCGGTTCGCCAGATTACATATTCGCGAACGCCATTGCGTCGATAGGCCTGCCGTTTGTCGTGTAAATCATAGCTGGCGCTGCTGGCGGCCACTTCCACGATCAACTCGGGCGCGCCGATCAGATAGCCGTCGTCGATCCGCGAATGTCCGCCGGCTTGTTCGACGATCCGCAGATAGCCATCCGGTTGCGCGCGTTATCCAGGTCCAGGCTGTGGTCGAAGTTATCGCCGCCCAGCACGCCCGGCGTCGCAAGCTTGGTAGACGCCCAGCCAGGTCAGCATATCGAAAATGCGGTTCGCCATGTCGTTCCGCCGAAACAGGAGAGGGCATAAACACTCGTCCTTCCACTAATTCCGCCTGGGTAACGTGCGGCATGGCATGATAGCGTCGCAGGAACTCGGGCGAAGTTAGATGATCGCCGTTTCGCAACACCGGCACCCTCGGCGAGTCGACCTGCGATGCTCTGGTCGTTGTTTCAATCTCCGAAGCCATGAACCCACTCCCGCAATTCGAGTCGCGTCGTTCCTTGTGCCACACCAACGCTAGCGTTGTCGACACCGCACAACGCCGTTGTTGAGAGCGCGCAACGCCGTTGTTGAGAGCGCGCAACGCCGTTGCGCGGACCACTACATCGCTTACAGCCCGGCGCGCGCAACGGTTACAGCGCGCGTTTTCCTCACAAGATGGTGAATTTGTGTCGCACTTGGTGGCTTCGGCCGCGACGGCCAATTTCATGAATTCCGTCGAAATGTCGGCCAAGCTCAAAGACCGAACGCCGGTTTTGACGATTACTCCCGATAGTCCATTCGGCGACTCGCGGGGCAGCAGCTACGACAGTCTTTCAGGCGGCATGACCGTTCTCTGTCTTCGATTCGCCAGACACGGAACAGACTGAATCGCTGGCGGAAACGTCAATTCCGTCAGAACGTCAGCCCGATAGATTTGCTACGTCGGTTACATCAAGCCCGTACCGTGCTCGGCGGAAACGCTGGCACGACCGTTAAACAGGTTCGATGTGTTGCCCCCGCCGTTGGCAAATCGCGGCAGCCCATCATCTCATCATTCTCCCCATCGTGTTCCGGCACGACGTCGCCCCGCATCGCTGGAGGATTGAGTTCGCAATGATTCGCACCACGTTGTCCGTCCTGATTCTGTTCGGAAGCCTGCTGCTGCTCGGCCTGTTGCTGGCCGAAAGCAAAGCGGAGTCCGCCGAGTCTGCCGCCGCGGTTGACCCGACCGAACAACTCGCCGCCGTTCGCCCACATCTCCCGCTTCGCCAACGACTTCGCGGCGTCGACTTTGTCGCGCCGGAACCGTCCGCCACGAGTCCCACGTCGCACAGCACGGCCAGCGTTCGCGAACCGGCCGCCGCGCCGGCCGCACGAATTGCTCGCGCCCAGCAAATGCCGAAACCGCTGCGAGACCCGGCCTATGTGCGAACCCTGAACGACTACGCAACTCACGCATCCGGCGATCAAGCGCAGGCCGGCGGCGAACAACCGGCCGCCGACACCGAAGTGCCAACGCGGATCGACGAAGCCACTCGCGCCGAAGCCTATCTGATGTTCCAAAACTCGCTGCGAGACTTCGAGAACTTGCGGCGAAACCTGACCGATACCGAAACCGGCACGCCGGAAGAAACATCGGAAGCTAAGCCCGAACCCACGGCCAAAGCCAGCAGCTCGTCGATCTCCGACTCGAACGAATCAGAGTCACCGTCGGCGACGCCGGAGTCGGACGCGGCCGTGGAATCGAACGCGGCCAAGACCGAATCGCCTTCGGCCGAGCCCGCGGAGCTGAACGAGACGATCACGACGGAAATCACCGCCGAGGCGGAGCTGCCCGGCTTCGTCGAAATCAGTGTCGTCGACGATGGACAGCCCGAAGCCAACTCGGGCACGGACGTGGTGGAAGTCGACCCGGACGAGCCGCCGGCCTTGGGTGAAGAGCCCGACACCAGCGAGTTCCAGCCGCTCGAACCATCGGCTTCCGACGAGAAACAGCAGCAGGCAACGCCGCCGAACAAGACCGCCCCGCCCGTGGTCGTCGAGCCGCGCGTGATGCTGTCGCCCGAGATGTTGGAGCTGCGCGAGCGAGTGCGCGACGCGTTGGCCCAGCAGTTCGCCAATCCCGAAAGCGCCAACGAACGCAGCCCCTGGGGCATCATGCACGGCATGATCGCATTCGGCGTCGATTCCGAGATTCTGACCGGCAATCGCCGAGTGAACGCGGCCTCGTGGCTGTGCTGGAACGGCTCGTGCCGCGGCATGAAGCTGATGTATACGCGTCGCGGGCAGATCGAAGTCCGCCAAGGCCCGGGCTATCAGGGGCATCAAGGGCAACTGCTGGCGATTCTGGCTCAATGCCGCGTGCCGGTCGATTATCCGATGCAGGTGGACGGCAAGCATTTCACGATCGCCGACTTGGTCGAGTATGAGAAGGGAAATTGCCAAGCGAAGACCGAGTTGACCTTCAACCTGATTGGCCTTTCGCATTATCTCGATACGGACGCGATTTGGCAGAACAGCCGAGGACAACACTGGAACATGGAGCGGCTGATTCACGAAGAGCTGTCTCAGCCGATCGTCGGAGCGGCATGTGGCGGCACGCATCGCATGATGGGCTTCAGCTACTCGCTGCGAAAGCGAACCGACGCCGGCAAACCGGTCGTGGGCCAGTGGGCTCGGGCGAAGGAATTCGTGGACGACTATCACGCCTATACATTGTCGCTGCAGAATCCCGACGGCAGCTTCAGCACCGAATGGTTTGAACGCCGCGCGGCCGAGCCGTCGATCGAACGCCGCCTGCAAACCACCGGTCACATCCTGGAATGGATGGTGTTCTCCTTGCCGAAGGAGGAACTGACCTCGCCGCGGATCGTGGCGGCGGTTGAATACCTTACGAATCTGATGTTGGAAAACCCGCGTCAAAAATGGGAAGTCGGCCCGCGTGGTCCGCCATTCGTGCCCTCGCGTTGTACGACGAGCGTGTGTTTGGCGGCGAGTACGGCGAACGCGAAAAGCAACTGGCCGAACGAGCCGCGAAGCTGCGTTTGCGGTAATTGCCGGCGCGGGAGAAACGGTTTACCATGCAGAGCCCCGCAGCCGCGCGGGGCTCCGCGACGTCTCCCGCTCCGCTCATCCCGCCGCGCCGCCGCATGCAGCCCCAGAAATTCACCAAGCAATTCGCCACAATTTACGACTTCGCGGTCAAGCTTAGCGATGCGGCCGACGCGGATGCCCTATTGGTCTTGCTCGACGGACCGACCGACTGGGATCGGTTGAAGAAAGGCGCGGGCGATGAGAAAATCATTGTCGCCGCCGACGTGGAAGAGGAACTGGCTGGAGCTCACGAAGAGGGCCTGGCCACCATCATTCTCAAGATGCCGGAAGCGCCGGTATTCGAGAAGCTAACGCAAGCCCTGCTGGAAAGCGTGGCCGACGATATCTTGTCGCCGAACGCCAACGTGGTCGCCGTCTACAGCAGCTTCGAGCCCGGCAAGATCGACTCGATCAGCTTCGTGCGGCTCGACGAACACTTGGGCCGCCTCACCTCTCGCGACTTGCGGCAACTGGAAACCAGTGTGCCGCTGGATACGCTCCGCACGGTCGTTGATCTGGCGGTCGACATTGGCCGCGAAGGCCGCGAAGGCAAGCCTGTCGGCACAATGTTCGTGATCGGCGACACGCGCCGCGTGCTGGCTCATTGCCATTCCGGCGGCTTCGATGCCGTGAAGGGATACAAGCGGTCCGAACGCGACTTGACCGACCCGCGGGTTCGCGAAGGCATCAAGGAAATCGCCCAGATGGACGGCGCGTTCATCGTGTCGTCCGACGCGGTCGTCGAACGCAGCGTGCAGATCGTCGACGCCTCGCACACCGAACTGACGCTCTCCAAGGGCCTCGGCACCCGCCACTGGGCCGCCGCCGCCATCACCAAAACGACCAAGGCCATCGCCGTGGTCGTCAGCGAATCCAGCGGCACGGTGCGTCTATTCCAAAACGGCGAAGTGATCCTCCGCATCGAACCCTTCCGCCGCGCCATGAAGTGGAAAGACTTCGACAGCGAACTCCCCCCACAGCCAGAATAGGGCGGGCGTTCGATGTCGGGTTCGTGAGTCGGCGCTAAGACACTTGTCCGAGTGACGTTCGAACTAGCATTCGCTACCAGGTTGGCGCCGAAGCAGCGTGGGTTGGCTGGCACGAGTTGATCTGGCGGTCGGGATTTGCACGACGCGAAGTCATGCGGAGCGTTGAGTTTGATGGGTGCGTCGGACTCGCTTGGGCGGCTTTTCCGGCGATATCGGCAAACGCTTGACGTACCGCCTGGAAGCGGCGTACATTTTGCTCAGTGGGGTCCGGCGATTCGGACGCCGTTTTCGGCTGTTTCTTCGGGAAAGGTATTTCGATGAGCTTCGATCAGAATCCGTATCAGACGCCTCAGGTTGGTTGGTCGCCCTATGCGGCAATGGCGGATGTCGATACCCGGACGGCCTTCATCCGGCGAACGTACACGCATTTGTTCGGCGCGGTGCTGGCTTTCATCGGGATCGAAGCGTTGATCTTCACGATGGTGCCCGACGACGCGTTGGCCAACATGGTGCGAGCGATCGGCGGCAGCCGGTTCGGTTGGTTGGTGGTGTTGGGCGGATTTATGTTCGTCAGCTACATCGCCAACAAGTGGGCCATGTCCTCGACATCGTTGTCCACGCAATATATGGGGTTGGGGATCTATGTGATTGCCGAGGCACTGATCTTCGTGCCCATCTTATATGTGGCTTCGCGATTGATGAACGATCCGATGATTATCCCGATCGCGGGGTTGGTCACCGGGATCGTGTTTATCGGATTGACGGCGATGGTGTTTATTACCCGAGCCGACTTTTCGTGGTTGGGGCGGTTCCTGTGGTTGGCCGGGATGGCGGCGATGGCTTTCATTGTGTTGGCCATCGTGTTTCAAGGCGGCCATTTGTTGGGGCTGGTGTTTTCGACCGCGATGGTCGCGTTGGCCGCTGGCTATATCCTGTACGACACGTCGAACGTGTTGCATCATTATCGGACCGACCAGCATGTGGCGGCGGCTTTGGCGCTGTTCGCTTCCGTGGCTCTGCTGTTCTGGTATGTGTTGCGAATTGTAATGTCGCTTAGCCGCGATTAGTGAAACGTGAGATTAGTGGACCGCGATGACTGAGCCTGAATATGACCCTCGTTATTTGCAAGGTAT
Source organism: Pirellulaceae bacterium (assembly GCA_041399085.1). GTDB lineage: Bacteria > Planctomycetota > Planctomycetia > Pirellulales > Pirellulaceae > JAWKTM01. Next base: position 21,690 of record JAWKTM010000046.1, read on the forward strand.
CGAGCACTTTAACGTGTGCGACTTCTTCGAGGCTCACGAGGTCTGGGAGGAACTGTGGACGGACTATCAAGGTCCGTCGCGGCGATTCTATCAGGGCTTGATTCAGATGGCCGTATGCCTGCATCATTTTGGCAACGGCAATACGCGGGGCGCTAAGAAGCTGTATCACGGTTGCCGATCTTATCTGGACGAGTATCGGCCGTTTCATGAAGGCTGTGACCTGGACAAGTTGCTGGGCGAGTTGGAGGCTTGTTGCGCGGAGATCGTGCAAAGCGACGAGGATTACCCGGACATCGAAATCGTGCCGGATTTGATCCCCGAGATTCATCTTCAGCCGCCGCCCGCGGAATAGCCGTCGGACTCGCCCAGCAGGAAGCCTTGATTGCATGTCGGAGATTGTGGAATTCACTGACTTTCCCGAGAAGTTCGCGGGGTGGGTTCCGCTGTTTCCGTTGCCAAACTTGGTGATGTTTCCGCACGTGATCCAGCCGCTGCGGATCTTCGAGCCGCGGTATCGCCAGATGTTGGAGGCGGCGCTGGAATCCGATCGCTTGTTAGCAATGGGACTATTGGCTTCGGGCTGGGAGAACGACTACGACGGGCAGCCGCCGATCCATCCGGTCGTTTGTGTCGGGCATGTGATGACATCCATGCGAATGGAGGATGGGCAGTACAACATCATGCTGCAAGGCATCCGTCGGGGATTGCTGAAAGGCGAGCTGCCGCCAAATGACGAACGGTTGTTTCGCACGGTCGAGATCGAGTTGATCGACGACTACTATCCGCCGGACGGCACGCCGCAGCGGTCGGCATTGCATGACAAGTTGATGGAGAGTTTTCGATCGGCGTTAAGCAACGCCCCGGCGGTTCAGGAGCAAATGCAGGACTTGCTGAGCCTGGAGCTAACACTCGGTATCCTGACTGACTTGGTCGCGTTCACGATGAACATCGACTTGGAGCTCAAGCAACAGCTCCTGTCGCAGCATAATGTGGATCGGCGAGCGATGTTGTTGATCGAGCGACTGCATCGACGCGAGGAAAAGTCCGCGGATCGCTCTTCGCCGCCCGGTGGTTTTCCGCCGCCATTCAGCTTGAATTAGGCCCGCCGTCGCCCTCGCCAACCAGCTTCATCGGGCCTAGAATCCCGGCATGTTCGCCATCCTTTTTGACATCGACGGGACTTTAATCAACACGGGCGGCGCTGGCGGCACGGCGCTGCTCAAGACTTTTTCGGAAGAGTTCGGCGTCGAGACGCCCGAGCGTGTGCCGTTCGCCGGACGCACGGATCGCGGCATCGCGGCCAACTTGTTTCGCATCCACGAGGTGCCCAACACGCCCGAAAACTGGGACCGACTGCGGTTGGGTTATCTGCGCGAGTTGGTCGTGCAATTGCCGTTGCATGAGGGACAGGTGCTGCCGGGCGTCGAGCAGGTGTTGGCCGCGCTGGCCGCTCGCGACGACGTGCATCTGGGGCTGTTGACTGGCAACGTTCGTGAAGGGGCGCCGGACGAAACTGGAGCATTATCGGCTGTTCCAGCATTTCTCGTTCGGCGGCTTCGGCGACTTGCACGCGGATCGCGACGACGTGGCTCGAGGGCGTTGCGAAAGCGAGCTCGTTGGACCAGCATTTTCACTGACGGCTTCGTGGGTTGTCGGCGACACGCCGCTGGACATCCGCTGTGCACGAGCCATCGGAGCTCGCGTGATCGCCGTCGGCACAGGCGGAGCATGCCAGGGACGATTGAAGCAGGCCGGACCCGATTTGTTGGTCGAGGATCTGAGCGACGCGACCGAAGTGCTAAGGCGCATGCTGTTGTGAGCCCAAGCTTGGCGGGTCATGGAGGCCGCCTCGCGTCGCTGTTACAGCCGCTAATTGAAACCACCAAACAGACGCCCGATGGTTTGATCGGCGAGTCTTCGGGCTCGTCGGTGTCGGACTGGGCACAGCGCTGACGACTTCGGCTGGCACCCGGCCTGATCGCCAGCCTCCGCCGCGATTTCTTCGGTGGACGAGCCGGCGTCGGACTGGGACGCCGAATCGTTGTTGATGGAGTTGCCGTTGGTGGCGTCTTCCCGTGAAACGCGTTCCTCCGCGGGCACTGTGTCCGGCTGGGAATCGTCTCGCAGTCGTCCGAAGGCGCGCGTTGCGCGAGGCATCGTTGGCGGTGGCGTTAGCGCCGTGGGTTTGACTTCGGGAACGCCAAATACGGACCGGAGCGATTGGATTGGATTGGCGGGCGGTTGCGACGGTTGTTTTTTGTTCGTCGCGAGTTGGCCGTTCGCGTTGCGGTCGATCAACTCTTCCAGTTCCGGCGCCTGACCGATCACCATTTCGTCGAGCTTTAGCTCCGAGAAGGCCGGCACTCGCGAGAACGGATCAACGGATTGAACCACCGGCAACAGGATGCTTTTTCTCGTGCCTTCGGCCACGGAGACCGTGTGTTGAGCCAGCAGCCGAGCCCGTGTGTTGCCAGTCGGCAGCTTGCCATCCTGCAGGCGCTCTCGCGCAAGCGGTTCGAAGTGCTGGGCGACGCACAACACGATGAGCACAATCAATGCGCCCTCGCCCGCGCCCACCAGCATGCCGAAAGTGCGGTTAAGGAGATCGACCACCGGGTGATCCGAAAGCCATCGTCCAATGATTCGGGCCACCATGAGTATGAGCAGGATGATGGCCGCGCCGACGATTCGATTGAATACGCGTACGCTCGGCAGGTGGCTGGGGTCCAGCCAGTTGGCCAGCAAGGAATGCAAGACTCGCCCGCCCGTTGGCGCGATCGCCACGACTAAGATGAAACCGACGAACAGAGCCATCATCCGCACGATTCCGGCGCGATACCCGCCCCAAGCCACGAACGCCACCGTGGCCAAGCCGCCCATGACGACGAAGTCTTGCTTCGCCCAGAAATAGCACATCCCCAGAGCGATCAGGGCTAAGAACACGGCTCGAATCGGAAACGGTTTACGACTCGACTCTTCGGCTTGCATAACACACCTCGCACATCCAATTCGTTTGACCATTAGTAACGTAGATCGTGCTTGGCGGTATTGTCGCTTTCGTCGCCGGTGTGATTGGCAAAATCCATTCGATCCGCACGCGACGGAATCGAACATAGCGGCGTGGCGGGGTTGGCGCGACCAAGGGCCACTTTCGTGGCTCGCTTGATACGCATCTCGAACGCCAGTTGGCGAGTCGCCCCGCATGGGCAACGTCGCGGCGCTCGGTTACGATTCCGGTAAGTCCTTGCTCTTCACCTGGAATTGTTACCCCGATGCCCGAAGGCCGATTTCCGACGATCTTGTTTCGCAGCTTGCGTTTGCGGTGCCCGATGTGTGGGCGAGGCAAGCTGTTTCGGACTTGGTTTCGCATGCACTCGCACTGCGATGTGTGCGGCATCCGATTCGAGCGCGAGGGCGGCTTCTTCCTCGGCTCGATCTACTTCAATTACGGTCTGACAGCACTAATTGCCGCGATCGCCTACCCGATCCTGCTGTTCAATCGGATCGTCTCGAACCAAGTGGCGATGGCCGGCGTGCTGGCCTTCTCATTGATTTTCCCGATGCTGTTCTTTCCCCTGGCCCGCAGCTTGTGGCTAGGATTCGACCAGTTCTGGGATCCCCGCGACGTGGATCCGCTGGCCGCGCACACCGACACCATCGGAGAACGCACGGACGTTGAGCGATTCGGCCGAGGCGGCTAGAATCCTCCGCTTTCAACAAACCCCGAAAACCGTGAATTCGCGAACGAATTCGCGTCCTGTCGAACCACGAGGAATGCGAGATGGAACGTACGTTAGTGTTGCTCAAACCGGATTGTGTCCAGCGGCGGTTGATGGGCCAGGTGCTCCGGCCTTCGAGAACAAGGGCTTGAACGTGATCGCCATGAAAATGATACGCGTCACGCCGGACTTGGCCAAGCAGCATTATGCCGAACATGTCTCCAAGCCGTTCTATCCCGGCGGAAGAATTCTCACCGGCGGTCCGATCGTGGCGATGGTCGTGGAAGGGCTGAAGTGATCCGCGTGGTGCGCGAGATCACCAGGCGCGACCAGCGGTTTGAAGGCGCGACTGGCACGTTCGCAGCGACTTCCGGCAGCAGCCGCCAAATGAATTTGGTGCATGCCAGCCGTCCCGAAGCTGCCGCCCGCGAAATCGGTTTGTACTTCCAAGCCGAAGAGATCTGCGAATACGAGCCGACGCTGACGCCTTGGATGCGAGCTGGCGACGAGAGCTGATTGAGCACCCGCTGCCGATCATGTTGCCACCTAAGTCTGTTAGCTTCGCCGAAGTCGATTGTATTCTGGCGAAGCCGGAAGGTTAGGTTTGTTCGCTTAGCATTCGCGACTGCATATCAACGGCGGCGTTAATCGTGCCATGTGCGCGCCGTAACGAGATTGCCGTCGAATGCCGACTACGCGGTCGACGTATTCGGCGCCGCCCTGTCGAGCGTCGGGCACACTTGGCCACCGTCGTCACGGTTCGGCCCTGAATGCAAATCGGCGGCCGTCAAAATCTCGATGCCGTGGCAGACACACGGGCGATCGGTTTCCGGCAGCGTGGATTTCGCCGCGTTACGCGCAACAAGTCCCTGATCGTATCGCAAGTACTCGAGGGCGCGTACGCCGGATGAACATCCTGCGGCATAGTCGTCGGCTTTCATATCACGGAACGCGACGGTGGCGCGAATATGATAGCCGGGGCGTTCCTGGGTGATGTCCCACGGCACGTCCGAGTTGGGCGGGATTTCGTGCAGCACAGTGTGATATAACCGAGCCTCGGGTCTGGCCGACCACTTCGTAGCCAGCCTCTTGCAAACGAAAGTAAGGATAAAACGTATCCGAGCGCTCGGTGGCGTCTCCCAGCGGCATCCCACAATCTTCGCCATAAACAACTCGTCTCCCAAACATCGTGAATGTCTTTGTTACTTCAACCCGCGATCGCCGGCCATACCTTGAAGATCGCCGTGTAGGCGGCCATTGCCAGCAGCATTAAGAACCCCATTCCGCCTCCGATATTCAAAGCCCAACCATTCACATGCTCGCCCATCACATCGCGCCGATTGCAAAGCCACAATAGCGTGCCGGCGACCAGTGAAAGCCAGCACCAGTGGCGGCTTATTCACGACGATTGCGGCCATCGGTTTGCTGCCACTGGAGATCGTGCTGGGGCGACTCCCTTTTCCCGATCAGCAACACGGCCACCGTGGCCAAACGCGGAACCATATCACTGGGCTTACTGCCCAATCCCAGATTGTCCGACAGAATAAAACCGCCGATCATCGAGTTGACGAGGAACGAAGAGTATGCGGCCGAAAACAGTCCGATGCAAAACACGGCGTGTCCCATCGAACCAAGAAATGGTCAATCCTTGGGCAATGTCCTTCACGGTCTGGATCTCGACTCCCACCAGCGCGCGTGAAAGCCGTGGACATCAACATGATGAGCGGTGACGCGCCAATCACACTGCCGACGCGTCGAGCAGCCCGTTGGCCATCTCGCGTAAGCCCCAGCCTTTCTGCCGTACGAGATACGACTGGTAGTAGGCGGCCGTGATCACAAAGGTTGTTCCAGTCAAACCCAGCAGCGAAAGGTCGATCCCCGTCGATTCGCCCCCGCCGAACAGTTTCCCAACCGGTGGCACGAAGCCCATCAGAAATTCGCCCGGCGCGGGACGCGAGAAGACTAGGTTGATCGCGAACGAAATTAGCATCACGGCCACGAACGCCATCATGGAGACGCTCGGCGGCATGACCGCCAGATTGTGGAACAGAAACAGAAAGGCAATCGACAGTGCGTTGAACGCCACGACCAAATGTGTGATCTTGAGGTAGGGCACTTGGCTGAGCGGCTTTTCAGATTCTTGAAACGCCGCGTACACACCCAAATTGTTGCCGAATTGAAAGGCTGCCGCGATGAAGAACACGCTAATACCAATCAACGCTGAAAGCCAACGTCCGGCACGCTTCTGCGCGTTAAGCGTGCCGGCGGTATCATTGGCCACCGCTCCCAGTTTAGCCGTAATCATGAACGCCATCATCAGAGCGACGGCCAGCACGATCATCAATTCGGCTGAATCCGTACTTCGCGCCCGGCAGGAACTGGTTGTGATACTGCCCGGTCCGATCACAACGCACGCCGTAATCAACCCCGGACCGATGCGGTGATACCAGCGGTTGCTGGGTGATGGGATCGCCGCGTTCTCATGGTTGCCTTGGCTGCGGAATGCTCCGATGGGGACGATTGCCAGACGGCCGGCGGAGTTCACGGCGTTCTTGTTCACGAGCCTCGATCACTAAACATGGCAAGGTTGCGTTGGTTACTGGCCCCAGCACGTGTTGAACTTTCCAGCCATTCGCGACACAAGTCAGGCCAAGCCGAGGCGCCCGGCATATTTTTAGCCAAACCCAAGCCATGACGCCCTTTCTCAAAGATGTGCAACTCAGCCGGCACGCCAGCTCTCACACAACTCATATAAAATTGGACAGAATTCTCAGGCGGCACGACTTTGTCTTCGGTTGTATGCCACAAAAATACAGGGGCGTTTCTTTGGTGACCTGTCATCGTTCGAGAATTGCTGGATCAGTTCGGCCGGCGCGTCGGCTCTAACAGATTTCGTTGCGACCCCATGTGCGTGTACGGTTGGTCGAAGGCAATGCCAGAGTGACAGCAAGGATCGAAAAATCAGGCGGAGCCGGCGCGTTGAATGGGGTCGTCCGAATCGGTATTGCCACCGTCAAAGTGAGTTGTCACGGTCGACGCAAGATGGCCGCCGGCAGAAAGCCCATGACGCCGATTCGTTGCGGATCTACGGCAAACTCTTGGCTCCTTGCCGGACTGTGCGGATGGCTCGTTGTGCGTCTTGCATTGGGGCCGGATGTCCATAGCCTTTGCCGCGATGGCGATAATCACAAATGAAAGCCGCGACGCCGAACGAATTAAGCCACTGGGCCATTTCGTGGCCCTCGTGTCCCATCGCCAGTCCGCCGTAGCCGCCGCCTGGACAAACGACGACGGCCGCTCCGTTGGCATTGGATTCCGGCAGATAGATGATCAGAGTCGGCTTGTCCTTGTCCGCTTCGCCAACCGCTCCCGGCTTTTTGGCCAGAGCAACTCGGTGCGTTCGGCCGCGAGCGATTCCGTTAAGAAAAAACTCGCGATCACAACTCCGAACCAACCAGCCCATCCACACGGCTTCCGCCAACTCAGCCAACCGTTCGACATGTTCGTCCCTTCCCAGTTGCGTGACTCGATGCAGGAACAGGTCATGCCTAACAGACCGAATCAAAGAGCGCAACGAAACTGGCCAGCACCGTGCGGGTGAGCGTTTCTCGAAACCGATCTCCGAGCCGGTGCCGGCCGCTCTGCCTTGTCGGAGCTTTCATTCCGCCGGCCGATCGGATTGCACTTTGGCCGTTGACAGCGAAAATGTGAAGCCTTTCGGCGGATACAGTCCGGCCGTTCGGATACGCGAAAGCAGAAGAGGCGGAGCGACATGAATACCAACGGGTGCGACAAGAGCGATCGAATCGAAGGGCGACTTGGCCACCGACGAGGCTCGCCCGAGTTTGTGGACGGCAGCGCGGTCGAGCGAAGATTGGCTGGCCGTGTGGTTGGGCGGTCTGCTGTTGGCCGCGGTAACGGCTTCGGTCTTTGTGGCAATCGGGACGAACGATACCGAAACGCGTGCGGTCGCGGAAACTGCAAAGTCGAGCGACGATGCGTCGGGCGAAGCGGTGTCGCCGAAGGCTGACTCGGAATCGGCGCCCGAGGAGAAGCCGAAGCCGGTCGAGAGTCCGCTGAAGCCTTGGGTCGGTAAGCCGGGAAAATGGAGCAGCAATCCGCTGGAGTCGCTGTATCCGAAGGAGAAGAAGCCGGCTTGGGGCACCTACGGCGCGTTTTTGATCTCGCTGGTGCTGTTCGCGGTTGGCAGCCAAGTGATGGGGCGGTCGGCGGTGAAGTTCGCTCTGGGCTTTCCCGTCGTATTCTTGCTGGCGATCGTGGCCTATGTGCTGGCAGGGCAGGAAGTCGTGAGCCATTACAACTTGGAGTACGCGTTGTGGGCGTTGGTCGTCGGTTTGCTTATTAACGCTTACGATCAGCACTCCGGCATTCGTGAAGCCGGCCGTGCGGACCGAGTTTTTCATCAAGACGGGATTGGTGTTGCTGGGCGCGGAAGTGCTGCTGAGTCAGCTTGTAGCGTTGGGCTTGCCGGGCGTGTTTGTCGCCTGGGTGGTAACGCCGATTGTGTTGATTAGCACCTACGTGTTCGGACAGCGAGTGCTGAAGATCGAATCGAATTCGCTGAACATGGTGATCTCGGCGGACATGTCGGTGTGCGGCGTGTCGGCGGCGATCGCAACCGCGGCGGCTTGCAAGGCGAAGAAGGAAGAGCTGTCGTTGGCGATCGGCATGTCGTTGTCATTTACCGTGGTGATGATGGTGGTGATGCCGGTGTTGATTCGGCTGTTCGGTATCGACGACATCCTAGGCGGCGCGTGGATGGGCGGCACCATCGACTCGACCGGCGCCGTGGCGGCCGCCGGCGCGGCGTTGGGCGAGGACGCTTTGAAGGTGGCCGCGACCGTGAAAATGATTCAGAACATTTTGATTGGCGTCGTGGCGTTCGGTGTGGCCGTGTATTGGGTGACGTGCGTCGAGCCGAATTCCGGCGCTCCGGCCGGGCGCGAGCGAGATTTGGTATCGCTTTCCGAAGTTCGTGTTGGGTTTCGTCGCGGCGTCGATCGTCTTCTCCTTGCTGTTTTCCTATCATGAGTCCGGCCCGGATGTCACGAAGGCCGTGACGAACGTGACCAAGACGTTTCGTGGCTGGTTCTTCTGCTTGGCGTTTGTCAGCATCGGACTGGAGACGCGGGTGCGCGAGTTGATGTCGCGGATGGAAGGGGGCAAGCCGTTGGTGCTGTATCTGTGTGGCCAAACGCTGAACGTGTTGCTAACGTTGGCGATGGCCTACGTGATGTTCAACGTGTTGTTTCGCGAACGTGTGATGCAGTTGTTCGAATCATGAGCGGAACGATGAAATCCAGCGACTAACCGACAGCCGTCGCGGCTTTGCGAGATCGGGCTCGCGACGGGCGCTCGACGCCGGTTGCTTTGGCGAGGTTGGCCCAAGCTAATGGCGGCGTTCGCGGTGATCGCCTTCGTCTGGCTGGTTTGCTGCCGATTTGTGGAAGTCAGCCAGCGTTGCGCGGCGGCTGGATGCCGAAGCGGCTCGCGGCATTGATGGTGGGGCGATGTTCTACACTGAGTTGGAAATGGCGGATGAACTGATTCGGCGGCCGGATCGACGCTGAGTGACTCGTTCGGTTCGGACAAGAACCGCGGCGATCATCGGGCCACGTCGGGTGTCTTCAAGCCGCTGAGGCTCACGTCGTTGAACGCACGGGCCTCACGTCGTTGAACGCACGGGCCTCACGTCGTTGAACGACCGGGAAGGTGTGATAGACTTTGGCTTTTCCGCTTCCCTCGGCCTGGATTCGTTGGTCCCATGAAGCCCGATTTGATTTCCAATTTGGCGGTCGCGACGGCCTCGGCTACTTGTTCCACGAATGGCGATACAGCGCCGCTAACGGGTCCGCTGACCGGTTGCGAAACGGCGGTCGATGGACTGCGCGATTTCGGGCGGATGGCTTGGCAGCGCGGGTGGTCGTTGGGCACCAGCAGCAACTACAGCGTCGTCGCCAGCCGTGATCCACTGGAGCTGATCGTGACGGCCAGCGGCATGGACAAGGGCCATTTGCAACGCGGCGATTTCGTGCGAGTCGGAGACGATTGCCGGCCGACGGTCGACGGCCAACCGAAATCTTCAGCCGAGACTTGGCTGCACGTGATTGCGGCTCGCCAGCCCGAAATCGGCGCCGTGCTTCACACGCATTCGATTTGGAGCACGCTGCTTTCGGACTTCTTCTTCGACCAAGGCGGCTTTGAAATCGAAGGCTACGAGATGCTCAAGGGATTGGCCGGCATCACGACTCACGAAACTTCGATTTGGGTCGACGTGTTCGACAATACGCAAGACATTCCGGCCTTGGCCGAAAGCGTTGCCGAGCGATTCGACAACGCCGAGCGACCGTTGCGGCATGGCTATTTGATTCGCCGTCACGGGCTGTACACCTGGGGCCGCGATCTGGCCGAGGCGCGGCGGCACATTGAGATCTTTGAGTTTCTGTTCGAGTGCGTCGCGCGGCGTTTGATGTTGACAGGCCAGTTGCCGGTCGGCGCGGCGGTATAACGCTCGCGGGTCTGTTTTCTTTTCCCACATGCCTACTTGCCACAGAGGATTTCCACATGGCAGTCGTTCATATTCAGGACGATAACCGTCAGATTACCGATCCCGATGCGATTCGCGAGTTTCTGGAACCGTTCGGCATTTGGTACGAACGTTGGGATGTCGAAGGACGTTTGGGCGCCGAGGCGACGAACGACGAGATTCTGGCGACCTACGAGCCCGAGATCGATCGGCTGAAGCAACGCGGCGGGTTCGTCACGGCGGACGTGATCAACGTTTCGCCCGAGACGCCGGGCTTGGACGCGATGCTGGAGAAATTCAACAAGGAACACACGCACAGCGACGATGAAGTGCGGTTCACGGTCAAGGGCAGCGGTGTGTTTCATATTCATCCGTCGAACGGGCCGGTGTTCGGCGTGCAAGTCGAGTCGGGCGATTTGATTAACGTGCCGGCGGGCGTGCGACACTGGTTCGACTTGTGCAGCGACCGCACGATCCGCTGCATTCGGTTGTTCGTCGATCCGTCGGGCTGGGCGCCGTTGTACGTGGACGATCCGGTGCACGCAGGCTACCAGCCGCTCTGCTTCGGGCCGAACTATTTGCCCGCCGCCAAGGGATTCGATTCGGTGGTGAAGCCGTGATCGAGTTCGACGGTCGCGGCATCTTGCTGGATATCGAAGGAACCACGTCGTCCGTCAGCTTCGTGTACGACGTGATGTTTCCGTTCGTGCGCCGCGAGCTGGAACCGTATCTGGAAACGCACTGGGGCGAGTCCGATTTGGCTGCCGCGTGCGACCAAATCGCGCGAGACGCGGGGCACGATTCGCTGGACGCGTGGGCGACGGAAGCGAGCGGCGCGGCCGATGACGTCGAGCCCGCAGCCGCTCAGCGGAAGCTCGTCGCCAGCGAAGTCGCTCGCCTGATGGACGGCGACGTGAAGGCGACTGGCCTTAAACAACTGCAGGGGCTGATCTGGCGAGACGGTTTCGAGAGCGGCGAGCTGCTGGCTCATGTTTATGACGACGTGCCACCGGCGCTCGAGCGGTGGCGTTTGGCCGGCATCACGATGCGGATTTATTCGTCGGGCAGCGTGCAAGCGCAGAAGCTGTTCTTCGGACACACGACGGCGGGCAATCTGCTGCATTATTTCAGCGGCCATGACGACACCACGACTGGCGGTAAGAAGGAAGCCGCAAGCTATCGGCGCATCACGGCGGATTACGACATGCCGGCCGAAGAGCTGTTGTTTCTGAGCGATGTGCCGGCCGAGCTGGACGCGGCTCGCGAAGCGGGTTTGCACACGGCGTTGGTCGTGCGTTCGCCGGATGCGGCGGAGCTCTCGCGATCGGCCGCGAACGGGCATCCGGTGATTCGCTCGTTCGATGAAATCAACGTCATTCCAACCGGGAACTAGGAACTCATGAGCAACGGGACGGGACAAGTTTATTTGGCGGTCGACTTGGGCGCTTCCAGCGGCCGAGTTCTGGCGGGTTCGTTCGACGGCAGCCGCATTACGCTGGAGGAAGTGCATCGCTTTGACAACGGCGGCGTTTATGTGGGCGAGCGATTGTACTGGAATCTGTTGGGATTATGGGAACAAGTGAAGGGCGGTCTGCGGCGTGCTCGCGAGCAGTTCGGGCCGCGCGTGGCCAGCGTCGGTGTGGATACGTGGGGTGTTGATTTCGGGTTGCTTGGCCGCGACGACGAGCTGCTCAGTCCGCCGCGTCACTATCGCGATCGCCGCACGGCCGGCATTTTGGATCGGGCGTTCGAGCGTGTGAGCCGCGAGGAAATCTTCGCGTCCAGCGGCTTGCAGTTCATGGAGTTCAACACGCTGTACCAATTGCTGGCGATGCGCGAACAGAACTCGTCGGTGCTCGAAGCCGCCCAGTCGTTCATGATGATTCCGGATTTGTTCCACTGGCTGATGACTGGCGAGAAGGCCAACGAGTTCAGCAATGCGACGACCACGCAGTTCTTCAACCCGGCGACCGGGGAGTGGGCCAAGTCGTTGTTAGAGCGATTCGATCTGCCGACGAATATTTTGCAGCCGATCGTCCCGCCGGGAACGAAGCTCGGCAAGCTGCAACGGCAAGTAGCCGAGGAGACCGGCCTGTCGGATGTCCAAGTGGTGCTGCCCGGCACGCACGATACGGCCAGTGCCGTGATGGCGGTGCCGACGGCGAGCCCGCCGAGCGCTCAGCCCGATTGGTGTTATATCAGCAGCGGAACGTGGTCGCTGATGGGCGTCGAGACACCGGGGCCGGTGATTAACGACCAGTGCCGACAATACAACTTTACGAACGAAGGCGGCGTGGGCGGCACGATCCGATTGCTGAAGAACATCGGCGGACTGTGGCTGGTGCAGCAGTCGCGACGATCCTGGAGCATGGCGGGCCGCGACTACGGGTGGACCGAGTTGGTGCGGATGGCCGAGAAGGCGCCGCCGTTGCGATCGCTGATCGATCCCGACCACGCGGATTTTGTCGCTCCGGTCGACATGCCGACGGCGATTCGCGAGTACTGCAGCCGCACGGGTCAGCCCGCACCGAACAGCGAAGGGGCGATCGTCCGCACGGCGCTGGAAAGCTTGGCGCTGCGATATCGCATGGTACTGGGCTGGCTCGAGCAACTGACCGGCGGACGTATCGAAACGATTCACATCGTCGGCGGCGGCTCGATCAACCAACTGCTGAATCAGATGACCGCCGACGCCTGTAATCGGCGCGTCGTCGCCGGTCCGGTCGAAGCGACGGCGATCGGCAACGTGATGATGCAAGTCGTGGCATCAGGCGGCATCGGTTCGATCGCCGAAGCCCGCGAAGTGATCCGCCGCAGCTTCGACGTAACCGAATTCACACCGCAAAACCCCACGCCCTGGGACGAAGCCTTCGGCCGCTTTGGGCGGTTGGTGGGGTGATTGTTCATCTTGGCTGGATTGTTCCATCCTACGTCGGCGAACCCAAGTGCCGCTTTTCCAACAAACGCGTCATTGTGTTGGGATTTGGGTTCGAGCGCGCTGCGGTCGTTTGCCGTTTCGGTGCGGAACTCACTAAAATTGCAAACTTGACTTTCCGTTCAGGTGGCATATTTTAGTAAGGAATGAAACCGCCTACTGAAGCACAAGCTGTTCCGCTAGTCATTGACCTGCTGTCGGACTTTCTGGCTATCCCGCCCGCGAGTGTCGATGTTCGCTCTCGCGGTTCGAGCGGTGACATCGGTTCGGCGATTAGTGTGGCGGGATATCAGTTCATTTCGGACTACAAGCCCCAAGCGTCCACGGCCGCCGTGTCGCAAGCGATCGAATCGCTGCAACGAAGTGACAATCCGGACGGTGCTATCCGATTAGTGGTCGTTCCCTTCATGGGTGACGCCGGGCGCGGCCTATGCGATCGCGCCGAGGTTTCCTGGCTTGACCTAAGCGGCAACGCACGCGTTTTCGCACCCGGATTGCGGATTCAGGTTGAAGGCCGACCTAACAAGTTCGTACAGCGCGGTCGCCCGCCCAATGTTTTTGCTCCGAAGAGTTCGCGAGTCGCGCGCCAGCTATTGCTGCATCCGCGGCGTTTTCAGACGCAAGCGGAACTCGCTCGCGAAACGGGGCTCGGCGATGGCTACGTTAGCAAGATTGCCAACCGACTGAAGCAGCAGCAGTATCTGGAAACGGATGATACGCGGGCTGTTCGGCCAGCGAACCCCGACCTGATGCTCGACGCCTGGGCGGAAGCCTATGACTTTCAGCATCATCGAATTCTGGCGGGACACGTACCCGCGCGATCAGGTTTCGAGTTGCTGGAACTGGTCGGACGGAGTTTGACGGTCGCGAATGATCGTCCTCTCTGGGCGGCGACCGGTTTGGCTGCCGCATGGCTCTACACCGAATTTGCCACCTTCCGGCTGGCGACGTTTTACCTTGCGGCGATGCCAGCGCGAAGCCTTCTCGATCAGATAGGTTTCGTGGAGGAAACACGCGGAGCGAATCTTTGGTTCGTGCTTCCGGATGACGACGGGGTTTTCCAAGCCAGTCGACTCGAAGGCGAAATTCGGTGCGTTAGTCCACTTCAAGCTTATTTGGATCTCAAGGGGCATCCCGAGCGGGCGAATGATGCCGCGGCCGAACTCCGGCGACAGCGACTTACCTGGAGTTGAAATGGGGACAAAACCAGCTTCCCAAGCGGGCTACACAGCCGAAGCGTCACAACTGGCATGGAGCGCGAGTCTGTATATCGCGACGAAGTTGGGCGACTTGCGCGACGATGTAGTGATCGTCGGAGGTCTAGTGCCGAGTTTGCTTGTGCCGCCGGCCGACGCGTCGTCTGATAGGCCGAAACATATTGGCACGATGGACGTCGATCTCGGTCTTGCCGTGGCGATATTGAATGAACAGCGCTATCAAGAGCTTAGCGAGAGATTGTCTGCCGCTGGCTTCCAACCGGATTCAAACGAAGCTGGTCGAACAATAAGCCAGCGTTGGACAATTCGAGCGGAGCGGCAACTGGTTTCCGTCGATTTTCTCATTCCTCCAACGCTGCCCGGCGACAAGGGAGGAATGCTGCGGAATCTTGAAGATGGTTTTTCCGCGATCATTACGCCAGGGTTGGAATTGGCATTCGTTGACAAGCGTCTTGTCACACTTCAGGGGCAGACGCTTCACAATGAGTCAGCGGAGCGGCAGATGTGGGTTTGCGAAGCGGGGGCGTACCTAGTCTTGAAGGCGCTCGCGTTCCGTGGTCGCGGTGAGAATAAGGACGCGTATGATCTCACATACTTAGTGCAAAACTACGGCGAGAGTATTCGGGACGTGTTCGAGCGACTGTGCCCACTGCTTGAAAACTCAGTCGCTCGGCAAGCACTTGATATTTTGGAACAAGACTTTGCTCACATCGATGCTGTCGGCATCCGGCGTTTGGCTGAGTTTTTCGGCGACGCGTCGGACGAGGCCATGCGAGCCGATGCGGCGGCGGCGGTGCGCTCTCTGCTCCGCCTGTGCCGAGAAACCGATGCTTCGCAATAGACACCTGGCTTTACGCCACGCGCTGCGCGATCGCGGCCAGCAAGTCTGGTTTCTGTTCTTCTAGCGGGCGGTCGAGAACCTCTTGCGCGAGCCGGCGGTAATCTTCCGAACCGTTCGATTGCGGCGCGTATTGGAAGATCGACTGACCGAAGCTGGGGGCTTCCGCCAAACGGATGTTGCGGCGAATGCGAGTCTCGAAGAACTTGGCCGACGACCAGCTTCCCTTTTGCGTCGTCTGGGCGTCGAAGAACTGCTCGACATCACTGGCCACTTCCGCCGCCAGTCGCGTTCCCGAGTCGTACATGCAGAGCACTACGCCCGACAATCGCAGCCCTGGGTTCAATCGCTGTCCCACCATCTTCACCGTATGCAACAGTTTGCTCAGTCCATGCAAAGCCAGAAAATGCGGTTGCAGCGGCAGGAAGACTTCGTCGACCGCCGTCAACGCGTTCAGCGTCAACAGGCCCAGCGACGGCGGGCAGTCCATGATCAGATAGTCATACTGCATCGGGTCGTCGGCCAGCTTATCGCGCAGAATCACCTCGCGACCCACTTCGCTGGCCAACTCCAATTCCGCGGCGGCCAAGTTCAAATGCGACGGCACCACAATCAAGTTTTCGTTGATCGGATGACGGACTTGGGCAATCGTCGTTTCGCTCGTTAACACGTCGTAGACCGACGGTTCATCGGGACCGAGCGCAATGCCCAGATGCAGCGACGCGTGAGCTTGCGGGTCGAGGTCGACCAGGCAGACACGCTGGCCTTCGTCGGCCAACGCGGCGCTCAGGTTCACGGCCGTCGTGGTCTTCCCTACGCCGCCCTTTTGATTGATGATGGCGATCTTTCGCATTGGGAAACTCCTTTTTCCTACGCGCCGTGAAGATCAAGTTTTGCGGGTGGCGGATTATAGCCAGACCAGGGCGATTTCTCCAAGAGACATGTTCGGCCCCCATGCCCAACGGGAGTGTAGAGCAACGTGCGGGTGATTATCACTGAAGATGCCGCGGCGGGCAGTCTGCGGGCCGCTCGTTTCGTGGCCGATTTGGTTCGACGCAAACCAGACTGCGTCTTGGGATTGGCCACGGGCGGAACGCCGCTGGGGACTTACCGCGAACTGATCCGCATGCACCGCGAGGAAGGGCTCGATTTTTCGCGCGTCACCACGTTCAACTTGGACGAGTACGTGGGGCTGGGCCCATCGCACCCGCAAAGCTATCGGCACTTCATGGACGAGAACCTGTTTCGCCACATCAACGTGAATCCAGATCGCACGTTCGTGCCGGACGGCCGAGCGCTGGATTTCGATGCGTTTTGCGAATCCTATGAACAGCGAATCCGCGACGCCGGCGGGATCGACCTGCAAGTGCTGGGAATCGGCAGCGACGGCCATATCGCGTTCAACGAACCGGGTTCGTCGCTGGGCAGCCGCACGCGACTCAAGACGTTAGCCAGCGAAACAATCAAGGACAACGCCAGATTTTTCGGCAGCGAGGATCGCGTGCCGCGCTTGGCCGTGACGATGGGGATCGGCACGATTTTGGAATCGCGGCGTTGTTTGTTGATCGCGTTTGGCGAAGGAAAGGCCAGCGCGGTGCGAGCCGCGATCGAAGGTCCGGTAACCGCTCAAGTCACCGCTTCGGCCTTGCAATTGCATCGCGACGTGGTAGCCGTGCTGGACGAGGCGGCCGCCGGTTGGCTTGCTCGCCGCGAATACTACAGTGAAGTCGAGCGGGCACAGTCGCTGCTGGAAGCTGGCGATCTCAAAGCTTTGGGAATCGGCAATCAGTAGCCTCGCCACCCCGGCAGCGGACCGGCAAAACGTTTAGAATCGCGGCCGCCGAGGCAGCCTGCCGGTTGCTCGCCCCGGAATCCATTCTTACGAGTCTCCTCGAACGTCAGCGGGAAAACATGCGACTGGTTGGCCAATTGCCGAATGAAAACGACGCCCAACGCTTCGCCGCCTTTCTAATTACCGAAGGCATTACGGCCCATGCCGAAGCGGAAGACGGACACTGGAGCGTGTGGGTCCGCGAAGAGGATGCGACGGACCGCGCCAAGCAAGAGTTGGAGGCGTTTCGCAGCCAACCGCGAGACGCTCGGTATCAGAACGTGGAACGTTTGGCTCAGGAACGCCTGTTACAGGAACATCGACAGCGCGAAGCGGCGCGAAAAAACATCATCGAGCCCAGCACCGATTGGAAGGCCGGCGCGCCGCGGCGCATCCCGCTCACACGGACGCTGGTCGCCATGTCGATCATCGCCACGATCTTGGCCAGCACGTTAATGGGGCGCGACAGCACGTTGCGAGAGACGGTGGCCGAACAGTTATCGTTTGTGAACTATCCCGATTACCTCGAAACCCAAGACCCGCTGGTCAACATCAAACAGGGCGAAGTCTGGCGGTTGGTGACTCCGGCGTTCGTGCATGCCGATCCCGTGGCCCGAGGATTCGGCGTCTTTCACATCCTGTTCAATATGTATTGGTTGGTGCATTTCGGCGGTATGATCGAAGACCGCCGCGGCTCCGGCCTGCTGGCGATGGTGGCGTTGCTGACCGCCATCGGATCCAACGTGGCTCAAGCTACCTTTCCCGAAGCCATCGGCTCGATTCAACTGCCAGCCTCGTTGCACGGCGCCGTTCTGTTCGGCGGGATGTCGGGCGTCGTCTATGGGTTGTTCGGTTTCGTTTGGATTAAGAGCCGCACGGAGCCCACGTCAGGATTGTGGATCGATCCAACCACGGCGGTTCTGTTGTTCGGCTGGCTTATTCTTTGCATGACGGGTGTGGTCGGCCCGGTCGCGAATATTGCTCATGCCGCCGGATTGATCGTGGGGATTCTCATGGGTCTCGTTCCAACCGGCCGAGCGTCGGCGGCCAGCTAATCACTCGCCTCGCCGCTCAATTCTTCCAACTCCGCAGTTCTCGAATCAACCGCTCGACGTCGTCGCGTTTCTTTTCGAAGAATCCAAAGAACGTCAGCACCAATACGCCTAGCGAAATACCGAAGGCCCACCAAGGCCACGTATGGTCGATCGCTTGTTGCGCGTGAGCCACCATGGCCATAATCGCGAGCAGCAAGAAACCAATTCCAAAGTACAAAAACGATCGAATGCGAAGCCACATGCCGCCAAGCACTCCGAACACCGAAAGGAGCGCTAAAACCATCGGCGGCCATAATCGCTGGCCTAATCCACCAATAAGAATTTCGCTGGTCGAGCTGAAGTAGATCACGGCCACGCAAGCGTAGCGTCCCATGGTCGCGGCGCCGGCGTCGATCGAATCACGATGCCACTGTAGAGCGACTAACGTCGAAACCGCGGGCGGAATCAGCCACAACTGGGGATGGTCGAACAGGCTGAGCCCATCGAATCGCCCATAGAAAGCCAACAACGCGGCGTTGCCACAGGCACCAGCCAGTAGAGCCAGCGGAGTTGATTGTCGCATCGAAGCCAGCAAGAGATAGAAAACTCCGGCGATGAACATCAACACATCGTACTCGCTCTCCGAAGCCCACAGCCACATGCCGACGATGGGCACAATTGGCAGCATCGCGAACGAGTTCCTCAATGGATCGGCCAGCACGTCCAACCCACGCCGCTCGCAAATCGTGGCCAACGTTGCTCCCAGGAAAGCCGTCAACATAATGAGATACGGCCAATACACACGCCATTTAAAATCAAATAGCCAAGGCATCGACAAGTAGACGTGCAGCAACGTCAACCCGAACACGAGCTCCGCGACATACACCAGTAGTTTCCTGGCGTCCAGTGAAAGCCGCGCCAGTGGGTCCGCTTCCCCAGCCAGCTTATTAGCGCCGTTGCTTCCCACGAGAAATCGCGCGGACAAGGCTACCGTGAGCAACCCGCCCATGAGCGCCATGAGCACGACGCACACAGCGCCAGACTGCACGGCGTCCAACGGAACTCCGCTGGCTCGATCGAAAGTCGCCATTTCCAATCCCAAGACGGCCAGCAGAGCCAAAACGCCGAGCAGCGCTGTCGTAATCATCGTGCGGCGGAACGTCGGTCGCCAAGCTTCCGCGATGAAGCCCGCCTGAGGCATGAAAAACCCGACAACCAAAGATGTCACACACAATGACATGAGCAATCGCACGTGGTAGACCAATAGCACGGCGGGCCGCCAATGTCCTTCTAAGTCCGCCCACCCCGTGCAAATGATTCCAAGAGTCAACAGTGTCATCGCCAAATCACGCAGTGGCGACATCCAAGCCGGCGAAGCGCTCCGCTGGCCAACCATGAATGTAACGGACGCGGCGCTCAGCAACGGCACCGCGGCCGCGCCATAGCGCAATTCGCGGGCGTCCAGCGTCAAGACAAGTAGGAACGCCACGGCCGTGGCTATAAGCCCAAATCCGGCTTGCAGACCGCCTAGCAGCGACTCGCCCCGATTCGCCGCCTTCTCAAACCCCGATGCGCCCACTTCGTTAGCCAACTTACCAAGCAGCGTCCGTCGACGCCAAACCGCGCCGACCAGCACCAAGTATCCGGTAACCGCCAACAAAGTAGCCACCACAAATACTTGACTGGTCGAGGATATCGCAGTTACGGCCAAAACAACGGCTGCCAGCGACATGAGATACGGGCGAATCAGCGCTCCCTTGGTCGAACGGTCCCAGGCCGACAAGCCGAATGAGAACGCGAGAACGGCCAGTAGGCCCCAGCCGGTCGGCGTCTGTAATACGACTCCGTCTCCCCATTCGCGATTAACATGCCGAACCGCGTTCAGCCATTCGATTGCAGTTGTCGCCAAAACATAAATTACGAGAAGGCTGCTAATGATGGTAAAGAAATCTGTAATGACGTAGCGACCGTTCGCCGTCTCGCCAAGAGAGCTTCGCCGCTGCACGACGATATTGGCTCCCATCCACGCCAAACCATAGACAAGAGGAGCTGCGACAATGAGATTTGCCATTTCCACGCCTGGCGCCCAAGCAACCCATTGTGGATGAGAGCCGCGAATGAGAATGACAACCATGCTGGCGTATATTCCACCCACCCAAATATGAACGCGGTGGCGTGTTGCGGCCAACAGCGTTGCCATCGCCAAAATCAGCGAGAAACTAGCCACGGCCCAATCATCCTGGCCGGGGCCGACGGAATTCTGGAAGTAGGCGAATGCCGACACGGTGCTAAGCAGTCCCACGGTCCAACAGGCAACTTCCGCCCAGCGGGTCCACCAAGCGGCGAGCAACCAATGAGTTGTGTGTTTCCAGTGGACCATGGTCGCTGCAAAAATCGCTAGACCGAAAGCTACCACGGCGAAACTGAAGTGAACGGCGACCTCCCACGAATAGAAAACGTTTCGCAGCGAGTCCTGCTGATCGAAATGCCAAAGCGTTGATGCCAGTGCCAACGCGACGCCGATAAACATGGCGACTTGTGACGCCAAGGCTCCTAACGGAATTTGTCGATAGGAAGCAGCGGCCCACCATACAAATGAGATCACACCGGCGCACCCAGCATGAATCGCCAGCCAACTGGTCGCTTCGCTTCTCACTGGCAACTCGGCCAAGAATAGTGTTCCCAACCACACGGTGGCCATTACCGCCATCAACAAAAGCACCAGTCCGGGCGTTGGGCTCTCCGGCAGCGGTTCGCCCCAGACGGATATTGGACGCTCGATGCCTGAGGCTGACGCATTTGGTAACGCGGTAGCCGTCGCGGGACTCGGGAAAGAGTCCGCACTACTTTCGCGTTCGTTGGCCAACGCGGTGCGTCTTTCAATCCACGCTGCGGCAAGTCCGAGGGAAGCGGCCACAATACTATAACTCGCCAAAGCCGTCATCACGCGCCAATGCGTGGCTAGGTCCTCTGGGAGATAGAGTTGTGACACGGCGTTCGTTGGCACAAACAAGAGGGCCGCCAAAACGACCAATGCCGCGCCCTCCGATTCCCGCCGATACCGACGAGCGAATGGCCACACCCAAGGTCACCGCGGCCAAAGTAGCGAACGCCAGGATGCCCACGGCACTCCAGACTTCGTCCGCGCGAGGATCAACAAATCCAGAGTAGATTGCAATGGGCGTGGCTGCCGCGACGAGAATTGCCGCCGAAAGCAACAACTCACTGGCATGAGAGCCACGTTGCTTTATCGTTTGCGCGATGGATCGCCCGCGTCGTGGAATCGCCAATACAATGGCCGCCAATCCAACGCCGACTCCCATTAGAATCAAACCCGTCACACCGTCTAGAATAGCTTGGCCATAATTCCTCCACGGTGATTGTTCGGGTATCGAGAGATTGCCCAGTCGATCGTGAATCACAATCCACAATGCGATTGTCAGTTGAACCACAATACCCGCGTCGAGCGCCGCCCAACCAGCAATGTAGGCGATCCCACCAAGCGCCAATGCGTTTGCCAACGATGTCGCTACCAATAACGACGCATCGGGCCATGCCGCCACGAGCGCGGCCACCATGGCCATACTGCCACATACCATCAAAGCGGTGCCTGCCACGCGATACGCCTCGGCCACATCATCGGCAGTTCGTCGCCTCAACGCCAAACCGGTTGCAACGACGACCGCGGCCATAATGCTAATCGCCGGACTCATTCGACTGATAGCTTGAGATGGTATGTCGGAGCGCATGGCCGCCAGTACCATGGCCGTTAGCAATGAGAAAACGCCTAACCCCACAAG
Organism: Pirellulaceae bacterium; assembly: GCA_041399085.1. Classification (GTDB taxonomy): domain Bacteria; phylum Planctomycetota; class Planctomycetia; order Pirellulales; family Pirellulaceae; genus JAWKTM01. Next base: position 43,611 of record JAWKTM010000046.1, read on the forward strand.
CATGAGCAATCGCTCGCAAGTACCGCGGTCGATTCCGCTGTACTGCTCGACGCCTTGATCGCCCCCTTGCTCGCCATGTGACCGCCGTCGCAGGGCTATGGCGGTCCAAGCGCTGGCCGCCAGCACCATGGTTACCGGAACGGCGTATAACAACGCATGTGTTGCCAGGCTTGGCTGTCCCACACCCAGGCGGTTCACAAATGGCTGTACAATCGTGCCGCTCATCACCGTCAACGTCCACGGCACCGCCAATCCCGGCGCCAACGCCCGCCCCGCCTGCCAAGCAATGCCGCTCCACACACTTGTCCCCACGGCCACAGCCATTAAGAACATCGGATCGAGAACCGAACCTGTCGAATCGCCACGCTCGGTAAACAGGCATGCGGCTGCGGCATTCAGCGGGATGAGCAGCATCGCGATCAACAGCAACCCGCGACTGGTCGACGGCAATCGCCAGCGATGAAGCGTATACATCCCGGCTCCGTGAATCGCCGCTGTGATGCCCAAAAACAGAATTGCCGGGAAATAGGGGATCGTGCGGCTCAGTTCACTCCGCAGGCTAACGACAAGCCCCACGGCACTGCCCACAATCAACAGACCGCTAACCAACTCGCCCCAACGAATGTTGCGTTCTTCCAAGAACGACTGCAAGAAGTCCGCGAACGCCCGTGTGCGAACCGACTCGCCGCGCGGAGGCTGAGTCGCGCTGTAGTCACGGTCGAGCGGATGAGGGGTTGGTGGCCGGTAAACCGGAGACGCTTCCCGCGACGGAGTCGATTCAGCACTCGCCAGCAAGACCCCGCCGCTCTCCTCCGACTCGTCCACCAACTCGGCCACGGGAGTTGCATCAACAACTTCCTGATGTTCGGATTGCTGGAACGGCGACGTCTCGGCGGGCGCGCCGACGTTGGTGACTGCTGCGGACGATTCGGATTCGCGAAAGGGCGTGCTCAACTCCCGCTGTAAATCGATCGGCGCCGCCACCGTTGGCAAGGTCAGTCCCAATCGCGACGCATAGCTTTCCAGGTTCCGTCGCAACAGCGCATAAGTCGCTCGATCAATCGCCCCGGCGTTCAACATCAATCCGATTTGCCGGTTCATCCCCATCACATCGCGTCGCGAACGATCCAACGCGGACGAGTCGGACGGCTCGTTCTGACCGCCACCCATGGCGCGGATCAGAGCGGCGAACAGCAACCACAAACCATGCCCAATCACGGTCACGGCGACGACAAAGATCAGCAGTACGACGACGATTTCCATGGCGACTTCCGCGGAAGGGCGTCTTGGTTTCAACAGCCGCGCCGTACGGATCGCTTGCAATCCGCACCATCGGCCGGTACAAGCCGAACTCGGGCACTGGGCATAAAACGCAAACCGCGCCCGAATCCCGACACGCCATTTGAGCCGATTTACGGTAACATAATCGCCACGGTACGACGCTGGCGGTGGAGGCCCTACATCGGAGAATCGTCTTATACCAATCCAGTCAGCGTCCCCGTCGAGTCGCGGAACGAATCGGCTTCTACTCCGGTCTTTTGAACGAGCGTTAATAAGACGTTGGAGAGCGGTGGGTGGTTGTCTGGGTTGAAGGCCAAATGCTGGCCGTGTTGGAGGCCCAACCGTTGACCGCCGGCCACCAAGAGCGGCAGGTTTTTCGGTGAATGCTCGCCACCTTCGCCGCTGTTCATACCCGAGCCGAACATCACAAGGGTATGGTCCAGCATGGTGCCTTCGCCGTCGGACGTGGATTTCAGGAACTGCAGGAAGCGGCCCAGTCGCTCGAGGTGGAAGCGGTCGATGGCGGCCAATTTCTTCAGCATGTCGGCGTCGCCGCCGTGGTGTGAGAGTTCGTGGTGATTCTCGCCTCCACCGCCATAACCGCCCGCTTCGCGCGACCATTCAAAGCTAATGACGCGCGACGTGTCGGTCACGAATGTGAGATAACAAAGTTCCATCATCACATCCAACCACATCGGACGATCGTGCGCGTTGTGGGGCTGCATCCCCAATTGCAGATTCTTGCTAGGCACCTCGGGCTTAGGCACATCGACCCAAGATTCGAGTCGCGCAACACGCTGCTCGGTGGCTCGCACTGACGAGAAGTACTCGTCCAATTTGTCACGATCTTTCGGTCCAAGGAGTCGTTGCAATGTTTTCGCATCACCGAGCACGCTATCCAGGATGGACTTCTTCTCCGCATATCGACGCAACGTCGCTTCGCGGTCGGCAGCCGTATCGGGAACAAACAGCCGCTCGAACAAACGTTTTGGCGAATCCTCCGCTGGCAACGGCGTGCCGCTACGATCGAACGAAAGTGTGTGGCTGTGGCCGGCGGACCCCGTGCCCGATTGATCGGATAGTTGCAGCGACGCGAAACGCGTGTGTCGTCCGTGCACTTCGGCTACAACTTGATCGGCCGAAATGCTGTTGGTGTAGTCACTGCCCGGCACGGCCTGCAAATCGGCGCCGGTAAGCCACGTATCCGCGCCGCTATGACCGCCTTTAGAAGTCGGGTGGCCAAGGCCCGTCAGCACGGTGAAGTCGTCGCGAAACGACTCTAATACCTGTAATGTGGGAGACAATGTGTAATTGGGTCCGTTGTCCTGAGGAACCCATTGCTTGATATTAACGCCGTTCGGAATATAACAACAAATCATTCTCGGCTGGCGGCCCAGGGACTTGTTGAGTGGCTGGAACTGGGAGGGCGCGGCGAACGATGTGGGCAGCATGGCGTCCAGCAGCGGTAGGCTCATGCAAGCGCCCAATCCACGCAGGGCATGTCGGCGCGAAATCCGGGGCGGCGAGTGGCGGAACATCGTATGTGGCTCCCGATTGACTGTGAACAATGAATGAAGCGACTGGAAATTAAAACGCGTGCTGCTATTTGGTGCGGAACGGTTCCGAGGTGACGATAAACTTCAGCAACGATCGTAGCGTATCGTCTCCCGACTGTTGCATGTGAGCCACGGCGGCTTTGACCTGGATTTGATCCGCCACGCCAAGCTCACGACCGAGCGCGTACGTAAACAACTTACTGGCAAGGCAGTTCAGGAACAGCTCGTCGCGTTCCAACAGCGCCGTCTGCAATCCGTCGACGCCCACGATCTCCGTTCCGTCCAGTAACTTTGACGACGCGTCAATCGCCGGATCGTCCCGTTGGATTCGTCCTTTGTAGCCGAAGCCCTCTTGGTCTCGCCATTGACCGGCCGCGTTGTAGTTCTCCAAGGCGAAACCGAGTGGATCGATCTTATTGTGGCACCGTGCGCATTGGGGCAAAGTGCGGTGAATCTCCAGACGCTGTCGGACCGTGGCCTTATCTATGCCAGGAACTTTCGGCGCGATTTCGCCCGCATTGGCCACAGGCAGGCCCGGATCGATCCCCAGAATATTCTTCATCACCCATGTACCGCGTTTCACGGGCGAAGTTCGTGTGCCGTTTGAGGTGGTCGTGAGCATCGCCGCTTGGGTGACCAAACCGCCGCGATGAACACCATTCGGTACGGGGACGCGACGGAAGTGATCGCCATGGACGCCGGGGATCCCATAATACCGCCCCAATCTCTCATTGATGACCACGAAATCGGATCGCACGAAGTTCATCACACTCAGATCGTTTCGCAGGATCTCGGCGAAGAAGGCTTCCGTCTCGCCGACGATCGAAGTTTCCAAGTGGCGATCGTAATGAGGATACAAATCGGGCGCTGGCGGATTCGCGCCCACTTCGCGTAACCCCAACCATTGTCCGGCGAAGTTATTGACGAACGCGGTCGACTTCGGATCGGCCAGCAGGCGATCGACTTGCTGGCTGAGTTGCTCGGGCTGAGACAGTTGTCCGGCGTCGGCCAGCGACATCAATTGCTCGTCCGGCATGCTGCTCCAGATCAGGTATGAGAGCCGAGCCGCTAGTTCATGATCCGTAAGCGGCCGGGGCGCGTGAGATTTGCCGTCCACGTTACTATCCCCAACGGCATCCGCGGCCGGTTCCGTGAGATACAGAAAGTGGGGCGACATGAGGATCGCGATCAGCGGCGACCGAATCGCTTCGGCATACTCCGTGCCGGCCGTTCGTGCTTGCTGGAACAAATCCACTTTGGCTTCAACCTCGGCGGCGTCGACCGGGCGACGATACGCGCGGCGCATGAAATCGGCGATCGCTGTTTTAGCCGCCGGCAACTCATCCGCAATGGTTCGGTTGGCGTCGGGTTCGCCGGTTACGAAACTTGCCGAGTCCCCTAAGACTTGTCGGACGCTCGCCGGAGGCCACGCATCATAGACGGGGCCTTCTAATTCAAACCAATCGACCCACAGTTCGGGCCGAGCGAAGTCATCGTGCCCTTGCATCCAAAAGTTCTCTAGGACTTTAGGGATGCTATACGCATACTCGATCGTCAGCCCGGCGGACTCGGTAGTGAATCGTGCTCGGACATCATAGACCTGAGGTTCGTCGAGCGGCGCGTCGACATCGAACTCGGCCAGCACTCGCGGTTGTCCGCCCAGTGTTTGAACCAGCTTCAACCGAGGCGGACCGTAATCGTACATACCATCGTTGCGAAAATGATTGAGGTCATTCTCGAACTGTTCGTGGATGTATTTCGCGCGTTTAGGGTTTTTCTCGATCTCACGGTCGCGGCGTTCGGCTAGAAACTTGCGGGCCGATTCGACCACCTGCTCGCGGTTGGGCGTCACTTGGGCGGCGCGGACGCGAATCACATATTCGCCTTCGTGCGGCAATCGGAAATCGCGGGCGTTGAGCTTGCGATCCCAACTCTCATGGTGCATCACCTTAAAGCCGTCTTGGACACGACTGCGACCGCCGTTCACGATCACCCGTTGGCCGTCGTAGGTGACACGATTCGAATCCGAGTCGCCTGAATCGGGCTCGAAACGCCATCGCAACGACGGGGGTTGTGTGCCTGTCACCAAGGCTTGATCTAACACTTTGCGGGCGGCATCGTAATACAACTCCATATGCAACGGCGACATGGTGAGGGCCGCGCCGTTGTTGTCGAAGCCGCCCGCCGGTGGATCCTGGGGGAACACGATGGGATCGAAATCAACTCCCATCAAGTCACGAATCGTGTTGCGATATTCTTCGCGATTCAGACGGCGAAGCACGATCATGGTATCGCGTTGCACCAGTTCGGCGCGGGCCATTTGTTGCGTCACCCACTCCACCACCGCGGCCGTTTGATCGGGATTCGGCTGTGGTTCGTCTTCGGGCGGCATTTCGTGGCTGTTCAGAACATTGACGACCTCTCGCCAATGCTGCTTGGCCACGCGATCCGTAAAGTCGATTTGCAGTTGCCTGTCGACCCGGAATTCCGCTTCCTGCTCGTCCGGTCCGTGGCATCGGAGGCAGTGTTCTTTCAAATACGGCACGGCGATTGAACGAAAACCGTCCGTGTCTGGGGTGAACTTTGGGGCCTCGTCGGCGCGGACAGGCGCGAGGATGCAGACGGCGAGAATCGTAAGAACAAGTGCGACGCGACGCATTGGTTGACCTGGGCTGGGAACGGGCGGTTGTGGTGGAATGACCGATAGCGAAGGCTCGGGGTTTAGTGTGCGCGACGGATCGGACGCTGGCTAGTGTCGCGAAAAAGGGAACGATTCACCGGCTTGTCGAATTCAGCCACGCGTTGGCGTCGCGGCCGGCTACTTCTTTTTACGCGAGCTCATCAAGATCAGGCCGACGACGGTCAGGCCCACGCCGGTCCACATTGAAACGGACGGTGACTCTTGGAAGATCAGCACTCCGGCCACGGCGGCCATCGCGACTTGCGAAGTATTCAAGGCGTTGACGTAAACCACCGTTGCGAGCTGCAAGGCTTTCGTAAGAGCCAAGAAAGCGACGAAGTTGCAGACGCCCGCCAACAGCATCTGTTGCCAGTGCCAAGCGGACGTCGCGGCCATCCCATCCCAACCGAGTCGCCAGGTGCTGAGCGAGCCAAGCGCGATCGAGCCCACGACGCCGACCGCGAACAAAGTGGTCGCCACACTAGCTCGGCCACTGACGCCGTGCCGAATCACGACGCCCAGCGCCGCATAGGCGACGCCGGAAACACAGGCGGCCGCGACGGCGGCGAACAACCGCCAAGCTGCCACCGATACGTCGGCCGTGGTGTCCGCGCCGATGACGCTGCGCGAGGCCGCGCCGGCGCCTAGCGACAAGACGCAGATGGCCAACACGAGGACCGACATCGAAACGGCGGCTCGCCAAGTCACGGGCTCGTGCAAAAAGATTCGGCCCATCACCGCTCCGGCCAAGATGATCGTGCCCATCGTGATCGGCACCGTCAGCGCCATTCCGATCACGCCCAACGCCCATTGAAATCCGACGTTGCCAAACAATTGGCCGATCAAACCCGCCAACATCAACGAACCGAGCACTCGTGGGGCGGGCAAAATCGTCTCGCCGCGCGACTTGTTGAACAACAGCCAGGGTCCGGCCAACAACACGGTCGGAACGGATTTCACACACGAAACCCAGATCGGGTCGCAATCTTTGGCGCTACGTAGGAAGATGTTGGCGGCGGTGTAACCAATGGCGGCGGCCAATCCGCAAAACGTCCCCCAAACCAATGGTTGGCGGAGTTGCGCGATGAGACGGGCGGGCAGCGGCGGGGCGGTGTCTTGGTTCACGGCGACAGTTTAGACCCGACCGAAATTTCCCGCGAGTGCGCCGATATGACAACGCGGAAGGATACGAATCATGAGCCGCGAGTTGATCCAGAACATTCATGAATCACCGCTCCGAATCGTGCTGGCGATCACGGGAGGCGGCAGCTTGGCCATGAGCGATTTGCTGCGCGTGCCCGGCGCGTCACGAACGATCCTGGAAGCGATCGTGCCGTATTCGTCGGCGGCGTTGGTCGACTTTTTGGGATACGAGCCCGAACAGTATTGCAGCCAACTGACCGCGCGACGCATGGCTTCGCGAGCGTTCTGGCGGGCCGTGGAGCTTGTGAAACAAAGCGGGGACGCACGCCTGGCGGAAGTGCCATTAGCGGGAATCGCGTGTACGGCGTCGCTGGCCAGCGACCGGCCGAAACGAGGCCAGCATCGGGCTCATATCGGCGTGCAAACCAAATCGCGAACCGAAGTGCTAACAGTCGAATTTATGAATCCGGAGGGCACTCGCGAGGAAGAAGAAATGCAGTTGGCCGATGCGATATTGGCACAGGTCGCGGACTGTTGTGGATTGGAAGTCGTCACTCCAAAAGGCTTGAATGTGACTTGGACGGTGAGTGGTCTTTGTTCGGAAGCCCAGCCGCGTTTTATGGAATTGTATTTGAATCAGAAGTCATTGGTCCTCATTGGGCCCGAGTCGCTCGGAGAGTGCGCGATCTTTCCTGGGGCGTTTGATCCTTTACATGATGGGCATCGGCGGATGGCTCATCTTGCCAGCCAACGAATGGGGATACCGGTGGCTTATGAGATTTCGATCATGAATGTCGACAAACCTCCCTTGGATTACATCGATATGGAATCGCGAGCAAAGCAGTTTGTGAATCATGCCCCGCTTTATCTCACACGTTGTCCGACGTTTGTCGAAAAGGCGGCTGTGTTTCCAGGAAAACATTCGTTGTCGGAGCCGACACAATTCGCCGAGTCGGTGACGCTCGGTATTACGCGGGCGACGCGTCGCAACGGGACGCGGCGATTGATCGTATCGCGGAACTAGGTTGCCGCTTCCTAGTGTTCGGCCGAGCCAGCGACGGCCGCTTCTACGAGCTGGAAGATCTGAGTTTACCGGCGAACCTCCAAGCTTTGTGTGAAGCCGTTCCCGAGTCGGAGTTTCGGGATGATGTGTCGTCGACGGAGTTGCGGAAGAAAAACGACGCCATCCTGGGAGAACAATAGGAGTGTTTACCCCACGGGGGATAGGATTTAACCGGACGCCTTCGTTCCAGGTACGCCAGGCTAAAGAGGAAGAATTCTCACGCGTCTTCGATACTCATCGACTACGACCAATGCCCTGACTCCAGAGCGTCGGCGTGTTGCGTGAGTGAAGCGACGACAAGCGATCCGACTTTGTCCGGTAAAACGTCCTGCGTACGAACTTGTATAACGCTAGGTCCACTGTCATGAGTGAGTGCGAGGATCGTCCCAAAATCCAGATCGTGAGTAAATACAACATATTTTTCCGCAGCGGCCCAGTTCATGATCTCTCGGTCCGTTGCCCTCGGATCGCCTACGTCCGACCAGTGGACGCACGGCCAACCTGCTGATTCCAAATAGCCGATCCATGAAGGGGACAGATTCATGTCCAGCAGCAGCTTGATGCTCATGGCGAAGGCAGCATTACTTCACGTTCCTCGACACGCCATGCCGCGTAGCTCAGGGCTTCCGTAATATCTTCCGTTTCCAAATACGGATATAACTGCAAGATAATGTCGGGAGTTCTGCCGGAGGCGAGCAGGCCGAGCACCGTCCCGACGGTCACGCGTGTGCCACGAATACATGGCTTTCCACCCATTACTTCGGGGTTTAGTGTTATTCGGGAAAATGTCTTCATCGCATTTCCTCGCGCCTTGAAAAGCAAACCAACAACGGCTGATCGACTACACTCTGGCGATCCCACGCGCGTCGATCAACGTATCGAGTTCGGTCTTCAGACGCCCCAGGATTTCGTCATAGGGATATTGCCCCAATGATTCGCTGCCGCGTTTTAGGTTCACGAAATTGGGGCCGCACCATAAACCTAGATCGGCGTCGTCCGTTTCGCCGGGGCCGTTCACTCGGCAACCCATCACGGCGATCGTGATGGCATGGTCGGCGGCGTAGCGTGTCATCTCTTTGACTTGTTGAGCCAGCTCAATGAACGCTTCGTTTTCGACGCGGGAGCAACTCGGACAGGAAATGATGTTGAGCGTGCTCAGGCCATAGTCCACGACCGAACGAACTCGACCCGCGGCGATGTCCGCTAGGATTTGGCGGCCGGCGGCGATCTCTTCCGGCTTGCGAGCGTTCGGCACGGTTAGTGACACTCGGATCGTATCACCAATGCCGCGGCTAATGAGTTGTTCGAAGGCAATCCGGGTCTTAATAATGCCGTCCGGCGGCATGCCGGCTTCGGTCACTCCCAGATGTAAAGGTACATCGGGGCGTGCTTCGGCGAACTGTCGGTTTACTTCGATCACTTGGCGAGGATCGCTATCCTTCAATGACACACAGTATCGTGTGAAGCCGAGCGAATCTAACAACTCACAATGTTCGAGCGCGCTTTCCAACATCGGTGTGATGGAGTCATCGTCGGCATACTTCTCGCGTTTGGCCGGATCGACGCTGCCACAGTTCACGCCGACCCGCATCGCACAATCATGAGCGGCCGCCACATCGGCCAAATACCGGACCTTATCCTGCCAAGGCTTTTCTCGTTCGTGATGATATAAGTGGCCGGGGTTATAACGAATCTTGTCCACATGTGGAGCGACGACTTCGGCCAGTCGGTAATTCTCTTGCAGATCGACCGAGAGATTGGCGTTCGTGCGTTGGCGAATCTCGGCCAGCGCCGCGGCGTCCTTGGTGTTATCCACGGCGATGCGAATGACGTCCGCGCCGGCTTCGGCCAGCGCCGCGACTTGAGCGACCGTGGCGTCGATGTCTTGCGTGTGGGTGGCCGTCATGCTTTGCACGGCGATCGGCTGACCGCCGCCGATGGTGATCGAGCCGATGCGAACGGGCCGAGTGGGATTGCGTTCGATTTCCACGTGATTGTTCCGTCGATTTCGATTTGTGAGACAACGATGCGAAGCCGCCGCGGTCATTGTTGGAGACCGCGAAATAGGCGGCAAGTTCACCGACCGAATGGGAGCGGAGCGGCGCAAGCCGCCCGGTTTCGCGTTACCGGAGGGCTTGCGCCCTGCCGCTTCTATTTGTGTTACCGGAGGGCTTGCGCCCACCGGCAGAATGGGAGCGGAGCGGCGCGAGCCGCCCGGTTTCGCGGAACTAAACCTGGGCCCTCAGCGCTAAGCTTGGCCCTTCAGCGCGGTGAGGGCCGCGTCGTAATTCGGTTCGCTGGTCACTTCGCCGCAGGTTTCAGCGTGGACCACGTTGCCGTTGGCGTCGAGCACGAAGACGCCGCGAGCCAGTAGCTTCAGCTCCTCGATCAACATGCCCCAGTTTTGGCCGAAGCTGCGATCTTGATAGTCGCTGGCCGTTCGCATGTTGCTGATCCCCTCGGCGCCACAGAAGCGGCCTTGGGCGAACGGCAGATCGAGGCTGACGGTCAAGGCGTTCACTTTGTCGCCCAGCGAAGCCAGCTCTTCGTTGAACTTTTTGGTCTGCGTGGCACAGACCGGCGTATCGAGCGACGGCACGACGCTGATCAAAGTCGGCTTGCCGCGCAGATCGGCGGGGGTCAGTTTCTTCAAGCCGTTGTCGACGTAAATCAGCGAGAAATCGGGGGCCGATTGGCCGACTTGCACGGCATCGCCGGCGAGTGTCATGGGGTTGCCTTTGAACGTCACAGCACCAGATCGTGACATCATTCAGTTCCTTAAGTGGGGTGGTTTGCCGACATTTTCCTGACAGACCCGCGTAGTATCACGGGCTGCCCGAATTGCGACAAGCCCCGGCCGGGATTCGCGTGCGGTGCGGATGGGAGCGGAGCGGCGCGAGCCGCCCGGTGTTGTTGGGCCGGCCGTTGTGTGAAACCGGAGGGCTTGCGCCCTGCCGCTTTTGCGCGGATGGGAGCGGAGCGGCGCGAGCCGCCCTGGTGTCGTTGGGCCGCCCGTTATGTGAAACCGGAGGGCTTGCGCCCTGCCGCTTTTATTCGGATGAGAGCGGAGCGCCGCGAGACGCCCGGCGTTTTGGGCCGACCGTTGTGTGAAACCGGAGGGCTTGCGCCCCTACCGCTTTATGTTTTGCGGCGTCGCCGAACAGGGCACGCGTCGGAACGGCATTGCCGCTTGTCGGAACGACATTGTGCCTTGTCGGAACGACATTGTGCCTTGTCGGAGTCGTATTGCAGGCCGTCGGAATGACATTGCGCCTCGTCGGACTGGGTTTGCAGGCCGTCGGAACGACATTGCGCCTCGTCGGAATGACTTTGCGCCGGTTCCGGGCCGGTCTTCAGGACCGCGCTGCGGGTGGGTGGGCGTTAACTTCCGTCCGCCTTTGCGGTTGGCGACTTGGAACGTCGTGCGGGGTTGGCTGAAACGCCGAGTTTTGCCCCCTTCGAGACGTGAAACTTGCCACTTAGAATGCGGCATCCTCCGACGCCGCCCCCAGCTTCTCTAGTCCCGCTGCCGCAGCTCTTGCTCATGGAACCGCTGACTCATTTCGACGAACACGGCGCCAGTCGGATGGTGGACGTTGGCGAGAAACCGGCGACCGTGCGGGTCGCTCGGGCCAGCGGGCGAGTCCAAATGGCGGCCGAAACGGCTCGGCGGATTCGCGACCGTGGGTTCGACAAGGGCGACGTGCTCGAAGTCGCTCGGCTAGCCGGGATCATGGCGGCCAAGCGAACGGCCGAGCTGATCCCGCTGTGTCACACGTTGCCGCTGGAGTCGGTCCGAGTCGGCTTCGATTTCCCCGACGATACAACCGTGCAAATCGAAGCGACGGTGCGCGTGACGGCGAAAACTGGCGTCGAGATGGAGGCGTTGACCGCCGTCAGCGTCGCGGCATTGACGATCTACGACATGTGTAAAGCGATCGACCGCGGCATGCGGATCGAAACCATCCAACTAGAAGAAAAGTCCGGCGGGCGGAGTGGACACTTCGTTCGCGATGACGCGTCCCACGCGTGAAGGAAACCTCGGTGACACACAGCGTCCACACCAATGACCAGCCGGCCGCCGAAGCGTTGCGGCTGCTGTACGCGCCTGTCTTGGACGAGCTGGCTCGCGTGGAACAGATGCTCAAGCGTGAGATGCGGAGCGATTATCCGTTTGTGAATGATTTGGTGCAGTACGGCGTGATGTTGGGCGGCAAGCGTTTGCGGCCGGCGTTGTTGTTGCTGGCGGCCAAGGCGGCGGGCGAAGCGAACGACGACCATATCACGCTGGCCACCGTGGTCGAGATGATCCACACGGCGACGCTGGTTCACGACGACGTGTTGGACGAAGCGACGATGCGCCGGCATTTGGCGACGGTCAATGCTCGCTGGGATAACGAAGCCAGCGTGTTGCTGGGCGATTTTCTGTTCAGCCACGCGTTCTTTTTGGCCAGCACGCTGGATTCAACGCACGCTTGCCGGTTGATCGGCCGCGCGACCAACATCGTGTGCGAGGGCGAGATTCGACAGAAGGGAAGCCGCGGCGATTTTCTGTTGAGTGAGGAAGATTACATCGGGATCGTGTCGGCGAAGACGGCCGAGTTGTGTGCGGTGAGCTGCCAGTTGGGAGCGATCTACGCTGGGGCTTCCTCGGAGTCGGTCAAGCGGTTGGCTCAGTTCGGCCGCGATCTCGGCATCGCGTTTCAGATCGCCGATGACTTGCTGGATGTGCAGGGCGACGAGGGTTCGGTCGGCAAGTCGCTGGGGACGGATTTGGAGAAGCAGAAGCCGACGTTGCCGCTGATCCGCGTGCTTCAGCAGTTGGAGGGTGACGAGCGAACGGCGTTGGTCGCGGCTCTGGAACGGGGCGGCGACGAGTTGCGTCCGATGCTGGCGAGTTACTACGACCGGTTTCAGGCGATCGAGTATTCGCGCGAGCAGGCTCAGGCGTATGCCGATCGAGCTCGGCAGCAGTTGGATCATCTGGCCAGCAACGAGGCGACCGAGACGCTTCGCGCGTTGCCCGAGTTTGTTGTGCATCGCTCGCATTAACGCGTGAAAGCCCCGCGCTGTGCGCGGGTCACGCGCTGTGCGAGGGTCTCCCGACCCCGCACTGTTGACCAACCACGCGCTGTGCGTGGGTCTCCCGACCCCGCACAGTCGACCGACCGAAGGTCTCCCGTCATCGGCGAGCGGACGAGCTAGGCAGGAGACCTG
>JAWKTM010000047.1:0-55905 GCA_041399085.1 Pirellulaceae bacterium
TATGATCGCCTCGTTCTTGTTGCCGTTTCTAACGTTTTTCGCCATTACCAGTTTCATCCTCCGCAAGGAATTGACAGTCTTTCTGGTGACGGCGGTGGCTTACGGATTCAGCACTACGGCCATGATGATCCCGGCAATATTTGAGTTTGATATTGCGATGGGGCGCACGAAACTGGCCGATGAGGACTAGCGGGGGTTTCCCTCCACTGACGCAGGCGCCTCGCTCACTATCGCGGCCGATGGCCATTCGCCTCTCTTTTCCGACCAGTCGCCAGCATGTTACTTGAACTCGCTCCCTGGCTGATCGCGATGCTGGCGCTGATTGCGTGCTCGGCATTTTTTTCGGCCAGCGAAGCCGCTTTGTTTTATTTGCGATGGCCGGACCGAAAGCGATTGGCCGAAGGCACGGCTTCCCAACAGCTCGCGGCACGATTGCTGAACGATCCCGACCGACTGTTGTCGGGTGTGTTGTTTTGCAACCTCGTCGTCAACATGCTGTACTTTGCCATTACGTCGATCGCGGGCCTACAGATCGAACGAGCGGGCGAGGGCAGTCGGTCATTGTCGATCGGATTCTCGACGTTCTCCGTTTTGGTCGTCATTGTGATGGCCGAGATGGTCCCCAAGAGTTTGGCGGTCTTGCGAGCGTATTGGTTGGCGGGTCTCGTTGCCCGACCTCTGGCATTAGCCGTGAGATTGGTGGACCCCGTAATGCCCGCCTTGCGAACAGCCAACGTATTGAGCCAGCGATTGGTTTGGCCCGGTTTCTCGAAAGAGCCGTACATGGAGGTTTCGGACCTCGAACGCGCGATCGAACTATCCACGACCGATGCGGATTTGATCGAGCAAGAGCGACTGGTGCTGCGCAACATCGTGCTGTTGTCGGAAATTCGCGTGGACGAGTGGATGCGGCCGCGGACTCGCTTCTTGGCTTTTCGCCCGCCCGTTAGCGTCGACGATTTGGACGGTCGGCGTCCGGCGAGCGGCTATTTGCTGGTGACGGAACCGGATTCCGAAGAAGTCGCCGGTGCGATACCGCTGCGTGATCTGGCTCGGTTGCCGCGATTTGATCTACAGAAGTTCGCCGAACCGGTATTAATTGTTCCCTGGTGCGCTACCGTGGCGGATGTACTGGAAAAGATGGTTGCCCAGCGGCGACGCGTAACGGTAGTTGTGAACGAATTTGGCGAAACGATCGGCATTCTCACATCGAGGACGTGCTGGATACCATTTTCTCCTATGGTCCATATCTCGCAGCGGTCGCCCCACGGAACTCGCTCGATCTTGCAAGTCAGCGATACGTTATGGCATGTCACGGGGATGACGAGCTTGCGACGTTTGGGACGCTATTTCAACACGGAGAGTGCCGCCCAGCCGCAGTGTGACCGTCGCGGGGGAGTGATTCAGAGTCCTTGCAACGCCTGCCCGAACTGAACGACGAGTGTGACTGGGGGCCTTTTCACTTGCGGGTGCTCGTCATCCGACCGAGGTCGGATGCTGGTCGGAAACTGACTCGACCCATTCCGGTGGAGCAGGACAAGTGATTGTCATCCTCCTGCTCCTGGTCGTCGGTTTGTTGCTGAGCGCTTTTCTACAGCGGCAGCGAGCAGGGATTCTACCGAGCGACGCGAGTGCGTTTGGTGTTAGATAGCCGATCGGGAGATTGGATATCGCGCGACTGTTATGGCTAACGAACAATCCAGCGTTGTTTGTGGCCACCACGTTGATCGGAAACAACCTAGCGAACTATCTTACGTCGCTGGGCACGGTGCTGGCGCAGCGAATCAGGCCGGCCGGATCACACTTTGTCGATCTTATCGCGCCGGTCCTATTTACGCCGATAGTGTTTGTCTACGGCGAATTGCTTCCTAAGAATCTGTTCTTTCATGCCCCGAATCGTTTTATTTTGACTGGCCGGCCCGCCATTTCTATTATGTACGGTGGCGTTCTTGCCGATTTCCGGTCTGCTGTGGGTGTTTGGCCGAGTCTTGCAACGATTGTTAGGCTCGACTCCCTTACGTGTGCGTTGACTTTGGCCAGAAGAGAACTGCGGCAAGTGATCGTGGAGGTAAAGATACGGCTTACTCCACGGTGTACAACAACGGTTGATCGAAAACTTGTTCGAGACCGCGTCCGATCCAATCGCTCCATTTGTCGTGAGGCTAGAGAATGTCACACACGCGCTGAACGCCTCGCATTCGGTCTATGAAGCTTGCCAAGACGAACAATGTGGACGCAGTGTGCTTGTTTGATCCGCATAGCGCGAATTGGTCGGCTATGTTCGTTTGGCCGATTTGTATCTGGACGAATCACCCCTTTCGGATTCGATTCAGTTATTGCCGAGAATTGCCCCAACCGAACCGGTGATTGCCGCTTTGATTCGCCTGGAAACAAGCAACGCCGATATGGGAGCGATGGTCGATCGCCAGGGCGGAACATTGGGAATCGTGTTCACCCGACAGTTGACAGTTCCGCTATTCGACGGAGTCTAAGTCAGCATATCGCTGGTTTCGTATTTTGAATTTGCCGAGATGCTATTCGACGAATGACGCCGCTGGATCACATTTCTTCCGGCGGCGCGGCAGGATCAGCGGCGGCACTCACGCCCGTTGCGACTTCGGGCAAATACCCGCTCGTTGATAAATCGGTCCGGACCTGTTCTCGTAAACCATTCAGCTGAAACGCGAAGCAGTGCGGCCCCAATTAAACAAGTCTCCCGCCGCACATCACAGCGGTGGGGGCCCTAATGGTCTGCCAACGCACCGGCAAGCAGGCTGCCCAGCGGTGCAGTTCCCATAAAGGCCATCGTATAGAAACTCATCACACGTCCCCGTTTATCTTCGTCAACAATCGTTTGCAACAGAGTGTTACAAGCTGCCATTTGCAACATAATGCCCATGTGATTACCAGAAACGCCAATGACAACGGGATCGTTCGGGACCATGAGAAGGCGATCATACCCAGACCGAGCAGTGAAGTCGCCCATACCATTTTGCGACCCAAACCAAAGACCGTTCGGCGCGAGGCCAAGTATAAGGCGTACGATCAATGCTCCGACGCCCGAGGCGCCGTTGAGAAATCCATAAAGCTGTGGGCCGCCGTGAAGTACATCACTGGCGAATGCGGGAAGCAAGACTGTCATCAGCATTCCCGTCAGGCTGACCAGTGCCATCATCAACAACGCGTATCGGTGGAAACCCAAAGGCGTAGCGATCCCTTCACTCAATCCTGCTCGAAAACGGCCGGTGGGACGCGGGCGTGAGGGCAGAAATCTCGCATGATGGCATAAGCAATGATAACAGCCAAATAGCTGATCGCGTTGAACAAGAAACGAGGATCACGCCGGCCACTGTTAGCAGAATGCCTGCCGCGAACAGGCCAATCAGGCGAGATGCGTGACAAGGATGAATTCAAAGCGATCGCGTTGGGAAGATCCTCGCGAGTCGGGACCATATCCACAAGGAAAGCTTGTCGTGTGGGCATATCAAAGGCATTCGCCAACCCCAGCACGCCGCTGAGAGCGAGAATATTCCACACTTGCAAGTTGTCCTCCAGACCAACAGCAGCAGGACAATCGCTTGCATCATGGCCACGGACTGGGTTGCTATGAGCGTCCGTTGGCGACTTACGCGATCGGATAAAACTCCAGCGACCGGCGCAGAAAGAATGTCGGTATCTGAGCTGCAAAAGCGACCGTTCCCAGCAATAGCGAAGACCCGGTCATTTGATAGACGAGCCATGCCAGCGCGGTTTGCTGCATCCAAGTGCCGGTAAGCGAGATTCCTGCCCAGCATGAACAGGCGATAGTTTCGGTGCCGTAATGCTCAGCATTGCGCGCCCACGGGAGCAGGCGATGCGGATGGCTGCGAGCTTGCCAGAGGTTCTGCCATGTTCTTCCTGAGTGGATTCGTCGCGTTCGACGCTTGTATACACGACGAAGCGGCGGTCGCAAAACAGGTGCCAGCAGCGGCGGCAGGTTTGGCGATCACCCGGATGCGGTTTCAACCGCGAACGAGTGCTGCTTGCACGCGTGAGTTAGCCGATGTGAAGCTGTTCGAAGCTGGCCTTCGAGTCGGCCAGTAACTCGCGATAGTCAAACGACTCGATCTCTTCGCCCAATAATTCCAGCTCGTAGAAGCCGTCATAACCGCCGCGTGTGAGACGACGCACGATCTCCGGCAGCGGAATTTCGCCGTCGCCCAGTCGACAGCGGTCCTGTTCGCCTTGCGGCGGTCGGCGGGCATCGCCGAGTTGCACCAGAGCGATTCGTGACGCCAATTCTGGCAGCCGCTCGACGACCGCCGGATCAAGTCCGAAATGGTAAGTATCCAACACCAGCTTGAGCCGCGAGCACTTGATCGAATCGATCACCTCCAGCGTATCGTCCAGATTCGTGAGAAACGTCCACTCGCTGGCACAACCCTCGTGCATCGGCTCCAGTGCGAGCGTGACTTGCTGACGCTCGGCCGCTTCGGCCAACTCGGACAGAGCTGTCCGCACCAATCGACGAGCATGGTTGTGCGTGTGACCGGCGCGGGCTCCCGTATAAATAATGAGGCAACTGGCCTTCAACGCCCCGGCCATCTCGACCGCGTCCACGGCGTCGGCCACCGCCTCTTTGAAGCTGCGGCCGTCACTGCCGGTGAAGCCGCCGGCCCATGAGAGGCTCGAAACCTCGGCTTGGCTTTCGGCCAGCAGCTCGGCTCCCTTCTCTTCGCCGATGTCCGACAGTTTCTGCCGCCACACGCCGAGCGCGCGGATGCCGGCCTGCAAATAAGACTGAACGTCCTCCTCGAACGTCCAGCGAAACGTCGTCATTTCATTGACCGCAAAGCGAGCCATCCGTGAATTCTCCCGACCATCGTGGCCTGCCGCGATTGCGGCGTCCGATTTGGCACGAAAACGAGCGGGCCCTAGTATGTCGCATTCGCAGGTGACTGTAAAGAAACGGCGAAGTTGGCAATCACAAAGGTTGATGCGTCCGGGATTCGATATCCGGCCGACTGGATCATGCCCACACTTCGCCGTGTCGCGAGGTCCGCCAGTCCCGCGATGACCGTGGCTGACGGCTGATGAACGAAACGTCTTGATAGAAGGCACTTCCCGTGGCAATTGAGAAACTTCCATCGGTGCACGAAGCGGCTCCTGCGATCATGTCGGGTTCGCTGCATCCGCGCGAACTGGTCGACTTCTGTCTGGCTCGAATCAATCAATTCGACGATCGGTTGCGAGCCTGGGTGTTGGTCGACGCGGACGGAGCACGCCGCGAGGCCGATCGGCTGGGCGAACTGGCTCGGCGCGGCGAGTGGCTTGGGCACTGCATGGGATTCCGATTGGAATTAAGGACATTGTCGACGTGCGACTGGCCCACGCTTACGCAGAGTTCGCCGTTGCCGCGACATGGACGCCGGCGGCGCGGACGCTCGGTCGTGCGTCGGCTGCGAAGCGGGCGCGATTCTCTTGGGCAAGACGGTCACGACCGAGGTTCGCTTGTTTCGATCCGCCGCCGACTCGCAATCCTTGGGATTTGAATCGCACGCCGGGCGGATCGAGCAACAGCAGCTGCGCCGCCGTGGCGATGGAGATGTGCATGGCGGCCATCCGGTTCCGCCAGACGGGCGGTTCGATCACGCGACCGGCTAGTTTCTGCGGCGTGGCGGGACTAAGGCATCGCCTGGCGTTCCGCTCGCGGGCGTAGTGCCAGTCTCGCCGCGGCTGGATCACACGTCGGTCCAATCGGACGGCTGCGCTGGATCTTGCCGCGGTTTGGGGAGCGATTACCCGATAACCGCGAAGCGACGCTGCTGGCCGCCGTGTTGGAGATGCCGCTGAAGCTGGCGGTGATCGAGTCCTTCACATGGAGACGGCCAGCAATGAAGTGCGGCGAGCGACGCGAGGAGGCGATCGATTTGATTTGCGGACGCGGGAAGGGCGAACGGTTCGAGCTGCCTCCGTCATTCGCCGATTTGGCGACGATGCACCGTCGGATCATGGCGTACGACGCAGCGGCTTATCACCGAGCGGCAGGCAGAGCCCGAAGCGGTTCGGGCCGCACGTTCGCGAGTTGATCGAATTCCGGTTTGGCGACAACCGGGGACGTACGCCGAGGCGGTCGCCTTTCAGCGTGTTGCCGGGCGGAGTTCGCCGCGTTGCTGGTGCGATACGGCATCGCCAACATCAGCAGGCTTCGCACGCCATCGAGCACCGAACGGGGATGCTCGTAAGCCGCCGCGCGATCCGGCAGATATTGCATCTGCCCGGCGTACCCGCGTTCCAGCCACTCGCGAAACCGCGAGATTCCGGTTGGCTCGACGGCCGGGCACGAGCCGGAGAGCGTGAAGCCGAGTTCGCCGGCGCGGGCTTTCAATTGGGACGTGAGTTCGCGTGAATTCATCCTGGCGATGTTAGTGGACGATGGCCATGCAAGCACCGTCGCCTTCCGCTCCGCGAAAGCAGCGTCCCCGCAAAAGCAGCATTCCCGCAATAGCAACGCGTTCTTCCCGCAATCCAAAACTTTCGCACCCAAGCTGCGGCCGCCAAGCACGCGTCCGAACGGCCCGACACACCATCGCCGCCGCACAATTCGACTGTCGACGCACCCAACAGCCGCCCGCTGGCCGAAAATAAGGCCCTCGGCATCTCCGTTGACCTTGTACTTCTCGGCAATCGAGGGGTAAACGGGCCCGGAGAGCGACAGAGTGCCGAAAAGTTATCCCCCAACGGGTCCGTTGGGCCGCTTCTCGTCGGCGATCCGATGCCCTACGGGCCCGTTGACCTTCATGTTGCAGGCAACTCAGCCCCCATCGGACCCGACGGCTGGCAAATCGGCGGCGAGTCTCGGCCGCTCTGTAACGCCGACCGATTTCGTGGCCATATTTCGATGCCTGTTGACAGCCGATAGTCGATAGAGCAATAATCAGCGTGCGTTTATATGACGGCGTTGGTCAGTCGCCGAAGGAATGCGTCGCGACCCTCGCCCGATCCCCGCCAATTCTTCCAAAGGATCCCGCCTATGTTGACGTTTTCGACCGGTCGCTCGAACGACTATTGCGATGGGGTTTCGCGACGCAGCTTTCTCCGCATCGGCGCCATGGGGCTCGGCGGATTGAGTCTGACGATGGCCGATTTGCTGCGGGCCGAAGCGGCTGCGGGAATTGGGTCGTCGCACAAGGCGGTGATCAACATCCACCTCAGCGGTGGACCGTCGCATCAAGACATGTTCGACTTGAAGCCCAACGCACCGGTCGAGTATCGCGGGGAATTTAATCCGATCGCCACGAACGTGCCGGGCATCGAAATCTGCGAGCACATGCCGCAGTTGGCTCAGATGGCCGATCGCTACACGATCATTCGTTCGCTGGTCGGCTCGACCGGACAGCATTCCAATTACCAGACGCACTCGGGATTCGATCAACGTGACCTGCAAGTTGTCGGCGGTCG
Source organism: Pirellulaceae bacterium (assembly GCA_041399085.1). Classification (GTDB taxonomy): domain Bacteria; phylum Planctomycetota; class Planctomycetia; order Pirellulales; family Pirellulaceae; genus JAWKTM01. The sequence goes on from JAWKTM010000047.1 coordinate 7,441, forward strand.
TCCGGCGTTGGGCAGCGTGGTCAGTCGCTTGATGGGCGCGACCGACAGCGGCGCTCCGCCATTCATCTCCAGCAACGGCGGCAGCCCGGGCTTTTTGGGACCGAGCTACAAGCCGTATTCGCCAGACAGTGCCGGACGTAACAATCTGAAGCTGCAATCGAATATGAGTCCCGAGCGATTGGGCGACCGCACTGGTTTGCTCGCTTCGCTGGATCGTTTCCGCCGCGAAGCCGACCGTACCGGTTCGATGGACGCGTTGGATGTGTTCACGCAGAAGGCCGTGGAAGTGGTCACCTCCGGTACGTTGGCCGACGCCTTGGACGTGAACAAGGAAGACGCGAAGGTCCGCGAGATTTACGGCCGCGACGGTTCCAACTTCTTGATGGCTCGTCGATTGATCGAAGCCGGCGTTCGCGTCGTCTCGTTCAACTGGGGCGGCTGGGACACGCACGGCAACAACTTCAAGACGCTGAAGACGCAATTGCCGAAGCTGGATGTCGCGATGAGCGCCCTGTTGCAAGACCTGCAACAACGGGGCTTGGACCGCGATGTGGCCGTAGTGATGTGGGGCGAGTTCGGACGCACGCCGCGCGTGAATTCCGGCGCGGGTCGCGATCACTGGCCCAAGCTGTCGATGTGCTTCTTGGCTGGCGGCGGCATGCGTACCGGGCAGGTGATCGGCAGCAGCACTCGCAATGCGGAAGCCGCATTGGATCGCCCGGTCGACTTCCAAAACGTCCACGCCACGCTGTACCGACTCCTGGGCATCGATGTGCAAACCGTCAAGGTGGACGATCCCGCTGGCCGCCCGCAGTATTTGCTGGAAAACCGCGAAGTGATCGGCGAATTGGTCTAGTTACCGCGAGCAAACCGATCGCGTACCTTGCTCGGCGACACAGTGATCGGTTGGCTCGTAAATGTAGAGACGAAGAAAGACCTGCCTAAGCGAATTGCTTCGGCAGGTCTTTTGTTTTGAGATGGCATCAAGGAATACAGGTGTTGCAGTACGTTATCAATCGCAGGCAACCTGACTCACTCAACTTCCACTACTTCGCCCGATTCCGCATTCTTTCCTGCAACGAACTAAGCAGGCTTGCTAACTCGGCCGACGAAGTTGCTTGTAGCTCGGAAACCGTCGATACGGCGTCGCCGAGCAATTCTTGAAGAATCTGAATCTTTCCAAATTCGATTCCAGCGTCGCGCCCTTCCTCGCGCCCCTTCTCGCGCCCTTTCTCAAGGGCGCCAGCCAAAGTCCATTCGTAGTCCCGGAGGGCTTTTTCGCGTTGGTTGTACATCTGTCGATCCTCGGTTTTGGCGGCGATGGTTTCCAGCGTCTCAATGGCTTGGTGGAACTCGGCATGGGGCAACAGTTGCTTCAGCCGTTCCGAGTCGTACTGGTGGGCGCGCAGCAGCAGGAACACCCACTGGTCCAGTTTGCTCGCGCGGCTGATCGTGGCTTCGTCCAAATTGTACTTCGGCAGTTCCACCGTGTGTACTTCGATGGCGTCCGACAATTCACGTCGGCTTTCGAGATCGACCATCTGAAACCGGTGATGCCGCTGTTCCGAGTCGCGGAAAATTAGCTCGTTCACCAAGCAGATCGAAATCGCCGACCTGGCCTGGGCGTAGTTCTGGCCAGCTTCGAGCTGATCGACGTACATGCTGCATGCGTAGTACACCAATCGCTCGAGCAGTCCGGATTGCACTGAGATTTGCATTTCGACGTTCAACGACCGCCCGGCCGAATCGCGGCAACGGACGTCGAGCACGATCAGCTTGTGTTCCGCGAACTCCTTCATAGTGAACGGATTCAGAATATTGACCTCCACAACCGGCCGCTTGAGCATCAGGATCGCGTTGAGCAACCCCTTCAACGCCAGCGTGTTCTCCGGCGAGCCGAAAATCTTCTTGAACACGAAGTCCACGGTCGGTTTGATTCCGAGTGGCATGTCGGTCGCCTCGCGTAAGAGTTGTGCGAGATTGCATTCGCGTGTGGTCGTCAAACTTTTTGGAACGCTCGGTTTGGCTGCGGAGCTCTTAATACAACTTGAAATAGATCGCCACGCCAACCAGGGCGGCCAGTACTAACAATGCCCAGCCGAGCGGCATCTTCCAGAAAATGGAGCGAATCGCGGAGTGCATCGCATGATGCAACAACTGTTTGAAAAAGTCGCGAAGCCGCGGTTCCATGATTCGGTTGTCTTACGTGGGAGCTTAGAAATGCGACGACAACTCCGCCGTCATGCCGCGACAATTTAGCCAGCTTCCGACGGGGATGCAACTTCGTGATGTTGAACGCTGCAACGCGACTCCGTCGAGCGGCGTTTGCTCGGGCGACGAGCGTCGGCCATACTGGTCGCTCGATTTTTCCATTTCGCCGACGTGCCATGTCAGTTGCCGTTCCGTTTCGCACGCGACGTCAGCACGCCACGCATCGATAGGAGATCCGTTATGTGCCTTCGAGATTCAGCTCAATTTCCACGTGCCTTGCGGTTGCCTCACTTTATCGCCAGTTTGATGTTCGTAATTGCCGTTACGGTTGCGACTACGATTCGCGCTGAATCTGCCGAGCGGCCGCCGAACGTGGTGATCGTGTTCGCCGACGATCTGGGATACGGCGACTTGGGGTGCTATGGAGCGACCGGCTATGAAACCCCGAATTTGGACCGCATGGCAAGCGAGGGCGTGCGGTTCACGGACTTCTACGTGGCTCAAGCTGTGTGTGGCGCTTCGCGAGCCGCTCTGCTGTCCGGCTGCTATCCAAATCGAATCAGCCTGTTCGGAGCGCCAGGGCCCAGCAGCACGCATGGCGTAAATCAATCGGAAACCTTGATTCCCGAAGTGCTGAAGCCGCGCGGCTATGCGACGGCGATCTATGGCAAGTGGCATATGGGGCATCACCAAAAGTTCTTGCCCTTACAGCATGGATTTGATGATTACTTTGGGTTGCCCTATTCCAATGATATGTGGCCCTATCATCCGACGGCCAAATTCCCCGATTTGCCATTGATCGACGGCAACCGGATCGTGAACGCCAAGGTCACGCCCGAGGATCAAACGCATCTCACAACCTGGTATACCGAGCGAGCCGTGCGGTTCATCGATCAACATCGCGAACAGCCGTTCTTCTTATATGTGGCTCACGCGATGCCGCACGTGCCGCTGTATGTCTCGGAGAAGTTCGCTGGAAAGACAGAGCGAGGTTTGTTCGGCGATGTGATCTCCGAGATCGATTGGTCGGTCGGACAAATTCTGGAAGCCATTCAACGCAACGGGCTGGACGAACGGACGCTGGTGATCTTCACGTCGGACAATGGGCCTTGGCTGTCTTATGGAAATCATGCCGGCTCGGCCGGACCGTTGCGTGAAGGGAAGGGCACGTCGTGGGAGGGCGGCGTGCGAGAGCCTTGCGTGATGCGTTGGCCTGGCAAGATCAAAGCCGGTTCCGTTTGCACCGAACTCGCGGCAACGATCGACTTGTTGCCCACGATTGCCGGCTTGGCCGGAGCCGAGTTGCCGAAGCAGCCGATCGACGGGCTCGACATTTGGCCATTGATGTCCGGCAAGCCGGGGGCAAAGACGCCGCACGACGCCTATTACTACTATTGGGGCCAAGAGCTACAGGCCGTGCGTAGCGGTCCCTGGAAGCTGCACTTTCCGCACGCCTATCGCAGCCTGACCGGCGAACCGGGACGCGACGGCAAGCCCGGCGGATACTCGCAGGGTCGCTGCGGTTTGGAGCTGTACAACTTGGCGGACGACATCGGCGAGTCGCGCGATGTGGCGGCGGATCATCCAGAAGTGGTCGAGCGTTTGGAGAAGCTGGCGGCGCGTATGCGCGTCGAACTAGGCGACTCGCGCACCAAGACGCCGGGCACGGCGATCCGGCCGGCGGGCAAGCTTTAGCCGCCCGAGGCAAACGCTCGGCAGAGCCCTAACGTGGTTGGGGGATTCGGGTACAATGTGCGGCACGCGTCGAGCGGGCGGTGCCGCTGGACGCCGTTGTCCATCGTGGCGGTGTCGGCGAGCAAGCGTGTTCGCCAAGTCGTTGAGCGACGAGCTGAGCGGTTAACGTGGCGCGGGTATTTCGACTCTGGACCAAAAAACGCGGCGACCGCCTGTCCGCCAATCCGTTGGTCGGCAATCTGGGCGAAGCCCTGTTTTTCGGCCTGCTGTTTCTGATGGGGCTGGTTTCGTTGGTGGCGCTAATCGCCAACTATGCGCTGGACCCTCGTCCCGAAGTAACGGCGTTGGGATTCGGTTTCTGGCTGTTGCTCATGGTGTTGGCTTCGTTCGTGTTGATCGGCGGCGGCGGCTTGATTTACACCGTGCTGAACGTGCGAACTTCGGCCGAACGTCGATCGGCGTTGGCGGCGCGAGCATCGCAAATCGATTTGATCAGCGAAGCGAGCACTTCGCCGAAAGACTACCCCAACGTTCCTCGCGATACGAATTTGATCAACAGCCCCGGCGTGCGGCTGAAGTATCGGTTGCCGGTTTCGCAATCGAACGCCTGGAAACTATTGATTGTTTCCGTGTTCGCCTTGGTCTGGAACGGCATCACCTACAGCCTGCTGGCGGTGGCCATCACCGAGATCACGCAAGGCGAACCGGACTGGTTTCTGACGCTGTTCACCCTGCCGTTCATTGCCGTGGGAGTCTGGGCGATTGTCCGCTTCGTCCAATTGATGTGGCTGCACACCGGGATCGGCCCGACGATTGTCGAGGTTTCCGCGCACCCGCTACTCCCCGGTCGGGAATATCAAGTATTCTTTTCCCAGGCAGGCCATTTGACGATCAAACGATTGAAGCTGTCGCTGGTATGCGAGGAAGAAGCGACCTACCAGCAAGGCACCGACGTGCGCACGGAAGTGCGTCGCGTGTTTAAGCAAGTGGTCCTGCGACGCGATGATTTTAAGATTTCTCCGGCCAGCGTATTCGAGGAAGTGGCGACGTTCCGCGTCCCGACGCATGTGATGCATACGTTTCAATCGTTTCACAACGCGATTAAATGGAAGCTGGTGGTGCAAGGCAAAGCCGCCGGCTGGCCGCTGTTCGAACGTTGGTTTCCGGTGATCGTGTTTCCGCCGCCGGGAGTGCAAGGAGGTGAGGATGGAGCCGCTGATTAGCATTGTGCTGGATCAAAACCAGCGGCGTTATTCGCCCGGCGAACTGCTGACCTGCGAATATCAGGTGGACGCCATCGAGGCCGATGAAATTCAGGCGGTCGAAGCGTCCGTGATGTGGCACACGGAAGGCAAGGGAGACGAGGACTTCTCCGTGCATTGGTTCGAACGGCGGTTGCCGCACAACGGCGAAGCGGACCTGCGACCTCTGCATCGCATCAAGACGCGATTGCCGAACAGCCCGCTCAGCTACGACGGCCAGATCGTGAAGGTGCGTTGGCAAGTGCGAGTGCGCGTGTTCTTGCGCGGCGGCAAGGATTTTCACAGCGACAAGGCATTCGAGTTGGGCCACGTCGACGGCTTTCAATAATGACAGCCAGCGATGCCGATCCGCCGCCGAAAGACGCTCCGCGGCCGAATCCGTTCTCCACACGATTCATTCAACCAGGCGCCGTGGCCTATCTATTCGAGCCGGAGTCGAGTGCGGACACGCTCGTCGAACGGCTGCGCGAGCAGCAATGGTGGGGCGAAATCATTGGGCCACATGGCTCTGGCAAGTCAACGTTGTTGGCCGAGTTACAGCCGGAGCTGCAAGCTGCCGGGCGGCATGTGTCGACCTTTGTCTGCCGCGAAGGCCAGCGACGCTTGCCAATCCCGGCCGACGAACTACGAAGCTGGAACGCGGCTACGCAATTGATCGTCGACGGCTATGAACAACTCGGCTGGTTCGCTCGTTGGCGACTCCAGCGAAACTGCCGCCGCCGCGGCACCGGGCTGCTCATCACCGCGCACCAACCAATGGGATTGCCGACGCTGCTCATAACACGGCCCACGCTCGAATCGACTCGCGCCGTTGTGCAAGAAATCCTCGCCGCGTTTGAACGACAGTTTCCAACCGACGAGCGCGTGACAATCTCCAACGACCTGCTCGACCGGCTTTATCGTCAGCATCGGGGCAACGTGCGCGAACTGCTGTTCGGTTTATATGACTGGTATGAGTCCGAGCGGCGAGCGAAGGCGTGACGTTGCGTCTCGCACGGTACGTCTTATGAGTTGCTTAAAGTTTCGCCGATCCGGTTCTCTTCGCTGAATTGCCCGCCGCGAACGTTCGGAACCACTGCGGTGAATTCCAAGAATTGGCGGCATTTCGCATCAAGAAGCCTGCTCCCGTCACGCAGCGTGACCTACGCTTCTCCATACGGACGCCGCGCGCGGTGTCGTCTTTTGGAGAGAAGCAATGAACATGCAGATGCGAAAAGTCTGGTTGGTCGCCGCGACGTTGTTGTGTGCGTGGCATGCCTCGGCCGGGTCGGCTCAAGCCGGGCCATTGCTCGATTGGCTGACCGGATGGTTCCGCGGCTATCCCTATCAGCCGGCGGACGTCGGCTTACTATCCGTACTACTCGGCCTATCCGAGCCAGGTTGGAACCTATGAACCGGCGATCGCCACGCAAGCCTACTATCCGGGCTCGTATCCGCCGCAGATCCAAGGCGCCAGCGCTTTCACGCAGCCAACTTATCCGTCGAATGGATACGCGCGACAAGTGGCAGGTTATGCGCCGGTAAACGCGTCGCTAACGAACAGCAGCGCGTGGCCGCGTCAGGCGTATTCGCCTGTCACTACGGCCTACAACGTGGGAAGCGGATGTAGCACGTGTTCGCCCACGGCTTCGTACATGCCGACGACCGCATACCAGCCAATTGCCGCGACCACCGGATGCAACACGTGTCCCCAACAAGTCGCCTGCTCGCCGCCGGTGATGGGAAACATCTGCACACAACAAACATTCCGCCGGCAGATTGTGAACTACGTTCCGCAAACCTATTACCGCACGGCCTACCGTCGGATTCCAGTCACGAATTACCGGCCCGTGACAACCGCCGATCCGGTAACCGGCTGTCCAGTCACATGCATGCAGCCTTGTGTCACCTACACCTATCAAGCGGCTCGCGTGCCAATACACGTATGCCGACCGATCTTTTCGACGGTGCCGGCGGGCCCTTGTTCGCCTTGTGGCGGCGTCCAAGGTCTGCCGATGGGTGGCTCGCCTTACTATGGCACACCAACAACGGGCACTCCGAATGTGATGACAACGCCGGGTGTCATGCCCGCTCCCGGCATGGCGCCGGCGACCATCCCGAACACAATCACAGTGCCTCAGGGCGGACTGCAACCGGCCGACATTCGGCCCAGTCTCACAACGCCCTACACCTACGGTCCAACTCCCGATACCGGCGTCGGAAGCCGCGTCAATCGTATTCCGACGGACTCGACTTATCGGGTTCAGCCATCGCTAGAATCGTCCAGCAGCAACGGATCCAACTACGTGCCGCCCGCCACATCCGCATTCGGTCCGCCCACACAAGTCGGCTCGGATTACGGCAGCAGTTACAACTACGGTCAGGGCGCGCCGTCCGGCGAAGTCCGCGTGCAACGCCAGACCACGAGCGAACCGAATTCGTCCGCGTCGGACGATTCGCAAGACGGATCGTTGAACTCGCCCAACAACCTGCGTCCTATTCCTCGCCCCAAGAGCGAGGACGAAGGCATTCAAGTACAGCCGACTTTCGGCGCGCCGGACTTGCTGGACCCACGCGACCGAACCGCTTCGATTCGCTCCAAGGCCTGGGACTACTCGTTAATCTCCTGGCCGGAACCGCGGACCTCCGCCAACCCACGGCACAATGACTCCGCCGCGAAACCGCTCGACAAGGCATCCGTCTCGGATGTCAAACCGCAAGCAACCAAGTCTGGCGAACTGGAACTGACCGCCCCTGTCGTCGAGCCCAACCCCGCCCGCCGCTGGGACAAATTCAACTGGGACGACACCGGCTGGCGTTCGTACTGAGGCGATTCGCGATCCTGAGGCTACGCCGAAATCTGTTTGGGTGGCCCGGAGGGAGGCTCCGAACCGATCGCACGTACTCACACAGCGGCGAACCCGCTCGGCGCGTCTCTGCTGATCTCGCCACGGCCACCGAGAGTAGGTCTCTGGAAATGGAGTTCCACTTTCCAAGAATTTGCTTGACGCCGCTCGGCGGATCGCCTTATATTCAATCGCCATGTGGTGGCCTGATGGGGCTGCCTAGTGCTGTTGCTCGGAGATTCACTTCGACCTTGCAACAGCATCCGAGCAACGCAAAGCAGCCAGGTGAATGGGAGCCGAGCGGCGCAAGCCGCCGGGTAAATGGGAGCCGCGCGTGCAAGCCCGCCGGTGCAAAAACCACGGTTGCTCCTAATTCATGTTGAACGTGTTTGACAGGTCCCAATTCTTACCGCGTCTGGTGACGCAGGATGGGTAGCCTGCTTCGGTGATGGTTGCAAGCGTTGAGTGTTGGTTTCCCAGGTGGCACATCCCGATCCAGGGACGATGTTAGCCCGCGAGCGCGTCGGCACGTTCGCTCGGCACACGTTCGCTCGGCAAACTTTCAGCTAAGTAGGTCATGCTCCGCATGACTTTTTATGTATCGTGTTCACTGCCAGACGCTAAATCTCGCGTCACGAGTTCTTCTGTTGTTGTTACCGTTTGCGGCATGCATAAAATGCCCTACGCCTACTCACTTTGACGGGTGCAACGACTTGTGACGATGGTGCCCTAGTCGCACTCGGGCGGCTTTGACCGCGTTTTAGTGCAAATTGTCGTATTCAAACTTCGAGAGTTAGAAGAATGCGTATTCATACTTGGTGGCGTCCACGGATTGTTGTCTTAACCATCATCGGCATGGCCCTTGTGATTTACGCGCTTCGCGCCCAAGTCCCATCCGATGCAAACTTTCGTGATCGGCTGGAAAAGGAGGGCATTCGATGGGCAACGTGTGACCTAACGGCAATTGGCGGAGGCGTGACCTACACGGCCCGAATCCCAGACTCACCCCTTTCGCAAAGTGCCATTCGCGACTTGACATTAATGAAGGATCTCACAGGCTTGACGGCGGAGAATCAGACGTTTCCGCAAGCGGTATCTGCCGAATTCGCCAACATGAAGGCACTCGAAGGTGTTTACTTCAATGGCGTTACCATTGCGCCTGAACAACTAGCAGGGCTGGCCCAATTACAACACATGACGTATCTAATCTTTAACGGGACGGTAACAAAGGAACACGTCGACAGGATTGCCCAAATCCGTACGTTGCAGACCTTGGACCTATCGCACTCAACCGTCGGTGACGACGACATTGTATCGCTGCACAAACTGCCCAACGTACAGTCGCTATGTCTATGGAAAACGCAGATAACAAATGACGGACTTAAATCGCTCGTGCCACTTGAGTCCCTAACATCTCTAGACGTAACCGACACTGCGGTTGGAGACGCAGGGCTCAAACAGATCGGCAAGATGAAAACACTTCAGAGCGTTTCTCTCGATTCGACGTTGGTTACTGATGAAGGACTAGAAGCGCTTCGCGGCCACATGTCACTGACCTGGTTGAGTTTTCTCGGAACGAACATTTCAGATGATGGAATCAGAGAGCTGGCCACGTTGCCAAAACTGAGCTTCCTTAAACTTTACGGACGAGATATTACGGACGCAGGTTTGCGGCACCTTGAAGCCGTCGACACGCTGGAGGAACTCTGGTTAGCTCAAACTAGCGTGACGGACGCGGGCCTAATGCGCCTGCGCAACAAGTTCCCAAACCTGATTATCAAAAAGTGAATTAGTGAAGCAGTGAAGCACGTCATGCTCCGCATGACTTTTTACGTACCGTGTTCACTGCCAGACGTTAAATCTCGCGTCACGAGTTCTTCTGTTGTTGTTACCGTTTGCGGCATGCATAGCATGCCCTACGCTTACTAAAACATTTCGGCCATTTCGCGGGCGTGGTAGCTGCTGCGGACGAAGGGGCCGCTGGCTACCTTTTTGAAGCCCAGGCTCTTGGCGGCTTGGCCTAGTTCGGCGAACTCGTCGGGCGTGATGTAGCGGACGACTGGCAAGTAGCGCTGCTGATCCGGTTGAAGATATTGGCCCAGAGTCAGGAAATCGCAGTCGACCGATCGCAGATCGGCCAGTACGTCCAGCAGTTCGTCGCGCGATTCACCTAGGCCCAGCATCAAGCCGCTCTTGGTCTTGATGGCCGGATTGCGTTGTTTGATGCGGTGAAGCAATTCCAAAGTCCAGCGATAATCGGACTTCGGCCCGCACTCGACGATACAGCCGCGGCACGGTCTCGGTGTTGTGATTGAACACATCCGGCTCGGCGTCGACCACTGCGTCCAGCGCGCGGCTGGATTGTCGATGAAGTCGGGCGTTAGCACTTCCACCGTCGCCCCCGTGCGAGCTCGCACGGCCAGCACACAGCGGCGAAAATGATCCGCGCCGCCGTCGGGTAAATCGTCGCGCGTGACTGAAGTGATCACCACGTGCTGTAGTCCCAAACGATACGCGGCCTCGGCCAGCCGTTCCGGCTCGTCGTCCTCGAGCGCCTCGGGGCGACCGCGTGACACTGCACAAAAGCTGCACGATCGCGTACACGTGGCCCCGAGGATCATGAACGTGGCCGTCTTCTGCGAATAACACTCCATCCGGTTCGGACACTTGGCATTGTCGCAAACCGTCTCCAGCCGCAGCTCGTCGAGCAACCCGGCCGTGAAATGATTGGCGTTTCCCTTGGGTACTTGCCGCTTCAGCCACCGCGGCAAGCGGCCCACGAACTGCGAGGCGTCGTTGCCGGGAAACGGCGAGTCGGCGGGTTCGGCGGGCGACGATACAACCGGAAGTGAGTGCAGCATGAAGTTCGCTTCAGATGGAAAAGAGCCGTGACATGACTGTCGACCGGCTCATTCTATCGGCACGCGTTGGAATCGACGACCGCACTGGTCGGTCGACTATTCGGCGACGTCGTAGGCAGTCAACGATTGCTGATCGCGAATGAACAGCTTGCCGCCCGCCACAACCGGATGAGCCCAGCTTTGCCGGCCATGCCCGGTGTACTTGAAGCGACCGTGTTCGCGATACTCTTCCGGCGTGGCTTCGACCAATGCAACTTGCTGGCTCTCGCTCAACACGTACAGCATTCCGTCGGCCGCCACCAACGAACCTTTGCCGACGCTGCGCGATTGCCAAGCGATATCGCCCGTTGCGAAATTCATGCAGATCAACGCCCCGCCCGCGTTGCTGTACATGTAGTCGCCGATCTTGACGATGCCGCCGTGATGGCAGGCCATCTTCTTCTCGAAGTAAACCTCCTCGGCCTCCTGCAGACTGCCGGCCGACGACACTTTCGCCAACCCGCCACCGGTGCCGTACGAGCTGGACGCGAATACCAAATCGCCGTCGATAATCGGCGTGCAACAGTTTGCCGTGCCGTTGGCCGGCGCGTTGTACTTCCACAACAGACGGCCATCGTCCAAGGCCACGCCGAACACGCTCTCGCGAGCAAACTGCACGATCTGCGGAATTCCATGAATCTCGGCCAAGGCGGCCGAAACGTAGTGAGCCGATTCGGTCAGGTCGGCGCTTTGCCAGATCTTTTCGCCCGTCTTCTTGTTCAGAGCCAACACCGTGCCTTGCTTACCGCCCGGCGTCACGATCACGCGGTCGCCCACGATCAACGGCGATTCGGAATAACCCCAGCCCGGCACGTTGCCGCCGAAGTCGTTTCGCAGGTTCACGTGCCAGATGGTTTTGCCCGAAGCCGCCTCCAGACAAGTGACGTCGCCATTGCCGCCTTCGACATAGACGCGTTCACCGTCCACGGTCGGAGTGCCGCGTGGTCCGTCGCCCATGCCGTTGCGATAGCCGCCGAAGAAGCCTCGCAGTTCTTCCAGCGTGAGCTGTCCGTCGCCGACCGGATTGCGAGAAGCGTAGTGCCCTGCGAGTTCGTCGGCGCTCAGCTCGCCGTCGCGCCCCGGCTCGGACTTCACTAAGTAGGCGACGATCTCGTCGCGAGTCAGTTCCTCGTCCCCTTTGTTCGTCGCCGGATCACGCTCGTCGATCTGGCCGAACTTGCGGTCCAGCCACGAGCCGCGCGACTCCTGCCGACTGACGCGGCCGTCCTTGCTTTCATCAGCCGCTTTCAACGACGCCTCGGCCCGCTCGGCTGCCAGCTTCTGAACATCGGCCGCCTCGTCCTTCGCATCCGCCCGCTCGAATTCGTCGCGCAGCACATTGGCGGCTTCGGCATACGAAAGCCGGTTGTTCTTGTCCGCGTCCAATTGAGCGAAGACCGCCGCGGCTCGGCTGGCGGCTCGCGCTCGACCGTCGCCTTCGACCGGTTGATCGTGTTTGTTGAAGTCCCATCCGAAACGCCGCAGCGCTTCCAGTTCGTCCACGCGGCCGTCGCCGTTCTGATCGATCTTTTTGAATTCATCTTCCAGCCGCTGTGTCAACAACGCCGCCACGGGCGATGGCTGCACGGCCCACAACGTCCGGCCGGTGTTGGCGTCGATCGCCAGAATGTGCTCGACACCATCAATATCGCCCTGCGTAAAGATCCGCCCGTCTTTCACCGCCAGCGACGAGTAGCCGGCGCCGACCGAATCGATCTGCCACAACACCTTCGGACCTTCCTCGGGCCATTGCTTCAGCAGCCCTTTCTCGTGGCTGATTCCGTCGCGGTTCGGACCGCGCCATTGCGGCCAGTCGCCGGGCCCCGAGGGAACTTGAGCTTGAACGGCAGCGGCCACGGTCAACAACCAAGCGGCAATGCCGCACGAAGAGAGTCGGCGCATGAGCAGGATTCCTAGGTGGGAAAATGGATGGAGAATCGGGCAGGGAATAGGTGTGAGGTTATATGGTGGGGTATGGTGGGAGGTTGTATGGTGGGAGCCCGAGGCTCCCGCCGAGTCTTCAGAATCCGGGAAGAGGCTTCAAACAAGACCTACTCCCACCGTTTCCCGGAAATACGGTAATGGGCTTGGCCGCAGCCTCTTCCCATCGTACCTGGAAGGGCTTGCGCCCTGCCGCTTCCATATGGCGGTGGGCTTGGCCTCCGGCTGCCCAATTCCGGGGCTTGCCCCGGCTACTCGATATAGGCTTGCGCCCTTCCGCTTCCAAAGATCCGGCAATTCGTTCACTGATGGGTATTAACTAATCTCATAACCATCGCGTTGTTCGCGTCGCAACAACGCATTGGCTTCGGCGTCGCCAGGGAAAGTTTCGGCGGTGGGATCCCATTTCAGCGACCGACCCACGCGCATGGCGATGTTGCCGAGATGGCAAGTCGACACGCTGCGATGTTGGCTCCACACGTCCGAAACCGGCTTGTGTCGGCTGGTCAAACAATCGAAGAAATTGCCCATGTGGTTAGTGATCGCGTCCAGTTTGCCGAACCGCTCGGGCCGATCCAAGTTGTCGTGCGAGTAGACCTGAAACTTGTCGCGCGGCAAGGGGTTGCTCGCCAAGTCCTCGACCGGCTTTCCGTCCAGCGTGCCGCGGTTCACGAAAATGCGGCCCGTACTGCCGGTGAACAGAATGCCGTTGCGGCCGTTGTCGGCGATCGTCATCTCGACGCCATTCGCGTACCGATACGACGCGAAGAAATCGACCGCCACGTTGTATCCATCTTCCACGTCGGGATACTTGGCCGTGCCGCTGATCTCGACCGGATACGAGTCGATCGCCCATTGTGCGATATCCACATGATGAGCGCCCCAGTCGGTCATTTGTCCGCCCGAGTATTCATACCACCAGCGGAATGTGTAATGCGAACGCTCTTCGATATAAGGCACGTCGGGCGTTTGGCCTTGCCAAAGATCCCAATTCAAATTGCTGGGCGGACGACGGCGATCGAACGGACCGCCGGTGACGTTCTTGCCCAACACGACTTCGACCTTTTGCAGTTGCCCGATGCGTCCTTGGCGGACCATTTCCACGGCCAAGCGGAACCGGTGATCGCTGCGTTGCCACGAACCGACTTGAACGACGCGCCCCGACTCCTCAACCGCCTTCGTCAGCAGCTTGCCTTCGTCGATCGTCAACGTCAGCGGCTTCTCGCAATACACGTCTTTGCCCGCTCGCACCGCGTCGATCACCATCTTCGTATGCCAGTGATCCGGGGCGCCGATCGTGATCACATCCACATCGTTGCGGGCGATCAAGTCGCGATAGTCTTCGAAGATCCGCGGCGTGCTGCCGAACGCCGCGCGGGCCTGTTCGCGTACATGACGATCCACGTCGCAGATGGCCACGATATCGCCGAACTGCCGAGCTTGCACGGCGATCACGGTGCCTTGATAACGCATGCCGATCGAACCGATTCGCGGCCGTTCGTTGGGCGACTTCGGTTTGTCTTGAGCCGCCGCGGGCCAAGCGAAGAAGCCGCCGCCCGTCGCTCCGGCGACGAGCAAACTGGCACTGGCTTTCAGAACGTCACGGCGATTGGCGAGCTGCGTCATGATGGTTCCTTGAATGTTGGTGGAGGGCCGCGCGAGGCAAAGCTTCAACGCTTCGGTGTCAGCATTTCGACGGGTACCAGTGTATTCAAACTTCCCGATCGAAACCCGATCAGATCGAGCGTCACGAACTTAAATCCAAGCTCCGTGAGTCGCCGCACCAACGGCTCGCGAATCTGTGGGTCGGCCATGCGCACGAGTTCGCTCGGCGGCACTTCGATCCGCGCGAGGTCGCCGCGATGATAACGCACGCGGACTTCTCGCAGACCGAGCTCGCGCAGATGCTGCTCGGCCAAGTCGATCATTCGCAGCCGCTCGGGCGTGACCTGTTCGCCATAAGCCACACGACTCGAAAGACACGGCGACGCCGGCTTGTCCCACACGGGCAGATTCCATTCGGCGGCCAAGCGGCGCACGTCTTCCTTGTGAAAGCCGCATTCGGCGAGCGGGCTGAGCACGGCGTGCTCCGCGGCGGCTTGCATGCCGGGTCGATAGTCGCCCGTGTCGTCCAAGTTCGCTCCGTTGACGATCGCGGTCGCATGAAAACGTTCGAGCAGCCCGTCCAGCCGCGTGTATAGCTCCGTCTTGCAGTGATAACAACGTCGCGGGTCGTTCGCCGTGTAGTCGGCATTGGCAAACTCGTCGGTCGCGATCACTTCGTGCCGGATGCCGATCCGCGCGGCGACCTCGCGAGCCGTGTCGAGTTCGCCGCTGGCCAGACTCGGGCTGGTGGCGGTTACGGCGATGGCTTGGTCGCCGAGTGCCAGGTGAGCCGCTTTGGCGACGACCGCGCTGTCGACGCCGCCCGAAAAAGCGACGAGGCAATTGCCCAATGATTGGAGGCGGTCAAGTAACGCTTGGCGTTTGGCGAGAAGATCGTGGGTCATGCCAGAAGTATAGAGAAGAGGAAACGGTTGAAGCACCACGACCGGTCGGTGTGGTTCGGCTGTGAGCTGGCACCCAGAACTGGCCACGAGGGAAGCGCCTCGCTGCTCGGGCAGCCGCACCGGCTCGGCCGTGATGCTTCAAATTCCGTTTCACCCAATTCGCCGCGATCTGTCCCCACAACGCGTCGCAGCGGAAAGTCGTTGAGCATCGGCAACCTCCTGTCGCCGACCTCTGCGACTTAATCATCGTAATTTGGGCAAGCCTGACTAACTGGAAAGACCATTTCAGCGTCAGAATCTAGCCACGTCCTCCCTGATTACGCCGTGCGTAACGATTGTAAGATCGCGATTCTGCCGAGTGCGGCAATTAGACACATGTTTTCCGGCGGGCTGGCCGAGCGACGGGAGCCCGGCTTCGATTGCGGGTATCCGGTTGAAGGTGCGACCGGTTGTGGGACTGGATCGGCCAGCGAATTAAGCCGGCCGCCTACCTTCCCAGGGCCTGCGACCACTCGCAACATGCGCTGTCGCATGGGTTTAATGCGTCGCCGCGTTCGCGAGACGCGCTTTCGCGTCATTATGACGCGATAGGTGACCTGCCGAAGCCGCCCTACGCGTTGCCAACATGCGATGTCGGATCAGTGGAATGCGATGCCCGATCAAATTGACGCGATCGCGGATCAAAATGACGCGTTATCGGACCGTTTTGATCCGACGTCGCATCTCGTGAGTCCGAGCGCGGATGAAAAAGGTCCGCGCGCGGATGTTTGAGGTCCGAGCATGCCCGTTGTTTGAATGGTCCGACATCGGATGTTGGAGGTCCGAGTGCATGGTAAAAGGTCCGGCGTCGGATGTCGGAGGTCCAAAGAGCCAAAGCGGGTCCGCACGCGGATGTGCAAAGTGGGGTCCGCGCGGGTACTTCGGAAGTCCCCTCCCCCACTTCGCAAGTGGGTCATCGGCATTCGCGGCGGGCCGATGGCGATGGGTGCTAGCGAGCCGGCGAGTCGGTTTTTCGGCATAACCGACAGAATTGTTATATCTTATCAAGCCGTCGGGTCGATAACGGCTGTGCGAAGCGCCCCCGAACCTGGCGTTCGGCCGTTCGCGCCTCGCCGTTCACGAGTCACGGATTCCTGATATAGGGCACACTTGGTCATGCGGACGCTCCTCAACACCGCTCTCGTCGCGTTGCTACTCGTATCGCTAGGCACGTCGGCCGGCGCGCAGGATCGCATTCCCTGGGTCGCAAGCCTCGATCAAGCTCAGCAAATCGCTCAGCAGCAGAATCGCTTAGTGCTGGTTCACTTTTGGGGCAACAACTGCCCGCCTTGCCAGCGGCTGGAGCGGACCGTGTTCAACGCTCCCGAGTTCATTCGGGCCGTCTCGATCGGCTACGTGCCGGTCAAGGTGAACGGGCAGCAGTCGCCCGACTTGGCCGCGCGGTTCGGCGTTGATCGCTGGCCGACGGACGTGGTGCTGCGGCCCGACGGCTCGGTGGTGCTGCGGAATGTTTGCCCGCAGGATACGAACCAGTACATCGCGATGTTGGATCAAGTCGCCTCGCACGAACGGTTGGCGTTGCAACAACCGATCGCCAACGCCGCGACGCCACAAGCCGGCGGCCAATTCGTTTCGCAATTCCAACCGCAGCCCGGCGCCGGATATGGGCCGGGCCCGCAGCAGAGCGGCGGCTACGGCCCATCGCCAGCGGGCGGTTATAACCCGGCTCAACAGTACGCGGGCAACCAATACGGCGGCAACACGCAAGCGGCCGCGAACCAACCGATGGCCAACAACGGTGGCGGCTCGATTTATCAAGACACGATCGGTCAAACGCCACCGGCTCAGCAAGCCCCGACGCAGCCGCAATACGCGGATAATGTTGGGCTCGGTGGCCAGTCGGCTCCTGGAGGCCAGTATTCTCCCGGCGGACAATACGGACCGGGCGGCCAATATGCACCGGGCGGACAGTACCCGCCCAACAACCAGGCGGCCGGTTATGTACCCGGCCCGATGCCTGGGACAATGCCGGCTGACCAAGCGACGGCTGGAACGGTTGCTGGCAACGCGCCGCGTTATTCGCCCAACGGAGCCGTACCAAACGGTGCGGCGGCAAACGGCGGCGGATCAGCGAATCAAACGGCTGGGCAATCGGCCGCGCCGAACACCATGCAATACAATCCGCACTTGGCCAACCAGCCGGCCGGCCCGGCAACCAACGCTCCGGCGGCTCCGGCTGGCTCGGCGGCTTATCCGCAGCCAGCGATGGACGGACAATGCCCGGTGACTTTGGTCGAACAATCGCAGTGGGTCAAAGGCGACCGACGCTGGGGAGCGATGCACCGCAACCAGTTGTTCCTGTTCGCGGGCCCGGACCAACAACGTCGCTTTCTGGCCAATCCCGATCAGTACAGCCCCGTCTTGTCGGGCTATGATCCCGTGATCTACTTGAAGACCGGCCAGATGGTGCCAGGACGCCGCGAACACGGTGTGATGTTCAACCAGATCTACTTGTTCGCGAATGAAAACTCGCTGCAAGAGTTCTGGACCAATCCGGCTCATTTTTCAGGCGAAGTGCAACGCGTCATGCGTGAAGCCGACGCCCGCGCCACTCAGAATATGCAGCGACGGTAGCAACTGGCTCCGTCGCGATCGATAACCGGCCGCGGTTGATGACCCCGGCCGCTCGCGACCAGGGAGACTGCCGCCATGAATCGTGACGACGCCTTCGCCTTAGTTTGTGAATACACACAAAGCGAAAGCTTGCGGCGGCACATGCTGGCCGTCGAAGCGGCCATGCGAGCTTACGCTCGGCGATTCGGCGAAGACGAGACCAAGTGGGGAATCGTCGGCCTGTTGCACGACTTCGACTATGAGCGCTGGCCCGATCCGCCGGACCATCCGCTGCAAGGGGCGGCGATCTTGGCCGAACGTGGCTGGCCGGACGAAGTGATCTACGCCATCAAATCGCACGCGGACTATCTAACCGATTGCCCGCGCGTCTCGCTGCTCGACCGGGCGCTCTACGCCTGTGATGAGCTGGCCGGGTTCGTCATGGCGGTGGCCATGGTTCGCCCCGAAGGTTTGCAGGGCATGCAGGCCTCCAGTGTGCGAAAGAAGATGAAACAGAAGAGCTTCGCCGCGGCCGTGAATCGCGACGACATTGTGCGAGGCGCGGAAGACTTGGGCGTCGAGTTGAACGAACACATTCAGTTCGTCATCGACGCTTTGGCGAGCGAAGCGAACTCGCTCGGCTTTTCTGTTGGCGAACAACCCCCCGTTGGCTAGGATCGGAAGGCAACCGTAACGAGTTGGCTGCTTCTGTCTGTCCGGTCCTCTATGACGCTTTCTCATTTCAGTCTGGCGAGCGACGATGCGCAAGCTCTCCGATCGGCGGACGCGGACGCGATGCCGCTGTTCGCCGAGCGCTATCAGGCCGAACAGTTACTGAGCCGGACGCGATACGCCGTCAGTTGGCTCGGACGCGACTTGACGAACAGCCAGCGGGTGGTCATCAAGACGCTTCACCGCGAATCGTTGTCCGCCGCCGCGGCCGTCCGCCTGGTGCATGAAGGCCGCGTACTGCGTCAGGTTCGTTCGCCTTCGTTGCGTCCGGTGATCGATCAAGGGACGCAGGACGAGCTGCATTTTCTGGTGATGCCGTTCGTCGACGGCGTGCCGTTGTCCAAGCGATTGGCGGCGGAGCCCTTGTCGCTCGACGAGACGTTGGCCGTCGGCCGCGATTTGCTGCAAGCGTTGCATGCGGCTCATCACCGAGGCGTGTTGCACCGCGACGTGAAGCCGGCCAATCTGATTGTCAACGAAGCGGACACGGTCCACGGTGCGACGCTGATCGACTTCGGCCTGGCTCACAGCGATCAACTCACGGCGGCCGCGCGAGCGCAGCCGGTGGGAACCGCGCGGTATGTGGCTCCCGAGCAAGCCGGGCTGTTGAACTACGGCATGGCAGAACCGGCCGACCTGTATTCCGCTGGCTTGGTGTTGTACGAATGTCTGTGCGGCAAGTCGCCGTTCACGGGCTCGTCGATCACCGAGATCCTAGGCCAGCAGATGACGGTTCAACCGCAATCGCTGCGAGCGATGGGGCTGGACGTGCCGCGAGCTTTGGACGAGCTGATTCAGCGATTGATTCGCAAGGATCCGAGGCAACGTTATCAAACGGCCGAAGCGGCGTTGCTGGATTGGGAGCGGGTGACGGACGCCGTGACCGCCGGACAATCCCACGGTTCGTTGATCGTCGGCGTTTTTGATCGTCGCCATACGCTGACCGAACCGGCGTTCGTGGGGCGACAACGCGAACTAGAGGAATTGGAAGCGCATTTGCGCGGAGCCCATTCGGGTGCGGCCGGCCTGGTGCTGCTCGAAGGCGACTCGGGAGTCGGCAAGACGCGGTTGCTGGAAGAGCTGGAACGCTCGGCGGCTCAACACGGATTCTGGATCTGGCGCACGCAAGCCACGGCAATGGTGGCGCAAAGTCCGTTTCAGTTGCTCGCGCCGTTCGTCGAACGCTTGATCGAGGAAGGTCAACGCGACGCTGAATGGGTCGAGTGGCTGCGACAAGAGTTGGACGATCAGCGGGCGGCGTTGTGTGCTGCGTTGCCTCGCTTGGGCTCCGTTTTAGGCACCGAAGCGAGCGGCGCGGCGGGCCCCGAGGCGTTCGGCGAATCGCGGACGTTGCAAGCGATCGCTCAGTTGTTCGCGACGCTTGGTTCGGCCGCGCGCCCGGCGTTGATCGTGATCGACGATTGCCAGTGGGCCGATGACGCGACACTGAAGCTACTGCGTCAATGGCAGCGACGCTGCGAGTCGCTCGAAGGCGTTTGCCATTCGGTAATCGTGGCTTCATTCCGTAGCGACGAAGTGCCGTTCGATCATCCGCTGCGACAACTGGAGCCAACCGGCCATACGGTGCTCGAGCCATTGGATTCGCTGGCAATTCGGCAGATGGCCGAGTCGATGGCGGGGCAACTGCCGCCCGACACGATTCACAACATCGATCAGATTGCCAACGGCAATCCGTTCTTGGCGTCGGCCGTGCTGCGTGGCATGGTCGAATCGGCGGCGCTGGTGGCGGACGACGAAGGCTGGCGGATCGACGAAGCTCGCATGCGGGACATCGGTTCGTCGCGACGAGCGGCCGATTTTCTGGCGCGGCGCGTGGAGCTGCTGCCGCACGAAACGCGCGAAGTGTTGACGATCGCCGCGGTCGTCGACAAGGAATTCGACGTGGCGGTCGTCACGGAACTGGCTCGTCAATGCGGCATCGAGGACGTGCTCTCCGCGCTGCACGAAGCTCGGCGGCGGCAACTGCTGTGGGCTCGGCCCAGCGGCTTTCGGTTCGCCTTTGTCCACGAGCGAATCCGGCAGTCGTTACTGGAGCGACTGTCGCCCGAACGCCGCCGCGATCTGAATCTGCAGGCCGCCGAGTATTTGGAGAAGAACCATCCCGACGAAGTGTTTCATCTGGCGCACTTCTTTGCGGAGGCGGGTGTTCCGCGCCGCGCGGCCGGTCCGGCGTTGTTGGCCGCCCGCATGGCACGCGGCCAACATGCCTTGGCCGACGCCGAACGGCAGTATCGCATTGCCGAACGCGGTTCGGACGAAGCGGATGCGGCCACGCGTTACGAGATCGCGTTGGGATTGGGCGATGTGTTGATGTTGCGTGGCGAGTACGCGGAAGCCGAGCGATGGTTTCGGCAAGCCCGCGATTTGGCATTCGACACGATGACTTCGGCCGAGTGCGCGGCAAAGGTCGGCGAGCTGGCCTTCAAACGGGGCGATATGAAACAAGCCTGCGAGTCGCTGGAAGAAGGTTTGCGGTTGTTGGGGCGCGGCGTCTCGCGCACGCATTGGGGGTTGGCTTGGCGGCTGGCCGGCGCGATCGCCCGACAAACATTGCACTCGCTCTTTCCTAAATGGTTTTTAGGGCGACGTTCGCTGGAGAATTCGGAACGTGTGTTTCTGGCGATTCGCCTGTATTGCCGGTTGGGTTACGCGTACTGGTTCGAGCGTGGTTCGGCGTTCACGCTGTGGACGCAGTTGGCCGGGATGAACTTGGCGGAGCTCTATCCGCCCACATCAGAACTGGCTCAAGCCTATTCCGAACATGCCGTGGCGATCAGCATGGCGCGCGGTGGTTTTCACGCGGCAGCTTACTATGCCGAAACTTCCCTGGCAATTCGCGAACGATTCTCGGACCGCTGGGGACGAGGCCAGTCGTTGAGCTTCTGGGGCGCTGTTATATTCGGCCGCGCGGTTCGAGGACTGCATCGACAAATGTCGAGAATCAGTGCGGCTGCTGGAACGCACCGGCGACTACTGGGAGATGAACATCGCTCGATATCACATCGCCGCCTGCCACTATCGCCTGGGGCATTTGGCCGAAGCGGTTCGGGAGGTGCAAGCGATCCATGAATCGGGTGTTGAATGGGCGACGCCCAGGCGACGGCCATCAGCTTCGATCTTTGGGCTAAGGCCGCGCCGAGCGCGGTGTCGCTCGAGGCCATGGAAAGCGAGCTGGAACGTCCGCGGCACGACGCCCAGGGAACTTCGCAACTGTTGCAAGGCATCGGAGCGAAGCAGCTTCATGGCGGCGAATTCCAGGCGTCCGCGGCGGCGTTCGGAAAGGCTTACCAAATTGCCACGGACGCGGGTGTGAGCAATGTTTGGACGGCGCCGGTTCTCGCTTGGCGAATCACTTCGATGCGGAACTGGATGGAGTCGCTAGAGGATCTGACGCCGAGTCGCCGTAATCAAATCGCGCGTAGCGTGCGGCGAGAACTACGTCGTGCGCGATGGGTGGCTTGGTGGTTTCCGAACGAGCGTCCGCATGTGCTCCGCGAGGCGGCGTTGTCGGCAGCCGGCGCCGGACGTATACGAAAGGCGTTGCGTCTCTTAGAGCAGAGCTTGGATGTGGCTCGACGACAACATGCGAAATATGAGTATGCCCGTTCCTTGGTAGCTCGCGGAAGAATCCGCCGGGAGCTGGATTGGCCTCATGCCGAAGCCGAATGGATCGACGCCACCAACACGTTGGAGGCGATCGAAAGCGAGGTTGCTCGGACCAATCCCAACGGGCAAGACGTTCCTGAAGCGACGTTGTCGTTGGCCGACCGGTTCGACACGGTATTGAACGCGGGACGGCAAATCGCCTCGGAGCTGTCGCGTGAACGAATCTTTGCCTCCGTGTTGGACGCCGCGCAGAAGCTGTTGCGAGCCGAGTTGTGCCACTTGTGGGAGGTTAGCGACGGAGTTGTGAGCTGGGATGATGATGCGAGTGCAGCGGACTTGAGAATGGAATCGGTCGAGTCCAATGTGCAGGCTGCGATCGCCGCGCGATCCGCGGTCGCCTTCGACGAACACCAACCAGCCGCCACCAGTGACGCTGTTTCCACAACGTCCGTTAGGTCGGCATTGTGCGCCCCAATTATTGTGCATCGCGAGATTGTGGCCTGCTTGTATGTCGCCCACTATCAAGTCGCCGGGTTGTTTGGTGAAGAAGAAGAACGGTTGGCGGACTTCATCACCACGCTTGCCGGCGCGGCCTTGGAAAATGCCGACAATTACAGCCGATTGGAGAAATGGAACGAAGAACTGGAAGCGATCGTGTCGGCTCGAACCGCCGACGCGGAAGCTCGAGCGGACGACTTGGCTCGCTCCAATGAAGAGCTGGAACAGTTCGCCTATGTGGTATCACATGACATGCAAGAACCGCTGCGAACGATTGCCAGCTACTGTCAATTGCTATCGCGTAGATATGGCGACCAGCTTGACGACATGGCTCGCGAGTTCATTGGCTATGCCGTCGACGGCGCCGAGCGGATGCGCAAGCTGATCGCGGATTTGCTCAGCTATTCGCGCGTGGGAACGCGGGGAAGTCCGTTTCGACCAGTCGATTGCCAGACGGTCATGCAACGCGTGGAGTTCAACTTGCGGGTCATGCTCGAAGAGTCCCAAACGCGGCTGACCTACGATGCCCTACCAGTCATCATGGCCGACGAAACTCAGATCATGCAGTTGCTGCAAAACTTGGTCAGCAACGCGGTGAAGTTTCGTGGCAGCGATTCGCCTCGGGTGCATGTGGGCGTCGAGCGATCGGGAAGCGAATGGGTGTTCTCCGTTCGCGACAACGGGATTGGGATTGACCCTCAGCATTTTGAACGCATTTTTTTAATCTTTCAGCGACTGCATCAACGGGGTCAATACGAAGGCACGGGACTTGGGCTGGCTGTCTGCAAAAAGACGGTGGAACGGCATGGCGGCAAGATCTGGGTCGACTCGTCCGCCGGCCGTGGATCCACGTTTTTCTTCACGATACCGCATCGTCAATTGCCGTCGATTGGCTCGGGACAATCGCCCTGGAATGCGGGCTAAACGAAGTTGAATTCCGCGGTTGGGCCGTAGCGCACTTCCAAATCGCTCATGTTCGGATTGACGATGAATGTGCCAAATGTGGCGCAAACCTTGCAGATTGCCACGGGCGCGTAAGAGGTCCGAGTTTGGATTTTGCCAAGTTAGGCGTCGGCCATTCGTCAAGCCGTTTCGCGAGATTGGTTCAACCGTCGTGCGCGGCAAGGTTTCTCTCGTTTTTAGGACAGCCGCGAAATGTCTTCGGGATTCCACATGGCGTTTGAGTGGTTTTCGCTAAAGTGACTCGTTACAGTGAATACCCATGCGGTCGGCTTTCAAGTCATTCGTGCTTTGAAGGCCGCGGAATGCGAGAAGGGGCTCAGTGGCCGCGACTTGTCTCGTCAGGTAAACCTTTTCTTTGAGCCCTTTTTTATGGGGAAACAGTGGTATGTTGCGCGACCGTCTGGACATGCTGGAGTCGATTCTGCCGGAGCTGTACGACGACTCGATACTGAATGAAGCATATTCATTGTTGGCCCCGTGCGAGCGACTGGACCCGGACAATCAAGCGATCGTGAATCGGGCCATGACCCAGTTGATCGAAGGCTTGTATCACGTGCGTGTGAATTCCAGCGATCAGGAATGGAATTCGTTTGTCAAGATTTGCTTGAATCACCCGCTCAAGGATCTGCTGCATCAGGACCCGTTTACTTTTCGCGCGTTCTCCAAGCCGCGGGGGTATGCGGGCGACGCTGTGTTGCTGGATTTTATCTACGGCCGCGAGGAGCACTGGCCACCGCCCACGGATACGACGCCGCTCGGCCGCATGATCTACGAGTACACGACGACCGCTCCCGCGTCGGCCGGCAGTTGTGCTCGACGTGGATTCGTCGCTGACAAGATTGATTCGCTGGCGATGGAAATTGACCGTCCCGAGTTGCTTTCGATTGCCTGCGGACACATGCGAGAGGCCAGCCTGTCGTCGGCCGTTCGCCGCAACAAGACCGGTCGCTTCCTGGGGCTTGATTCCGATACGTCCAGCTTGGAAACGGTGCAGGAGTGCTACGGCCGCAATGGAATCGAAGTCGTGCCAGCCAGCATTCGCCATCTTCTAACGAACCGAATCGACTTGGGCCATTTTGATATGGTCTATTCCACGGGCCTATTTGATTACCTCCAACAAAAAATCGGTCAACGTTTGGCCGAGAATATGTTCGAGATGGTCAAGCCCGGAGGACGCATGTTGATCGCGAATGTGCTGCCTAACATCCGCGACGTGGGATACATGGAAAGCTACATGGATTGGACGCTGATTCCGCGAACCCGTAAAGACATGATCGATCTCACATCGAACATTCCCGAACCGCTGATTCGTGATGTTCGTGTGTTCTCGGAAGAGAACGTCAACATCATCTTCCTGGAATTGACCAAGAAGTGAGCGGTAGTCCACTTATGGCGTGATGGTGTCATCCGTCCGTGCCGCTGTCGAATCATCCACCGCGGCGCAGAGTCAGCGAATAAAGCAGCGTGATCGTGCCAGCGCCCATCAGGCTCCACGGCGCCCAATCCGGCGGTTGCCATTCACGCGCGACCGCCGCCGGTTGCGAAGCGGGAATGAACATCAGCGTGCGATTGGCGTCGGGCGCTTGCTTCCGCGGCGTCAGCATCACGCGATCCAACGCCAGGCACTCCGCGCCAAAGATAATCATCGACACGCCCACGGCGGAAAAAAATGCTCGCCACATCGACTTGGCCTCGCTTGCGAAATGAACCCGTCTCATTTCTAAGCATCGGTCGGGAATCACGCGGGGCTGGACCGCGAGCCCGGCTTCCATGCTTGACGCGCACAGTCCGAGCGATCGGCGACACCGGGCCGACACGCGGATCCCGCTTGCCAAGCACAACCGTCATAACCACGTGCCAGTTTCGGCCGCATCGAGTAGACTCGCACGCACCGTGATGCCGGCCCCGACGAGCAGTCCTAAGGAACCGATTCGATGAGTAATCCCTACGAGCCGCAACCACCGCGTCCGAACAACACCGCCAAAGTCGTTCTAACGGTGGTGCTGGTGCTGTTGGGAGTCGGCCTACTCGCGTGCGGCGGTATCGCCGCGCTTGGTTACTGGGCGGTTCAGAAAGCGTCGCAGGAGATCGAACGGGCGATTGCCGAACAGCAAGCCAACGGATTCGGCAACGGTTCGGTCGCCGAATCACAGATGTTGCTGCAGCAAGAAGACTACGCCGGCGCTGTGGAAGTCATTACGGATGCCCTGGTCGATTCACCCGACAACGCCCTGCTGCTGAATCAGAAAGCATGGATTCTGGCCACCGCTCCGGATGATACGGTCCGAGACGGACGGCTAGCCGTGGAGCTGGCAACGCGAGCCTGCGAACTCACGAATTTTGAAAACGCGGCCTATGTCGATACGCTGGCCGCCGCCTATGCCGAAGCGGGTGAGTTCGAGACGGCGGTCGAGTGGCAACAGCAGGCGATCGACGTGAACTTCGACCCGAACAACGACGTAGGCATGGCACAACGATTGTTACTTTACCGTGCCGAGTCGCCCTATCGTGAAGGCCCACGGGGAGCGGTCATGCCGGACGCTTTTGATAAGCCGAACGAGGAAACGACTTCCGAACCAGCGGACAGCGAACCGTCCTACAGCAAACCGACCGACGGCGAACCGACCGACGGCGAACCGCCCGCGGACGAGTCGGCGACGGACAGGTAAGGCGCCGAACGCGCACGCGCTGTGCGCGGGTCTCCCGACCCCGCACTTTCCCGACCGTAGGTCTCCCGGCGGTTCAGGAGACCTGCGCCGAGCGCGGCGCGGTCAGGAGACCTGCGCCGAGCGCAATCAGGAGACCTGCGCCGAACGCAGTCCAACTAAACGGCTTCGCTTATCCCTCGCCACGCATGGCCGGGAACATCTCGCGAACCATCGTGATCGCGGCTGGCCCCACAAGCACCACGAAGATGCCGGGGAAGATGAAGATCACCAGCGGAAAGATCAGCTTCACGGCAGTCTTCGCCGCCTTCTCTTCCGCGATTTGCCGACGGCGCGTTCGCATCGCATCGCTTTGCACGCGTAGCGCATTGCCGATGCTGCTGCCGAATTTGTCCGCCTGAATCAAAATCGACGCCAACGACCGCAGATCGTCGACCCCCGTTCGTTCGCCCAACTCTTGCAGCACCGAGGCGCGCGTGCGCCCCACCTGCATTTGGAAATTGCAGAGGCCAAACTCTTCGGCCAACACAGGGTAAGACTTCTTCATCTCCTCGGCGACTTTACGCATCGCTTGGTCCAAGCCCAAACCGGCTTCGACACAGACCACCATTAAGTCCAACGCGTCTGGTAGACCCAGGAATATTTGTTCTTTGCGGCTCTTGCCAAACCACCATAGAACGATCTCGGGGATGTAAAACCCAATTCCTCCGCAAATCACGGTGCGAAACAGCATGGTTGTATTAAAACCATAAATGATCGCCATCACACCGCCGCCCATCGCCAAGCCAACCAACAACAGGATGAGCTTCATACCGAGAAAGATCGTCGAGGCCGAATCGCCGCGAAAACCAGCTTGACTTAGTCGCAATTTAAGTCGATTGGTTTCCTTCTCATCCTTGGATTGCAAGGGCTTGGCGAAGGCAGGCGTTGCCTTGGCCAACACCTTTGTCATGCCGCTCGATCCGCGGCCACTCGGATCGCCCAATGGTTGACCGGGTTGGCGGCGTTGCCGCGGCTCGCGAAACTCGTCGAGCCGCTGCTCGACACGCGGCTTGCGGGCGGCCAACCATTCCATCGCGATCCAAGCCATCGACGCGAAGGCGCCGAAGACCGCGAATGGCGTAATGGTAGCGATATCCAAAACGGCTAGGAGATTCACGGCGTTACACCTTTATCGTAATGATCTTCTTGATGACGATCGCGCCCAGCAACTGCATTACCACGGCGCCTGCCAACATCCGGTGTCCCAACGGATCGGTGAACAACGACATACAATAATTCGGATTAATCCACCACATGGTCACGAACAACACGGGAGGCAGCGCCAGCAGCACCACTCCCGATAGCCGACCTTCTCCCGTGAGAGCTTGGATTTGTCCCCAAATCTTGAACCGCTCACGGATTAAGTGGCCGATCTTGTCGAGAATCTCCGCCAAATCACCACCCGTCGTTCGTTGCAAGATTACGGCGGTGGCGAAGAATCGCAAATCCAAGTTCGGCACGCGTTCGGTCATGCCTTCCAAAGCTTCTTCTAATGGAATTCCCAGATTCTGTTCCTCATAGCAACGTCCGAATTCTTTTCCCAACGGCGCGGCCATCTCATTGGCCGCCAAGCTGATGCCCGCCGCAAGACTGTGACCGGCACGCAAGGCGCGGCTAATTAGTTCGAGCGCCTCCGGCAACTGTTTGCCGAACGCCATGAGCCGTTTCCGGCGTTTGAGAAACAGCCACAGCATGGGAAGCATTCCCAACACGATGGCCAACAAGGGCGCGAGAATCATGGGGATAAATGTGAATACACAGATCAACACGCCACCAACGGCCGCCCCACCTGTAATTAGGAGGAACTGGTTGACGGTGATCGGCACGTCGGCTTGGTCGATAAAACGTCGAAGATTGAGAAACCGCGAAACGAATTGTTCGACCTTCGAAGGGCCGTCGTCCAACGGGCGCACCAACATGGTCGCTTCGCCCGAACGTCCTTTGCCGCCCGTCCCGCCCTTGGTTGTAAGAGCGGCCAAGCGATCTTCAACGCCCGAGTTTTCTTCGCCGCGAAACATGAAGGCGACGCCCGCCACCAAGGCCGCGACGGCGATACCGACAGCAACAATGACTAGGATGGTTGGCATGATCCGTTTCCATCAATTGGCAAATTATCAAAGACTCGCCGGGGCAACGAAAAAAGTCCTGGCATCACCGTCTCACGGTTTAGTCTTGCAACATCACACGTTGCCGGAACGCGCTGGCCGGCAAGCGAATTCCGGCCGCTTCCAAGCGGTCCATAAATGAGGGCCGAACGCCCGTCGCCTCGAAGTATCCGCGAGCGCGTCCCGACTCATCAATGCCGCTTTGCACATAGTGATATATGTCTTGCATCACCACGGTGTCTTGTTCCATGCCCACGATTTCCGTGATATGCGTGACCCGACGAGGACCGCCTTGCAGACGGTTGGCTTGAACGACCAGTTGCACGGCGCTGGAAATCTGTTGTCGCATGGCTTTAATGGGCATTTCAAAGCCGGACATCATAATCATCGTTTCCATCCGCGCGACGGCGTCTCGCGGTGTGTTGGCGTGCAATGTCGTGAGCGACCCATCGTGGCCGGTGTTCATGGCCTGCAACATGTCCAAGGTTTCGGGGCCACGGCATTCGCCGATGATGATTCGCTCGGGACGCATACGGAGGGCATTTCGCACCAAGTCAGTCGCCTTGATTTCGCCTTTGCCTTCAATATTTGACGGACGAGTTTCCAGACGAACGACGTGTTCTTGTTGAAGCTGAAGTTCCGCTGCGTCTTCGATCGTCACGATCCGCTGGTCGTTCGGAATAAAGCTAGACAATGTGTTCAGTAGCGTTGTCTTACCCGAACCAGTACCGCCGGAGATAATGATGTTTAGACGAGCTTTAATGGCGCCTTCCAGCAACATCACCATTTCGGGCGTGAATGCTTTGTAATTTAGGAGGTCTTCCAGTCGCAGTGGGTTCGACCCGAATCGCCGAATGGAAACCGCGGCGCCATCAAGAGCGAGCGGGGGAATAATGGCATTCACCCGCGAACCGTCTTCCAAACGCGCGTCGACCATCGGGCAGACTTCGTCCACGCGACGGCCGACTTTGGAGACGATTCGGTCGATGATTTGCAGCAGGTGAGCGTTATCGCGAAATTGAACTTCAGTTCGTTCCAGTTTGCCGCGACGTTCCACAAAAATGTGTTTGGGGCCGTTGATCAGAATATCGCTGATCGAAGGATCTTTGAGCAACATTTCCAACGGACCGAGGCCGAACGTTTCGTCCAGCACTTCTTCGATCAGACGCTCTCGCTCCGCGCGATTAAGCATCGTGCCTTCCGCGTCGCACAGATGCTCGATCACCATGCGGATTTCGCGCCGCAACGTATCGCCTTGCAGTTCTCCGATACGGCTCAAATCCAGTTTGTCGACCAACTTGTTATGCAGTCGCCGTTTCAGGTTCTCGAACTCAATGGCCTTGGCGGTGTCGGTATTGCGGGGTGCGGTGGTAGCGGTTTTCATGGCAGTGCGAGCTTATTCCTTGAAGCGTCGTCGATCGGTTCGCCAGTCGATTGAGATTTCGGCGGCGGATTACACAGCGAACGTGCCGGCTGGCGCGTTCCTCAAGGAAACATAGCTCACAGTTTGTGGCACGCAGGCAACGCGTAGCGAACAGGCAACGAACGCCGGTTCAAACAGTCGCCCGACGCCGTCGCGGGGATCGCGACGACGGGCCGCGCAACCCGAAACGATCTTTGGCGAATACAATGTTCCTTGCTCTCGAAGCTTACCCCGTGAACTGCAATTAGGATGTGAGGGTTGTTCCAACAGCATGAATGATGAGGTGATTGTGGGATGCAAGAAGTCCGAATGAGTTGACGGATATACGGATTATGAGTTTTAGGCGTTGGTCTTGGTTTGGGACTTTGTTGATTGTCGGCTGCGTATTGGCGGGCCTGATCGTCCACTTGCTTCAAGCCGATGTTTGGGCAGCGCTGTCGTTTGTGCCGCCGGTGCTGTGGTGGCTGGTGGCGGCGGTTGCTGCGGGGCCGATGTGGTTGCGGGGACAATCATGGCAGCGCCGTACGCTTGCCGCCGGATTGTTGATCTACGCTCTCTTCGCGGTCGAAGAGGTCAGCAGTCTTGGTCGCTGGGCATGGCACGGCTTTCGTCTTGAAGACAGCGGGCCTCGTGTGCGGATTGTGTCGCTGAACTGCAACGTCGGCAGTTCCGTGGCGGCTCGGGAAGTACAAGCGCTGAATCCCGACGTCGTGTTGCTCCAGGAGTCGCCGGGCGAGGCCGCGGTGTGGGAAGTCGCCACGGAATTGTTCGGCGAGGAGGCGGCGGTCGTCTATGGCCGGGACTGTTCGATCGTGGCTCGGGGGCGGCTCGAAGCCGTCGACGACTTCCCAAATGCGACTGGTACGGCGGCCATTTGGACTATGCCCGACGGTCGGCCGTTGAGAGTCGTGAGCCTGCGACTCGCTCCGCCGGTGATTCGGATCGATTATTGGAGTCCCGACTGTTGGCGCGAGTATGCGGCGGTGCGGAGGAAGCATCGCGAGCAACTGCGTGCGATCGTCAAAGCGACTTCCGCATCCGGTAGTGAAGCGGCCACGGTGATTGGCGGCGATTTCAATTTGCCGGCACGCGACGGAGCGTTGGACGTGATGCCCGATGACATGATCGATGCTTTCCGAACCGCTGGACGAGGCTGGGGGAATACTGCGTTGAATCAGTTCCCGGTCGCGCGGCCCGATCAAGTTTGGTGCAGCCGGCAGCTCGCCGTGACCACCTGCTTCGCCCGGAAGACCGAGCACTCGGATCACCGGCTGGTTGTCTGCGACTTGGCGATCGCCGTCGAATCCGACGAACGATAAGTCGCGAGGCTCGACCGTCTCAACAATCTGAGAACGATTGTTGTCGATCTGATTACGACGCAGCCTCGGCCCGATTCGACGAATCACCAAATCCCAGGGAAAATCAGCATCAGCAGAATTCCTGGCTCCGTGGCACGGCGGATGAAATAGCAGGAAAACCATCGCGAGCAACAACGCTCGCAGGAAGTTCCCCTCACCTGTTTCACATTTTCGCCGGGAGTCGAATCATGAAACGTACGATCGCTGCTGTTGTTGTCGCCACCGTGGTTGCCGCCAATCTGGTTTCGCTGAACGTGGCCCGAGCCGAACCGTCATCCGGGATGTTGCTGGGCGTGTATGCCTTTTCCAATTGGCAGGGCCTGCGGATCACGGGCACGATCCCTGGGTATTCGGCTCACGGCAAGTTGTTCAAGAACGACGTGCTGCTGCGAGTGACGGATGGCGTGCGGATGTTCGACGCCAAGACGACTTGGCAATTCGAGCACGCGAAGGACGAGATCGGTCCGTTCCAACCGGCGGCGATTGAAATCTTCCGGCCGGGCATCGGATACGAATACCTGTGGGTCGAGTTCCGGCCGGTCGGCGGCGTCGCGGGATATAGCGCTCGGTCGCACGCGGCCGGCCCGCAGAAAATGGAAGCCCGCATCATGACCGAGGCCGAGAAGCCGGGCGCTCGGGCGTTGTTCAACAAAGCGAAGCCGCATCATCGCGACTCGGCTCACTTCCCCGGCTCCAAGCCAAACCACCCGCACTCGATGCCACATCGCCCGCAGCCGCAATTCCAGGCTCAAGGCGATGCCGCCGCATTGTTCAAGTAAACGCCTCTCGATGGCAGACAACCGCGAGTCGGCCGCTCGCGATTCCATAGGCGACCCTCAAGCATTCTGGTTTGAGGGTCGCTTTTTTGTTGCGCGGTCGGGCATTTGGCATGCGCGAACGCAAAGTGGCGCTGCCGGCAACTCGATTTCCACCTCGGTCGCACGTTAAGATAGACAGCGGCCGAAGACTTGGTCTCAGCCGCCCTGCCGACTGGCCCACCAGACTATCTGCTTGTCGAACTCAACCTACCGAACTCGTACACCGCCCGTCGCCTGCCGAACACTGCCTGACGCCGATCCGTCTCGGGAGAGAATCATGCCGATCCGTTTTCCATTGATTGCCTGGTTGTCCGCGTGCTTGGTAATGAGCGTCATGTGGACCAGCGTGGCTCGCGCGGCCGACACGCCCTCGGGCAAGATCGACTTCAACCGGGATATCCGGCCGATTCTGTCGAACGCGTGCTTCAGTTGCCATGGCCCGGATGCCGAGGAACGCAAGGGTGGCACGGACGGGTTGCGATTGGATACCGAGGCCGGAGCGTTTGCCGACTTGGGCGGTTACGCGGTGATCGAACGCGGAAAACCGGACGAGAGCGAATTGTTGCGTCGGATTCTCAGCACCGACGACGGCGAACGAATGCCACCGGCCGCGAGCGGCAAGAAGTTGAACGAGCGCGAGGTTTCGATCATTCGCCAATGGATCGCCGAAGGGGCGCCCTACGCGAATCATTGGTCGTACACGAAACCAGTCCGTCCGGAATTGCCGGAGTCGACCGCGGATCATGATTGGCCAAAGACGGCGATCGATCGTTTTCTGCTGGCTCGGCTCGAACGCGAAGGTTTGAGCCCGTCGGCCGAAGCCGATCGCGCGACGTTGATTCGCCGACTCTCGTTGGACTTGACCGGTCTGCCTCCGACCGCAGCGGAAGTCGATGAGTTCCTGAACGACTCCAGTGCCGACGCCTATGCGAAGCTGGTGGATCGAATGCTGGAGAAGGAAACGTTTGGCGAACACTGGGCTCGCACGTGGCTCGACTTGGCTCGCTACGCGGATTCGGCCGGCTATGCCGACGACCCGCCACGCACGATTTGGCAGTTCCGCGACTACGTGATTCGGTCGCTGAACGCCAACAAGCCGTTCGACCAGTTCACGATCGAGCAAATTGCGGGCGACCTGTTGCCGAATCCGACCGACGAACAATTGATGGGAACCGCTTTCCATCGAAATACGTTGACCAACAACGAAGGGGGCACGAACGACGAAGAGTTTCGCAGCGTGGCGATTGTGGATCGCGTGAACACGACGATGGCCGTGTGGATGGGAACCACGATGGCTTGTGCCCAATGTCACACGCACAAATACGATCCGATTTCTCAGGAGGAATACTTCCGGTTCTATGCGATCTTCAACAACACCGAGGATGCCGATCGCCGCGACGAAAGCCCGCTGTTGCAGATTTGGACCGACGAGCAAGAGCAGCAGAAGATCGCTTGGCGAAACGAAATCGAACAGCTCAAGCAGACGCTGGCGGCCGATACGCCCGAATTGCGAGCGGCTCAGGCGAAGTGGGAAGCCGAAGTGGCGGCCAGCGAATCGGCGGCTCCGATCGGCAAGTTCGTGCGAATCGAAATCGTGGATCGGGCCGAGTTCCTGTCGCTGGCCGAAGTCCAGGTGTTTCGCGGCGGAGACAACATCGCGATCAAGGGCAAGGCTTCGCAGTCCAGCACGGACTACGAAGGACAGCCGGCGCTCGCGATCGACGGCAACACCAACGGCGACTACTTCGCCGCCAAGTCCACGACGCACACAAAGAATGAGAAGAACCCTTGGTGGCAGGTCGAGCTGGCCGAGGCCGGTCCGGTGGAGCGTGTGGTCGTGTGGAATCGCACCGACGGCGCCGTGGGCAATCGGCTGAAGGGCTGGCGGGTCTCGATCCTGGATGAGAAACAACAGGTGATCTTCTCGCAAGATATTGCGGATGAGCCAGCGCCCAGTCGGGATCTGGCCATCAACGGCTTGCCCGCCGAAATCTTGGCGATCGCCAAAACGCCCGGGGCCGATCGCAGCGCGGCTCAGACAAAGCAGATCGCGGAATACTATCGTTCGATTTCGCCGGAACAGCAGGCTCAGCGCGAGCGGCTCAAGTCGCTGGAGAAGCAACTGGCGGACATCAAGCCGGCGACGACCGTGCCGATCATGCGCGAGTTGGCCGAAGGCCGCCGTCGCAAGACGCACGTTCAGTTCCGCGGCAGCTATCTGGATCTCGGCCCCGAAGTTTCCGAAGGCGTGCCGACGGCGTTTCACGATCTTCCGGATGGAGTGCCCGCGAATCGCTTGGCTCTGGCTCGCTGGTTGGTCGATCGCGACAATCCGCTGACGGCTCGCGTGATGGTCAATCGGTTCTGGGAACAGATCTTTGGCGTCGGGATCGTGCGGACCAGCGAAGAGTTTGGTTCGCAGGGAGATTTGCCGACGCACCCGGAATTGCTCGATTGGCTGGCCGTCGAATTCATGGAAAGCGGCTGGGACATGAAACACATGTTGAAGCTGCTGGTCACGTCGGCCGCTTATCGGCAAACGTCGCGAGTCACGCCCGAGCTGGCCGAACGCGATCCCGACAATATCTTGCTGGCTCGCGGGCCGCGGTTTCGGATGTCGGCCGAGATGATTCGCGATCAAGCGTTGTTCGCCGCTGGGTTGCTCAGCCCGAAAATGTACGGCCCGCCGGTGAAGCCGCCGCAACCGTCGCTGGGATTGAACGCCGCATTTGGCAGCGGCATTGATTGGCAAACTAGCACGGGCGAAGATCGCTATCGCCGCGGCTTGTATACGACTTGGCGACGGTCGAATCCGTACCCGTCGATGGCGGCGTTCGACGCGCCGAATCGCGAAGTCTGCACGTTGAAACGCGACCGCACGAATACGCCGCTGCAAGCGCTCGTGACGCTGAACGACCCGGTCTACATCGAAGCGGCTCAGGCGCTCGCTCGCAAAATGGCGGAAGCCGGCAGTGATGCTCCGAGTAATGTTGCTCCGAACAAGCTGGAGCCGAGCGTGCTCGAGCGGCGGCTGCGAGTCGGTTTCCAACGTTGTTTGATCCGCGAGCCCAACGACGATGAATTGGCTTCGCTCGTGGCTTTGTATCACAAAACGGCGGAAACGATGCGGGCCGATATGGCCGCGGCCAACAGCTTGGCTACCGAACCGCTTGGTCCGCTGCCCGCCGGCGCGGACGCGGCCGACTACGCCGCGCTCACTGTGGTGGCCAACGTGCTGTTGAATTTGGACGAGACGATGATGAAGCCGTAAGGGCTTTTGAAGGTCGCGCGTCACCCCCATTTGATGATCTCGCCGATAAGGCTTAATCGCTGTGAATAGGAACCAACCGATGCATCCCATGATTCAAGAACAGTTGCAACAACAAACACGGCGGCACTTCTTGCAGCAGTCGGCGGCGGGCATTGGCGGCATGGCGTTGGCTTCGATGTTGGGTGGCCAAGCCAGCGGCGCTTCGGCGGCCGATCCGTTGGCTCCGCGCGAGCCTCATTTTCCGGCCAAGGCCAAGCAGGTGATTTATCTGCACTTGACCGGTTCGCCGCCGCATCTGGACTTGTACGACTACAAGCCGGAACTGGTGAAACACAACGGCGAGGAATGCCCGAAGGAGTTCATCGAAGGCAAGCGTTTCGCGTTTACGTCGGGCACGCCCAAGCTGCTCGGCACGCCCCGCACGTTCAAACAATATGGCGATGGCGGCGTGTGGCTGTCGGATGCCGTGCCGCATCTGCACGAAGTGGCCGACGAGATGTGCGTTATCAAGTCGATGAACACCGACCAATTCAATCACGCGCCGGCCGAACTGCTGGTCTATACCGGCTCGCCGCGATCCGGCCGGCCGTCGTTGGGCGCGTGGGTCACCTACGGGCTCGGTTCCGAGAACGAAAACTTGCCCGGCTTCGTCGTGCTGATTTCCAGCGGCGTGCAACCGAACGGCGGCAAGAACTCGTTTGGCAGCGGCTTTCTGCCGTCGGTGTATCAGGGAGTCCAGTGCCGCTCGAAGGGCGACCCGGTGCTATATGTTTCGGATCCGAAGGGCATGTCGCGCGACGTGCGGCGAATGAGTTTGGACGCGCTGCGTGAGTTGAACGAGCTTCAGTCGGCCAAGCTGGGACATCCCGAAACCGACACTCGGATCGCTCAATACGAACTGGCTTATCGGATGCAAGTCTCCGTGCCGGAAGTGATGGACATCGGCCGCGAATCCAAGGAGACGCTGGAAGCTTACGGTGCTCAGCCCGGCGGTTCCAGCTTCGCCAACAACTGCCTGCTCGCTCGCCGGTTGGTCGAACAAGGCGTCCGCTATGTGCAGTTGTTCGACTGGGGTTGGGATTTCCACGGGACCGGGCCGGGCGAAGATATCCGCGACGGGCTGACGAAGAAGTGCTCGACGATGGATAAGCCGATCGCGGCTTTGATCAAGGATTTGAAGAGTCGCGGGATGCTGCACGAGACGCTGATCGTGTGCGGCGGCGAGTTCGGTCGCACGCCGTTCCGCGAAGGCCGCACGGCGGGCGGCAACGTGTTGGGCCGCGATCATTTCCCGGATTGCTATTCAATGTGGATGGCCGGCGGTGGCGTGAAGGGCGGATACAGCCACGGCGAGTCGGACGAGCTGGGCTTCAGCGTCGCTCGGGACAAGGTCCACGTCCACGATCTTCAAGCCACGATCATGCATCTGTTGGGGTTCGATCACGAGCGGCTAACGTTCCGCTTCCAAGGCCGCGACTACCGCCTGACCGACGTCCACGGCCACGTAGTCCGCGAGCTGCTGGCGTAAGTCGCCGTTCCCACGCGGGAGAACGAGGCGCGGGAGAACGAGGCTTCCTGCCGAGCGCCCCGCAACGCCGCCCCAATCTCGAAACATTCGGGGTTTCGGTCGCGGGTGGCACGCCCAAAGCGCAGCGGTGGGCCTGGAAGGTTAGGGCGATGCCGATTGTGCGAGGCAACCGTTCTCGCGAGTCAGCCACGCCCATCGAAGACTCTGGGCGTGCCACCCGCTCTGCTGCGCTTTGGGCGTGCCACACGCTTGGTTCAAAGCGCCGAGAGAGGCTCGGTCGGAGAGAGGGGTGCGGGTTAGGCGTAGCCCAGCGCGCGGTACTCTTTCATCTTGTTCGCCAGCGTGCGGGCGGTGACACCGAGGTGGGCGGCGGCGGCGGTTTTGTTGCCGCCGAAGCGACGCAGGTTTTTGAGAATCACCCACCGCTCGATATCTTCCAGGCTCATTTCCAGCAGCGGCGGCGAGTCGCTCACGCGGGCCGATTCTGGCACGAGATCGGGAAGGTCGTCGCGCTGGACGGTCTCGTGCGTCGCCAATACGCAGGCCCGATGAATCGTGTTGCGAAGCTGCCGCACGTTGCCCGGCCAGTCGTAGTCGTTCAAAGCTTGCCGAGCCGCCGTGTCGAAATCGTTGACCCGCCGGCGAGCTTCGTGGCGAAAGCGGCCGAGGAAGAACGCGGCCAGCGGCAGCACGTCGTCGCGCCGGTCGCGGAGCGCGGGCAACTCGATCTGCAACACGTTCAAGCGGTGATACAGGTCCGCGCGAAAGCCGCCTTCGCGAACTTCCTTCAACAGATCGCGGTTTGTCGTGGCAATGATTCGCGCGTTGGCTCGCAGCGTGGCATTGCCGCCGACTCGCTGGAACTCTTCTTCTTCGAGCACGCGCAGCAGTTTCGCTTGCAGCCGCGGCGGAATCTCGCCAATCTCGTCCAGCAGCAGCGTGCCGCCGTCGGCCCATTCAAACCGCCCTTCGCGTTGATCGACCGCGCCGGTGAAGGCGCCGCGTTCGTGTCCGAACAGTTCGCTTTCCATCAACGATTCGGAGAGCGCCGCGCAGTTGACTCGCACATAGCGACCGGTCGAGCGCGGGCTGCCTTGGTGGATCAGATGGGCGATCAACTCCTTGCCCGTGCCGCTCTCGCCAGTCAGCAACACGGCCGCGCTGCTGCGGGCGAAGTCGCGGGCTTGATCCACGACGCGGTTCATCGCTTCGGATTGGAAGACCAATTGCTGCGACGCGTCGGCGGCCGCTTGATCGGCCAACGAACGGAGATCCAGCGACAGCGGTTCGCGCGGCAGCGATTGCGAGCCGACGCAGTAAGCCGTGGATCGATCGGTTTCCGGTGACGACGCCGCGTCGTCGCGCGCAGGGTGCTCGCGCGGCGCGGCGAACACACGCAGGCTGCCCTCGCCCCGCATGATGTTGCCCCTTGGGTCGGTGTTGTGTGGCGTGTTGTAAGTTTCGTTTAACCCACGCGGCGCAAGCCGTCCGGTGCGGTGCAACCGGAGGGCTTGCGCCCTACCGCTTCCAGCGGTTCGGTTCGATCATCCAAGCGGCACCGCGCGAGCCGTCCGGTAACGCGAAACCGGAGGGCTTGCGCCCTACCGCTTCCATTCCGGAGGGCTTGCGCCCTGCCGCTTCCGTCTCGTCCTCGCCTACGGCTACGGGTTAAACGGGGTGTTAGTCGGTTGCGTAGGCGGCCCGCATTTGCTGAGTGCGGGCCTCTTGGTTTAGTTCGGGGACCAAGCGGTCGCGGGCCGCTCGGGCCAGTTGTTCTGCCTCGTTGATTTGTTCGAGCAATTGGCGGACGAGTTGTTCGAGCTGCTGCATCGTCTCGCCTAGCCGCGGACCGGGCTTGTTTCCCGACGCGTCCCACTGGCGGCGCGCTTCGCCCACCTGATCGTTGATCGCCGCGATGTCGTCCAACGACGCTTGCAACCGATGCAGCTCGTCCGCGGCGTCCTCGCCGGCACGATACGCGGCCACGATTTTGCGGCTCGTCGCTTCGGCCGCCAGATAGCGGTCGCGTTGTTGTTCGTAGGCCTCGCACAGGGCGAGTTCCAGTTCATGTGCCGTTGCTTCCGCCATGAATCTGACTCTCCAAGGATTTCAGGGCGTCGTCGATGCCTTTCAAGCTGGCTTCCAATCGCTGGCGTTTTTGCATCCGATCGAGCCACCAGCGAGCTTGATGGCTGATGAAGTCTTCCGTCGTGGCGCTGGCCAATTCGCGGTAGATCTCTTCGGCGTCGGTCGGGTTGCCGAGCTTGCGGTAGCAGCAAGCCATCTGGTACCGAGCCCAGCGATGATCGGACGGCGTGAGCGATTCGGGATTGAGTTGGCGGTACGATTCCAAGGCCAATCCGTATTGGCCCGACGCGAACAGGTTGTTGGCCAATGCCAGTCGGTCGATGGGCGACGTGGACAGCGGCTTCAGCGGAACGGCCTCGAACGCCTTGGCCGCGGCGGTTTCGGGTTCAGCGGCCGTCGCATCGCCGGTGTTGGGATTGCCCGAGCCATCTTTGGCCGGAGTTGCCGGATCGGCCGCTGGCGGTTGCGTCGCGGCGGCGCGAGTTTCCATCATCATGCGGAGCGCTTCCAATTGATCGCGCAAATCCTCCAGTCGGCGGCCGCGCAAGTCGGCGCTTTCCTGCAACGTCTGCTCGATGCGGCCAATCACGAACTGGCCGTGATCGTATTGAAACGACGCGGCTGGCAATGGACGCGAGCGCACCGAGTCCGCGCGGTTGTCACTCGGCGGCGCGTCGCTTGGCATGCCGGCTGATGGCGCGCTGGCTGGCGGCGCGCTGGCTGGCGGTGTCGCCACGGCTTCCGCCGCCGGGGGCGATTCAGCCAATCCAAGGCGGGCCGGGGCGTTAGCCACGATACCGCCGACCGCTAGGAACAAGCCGGCTAAGGCAAGTCGGTTTGAATTCATGGCATGCCTCCCGTTGTGTCCTCGGCTCCACGCAAGGCATCGGTGACTTGCTCCACGTCGCGATCCCCTTCCTCGTTCGTCTTGGGCGGCACAAAATCCGGTGCGACTCCGGCGAAGCATTGAGCCGCCCGCTCGTAGTCGCCTTCAAGCTGGTACGCTCGGCCGAGCGCCCGCAAGACTTCGTCGACCGATGTCGTCGCTTCGGGACGCGACAACAGCCGGCGACAGGAGACCTGGGCCACTTGCGAGTCCTTGAGCGTCACGGCCAGCGTCGCTCGTCGCAGGTCGGCGTCGCTGCGCCACGGATCGGCGGCGTGCGTGGCCAGCGCGTCGTAGGATTCGAGTGCCGTTTGGTTCTGTCCCGACTGTTCTTGGTAGACGGCCAATTGGAACAGCATCCGATCGCGGAGCGCTCCGGGCGAAGTGATCGCGGCGCCGCGAGCCAACACGTCGCTCATTTCGGGCAACAATTCGAGGTCGCGGTAAGCTTCGGCGATCAGCAGATACGCTTGGTATCCAAAGAAGTCAGTCGGGTCGATATGCGAAAGCGCGTTGACCAGCGCGCGGCCTTCGTGCTCGAACTG
The DNA here is from genome assembly GCA_041399085.1 of Pirellulaceae bacterium. GTDB lineage: Bacteria > Planctomycetota > Planctomycetia > Pirellulales > Pirellulaceae > JAWKTM01. The sequence continues at coordinate 47,948 of JAWKTM010000047.1, forward strand.
CGTTTCCAGCTTGGCGGCGCGGAACCGAGCCAACGCCCCCAAGAACGCGGCTTGATCGAAATGCGTGGGACTTCGCAATTCCTCGCGAAACTCCATCAACATCCGATTCGCCGCGAACGGTTTGTCATCCATCAGATACGCCGCGGCGACCGTCAACACGGCCAGCGCTCGCTGATTCTGATCGCGGGCCAGTGCGATCGCTCGCGTCAGCGGCTTCACGGCTCGCCGGGCTTCGTCGTTCTCCAAGTACAACCGGCCGGCGTACAAATACGCGGGCGGCGCCAGCGGGTCGTTCGGGTCGGCGTCGATCACGAAATAGAAGTTCTGCAGCGCTTCGGCCGGCCGGCGCAAGGCCAACCGGATTTTGGCCAGATTGAAATGCACCCGCGCGCTGTCGTTGGCTCGCGGAAACTGGCGCAGGTAATAGAGATAATGAATCTGAGCCAACTGGGCGTCGCCGCGAATGAAGGCCAAATTGCCAAGCGACCAGTAGGCTTCGTCCACCAGCGGATGATCGGGATAGGAAACGAGTGCTTGTTGAAGCGCTCGCTCGGCGGTCGTGATGCGGAGTTGTCCGCGAGCCGATTCGGGAAGCTCTTCGTAGCCGAAGATGCGGAGGTCGCCGTCCTTGTAATGCCACACCAAATCGTGCGGGTCGAGCAATCCATCGAGCAGCCCGGCCAGCGCGATATCGTCCAGGTGGGCTTCGGCCGCGTGTTCCGACGCGGCTTCGCGAGCCAGCGTCGACCAATGAATTCGCGTATCCGTTTCGCGACCGATGATGTCCAACGCATTGGCCAGCGGCATGCGCGGCAAGTGAACTTGCACGAACGTTTCATCGGGTCGCTCGCCCAAACGCTGATTCACTACAATCGTCGAAGTGGCCGTTGCGTCCGCGTCCTTGTCGGCTGCTGGCTTTGTCGACTTGCCGGACGGCGAGTCCTTTAGCTCTTGGTTCAATAGCCCCAGCGTTTCCTCGACCGAAAACCGGAACGTGGGGAACGTGATTCCGCCGTCGGTCAACAGCGAGTGATGCGCGTCGTCTTCGGCTTGCGTGGCCAGGACCTGAGCCAGCACGTGGAGAAACTCGCCTTGGCCGGAGGTCGGCGCGGCGTCATCACGCGGCGGAGCGAGGACGCTCTTCCACAGCGATTGTTTGGCGAGTTCGGGTCGCGACAGTTGCAGAAACAAAAACACCTGCCGCATCTCAGCGGCCAGCGCGATATAGGAACGCTCGGTCTCCGAAGCGATCGAACGATACTCCTGCAACGCGTGTTGGAAATCGCCCAGCAATTCGCCGCAGATCGCCATGCGGAACCGCAGTTCCTCCGGCGCGCGCGGCTGGGCTTCCAGCAACTGGTTGTACATTCGCAGCGCGGGACCTGGTTGGCCGGACAGCAGCAACCTGTCCCCTTCTTGCAACGATACGGTCAGCGAGCCGAACTCTTCCGGCGTTTTTGTGGCGAGGTTCAGATCGAGCGGCTCGTCGGCCGAAGCGTTAGCCAGGGGCAGAAGGCCGTTTTCGTTCGGCGAAGCGTTGGCGCGACCTGGCGTCGCGCCGTTCGAGTCGCTGTCCGCGCTGGTCAGCAACATCAAAGCGCCCGCGCAGACGGCTCCGGCGAGAAAGCACCCGGCGAGGATGCTAGCGGGCAGCGCCATGGCGCGCGGATTGACGATGCGCGTGAGCGCGGCCAACCGGCTCGACTCAGCTTGCCCTGGCTGAGCGGCGTTCGCTTGTTCTGCCCCGTTTTTGTTGGTCATTTGCCCCGGCAGATTCCGAAAAGGAAGCGGAATTAGCACGACCCTTACAGATTGATCGACTAATGCGGCGGCAGACTTAAGCCGCAAGTTTTTCGGCAAGTTTGCCAGCGGACCTTCGATGACGTAATTGTCCGAACCATTGAATGAGGGAGCGGGCCATGAACATTCCTGATTCAAGCAATCGATTACAAGCGAGCACGGAGCCGGCCCCGTCAAAGCCGGCCGACGTTGCAGCGCGCCAACCGAAAGCCGTCGAGCAGGCGGCTCAAGTGGCAGTACAACAACAACAAGCGCCGCGCAAAGTTGAGGCGCCGGAACGTCCCGTGTACTCACGGGCTCCGGAAGTCGCGGAGTTTGTCGCGCACTTACGCGAAGTAAGTGAGATCCGCTCGGATGTAATCAGTGCGGTGAGAAAACTTCTCGCCGCCGGTCAGTACGACACGCGTGAGGCAGCGGAGGAGGCCGCCAAACGCTTGCTCGGACAAGACTAGTAGTTTCTGTCTCACACGTAACAAACGAACTTCGGGGACCTGTTTCAAGCAAAGAAACACGCATCGTCGACGAGCAGGGAGTCAGCTCATTGGACGCAAGGATGGGAGAAGCGATCGGGTTTCGGCGAAATCTTGAGGAGCTGTTAACATGAGTTTAGTGATCGCCAACAACGTCAAATCGCTGACCGCCCAGCACAACTTGGCAAAATCATCCAATGCCCTTGGCAAATCGCTCGAACGATTGTCCTCGGGATACAAAGTGAATCGGGGCGCTGATGGACCGGCGGCGTTGGTCATCTCGGAGAAGCAACGTGCTCAGATCGCTGGGCTGAAACAGGCAATCGACAATGCCGACAAAGCCGGTTCGCTCGTGCAAACGGCCGAAGGCGCCTTGAACGAGATCAACAGCCTGCTGACGAAAGTTCGCTCGCTGGCCTTGGATTCGGCGAATGCCGGCGTCAATGACGACGATGCCTTGGCGGCCAACCAAGCGGAAATCGCCAACGCGTTGGACACCATCGACCGGATCGCCAATAACACGCAGTTCGGCACTAAGAAGTTGCTGGACGGTTCGGCCGGTCGTACCGGTGTGGCAACTGACGCGGATGTCACCTATCTGGATGCAACCAGCGACACGTCGGCCGGCACCTACGCCGTCGCCGTCGCCACGGCGGCTCAACAGGCGGAAGCGATCGCCGGCACGGCTCAGACCGGTAACTTGGCGGCCGATGAAACGCTGACCATCAATGGCGTGGCCATCACCTTGAACGCCGGCTTGTCGCGAGCCCAGGTTCAATCGCGGATCAACGAGTTCACCGGTCAGACCGGCGTGGTTGCGGAAAACGACCACTCGGCCACCACGTCGACTCGGCTCCGCACCGAACAATGGGGCAGCGCCGCCAGCCTTTCGGTCGTGTCCGATACCGCTTCGGCGGCGACCAGCTCGGGATTCGGCACGACCGAAGTCACCGATACGGGCGTGGACATCGTTGGCACGATTGGCGGCTTCGCGGCGACAGGCGTCGGCAATGTGTTGACCGCCTCGGCCGGCACCGCCAAGGGGATTTCAGTCTCGCTCGGCGCAAGTGCGACCGACAACGGCACGACCGTGACTGGCGCCCAAGGCAACGTGACGGTCGCCAACAACGAATTGACCTTCCAGATCGGTCCGAACAAGGACCAAACCGTGGACGTTTCGATCGACAAGACGAACACCACGGCTCTGGCCGTCGGCGTAGTCGGCAACCAGTTCTCCAGCTTGTCCGACATCGACGTGACCTCGGCCGACAAGGCTCAGGACGCGTTGGAAGTGATCGATCAGGCGATCGACGAGATCACCAACTTGCGAGGCACGTTGGGCGCCTTCCAAGCCAACACCTTGGAATCCACATCGGCCAACTTGCAAGCCACGTTGGAGAACACGATCAACGCCGAGTCGGTGATCCGCGACACCAACTTCGCCGAAGAAGTCGCCAACCTGACGAAGCAACAGGTGCTGCAACAAGCGGGCGTGTCGGTGTTGTCGAACGCCAACCAAGTGCCGCAGTTGGTTCTGTCCTTGTTGGGACGATAACCACTTGGCTAACGCGGCTTAAAGCGAAGCTCGCTTCGCGACGATTCAATCAGGGAGAGCTTGCCCGCAAGGCGGCTCTCCCGCTTTGTTTGACGGGCTGATCCGTTTCACCTCCCCACGCACGAGATACCGCCATGGCCACGATCGACGGACTCGCCACGGGATTGGACACCACCACCATCATTGATGGACTGGTGCGCATCCAGCAGCTTCAAGTCGATCAGCTCACGGCTCGCAAGAACAGCATCCTGGAAGAACAGACGGCCTTCAAAGGCATCGAATCCAAGATGATCGACCTGCGAGCCCAACTCGGCTCGCTAGCCCGTTCGCAAAACAGCGTCTTCTCGGCTCGGTCGGCTGTCAGCAGCGACGAAGATGCACTCACCGTAACGGCCGCCACCGGCGCGGCGGCGGGTGTTTACAACCTGACGATCAACAGCTTGGCTCAAGCCGAGCAGGTCGCGTCGCAAGGGTTCGCTTCCGCCGATTCGGAGATTTCGCAAGGTACGTTTTCCTTGCGAGTCGGACGCGGTAAGGAAGTTGAGATCACGATCGATAGCTCGAACAACACGCTGCAAGGCTTGGCCGACGCGATCAACGCGGCCGGCGGCGATGTGGGCGCTTCGATCGTCAACGACGGCTCGACCGGCGGTACGCCTTACAAATTGCTACTCAGTTCTTCAAAGACCGGCGCGGCCAACACGATCACGATTACGAACAATCTGGCCGCCGGCGCCACGCAGCCCGATTTCACGGGCACGCCGGTCCAAGCGGCCGCCGACGCCAGCGTGACGCTCGGTTCCGGCGCGGGCGCGCTTACGGTCACGCACGATACCAATCAGTTGGACGATTTGATCGGCGGCGTGACGCTGGACCTGCATCAAGCGGACGCGGCTAAGTCGATCTCCGTCACCATCGCTCGCGACACCGACACGGCGGTCGCCACGGTGCAAAGGTTCGTGGAAGCCTTCAACGGCTTGATGGGATTCATCGACGATCAAGTTCGCTTCGAGCCGCAGTCGGGCGAAGCCAGTTTGTTGCTGGGCAATCGCTCGGTGATTGGCATCCAAGACGAAGTCCGCCGCATCACGACGGGGATTGTGACGGGCGTGAGTAGCGACCTCAACCGGCTTTCGGCGATCGGCATTTCGGTCACCGATCAAGGACGGTTGACGCTGAACAGCGGCCGCTTGCGCGACGCGCTCAATGGCGGCATTCCCGGAGTGGGCGAAACCGATTTTCGCCGGCTATTCGCGCTGGACGGGGCCAGCACGAATCCCGGCATTTCCTTTGTCTTGGGTAGCACGCGCACCAAGGATTCGACCACGCCGATCGAGATTGACGTGTCGCAAGCCGCCGAGCAAGCCAGCGTCACGGCGACGAACGCCTTGGCCGCGTCGACCGTGATCGACGCCACGAACAACGAGTTCACGTTGTCGCTGGACGGCGCCGATTCCGCGACGCTGACCCTGACCGAAGGCACTTACACCGAAGTCGAGTTGGCCGCCGAATTGCAAGCGGTCATCAACGCCTCGGATGAATTCAAAGGCCGCCAAGTCGCCGTTTCAGTGCAAGGCGGCAAGCTGCAAATCAATTCCGAGACTTACGGTTTGGCTTCCGAAGTCACAATCGGCAGCACCGGCACCGCGCTGGCCGCTCTGGGATTCGACGGAACGGAAACCGATAAAGGCCAGGATGTGGTCGGACGATTTATTGTCAATGGCCAAGCGGAAACGGCGGTTGGGTCGGGCCGCATTTTGAGCGGCGATCCGGATAACGAGAACACGGCCGACTTGCGTGTGCGAGTAACGTTGACCAGCGCTCAGATTTCGGGCGGCGTGGAAGGCGAGATGACCATCTCGCGCGGCATCGCCTCGAAGCTGGACAAGCTGCTCGGCTCGATGCTAGATCCCGTTACCGGCCGCATGAAAACGATCAGCGAAGGATACGACGATCGGGCCGCGGCGATCGACAAGACGATCGAAGCTCGGAACAAGCTGCTAGAAGCGAAGAAGGAATCGCTGCTGGCACAGTTCGCCGCGTTGGAAGGCCAAGTGAGTCAGCTTCAGTCGACCAGCAATTTTCTGGCGGCCCAACTGGTTGGCTCGGCCGGCGGTGGCGGTCGAGTCCTCGGCGGCTAATCCAATCTCGTTTCGTCCCCTTCGAACTTCTCAAGATCCATGAATAAGCCACTTGCCGCGAAGCCCACGAGCAAAACCGGTCCTCCTTTGCCGGGAGCGACAGTGACGCGTACCGACAATGCCGCGTCGCCCGTGCATACACCTCTGTTTCTCGACCCAAGATCACGGAGCATTACCATGGTGGAAGCCTATTCGACCCAGGAAGCCAACAGTTGGACCCGAATTGAAATGCTGATCGAGCTGTACGACGCAACGATCGCCGCGTTGGAAGACGCCCGTGACGCTCAACGCGAGAACCGCGAATCCGACCTGTATTCGCATTTGCTTCGCGGCAATCGCTTGATGTTCGGAATCATCGCCGGCATTAACCGGGATGTAAGCGAGATTGGCGGCGACATCGAGCGGCTCTGCCTGTTCGTGGTGAGCTGCATTCGCGAACGAAATCTCGACCCGGCCATCAAGGTATTGCAAACCCTCCGCGACGGGTTTGAAGGAATCCGCGAACAAGCGATCGAGTTGGAACGACAAGGCGAAGTGCCCGATCTCTCGACCGACACGTCGCTGATCTCGGTCGCGTAAACGCTACTGGAAGTATTCGACGGCGTTGCGGAACAGGGCGAGGCCGTCGCCTTCCGGGCGTTGCGGCAGCCGTGTCCAATGAGGATGGTGCGTCGCGTCGATGTGGCGTTCGGGGTGCGGCATCAGGCCGAAGACGCGCCCCGTGTCGTCGCAGACTCCGGCCACGTCGCGCTGCGAGCCGTTCGGGTTCTCGGGAAAGGCGAGCTGGCCATTCGCACCCGTCTGGCCCGAGTAGCGGAGCGCGAGATGTCCACGCTGATCGAGCGAATCGAGCGTCGCGCCGTCGCGAGCCACGAATTTGCCTTCCGCATGAGCGATCGGCAAATACATCCGCTCGATGCCTCGAAGAAACACGCAGCGGTCGCCAAACGACGCCAAGTTCACCCAACGATCCTCGAACTGCGCCGAGTCGTTCCAAGTAAGCGTCGCGACCGGATGGCCGTTCGCCAGATCGGGCAGCAGCACGCCGGATTTAATTAGTACCTGGAACCCATTGCAGATTCCCAAAATCAGTTTGCCCGCGTCCTTGAACTGAGCCAACGTCTCGTTCAAATGATGGCGAATCTGAGTCGCCAAAATCCGTCCGGCCGCGATGTCGTCGCCATAACTAAAGCCGCCGGGAATGCACAGGATCTGATAATCGTCAGTCAACCGCGGTTGCTCCAGCAAGCGATTGATGTGCTGCAAATCGGCTTGGCCGCCCGCTTGCTCAAAGGCGAACGCCGTTTCGCGATCGCAGTTCGACCCGGGGGCTCGGACAACAAGAATACGTGGCTTCATGATCGTGACGTGCGATACGTCGCACGGTGTAACGTCGGGTTAGTGAGTGTTCGTTTCAGCGGTGGCTACCAACGCAGCGGCGCCTGCCAGCTTTCTTTAAGGCTCGCCAAGTCGGCGACGATGAGGTCTTGATTCGGTGTCGTGACGCCGCGGATCCGCAACGTCGGTTGTTCAATCACGCGGCCGATGCACGAATAGGGAACCTCATGCATTGCTTGTTCGAATGCCGCTTGTTGTTCCTCGGGCACTTCGCACAAGAACCGCGTATTCGATTCGGCGAACAAAGCCACGACATCGGCCGGCACGTTGTCCAGCGATAGATCGGTGAGCGGCGCGACGGCCAGGTCGACTTCCGCGCCGTAGCCGCCGGCAAAAGCCATCTCGGCCAAAGCCACGGCCAAGCCGCCTTCGCTCAAGTCATGGCAAGCTCGCACCGAGCCCGATTGAATCGCCGCGTGTACGGCCGCGAACGTTCGCTTTGCCAGCCCGGCGTCGACTTGCGGAACATGCCCGCCCGTCAGGCCGTGGACGAACGCATAATGCGAGCCGCCCAATTCGGGCTTCGTCGCGCCGACTTGATACAGCATGTTCCCCGGCGACTTCAAATCCATCGTCACGCAGCGGCCGATGTCA
>JAWKTM010000048.1:0-55142 GCA_041399085.1 Pirellulaceae bacterium
GGCGGCGATTGGATTACGGCGACGGCGACTGAGGATTTGGGCGGCGGGCTGTATGGTGGTACGAGCGAATTCAGCATGGCCGTTCAGGCGGTCGAAGCGTCGATCATTACGGTTGACACAACGGCACACACGCGCGACGGCGATACGTCGAGCATCGCCGCTCTGTTCGCCGATCGGGGCGCGGATGGTCGCATTTCGCTTCGTGAAGCGATCGAAGCGGCGAATAACACGGCGAATGTCGGTGGCGGCCCGGACTTGATTCGGTTCGATCTATCGACCAGTGATTCAGGTTTCGTCGATCCTGACGGGATTGTGGGGAACGCCGATGACTACTGGCGAATCCAGCCGACTTCGCAGTTCACCATCACCGACGCGGTGGTGATCGACGGCTTTTCGCAGGCCGGCTCGATGATGGGCGATTTGTGGGCCGGGACGCCGCACGAGATCAAAGTGGAGATCGACGGCTCGCAAACGAATACGCGGGGATTCGTTATCTCGTCGGCGGGAAGCGGCTCGACGATTCGCGGCTTGGCGATTCACAGCGCGATGACCAACAACATCCAAGTGAACGGCCAATCCACGATCGAAGCGAACTATGTGGGTCTGACGGCGAACGGCGACGACGCGCCGGGGCATCGCGGCACGGCAACAACGAGTGCGAACATCTTGGTCAACGGCAGCGTGTCGGCGGGCAGCCAGTTGCTGGACAACGTGGTCGCGGGAGCTTGGAACAAGAACATTCGGATCGGCACGGCCAACGGCGCCAACGGCGTGATTGTTCAAGGCAACTTTGTGGGCGTGGACCCGACCGGCATGTCGCGAGCCCCCGGAGCTCAGACGACCAACGGAACGTATGGAATCATTCTGCGCGACGGTGTGGACGACGTGGTCATCGGCGGCTCGAATCCGGGCGAAGGCAATTTGATTGGCGGCGTCTACATCGCGATCGGCGTGAACGAGAACAACCTGCGAACGGTCGTGCAAGGCAACTATGTGGGCGTCGATCGACTGGGAACCGGAGCGATCGAGAACGCGTTGGGCGTCTATGTTGGGGGCGGTAGCGGCCAAGCGATGATTGGCGGCGTCAATCCGGGCGAAGGCAACTTGATTGCCAACAACGGTTCGGCGGCCGGTGTGATGATCCAGACGGGGACTGGCACCGCAGTGTTGGGAAATCGCATTTTTGACAACGACGGTCTGGCGATCGACCTCCATGACGGAACTTGGGGCGTGACCGCGAATGACGCCGGAGACGCCGATGGCGGCGTCAACGATCTGCAAAACTTCCCGACGCTCACGTCCGTCTCGTCGCACGACGGCGATACCTATCTGTTGGGCCAGTTGAACAGCGACGCGAACTCGACGTACCGCATCGAACTGTTCTCGTCGCCAACGGCGGATGCCAGCGGGCACGGCGAAGCGCGGACTTATCTGGGTGCGATTCACGTGACAACCGACGCGGACGGCAACGCCGATTTCCATGCGGCGTTGACCGGCGTCAGCGTTGCGGCCGGTCACGTGGTGAGTGCCACGGCGACAATGGAGTTGTCCGGCGGCGGCTTCGGCGGCACGAGCGAGTTTGGTCCAGCCGCGACGGTGGCCGCAAGCATGTCGCCGACAATTGACGGTTTGAATGGCGACGCGATCGTGTTCGTCGAGCAAGATGCGTCGAGGCTGATACGGCGGGCGACGCGAACGTCGCCGACTTCGATTCCGCGAATTTTGCTGGCGGCAGCTTGATCGTCGACATTGCCGCTGGCGGCGTCTCGACCGAGGACGAGTTGTCGATTCAAGCCGTTGGGAATGGCGCCGGCAGATCGGCTTGGCGGGAACGAACGTCACTTATGAAGGCAAATGGGGTTATTGGCTCGGCAACCGGCGCGCGAACGGCAGCCCGTTGTCGATCAGCTTCAATGGATTGGCCACGAGCGACGCGAATCCCGGGCAGCAGCTGCACCGAATCACCTACTTCAACGCGGCGGGCGATCGGCCGACGCCGGGACTGCGCACGATCGAGCTGACGTTGACCGATGGCGATGGCGGCACGAGTTCGGCGAGCCGTTGAAGTGACCGTGGTGCGAGTCAACGACGAACAGCAATTGGCGGTCAACAGCGGCCACGATTGCCGAGAACGCGACGGTGATCGACAGCAGCCGCTTGCGAACCGACGACCTGATCACGATGCGGACGACTTGGTTTATACGTTGGACGGCGAACGTGACGCATGGTTGGTTGCGGCGCGACGCGGTCGTGCTCGCCGCGGGCGACAGCTTCACGCAAGCCGACCTCGACGGCGGCTCGATTCGCTACGACCACGACGGCAGCGAGACGACGCTCGACGCGTTCACATTCGTGGTCGACGACGGCGAAGGCGCGACGAGCAGCGGCACGCGTTCGCGATCAGCATTTCGCCGGTCAACGACGAGTCGCCGACGATCTTCACCGACGGCGGCAATGCGATGGCGACCGTCATGGTGGCGGAAAACACGACGGCCGTGACAACGGTTGCCGCGACGGACGCCGATTTGCCGACGCAGTCGTTCAGCTACGAGATCGTGGGCGGCGCGGACGCCGGTCGGTTTGCGTTGGATCGTGTGACGGGCGAACTGTCGTTCGTGTCGGCTCGCAATTTCGAGTTCCCGGCGGACTCGAACGCGGACAACGTGTACGAAGTGGTCGTGCGAGCGACGGACGGCGAGTTGTTCGATCAGCAGGCGATTTCGGTGCGAGTGACGAACGTGAACGAAGCGGCGATCTTGGTCGACGCGGCCGCCGGGCTGACGACCAGCGAATCGGGCGACTCCGCGACGTTCTCGATCGTGTTGGCGGAGAAGCCGACGGCCGATGTGGTGATTGGGATTAGCAGCAGCGATCTGTCGGAAGTGAGCGTTTCGCACGCGAGCCTGACGTTCACGCCGCCGCAAAACTGGAACGCGGCCCAAACCGTCACGATCGTGGGACTGCCGGATCATCTGGACGATGGCGACGTGTCGGCGACCATCGTGACGGCGGCGGCGATCAGCGACGATCCGGAGTACGCGGGATTGAATGCGGCCGACGTGTCGCTGACGAATCGGGACGACGACGTAACGATTCGCGGCCGCGTGTTCGACGACGTTCAATACGGTGGCGGAGCGGGACGCGATTATGCGACGGCAAATTCGGCGGCGACCGCGGCGGGTTTCGCGGACGGCGAGATTGGCCGTGGCGGCGCGATCGTCGAGCTGTATGACGCGGCGGGGCAGTTCGTGTATGCCACGACAACCGACGCCAGTGGCGAGTACGCATTGGCCGTGGATCGGGACACGTTGTATGCCGTGCGGATTGTGAACGCCAGTGTGACGAGCGTTCGCGATGCCGCGTCGATGGTGCTCGGCGTGCAAACGTATCGAACCGACGCGACGAGCGGCACTGTGTTGGCGGTGACCAGCGAAGTGGGCGGCGATCGGCCGGCGGAAATCGACGCGGCGACGAACGACGGCTCGCTGACGCTGGCGATGTTGGACAACGTGAACGGTCGCGAAGTGCAGTCGTTAACGATGGTCGCCGTCGGAGCGAGTGACTTGGCGGGGCTCGATTTCGGCTTCAACTTCGACACGATTGTGAACACGCATGACAGCGGGCAGGGTTCGCTGCGGCAAGCGATCGCGAATGCCAACCTGTTGAACGACGAAGATCGTTTGGCTCAAGCGGGACTTGCCGCCGAGGTCGAACATCTGCTCAACATGATTCCGCTCGGCAACGATTCTCTGTCGCGTCAGGCGGACGCCCGTGCGACCGCGGATCGCGCGACGATTGTGTTGACCGGCGGATCGCTGCAAGTCAGCACGGCGATTGCTTTGGACGGAGGACAACCGGGCCAGTTGGTTGTGAGCCGTGAAGCGTCGGCCGCGGATTTCCGGTTGTTCGATGTGGCGGTCGGTGGCGACTTGCGGTTGGCTGACTTGACGCTCAGCGGCGGGCGAGACACGGGCGGCGCGGCGATTCAAACTGCGGGCGAGTTGTCGCTGCGGAATGTTGAGGTCACCGATTCTCGTTCGCTCGACGGCCATGGTGCGATCCTTGTCACCGCGACGGGCCAAGCGACGATCGTCGACACCGCGATTGTGGGCAATGTGGGTTCCGGCTTGTTCGTCGATTCGGGAAGCGTGCAATTGGTCCGCGGGACGATCGCCGATAACTCGGGCGATGGAGCTACCGTGATCGGCGGCGGCATCACGCGCGTGGATGGCACGCTGTGGTTGCGAAACGGCGAGCTGCCGATCGACTTGGGCAACGACGGGGTAACGGCGAACGACGGGCTTGTCGCGTTCGGCCCGATGTCGACCGCGCCGAACGGCGGCATGGACTATCCGATCTTCACCGCCGCCGATTTTCGCGCGGGCTCGCTGTTCGTGAGTGGATTTGTCGGCAGCCAAGCCGGTCAAAGTCAGTTTGCGGGGTCGACCGTGCAGGTCTATCTGGCGTCGGCCGATGGTTCGGCGGAAGGCGAAACGGTCTTGGGCGACGGCCGCGTCTCGCGTCACGGCGCCGGCGCGGTGCTGTTGGGAACACTCGTGGCGGACGGCAACGGCCAGTTCCACGGAGCGTTGAACTTGCCCAGCGTCACGCTGCGATCTCACATCACCGGTTTGGCGACCGACGCGTTCGGGCGAACTTCCGAGTTTGGAGCGTGGCAGCTTATCAACACCAACGCTCCCGTGGCGAACGATGATTTTGCCAAGACGGACGGCGTGGCGGTGGTCGACGTTCTGGCCAACGATGGCGACATCGACGGAAATCTCGATCGCACTTCGGTGACCATCGCCGTGCCGCCGCGTTATGGACGCGTGGTTGTCGATGCGGAAACGGGAGTTGTCACTTACACGCCCAATCATGGTTTCCGCGGCATCGAAACGTTGGTGTATCAAGTGACCGATTTGGCGGGCGAAGTCAGCCAAGCGGTGGTGACGATCGACGTGGATCCGGTTCGGTCGTTTGCGTTCGACGGAACGTCGGCGATTCAGTATCAGCCGATCGAAGTTCAACGCGACGCGGTCGCCTCGGCCACGGGCTCGTTCGCGACGTCGATTCGTTCGCCGCAAGCCGCTTCGGCCTGGGTCGCACCCTGGTCGGCATCGCCGCTGAGCATCGCGCCGATTCGTGACAGCCTCGCGCCAGTGTCATCCAATCTGGAGTCGCATCGCTTGGATGCGGACCAGACAATGAACGACGAACTGGACGAACGGCAAGCCGAGGAAGCGTCGGCGACGAACGACGCTTCGCGAAACGAGGCGGTCGAGCGAGGCGAGCCCGAGTCGGCGGACGACGAGTCACGGCCCGCGAACGGTGAAGTCAATGAGACGTCGGTTCCGACGCCCATGTTGCTAACGGCCGATCCAGAATCGTTCGCCGCGCCGCAGTCGTTGTTGTCGTTCACGTCATTGCCGATCTTTAATTACGAAGCGCCCAGCTACAACTCGCTCAGCCAGATGTGCCAACGCGATTTGAATCCCGTCCGTGCCGCCGGGCCCAAGGCGGGATGGCTCGTGCGTGCGGCATCCACAACAACTCGGTAACGGCGAGCGCGAGCCGTCGGATTCCCGATTACGCTTCGACCGTCCGGAGCCGCGAGACCGGCCGGTCCGAGTCGCGTTCGCCTCGCGCGAAACCCAGAATTGGCTTGAGTCGCGGTTTTCCGCGACCATAATCAGGCTTCTGGTGGGGTGGAGGGGAAATATTCGACTCCGCCCTCGGCAACTCGCTCGCACTCAATCCCGACTCAGCCATGTCACCCAACGAACTGCTCGCCGCCTTGTTGCATGATTCCACCGCCGAGGAAGCTGTCAAAAAACTGATCGAACGCATTCGCGCGGGCCAAGTCGATTTGAATTCGATCGGGTCCGAGATCGGACAATTGGCGGCCGTGTTAAAACAGTGGTTCGCCGCCAACCCGGCGACGGCCTTCGCCATTCTGCGACAAGTACAACCGATCTTGGCGTTGCCGAATTTGGTGATCGTCACTCGTTACGACGACGTGTGCGACGTGCTAACGCGCCACCGAGACTATTCGGTGACCTATGGTCCGCGGATGCAAGCGATGACGGGCGGCGGCAACTTTTTCCTGGGGATGCAGGAGTCGCCGGAGTACGAACGCGACACTTCGCTGATGCGTCTGGCGATGCCCAGCCATGAAGCCGCCACAAAAGTAAACGACTTCGTGACCGCCACGGCGAAGCGACTGGTCGGCGACGCGGGCGGCAAAATCGACTTGGTCCAGCAGCTCACGCGCGTCGTTCCGGCTCGTTGGATTGCCAACTATTTCGGCTTTCTCCCGACCGACGAGCAACAGTTCATCGACGATTGCCATGCCGTCTTTCGCTACTTGTTCATCGGGCCTCCCGGCGACGAACAGGTACAACGCGAAGCGGACGTGGCGGCTAGTCGGCTGCGCGAGGCGATCGACCGCGCGATCGAACAGCGTCAAGCGAATCCCGCCGCTCCGCCGCGCGACGACGTGCTGGCTCGCTGCCTGCAACAGCAACAGGCCGGTCTGCCAGGAGCGGATAACGTTCAGATCCGCAACAATCTGTTTGGCTTGTTCGTCGGCGCCGTTCCGACCACTTCCGAAGCGACGACGAACGCGCTGCTGCAGTTGTTGGCTCGCCCGGATGAACTGGCGAAAGCCCAAGAAGCGGCGCGGCGGGATGACTTCCCGCTGCTGCAACGCTACGTCATCGAGGCGCTGCGCTTTCAGCCAATCAATCCGTTCTTAGTCCGCGTGGCGGCTCACGACGATGTGCTGGCCAAGGGAACGTCGCGTGAGACTCGGATTCGCCAAGGCACGGTGGTTCTGGCCGCCACCCAGTCGGCCATGTTCGACGAATCGGTGGTCGACGATCCCCAAGCGTTCCGCATCGACCGACCCGATCACCATTACATCCTGTATGGAGTCGGCATGCACGCTTGTTTTGGTCGTTACGTGAACGACGTGCAAATTCCGCGGATCGCCCAAGCGTTGCTTGTGAAGCACGATCTTCGCTTGCCGCCCGGCGACGCGGGCCGGCTGAAACACAAAGGCCCGTTCCCTTGGAGCGTCACGGTCGAATACAAACCGTAACTCAGCCGCAAGCGGAGCGGTTCTCCGGCCGCCGAGTTCGCGTGGATGCAACCAAGAAAGTCGACTTGCCGCCGAGCGATGGAATGGGCCATACTGCGGCTAATCAGACTGCCTGCCGCTGACCGATCTCAAGCTAGGGAAAGGCGACGCTTAGTCCGCGCTGCCCGCCTGGAGTTGGTCGGCAACCCGCTCGCCAATGACCCACCGTTACTCTCCCACCGCATGGATGTGCCGCGATGATGAATTTGCAGGAAGCCAAGTTGCATGGTGAGTTCGCCAAATCCGGCACGACCGCCGGGCATGAGTCCGACGAACGCTTTTCCGGGTTGGTCCATCTGTTTCAGCATCGCTACCTGCCGCACATCGAGTTTTGGTACGCCGTGATGCAGATTTCCATCAGCCAGGAGTTCGTGCGGCAATTCGTTTTTGAAGCCGATTTAGAGCCGCTGGAAATCGTCCTGGATTTGGAAGATGGACGCCGCGGCATCGCGGAAATCACCGAAACTTTCATCGACGACGAGAGCATCCTGCTGGCGATGGTCGGCCACTCGCGACTGCAAGTTCCAACGCGTCAGTCCGGCTCGGCCGTCGCCTAGCAGCGGAACGCCGCGCTCGCTTACTTCAGCTTCAAAATCGTCAGCACGGCCGGGCTGACCAATCGGTCCACGGCGTCCCATGCCAGTTCATCCGGAGCCGGCTGATCGGTCGCCGCGAATTCGGGCAGATTCTCTTGCAGAAACAACGCCAATCGATCGGCTGGAATTGCCATGCCGTAGCTGTCGACGCCCAGCGAATTCGCGCTCTTGGCCGTGACCATGCCGATCACATAGCCGTGCGTATCGCACAGCGGCCCGCCGCTGTTGCCGGGGTTCACGCGGCAATCGAGCAGCAACATGTCCTCGGTCGATTGATCGGGCAAGCCGCTGATGACGCCAGTCGTTAGCTTCAGCCCCTTTCCAACCGAATCGCCCAACGGATAACCGAACACGGCCACGCGCGCTCCACGCCCGACCGCCTTGGTGTTGACCGACAACGGTTGAAGACGGACGCCCGAGGGGGGCGAAAGTCTCAGCAGCGCCATGTCGGCCAGTTCATCTTGCGCGACGACCGCCGCCGTCACCGGCTCGGCCACGCCCGGCAAACGAACGACCAACCGGCCCGGCCCTTCGATCACGTGGAAGTTCGTCAACACATAACCCAGTTCATGGACGACGAAACCGGTGCCCGACGAAAGCTGGCCGGCGGAAGCCAACACGTTCGAAGCATTGGAAAGTTGCTCTCGCAGTTCGCGATCCTGGGGCTGATACGTCATGCCCAAATCGACAAACGATTTCGCTTCCTCGGCCCGCTCCAGTTTCACAAGCAACCCGGCCGCCAACAAAGCCAACCGAGCCCCGCGATCGTGATCGACAAAGCGATGATCGCGGCTCCAGGTGCGGAGCACTTCGAGCGTCCGAACAAGCCGCGTGGGCTCGTCGCCCGCCGCCTCGCGCAATTGGTCGAGCCAGACGGCCTCAAAGAACGGCTCTTGCTTGCCCGCTTCGTTTTTCGGATCCACTTGCCGGGATAAAGCCAACCAGCGAGTCGACTCGTCGCCGTAGAACCGCAGCAACTCGTGCTCGTCCAGCCACTGATGGGCCGCAATGGCGGCATCCAGCCGTGAGGCCGGATTGCCTTGCGCGGCCGCGGCCAAAAGCCGATCGCGCTCGGCCTTCATCTGCTGCCGCTCGCTCAAAAGACTCGCATAGTTGGCGGCCTGCGACGGATCGTACTGCTCGACCGAGTACGGCCGACCCGCGGCATCGGTCAGAGCAATCACCGGAACGGCCTCAACACGGAATTGCTGAAGCAAGTGCCGATTCTGAGCGTGGTCGGCCACTTGGTTATAGCCATCTTGCGTCCGCGGAAGGTCGATCACCACCAGCTCGAACCGCTCACCCACCGCGTTGCGAAAATTGACCGTCGCGGCGACTTCGCTGGCAAAGTGTTGCGTGGCCGAAGACCAATCGGAACCGGTAAAGGCGATCAAGATATCGCGTTGGTTCTCACCCGCGTGGCGTTTTGCGACATCCAGCAGTTGGTTCCAGCCGCCGAAGCCAGCAGGTCCCGATTCCGACTCGCTCATGTTCGGCGAGAAAGCCGGCAGCCCGCCCGGCGTTGTCTCAAGGCCGCCGCCGAACGATCCAGCCCCGCCAGAAGGAACCACGCTGGCTTGCGCGGCGGCAAGCATGCTTTGCGTCCACTCGGTTGTGTACCGGTGCCGCTCGCCAGCCGCGACGCTGAATCCATATTCGATCGGCTCAAAGCCGCGCCGTCGCAACAGCAACCGATGCTGGCCGGGCGACATCGTCACCTCGACCGGACCGCTGGCGGAAAAAGTCACCGGCTGGCCGTCCAGCAGCATGGATGCGCCCTGACGATCGGACTCTGGCCAATCGAGCACCAACGCCGCTTGCCCGGCCGGAACGCTGGCCGTGTCGCCGCCATTGGTTCCTTTGCTCATCATGGACATAATCGCCCAGCCGCCGCCGGCGAGCAGAAGCAACGCGACCACGGATCCGCCGCCGATCAGCCACCACAAGCCGTTGCCGCCCTGTTTCGACTTTTTGGCGGCGCCCGAGCGTCGACCGCGGCTTGTCCTGGAAGACGGTGTGGAACCGATGGCCGCGGCGGGAACCGCAAAATTTCCAAGTTCCGGCTGCCTCAGTTCCGGCTGCCTCATTTCCGCGACGGGCACGACCGGCGCCGCGCTCTCGGCCAGTGCGGGCGAGGCCGGCGGCTTAGCGGCCGGAGGTTTCGCCAGGGGCGGCTTCGCTGCGGGTGGCTTGGCCGCTTCCACAACCATCGGCGCCGAGTCAGACGCGGCCAAGTCTTCGATGCGAGACGGCGTCGGCACCGTCACGATTTCCTGGCATTTGGGACACTTGATCCGTTTCCCCGCGTGCCGCTCGTCCACCTTAAACGCCGCCGCGCAATGCTCGCAAACACACCGAACGTGCATCGGAATCCCCCTATTCAGCTAGCGGTTGAATATAGCCATCTCAAGAGCCGAGTCAAGCAATCGGCAGGATCACGCCGAGTCAGTGAACCCATTCGCGATTGGCAACACCGCGAACAATGCCCACCGCCGACGATGCCTATCCGTTGGCTACTATCGATTCACCCTAATAGTGCCGTGGATTTGTGCGTTTGAACCTGTCGAGATCAAACGAGTCGGACCTGCTCGTCGTGAGCACAGCTACTAATTCGTTTACCAACTTAGAGCTATATGAGCTCGGGCGGCCTATCGGACAACGCTTGGAGATTCCTTCTCGGCGTGGCTTTGCGAGCCCCACTTGCCGCGAAATGCAGATAGACCGTTGCCGCCTGGGGCGACTCGCCGCGCCAGCCGGGCGCAATTGTTGGCAAGGTCCGCTTCGTCTCGTGACCAATATCGGTCCTTACCGGCAAGTTAGCCGCCTCGGACGCACAGTTAGACCACTTTGCCGCACAGTTAGAGCCCTGGGCAGCGAAGTTAGACCACTTTGTCGGGAAGTTAGACCACTCTCGTGGGAAGTTAGAGCACTTTGGCGGGAAGTTAGACCACTTGGCGCGAAGTTAGGCCACATTTGACCGGCCAAGAGAAAGATTCGCGCAGCTTGGGCGCGCTTTACGGCAAGTTGTGAGCAACTCTCCGTTCTCTTGGCAACTAATGGCGGCGCTGCAAAAAGCATGGCTGACGCCGAGCATCATTACTTCCGCGAAAAGTTGGGACTTGCCGCAGACTAGATGAAGATCCGACGTCAGAATGCAAGGTCCGACTCGCGGATCGATTTTGCAGCGGCTCACTAGTCGACAATTTCCAGCTCGGCCTCGGCCGTGTAGGGCAAACCATCGCGTGAGCCGGTGGCGCGGACGATCAGCGGCTGGTTGAAGGGGCCGCACTTTCGCGCGTCGAATGTCAGCGATAGCTGAGCGGCCGACTCGCCGGAGGCCAATTCGATCGTCGGCGACGTAAGGCCGGCGATGTGTGGTGGAACTAACAGCTCGACGCGCACCGGGCCGGCCAGCTCTTGGCCCCGTTCCACCTGAATCGGCAGCAGCACTTGATCGCCCGGCGCCGCCAAGATCGACGTGCGTTGCAGACGGACGGCCAGTTGGCCGGGATCGACCAGCACGATGATCTGGTCGTTCTGGGCGTGCGACGTGTAGCTGACCGTGTGGTCGCGACCTTGTTCGTCCTTCACGGTTCCCACGGCCATGACGCAAGTTCGACTGGTGCGGCCGATCTCCATCCACGGCGGCAAATGGATCGGATAATCGAACTCGCTGGCATCGGCCGGCACCGAGATCGTCGGTCCGCTAATACCTTGGAGATGACGCACTTGTCGCTCGGCCAGCCGCACGGTCAATGGCCCCGCGTAATCGCCTCGCTCCAATCGAAAATGCCGAACGTAAGTCGACCCGCGGGCGGCATACTTCGTCTCAAAGTCGCCGATGACTTGGAACGGCGTCGGCATCGCCACGGCCAGCCAAAGTCGATCCATCGCTGGGTCGCCGAGCGTCGTGGCGGCGGTGGTCGCCGTCGTCTCCAGTTGCCGGTCTTCCCATTCTGCGTGGCCCACGATCGTCAACCGATGCTGGTCGACGCGTGCGTCCGCCGCGGCTTTGAACACCATCGTGGCGTCGCTCTTCTTGTCCGCGATTTCGACTTCTTCCGCCGTGACGCCTTCGGGAAGCCCTTGCGCCGTGAGCCGAATCGCACCGGCGAAACCGTGCAGCCGTTCGGCGGTTATTTTCAGCTTCGCCTCGCCGCCGCGATTCACTGTCAAGGCATCGGCCGGCAGAGTCAGCGTGAAGCTCGGCTCGATCCGATCGTTTCGCCGCAGATACATTCGATACGCGAAGCGAGCATCGCCGCGGCTATCGAACTGATCGCGAACGGTTACGGTGAATTCACCATCGGACGGCGCGGTGAAGGAAAGCCGCGCGTCGGTTTGGCCGCCAGCGATGTCATCGGCGTTCGCCAGCGACTTGCCCGCCGTGTCACGAATCTCGATCACGGCATCCAAGGGCGAACCCAACCGAGCCGCTCGAACTTCGAACTCGAAACGCTCGCCCTTCGCGGCGGAGAATCGCCAAACGTCAACGTCGCCCGGCGCCTCGATCCGGCCGTTTAGCACCGCTGAACCGTCAACAATCGGAGCGGATGCGGCTTCGTTGTTCGGTTCCGCTTCCAAGTGCTCGGGCAGATCGGACGTTTCAAGCCACACCGGATTCGCGTTGCCCAAACTCGACCCCGAACCCGAATCGGACTGGAATTGCCAAGCCATCTGCTCCGGCGCGTCGACCGGTATCGCGACCTCGATCTCTCGCGTCTCGCTCGGCAGATTCTGACCGACCAGCGTCAGCCGCACGTTTTCCCCGCGACGGCCTCCCAACGGATACACATGGTCAACTCGCGGGCCGTCGCTGATCGTCAGCCGATACACGTAGTGTTGCAGCCCATCGAAGTCCGTGTCGTGGATGCGAACTTGATGGACGCCGTCTCGCTGGGCCCGAAATCGCAGCCACGAATCATTCCCCAAACGATCGACGCTTTCCGCGATCTCGACGCCGTCTGGATCGACGACCGTCAAACGCGAATCGAGCGGCGAACCGAGTCGCGCGGCCATCACTTCGCACGTATACGCTTCGCCCGCACGAGCTTCGAACGTCCAGACATCCACATCCTGCCGCGGGAATATTCGGCCATTGATCGTGATCGGCAACGTAACGGGCGTCGGAATCGGATCGCCATCGATCTCCTCTTCGACAACTTCCGGCAGATCGCCGACAACGAACGGCAATGAAGTCGTGGCGCCCTGCGAAGTGGCCACTTGCCAGCGATGAAAACCGAACGGTGCATTCGCCGCAATCGTCAGCTTGCCTTGATAATCGGCCGGGTAGTCTTCCTTTCGCTGGGAATCCGGCAGCGGAATCACCGGCCCTTCGAACCAGACAGTCCGCGGCGCGCGACGCAGCGGTTCGGCGATCGAAACGCCATCGCCGAGCATCTCCCACCGAGGCGCGTCGTGCAGATAATGCCCGCCCACGATGACCGGCATCGTCGTGCCGCGCTGACCGCCGGCCGGAAAGATGTAGGAGACCGTCGGCTCGTCCGCGTGGAGCGGGCTCGGTAGCGACGCAGCGCAGGCGACCGCGATTAACGTTCCGAAAAGTATGGCGTGCTTCATGGGATCGTCTTAGAAGGTCAACTCAACCGAACAACTCGCGAATCACTCGACCTTCGCCCGGCACGATCGGCATCGGCCGGCCTTCGGGCGTGTGGAAGGTTGTCTTGGGATCAATGCCCAGCACGTGGTAAATCGTGGCGGCCAAATCCTCGGGTCCATGTGGCTCGGTCGCCGGTTTCTCGGCCCGCTCGTTCGACGCGCCGACGACCGCGCCCCCTTGAATGCCGCCGCCGCCGATCGCAATCGCCGAACTGGGCCCCCAGTGGTCGCGGCCGGCGTCTTTGTTGACGCGCGGCGTGCGACCGAATTCGCCGGTGACCAACACCAGCGTCGACTCCAACATTCCACGGTCGTGCAGATCGCGGAACAGCGTGCTCATCGCGCTGTCCAAATGCGGCAGCAGATCGTTCTTCAACACATGGAAGTTGTTGTAATGCGTGTCCCAGTTCGTATGGTCAATCAGCACGCAACGCACGCCAGCTTCCACCAGCCGCCGGGCCATCAAGCACGATTGCCCCAATGAATGTCGGCCGTATTCGTCCCGCAAATTCTCTGGCTCTTGGGCGATGTCGAAAGCCGCCTTGGTTGCAGCCGATGTCATTAGCTCGAACGCCTTTTGCTGGAACGTGCGC
The DNA here is from genome assembly GCA_041399085.1 of Pirellulaceae bacterium. GTDB lineage: Bacteria > Planctomycetota > Planctomycetia > Pirellulales > Pirellulaceae > JAWKTM01. Next base: position 13,947 of record JAWKTM010000048.1, read on the forward strand.
GAAGCCGCCGCATTCTGGTTGGCCGCGATCTCGGCGGCGTTCTCAAAACGATTGACAGTGGCCAAGAGTTGTTGGCGAGCTTCCAAACGATCGGCTCGCAACGCCAGCGGCGGCGTTAAATCGGGCACGGCGAAACTGGGCGAGTTCGGATCGGCGTCGACGACAAACGGCGCGGCGCTGGAGCCGAGATATGCCGAGCCGGCGCTGTTGTGCATCTTCGGCAAGCAAACATACGGTGGCACTGAACCGCGCGGTCCAAGTTGCCGCGAGATCACGGCGCCATGAGCCGGTTGTTGATTGTTCGGCTTCAGTCCGCCGTTGAAACCGGCGCGAGGCAAATAGCCGGTCAGCATGTAGTGATCGGCCGGGCCATGCCCCGAATCGCGATGTCCGAACGACCGCACCAACGCGAACTTGTCGGTTTGCGTGGCCAGCCGCGGCAAGTGCTCGCACAACTGCGTTCCGGGTACATTTGTGCTGATCGGATTGAACTCGCCGCGAAACTCGGCCGGCGCGTTGGGCTTCATGTCCCACGTGTCGATCGTGGACAATCCGCCTTGCAGAAACACAATGATCAGCGACTTGTCGCTTGGGCTCGAGCCGCTGGCAGCGTGAGCTTGACTGGCCAGCATCTGTGGCAGCCCGACGGTGAAACCGAAGGCGCCGGCCGCTCCGATCTTCAACATGTCCCGACGAGCGACTCCGTCGCAAAACGTTTGGCGAGCATTCATCAATGTGACTCCAGGCAGGATGAAAAGCCCGGAAACAGGCAGGGCCGGGCTGGTGGAGTTGTTCACGCGCGCCGCTTCCTACGACGCGGTGTGGACGATCGACGACGGCCAGCTTCGTGGTTACTCGCGGGTCGATTCAAAGCGGTAAATGATGCCGCCGCCAAGTTGCGTCGTGCAATACACCTCGCCTTGTTCGTCTTCGCCGAACGTGATGATGGGCAATTTGGCGCTGGGAATCAAGCGATTCTCCAGAACTTGTTGCTTCTCGAAGTCGTACTTGAGCGCCCGAATCCAGCCGGCAACGTAATCGGCATACAGATAGTAGCCGCGCAGTTGCGGCAGTTTTTCGCCGCGATACACTCGGCCGCCCGTGATCGACTTGCCTTCGTTGTGATGGTATTCCCAGATCGGTTCGATCAAATTCGGCTGAGGTCCGACGCCTTTCGGCCCGTAAGGATGCCGGCCCTCGCGGAGATTCCAGCCGTAATTGCCGCCCTTCACGACGATGTCGATCTCTTCCCACAAGTCCTGCCCGACATCGCCCGCCCAGCAGCGACCGGTTTGGCGGTCGAACGACAATCGCCAAATGTTGCGAAACCCATAGGCGTAAATCTCCGGCTTGGCGCCGTCTCGATCGACGAACGGATTGTCGTCGGGGATGGCGTAGTTCTTGCCGCCGGCTTGGCGATCCACGTCGATCCGCAACACCGAGCCCAACCAGGTGGACAAGTTCTGGCCGTTACCGAACGGATCGCCCGCTTTGCCGCCGTCGCCCAAGGCAATGTACAGATAACCGTCCGGCCCGAACGCGATCGTGCCGCCGTTGTGATTCCAGAACGGCTGGTCGATTCGCATTAGTTCCAGTTCGCTGGCCGGGTCAGCTCGATTGGGATCGTCGGCCGACCGACGGAAACGCGAAACGACCGACGTGTGCGGGGCATCGGTCGTCGTGTAGTAGACGTAGAAATATCCGTTCTCGGCGTACTTCGGATGAAACGCGAGGCCGAGAAAGCCTTCTTCGTTTTCTTTGTCTTTGTAGACCACTTGGGATTCGATATCGAGGAACACAGTGGTCGAGTCCACATCGCCGCGATTCGGGAAGACGTGGACTTTGCCGAGCTGCGAAGCGACGAACAGGCGATTCGACCCATCACCGGCATGCGTCACGACAATCGGCCGCTCGATGCGAAGCTTGGGAAAGGCGTCCGTGGCTTTCAGCGGCAACGGACTGGAATCGACCTCCTGTGCAATCGCCGGCGCGACGACGCAACACAACAGAGCGGAGGCAAAGACGCTGGCAAATATCTTCATGGGGAAACTCTCTCACGAGGTAGGGAAGCGTTTTCGTTCGGTGTTCAGGAAGATTCGACAACATTGACTCGGTTGGCGTGCCTGGGATCGTAGCGGAGCGAAGCCTGCCGTCGCAACGTTCTCCGCAAATTTCCCGCCGGCTTTTGTGAAGCAAGGGCCGATGGTTGTAAAGTCGCCGCCGACGCGTGTTCATCCGTAGCCCGCGCTGACTAAGATGCTTAAGGCGCTCCGGGGCCCGCTGAACAAGCTCCGCGTGGCGCATCGGCCCGCCGGGGTCAATCCAAGGTCGCTATCGCGCGGATCATCGACATCGAGCGAATTCAGCACAACCGATCCACGACCTCGAACCGCTGCATGGGAAAATGCGCTAAATAGTCCGTTCGCGTGCAGAGGCGAGTTTCGCGATCTCCGCGAACACGCTGTTCCAATCGCCAGGCTTTGGTTGGCGGAAGAGGCGGGCGGTTGGGTACCAGGGGGAATCGGTGCGGTCGAGGAGCCAACGCCAGTCGGGCGAATAGGGCAGGGCGATCCAGACGGGAATGCCCATCGCGCCGGCTACGTGGGAGATTGACGTGTCGCAACACACGACCAGGTCCAGGTGCTTCATTACAGCCGCCGTGTCGAGAAACGGGCCGGTCGCTTCGTCCAGCCGATCGGCTAAGTCCGACAGACGCCAATGGCTTGCCACGTCGGCAATCTGTTCGCGGCCGAAGCCCTTTTGCAGGCTGACGAGTTGCACGTCGGGCAACGCGGCCAGCGGCGCGAATTCGGCCAGCGGCACGCTTCGCTGCGCGTCGGCTTGATTCGTGCGGCTGCCTTGCCAAGCAATCCCAATCCGCCGACCGGCCGATCGCGGCACTTCGCGATCCAACGTCACTCGCCAAGCGGCCACCAAGTTCTCGTCGGCTTGGAGATAGGGAATCTCGGCCGGGATCGAATCCAACCGCGTGTCGAACACCCGAGGCGCACTCATCAAAGGCAAATAGAAATCGGAACGGGGCGGCGGTTGCTCGCTGGCATGCAACTCGTCCAGACCGGGGCAACTTTCCAGCAGCGGCATCAACACGCGCGGGACCCACAACAGCACGCGGGCGCCCTGCTGCTTGAACCGAGTGGCGTACCGAACGAATTGCAACGTATCGCCCAGCCCTTGCTCGGCCACCAACAACAGCGTCCGGCCAGCCAGCGGCGAGCCATCCCACTCGGGCCGATCGGTCAGCGGTTTGGCGAACCCGTCACGACGCCAACGCCATTCGTATTCGCGCCAACCGTCCGCCAAATCGCCTCGCAACAAGCGGATCAGCGACAGCGCGTAGTGGGCTTCGGCATAGTTGGCGTCGATTCGCAGCGCGGCCTGATACCGCTCGATCGCTTCGTCCAATCGACCCAGCCGCAGCAGCGCCGTGGCCCAATCCTTGTGGGCTTCGGCGGTTCCCAAAGCCGCGGCGGCCTGTTCCAACCAGGGCAGCGCTTCGGTCGGACGATTGCTCTCGACCAAAGCTGCTCCCAGATTTTTTCGCGACAGCGGGTCGTTCGGATTCAACTCGACGGCCTGCCGAATTTGTTCGACCGCCTCGTCGGCTCGACGTTGTTTCAACAGCACCGCGCCGAGGTTGCTGAACGCCCGGGCGTAGGTCGGCTGCTGTTCGATTGCGGTCCGGCAAGCCGCTTCGGCTTCGTCGAATCGCCCCGCGGCACTCAGCGTGTTTCCCAAATTGTTGTAAGCGATCGGGAATTGCGGCTTCAGCGACAACGCCTGCCGATAAGCTTGCTCGGCCTCGCCGAACCGTCGTTGGTCGTGCAAAGCCATGCCGAGGTAGCACCAAGCGTCAGCGCTCCGCGGCGCGGCCGCCAGCACTCGGCGATACACTTGCTCGGCCTCGGCCAACCGCCGCTGTTGCTGAAGTTGCCAACCGTGATTCAACGCTTCCGCCAGTGTGGGCATCCGAGTCTGCCGATGGTGATAGGGAACCCAAGGGGCGATCGACATGGCTGATCGCCGTCACGTTGCGTAACGTAATGAATGCTCGCGAACGCGGCGAGCCAATTAAACTCGAATCGGTTCCCGTGCGTCGCTCGGCGGCTTACGACCGGTGCGAATTGTTTGAACCTAAACCACGAACGAAATGAACCAACATGCGAGCCGCGTGGCTGACCGACATCCATTTGAATTTCGTGCGACCGTCGGGCTTGGAAGCCTTTCTGGATGCGGTCGTGGCCGCCGCTCCCGATGCCGTGCTGCTGACCGGCGATATTGCCGAATCGCACGACGTGACTCGTTTCTTGGCTCGCCTGGACGAGTCGCTTCAGCGGCCACTGTATTTCGTGCTGGGTAATCACGATTTCTATTTCGGCTCGATCGCGGGCGTTCGGCAAGCGGTCGATCAATTGTGCCTGGAGCGTCCGAATCTGTGCTACTTGACGCATTCTTCGCCGATCGAGTTGACCAAATCGATCGGCTTGCTGGGCCATGACGGTTGGGCCGACGCGCGCGAAGGGGACTACGAGCGTTCTTATGTGATGATGAACGACTATCAATGGATCCGCGAACTGTCGGGAATGGATAAGCGTCAGCGGTTGCCGTTGCTGCATGCGTTGGGCGACGAAGCGGCCCAATCCGTGCGCGAGCGCCTGCCCGCGGCGCTCGACCAGTTCGCGCACGTCGTGCTGCTTACTCATGTACCGCCGCTCCGCGGAGCTTGTTGGCACGAAGGTCGACTGTCCGACGATGAATGGGCGCCGCACTTCGTCTGCCAAGCGATGGGGACCGCGATCCTGGAGATAATGAGCCGATATCCCCACCGGCAATTAACAGTCCTATGCGGCCACACCCACGGCAGCGGCGTCTGCTACCCCGCCGACAACATTGTGATCCACACCGGCCCCGCCGAGTACGGGCGGCCAGGAATCGTGAGAATGTGGGAGTGGTGAGTTGCCGGCGAACCGCGACGATCGACAATGCCTGTTATATTGCGAAGGGAATTTAGGCGACCGGCAGATTAAGAAATACCAGCACGCGGCGCAAGCAAGTGAATTCGCCGACACACTCGCCGGTGAATGTCGCGTTGTTACCGTCTGGATCGACATTGTTATGCGTTTCAAATGTACGAGGAAAATGCAATGTCGCGTTTCGCCCGGAATGTTACCCTAGTTTGTTGCAACATTCTGTTGAACTTGCTTACACACCTTGTTTCCGCCGAAGAAGCGAAATGGCAGCGACATATCGTGGATAATTCCTCGCGCGGCGCGGATGGAGTTCGGCTAGCGGATGCCAATGGGGACGGCCTGCTGGATATCGCCACGGGTTGGGAAGAAGGAGGCGTGATCCGGGTTTATTTGAACCCTGGACCTACGCTGGCGAAACAAGCTTGGCCTGCCGTGACGGTGGGGCGAGTCAAGTCGCCCGAAGACGCGGTGTTAGTCGACTTGGATGGCGACGGGCGGATGGATGTTGTGAGTTGTTGTGAGGGTGCTAACCGTACCGTGTTCGTCCACTGGGCTCCGTCCGATCCCAAGCGATATTTGGACGAGAAAGCTTGGACCACCGAACCATTGCCGGCCACGCTCAAGCAACGAATGTGGATGTTTGCCGTGCCGATGCAGGTCGACGGGCGACGCGGAATCGATCTGGTCGTCGGCTCGAAGGGACCCCAGGCGGCAATCGGTTGGCTCAGATCGCCCGACGATCCACGTCGATTGGCGGATTGGAAGTATCACGAATGGACTTCGGCCGGTTGGATCATGTCCCTGCAAGCTCACGATCTCGATGGCGACGGCGATTTGGATATTCTGGCTTCCGATCGCAAGGGCGACGCGTCCAGTGTGTTATGGATCGAGAATACGCTCGACCCACAACGCGAAGTCGATCGCGGCGCCGGATCCGCGAATTGGCCGGTTCATCGAATTGGCGGCCTGCGACGCGAAGTAATGTTCTTGTCCTACCAAGCGACGGATGCAGTTCAGTCGATCGTCGCCGCCGTTCGACCATCGTCGTTGTTATGGCTGAGTTCCAACCGGAAACAGGCCCGAGAGCCGTGGAGTAGTGTGGAACTATCGCTACCGTCCGGTTGTGGCACCGCCAAAGCCGCGGCCATCGCGGATGTCGATCTCGATGGGCGAGTCGACATTGTGTTCACGTGCGAGAACGCAACGAAAGGGCTGTCGGGAGCGCGGTGGATCTCGGCGGTATCCGAATTGACCAAGCCGTCCGCCGATACTGAGGCCCCGATTTTCACTAACAACTCGGCCCATGAGATCAGCGGCCCCGAGGGCGTCAAGTTCGATCGGATCGAGATGCTCGACTTAGACGACGATGGGGATTTGGACCTCTTGACTTGTGAGGAACGCGACAACCTCGGGGTGATTTGGTATGAGAACCCCGCGCGATGATGTAAATTCGGATCGGCGGGAGCGTCGGTCATTTTGGAGTGCGGCGATTCATCGCCGCTTTCTTTTCGCTTCGGAGGTAGTTGGGGCGGCTTAGTCTCAGTTCGCTTCATCGAACGACGAATTCAGCGAGCAAAGACGAAAAGCGGGGACAAGTCCCCGCACTCCAAAGTCGCGGCTCGACTTTCCCAAGCTGTTAGGTTGTTGAAAGTATGAAGTCGTGTTTCGCGTTGCCAGAGGAGACTTCAACCTTCAGTTCACTCTGCTTATTGTATTTCTCGGGAACCAATTCGGTGGCCGCCGGGGAACTTTCACCTGACTCCGAGCTCGCTTCTCCACCTTCTTCGCCCTCGCCCGCGTTCAGGCCCAAAATCTTTCGGGCCGTGCTGATGCGCACGATCTTCGGACCGGATGTCACTCCCTTCTTGACCGAATCAAATTGCAATTCGTAATGTCCGGACGAGTCGGTCATACCATAAGAAAACTGACCGTCAGGCGTTTCAAACGTGACGACCGCGTTGGGCAGCGGTTGGCCGTCCAGCGTGACGGTCCCGCTGACTTGAATCAAGTCGACTTTGGAATAGTCCGCGCCAGTCGAGCCGCATCCAGATATTGCAGTCATCAAACAAGCGAACAAGAAGGTGACAAGAGCGGAAGGGAGAAACGTGTGGCAATCGCGAATCGTTGTCATTGGTATAGGAATTACTGTATGTGGTGTCGTGACGCTTGGTGTTATCAACTTGTTAAGTCATGCGTTGTTTGCATATGGAAAGCGCAATGTGGAGTGCGGCGATTCATCGCCGCTTTCTTTTCGCGTCGGAGGCAGGTGGGCGGCTTAATCTAAGTCCGCTTCATCAAACGACGAGTTTATCGAGCAAAGACAAAAAGCGGGGACAAGGCCCCGCACTCCAAATGGGAGAGTCCGGTCGGGCCTACGGCGCTTGTACTGCCTCGCGGCCGTCGCGCGATCCCAGTCCGTTATAGACCACCATATCAATCGTTTCTGGGAAGAATCGCACACTACCGTCGGTCAGTGCGAAATTGGCTCCGCCCGGATGATAGCTGCCGAACGCAATCTCCATGACGACGCCCGGCTGAGTGGGATCCTTGCGACTGTTGATGCGCGGCCCCGCTGAGCCGACGCCTTCGGAATACTCCGTGCCGCCCGCGTTGCCGGGAGCCCAGTTTCCGGTTTGCGGCGCTCCGAACAACCAGAAATCCATCCCTTGACCGTCCTTCACATAGTTCGGATCCGTATAAGACTCACCCAGCAGAATTGTGTTCGACGTCCCATCAATCACGTCGGCCATCCGTACATTGCTATTGCCCCATAACATTCCGTTCAGCGGCACTTGTTCGAGCGCTCGGGCGCCTGCTGGGGCCGACGCGGGGATCGTGCTGGCGTCGTCCGACCAGATATTCGACCCCGCGCATCCGCGATAGCTCGTGGGGACGCGCCCCGGAATGCCTTCGTTGTCGATGTGCTCGGGCGCGGCCATGCTGGGACAACGAAAGATCTCGATCAACGTGCCACACGCGACTTCGTTCGGCGAACCGTCGGCGTTCCAGTTGCCCATTCCGCTTTCCGCCCAGATCAAGGTGTCATACAGGTTCTTCTGTTCCACGTAAGGCAGAATCGGGCCCGACCAGAGCGCCTCGAGATTGCTGAATCCATACGGAAAGGACTTCAGCGTGTCGTGATAATTGTGCATGGCCAACGCCAAGTTTTTCATGTTGTTCGTGCATTGGCTCCGTCGCGCCGCTTCCCGAGCGGCTTGGACCGCGGGAAGCAACATGGCTACCAGCAAGCCGATAATGGCGATCACAACCAACAGTTCGACCAACGTGAAGCCCGCCGAGCGGGATGCTGGCGACAACGCCGCAGGCCGCGCGAAGCTGGGGTGCTGTCGATTGATTCTCTCAATTTGCCCGTTCATCGTTCTGGTTCCTATGCGACCTGTGCCGTAACTCCCATGTCGTCGACGCGTTCAGCATGGCGGGCGACTGTTCAAATTTCGCGAAGACCTGGCAAAGTGAATCAGAATTCGAAGCGACGCTTGCGAACCGTAACCGCGACACGATTGTATACCACCACTTCCCCCACCGCGTCTTGCTGAATCCGAAGCTCTGGCCGATCATGGCCGCCATGAGCAGCGTTGCGGATAAATCGGATGCGGCCGTTCGCGTGCGGCCGCTGTGGATCGGTTCGGTGTGTGTCGACCCGCCGGTGCTGCAAGCGCCGATGGCGGGATTCACTAACTACGCGTTTCGGCAGATCGTGCGCGAGTTTGGCGGAGCGGGGCTCCAAGCCACCGAAATGGTCAGCGCTCGCGGGTTCGCTTGGCTGGACGAACACGAAGCCGAGCATCCCGATCGCCTGTGGGGCGTCGCCGACGAACCTCGTCCGCTGGCCGTTCAGATGTGGGACAACGATCCGGCGACACTGGCGAAAGTTGGCGCTCGGCTGGCGAACGATCTGAAGGTCAGCGTGGTCGACATCAATTTCGGCTGTCCGGTGAAGCAGGTGACGCAAGCGGCGCACAGCGGTTCGTACTTATTGCGTTATCCCGATCGGGTAGCCGCGATTGTTTCCAGGGTGGTCGAGGCTTGCGCCCCCACGCCGGTGACCGCCAAAATTCGGTTAGGGTGCTCGCGCGATTCGATCAACGCGATCGAAGTCGCCCAGGCCGTCGAACAGGCGGGTGCCGCGGCGCTGACGGTCCACGGTCGCACGGCTCAAGATTTTTTTAAGGGCAGCGCCGACTGGCAACGCATTTCGGAGATCAAGCCGCATCTGAAGCGTATTCCGCTAATCGGCAACGGCGATTTGGATTCAGCGGAAAAGGTCGTCGAGGCGTTTCGCCGCTACGATGTGGACGGAGTCATGATCGCCCGCGCGTCGCTCGGCCGCCCCTGGCTGTTCGCCCAAGCGCAGGCAGCTCTGCGGGGCGAACCGATCCCGCCCGACCCGACGCTGGACGAGCAACGCCGGATTTTGCTGCACCACTATGATTTGGTGGTCGAACGGTTTGGCGTGCATAAAGGCACGATGTTGATGCGCAAGTACGCTTGTTGCTATGCGCAAGGCATCCACGGCGCGCGAGCCTTTCGGACGCACGCCGCGAAAGTGAACACGGCGGCCGAGTTTCATGAGGTGGTCGAGACGTATTTTCCGCGGCCGCTGGAGGAGTCGGAGCAGTGAGTTGTGGGGGGAGTGAAGGCTCAGCAGGAGCTGTGCTGCCGCCTTGCTCAAGTCCCGTGGAACTCAGCAGGAGCTTCGTGCCGCCGGGTGCTCATTCGTCCGAATCGATTGGCGCTAGTTGCACTGCGTCGGCGTGAACAAAACCGCCGGCGCCTTCGGTGGAAATCGTCACCGTGCAAACGTCGTCCTTGCCCAACGTGACCGTGGCCAGCGAGATGAAGCCGTCGTCAATTGGCGGCGTCTTCTGCATGTTCACCGTCGCTCGCTTTTCGACGTCGCCGACTCGCACGGTCACCGGCACCGTCGTGCCGCGATTCTCGTGCGGTTGATAGGCCAGTCGCAATTGATACTTGCCCGGCACCGGCGCCTTCACTGAAAACTCGATCGCCGCGCCGCTGCCCGCCTGGGCGTACAGATAGCCGTAGCCGATGTATCCGCGGAGCCCCGTGCCGTGAGTCCAACTGCCGGCCTTCTTCGCCTGCAAATCGTCGACGACCACGCCGGCCAACTTCGCCGGATCCAAGCCCGACGGCGGACCTTCGGGGCGCGCAACCGGCAAATCGTCCGGCACCACGAGATCACTGGTCACCGTTTCGCGGCGAGCTCGACCAGGCAGCTCCAGCAACTGCTTCAAGTCATCCAAGTAGTGCGTATAAACTTCGCGAGGTTGGCAATCGTGCAGCACGCAAATCGACGCCGCCTTGCCGACGACTTCGCCCATCATGCCGCAGGTCTTCATCACGCGTGTCGTGCCGAGCGCCTCGTGCGTGACGCTGATGCAGCGGCCGGCCATGAACAGGTTTTCGATGTTTCGCGAGTAAAAACAGCGGTACGGTACCGGATAACCATAGGTGCGATCGATTCGGTGGTCGTGTTCGGCGATCGAAATGAACGGGTTGTCCGGGAACTTTTCCGCGTATTGCTTCTTGGGATAGTGCAAGTCGATCGACCAAGTGCTGGGGACGCAGCCGTCTGGGAATTTGCGTTTGTCGACGATGTCTTCCTGAGTCAGCACCACGTCGCCCATCAGCCGCCGCGATTCGCGCGGTCCGCCGATATACGCGATCCAAGCCAGCCGGGCGTTGCGATGATCGGCCGCGCCGTCGCGATTCTTCATCGCATTGAAGGCGCCATAAACGGCCCGCAGATTCCAGTCGCGAATGGCTTCCGCGCCGTCCAACGGATCCTTGTCGAAGCCGCTTTCCCAGAACCATTGGCCGTGATGGTCGCGCGGATACGGGAAATCCTTCATCGTCAGGTCCAAAGCCCACGGCGTTTCTGGGAACGCAACCGGCTCGTCGGCTTCGTCCCACACCCACATGTTGCTCATGCCCATCCGGCCCTCGGGCGTCATATCCCAATCCGCCTTGGCGAGAAATCCGATCGTGCCGTGTCCGGTACAGTCGACGAACAGCCGGCCGGCAAACCGTTTGTGTTCGCTGGTCCGTGTGTCGAAAGCATGCACGGCCGCGATGCGATTGCCGTCCATGTCGACTTGGTAGGCATGATGATTCAGGAACAAGTCGATGTTCTTCTCGGCCCGAACGATCGCTTCCTTCTTGTCGTCGCCAAACTCTTCGGCTCGGCCGGGCGATTTCGTGGCCTTGTCGGCGAACTCGTCGACGATCTCGCCAATCCGAGGAAACTCGCCGCGGCGGATCAATCCCATCGCCCACACGCGGACTTCGCTCGACCCGTTGCCGCCCAGAACCGGACGGTCTTGGATCAAAGCCACTTTGCAGCCCATGCGAGCCGCCGAGATCGCCGAGCCCATCCCGGAATAGCCGCCGCCGACGACGACCAAATCGTAGCCCGTCTTGTCGGTCGGTTCTTCCGACAACCCCAACAACTCGCGCCGCCAGCCCGGCAGAATCTGGCCCTCGTTGGGCGGCATGTTGTTCAAATCCTTCGTGAACAGGATTGCGTCGCAGCGGCCGTCGAAGCCCGTGAGATCATGCAAAGCGACGGTCACTTGCGGCTTGTCGAATTTCGACGGTGCCGCCGTCGTGCCAGAACTCTCTTGCCCTTCGTTCCGAAAGTTTCCTGCAGCGGCTGTCCGTTAATCAGAACTTGGAATTTGCCCGGCGAGCCAGCGGCGTCCCACCGCGCCACCCAGTCCTTGGTCCGCACCAAGACGCGATAAGTTCCGGCTGACGGCAGCTCGACGGTCGTGGTTGCGTCCGCGACGGGGCGTCCCATGCCGTGCGCCAGTAAATACGGGGAACCCATTTCGCGAATGAACTGAGTATCCAGCACCCAGCCGCCATGCTGGTCGAAACTCTCGGCTTCCAGCAACAATTGTTCGGCCGCCGAAGCCGTGGTTGACCGACCGAATCCAATGACGAAAACCAAAGCGCCCAACGCCAGGGCCGCCCAATAGCGCTTCATGACTATCCCTTTGTTCGCACGAGTGAATTGTCCTGCTCGTCGGTCATCATAGCGAACAACGTCAACTTGCGGCGTCCCCGTCCGATTCTTAAATCTTGCAGAATCGCTAGACTTCCGGCGAGGAATCTGTGACAATGTTGCTTGACTCGTTTCCTCTCTTCTCTCTAGCTTTTCGCGGGACGAATCGTCGCAGGAGCTCACGTCATGGCGCGGAACAAACGAATTGGCTTTACCCTGGTCGAATTGCTGGTCGTCATCGCGATCATCGGAGTTTTGGCGGCAATCTTGCTCCCGGCCGTGCAGGCGGCGCGTGAAGCGTCGAGGAGATCGCAATGCTCACTAAACATCAAGCAATTGTGTACGGCTGCCGTCGGCTACGAGGGCTTGAAGGGCTATTTTCCGGGTTATCGGCAAACCATTGCCCGAAACAGCCGCGACGTAACGTGGGTCGTTGCGATTTTGCCTCAGTATGGTCGCCAGGACGTCTATGAAAACTGGGATGCGCCGGACGCGACCATGCCGTACAACGCGATCCCAAAATTGCAGATCGCCGAGTTCATTTGCCCGTCGAGCAACCACCGCGAGAATCTGAACGCTACGAATCAGGGATCGTTGAGCTACGTGGCGAATACTGGCTACTGGTGGAATGGGACGTATCCAGCCGCCAGCAGCTCGATCAAGTGGAGAGCGAACGGTGTCTTCAACGATTTGACTGCCACGCCAGCCAAAACGTTTCAGGTTCGGATGACGGATCTAAAAGACGGTGCGTCCACGACGGTTTTGATATCGGAGAACGTCAATCTCTACGATGTGCAAGGTAGCTCGTCGATCTGCGGTTTTTGGGATCTCTACCTGGGTGCCGGCGGACCTAGCCCGATTTCTCAGTATGCTCGCATGAACACCGGCATGGTTTGGCACTATAACTCGGACACTGCGGCGAACACGCCGCACCCGGCCGCCCCCGCGGCGCCGACTCAGATTCGCATCAACGGGGATCGTCATTTCGCCACGGCGCCGTGGACTGCCTCCGGCGCCAATGCGGCCACCGCCCGTCCTTCCTCGGATCATTCGGGTGGCGTGAACGTGGGTTTTGCCGACAGTGGAGTACGCTTCGTCAGCAACGAAACGGATTATCACGTCTATCAGCAATTGATGACGCCGGACGGCAGCAAGTCGGATATGCCGGCTCACCGGTATGTGCTCAAGGATCAGGACTACGCGCCGTAGTTCCAACAACCAGAGTCGAACGAGTCAGAAAGCAAGGCCGTCGGGCAAATTCCGGCGGCCTTTGTTTTTGGATTCCTCGTCGAGTGAAATGCAAGCCGGGCTGCCCGCGCGGTCCGACCGCTATTTTTTTCCCAATCGCCGTTGGGCTCGGAAAAACTCGGTCAGAATCTCGCCGCACGGGCCGGCTAGCACTCCGGAAGTCACTTCGGCTCGATGATTCAACCGCCGATCTTCCAGCAACTGAAACAGCGATTCGACAGCACCCGCCTTCGGATCGGTCGCGCCGTACACGACCCGCGGAATGCGCGCTTGCAGAATCGCCCCAGCGCACATCGGACATGGCTCGAGCGTCACGTACAACGTGCAGCCTTCCAGTCGCCAATCGCCGACCGCCTCGGCCGCTTGCGTAATCGCCAACATCTCGGCGTGAGCCGTCGGATCGTGCAACGTCTCGCGCTTGATTATGAGCGGCCGCAATCCAGCCGCCCTTCGTGAATGATCACCGCTCCGACCGGAACCTCGCCGTGTTGCATAGCGGCCGCCGCTTGGGCCAGCAGCGCGCGCATCCACGCTTCGTGTCCAGGCTCCGCCAGCAGCGACGTTCCGCTTCGTCATCGTCGTAGGGCAACATGGTCGGGGCCTTTGCCTGGGAAACGGTCGTTTTTGGGAATTGCCTCGGAATGTAGTTTCCATGTTTAACCGCGTGGCCAACGGCCCGCGCGGCATTTACGCCGGCCCGTTGGCCACGCGGTTAAACGACAAATCGGCAAGTCAATACAGACCAATTCTTTAATTCGATTCCAGCGCCGGATTCAACGTCGCCGTTGTGTTCCGGCGACTCTGCGGCGTCTCCGGCGTTCGACGATTCAGGCAGTCGTCGAATTCGCACGTTTCGCAACGCCGCCTTAGTCTCCCAGGGCCACGCCCAACGGTCGCGACAATTCCATTTCGACGCGAATGTGAACCCGCGCTCTCGGTGATCTCCTGGTCCACGATCGCGTCATCCAGTCGTTTGAGATGCGTTCCGGCGTCACTCGCACGCTGGACACGATACCACCGGTCCGTCTTGAACTCGCGGTCTTCGTGGTCTGATTCTCCGAAGCGTCCAGGCCGTCGATGCTGGACAGCCCCACCACGCCGCCAGCCCAACCGCCGACGATGAAGCTGCAATGCGTATCGCCGACGGGAAATGTCAGGCCGCAAAAGAAATCGGTGCCGTCCAGACGTTTGGCTTCCAGGCTGAGCTCATAATTCGTCTTCGGCAAATCCTTATCCAGTCGATGTGATGCCGGTCATCGAATAGCCCATGTCGAGCACCATTGCGCCGTCTTTCACGCCGACTTCGCCTTCGCCACCAAACTCGGCCGGCTTCCAGCCAGTCAACGAACGGCCGTCGAACAACGATCGCCGGATTCTGACTTTTGCGGCATCTCGGCGTTGGCATTCACGCAGCCGCCGGCTGGTCGGAGTCTGCCGATTGATGTGGCGGCGATCCAATTGGTTGCGGCTTTTTCTGGCTGTGAGTTTCTTCCGTGAGCTCTCGAACTGCGAAGCGGGCGGCGACACCAAACGTCGCCCAGTTCGCCAAACCTGGGCGGCAATTCGCCGGCGAGCAAACTCGGCTGCGGCGTCCTGCCCCAGCAGACCACGGGAAAATCAGCCACCGCGGGTCCGCCCACGATCGCTGAACCCGTCCCAGCGACGGCCAAGTCTCGCGCACACCATGCAACCGACGAAATCTGACGGGCCCAATTCTGAGATGGATAGTACCGACAACCCGGCGATGAGCGCGACAGTACGCTGACAAAATGCAGATTCATTTGGTGAACTAGGATGAAAAAGAGCGCGGGGAATCGAACCGCTGGAGGTCGTTTGGGGATACTGGCCGATTCATCTTGTGAAGATGCCGCGATCTGCAACAATCCAGCCTTCGCCGTTTGGCCAAATCGATGCCACCGGGTTTCGCGGACTCGGGACTTGTTTACCCTAATTCCAGACGATCGGCTGGTGAAATGCTCAACCTCGAATCTTGTTGAAAGCGGTAAAAGGCATAGGCAAACCCCGATCGCGACTCGCTTGGCTGACCGCCGTGACGCTCCAGGGTTATTGGGTCGCGTTGTTCGGCGCCCACGCACTACCCGCGAATTTCGTTGCCGAGCGTCGAGCACGGCGACAAAATAGCTCATTTTGCCGCGTATGCTGGTTTGGCGTTTCTCTTCGCGACATCGCTGGCGGCTCGCCGGTGGTCGTGGTGGTCGATTGCACTGCCCAACGATGGCAGTCGCCGCGGGCTATGGGGCGATCGACGAAGTCGCAGAAATTCGTTCAGCCCCGCACGGCCGATCCCGATTGGTTGGCCGACGTGACGGGCGCGGCGATCGGACTTCTGCTGTTCGTACCCGCTTATCCGGTGATGCGTCGCCTGCGAAGCTGGTTTTTGCGGACCGAGGCGTTACACCAAGCCGCGTCTTAATTGGCCCCGAGTGGCCCTTGCCGGCTGCGACATCCATTGATATTCTTTGCTGTTCGCCCGAGGGCGGGCATTTCAGCAACAAACCTCCTACTTCACGGGACTTACGGCCATGAAGGAAGGCATCCATCCGGCCTATCACGAAACGGTTGTGACCTGCGGTTGTGGCAACACGATTACCACGCGCAGCACTAAGAAGGATTTGAAGATCGACATTTGCAGCGCTTGCCATCCGTTTTACACGGGCAAGCTGAAGTATGTCGACACAGCCGGCCGCATCGAAAAGTTTCAGAACAAGTTCGCGGCGGGCACTTACGCCAGCTTGCAGAGCGGCAAGAAGAAGGCCAAGACCAAGTCTTAGCTTCGTTTCTCTCCACGCCACCACTGCGGCGCGCCCCGATTTGCGCTGCTCTTTTTTCTGATTGGGCGCGCCGTTCGACGTTATGCGCGTCGATCGTGGACTCGCTGCTGGCGAGTCGTTTTCTCGGCGTCCCTCGGGTTTGAATTTGTTGTGGAGTGAAACGTTGCCATGCGCGAAATGTTAGAAGAGAAACTCGCTCGGTTTCAGGAACTCGAGCGAATGATGTCGGACCCGGCGGTCATGTCCGACTCGAATCGAATGGCCAGCATCGCGCGCGAACACGGCTCGATGGCCAAGCTGGCGACGAAATACCGGCTGTTTAAGCAACTGGCGAAGGAAGTCACCGAAGTTCGCGAAATGGCCGAAAGCGACGATCCCGACGAGCGCGAACTGGCTGAAGCCGAATTACCCGATCTGAAGAAACGGCGCGAGAAGCTGTGGGAAGAGTTGCTTGACGCGACCGTGGGCGGCGAAGACGCGGCCCGCAGCCGCTGTGTCATGGAAATTCGCGCCGGCACCGGCGGCGACGAAGCGGCCCTGTTCGCCCGCGACTTGTACGAAATGTACACCCGACACGCGGAAATGAAGGGCTGGAAAACCGAAGTGATGGACGCCCATCCGACGGAACTCGGCGGCTTTAAGGAAATCATCGTCGGCTTTGCGGGCGAAGGCTGTTACCGGGAACTGCAATATGAAAGCGGCGGACACCGCGTCCAGCGAGTGCCCGAGACCGAAGCCAAAGGCCGTGTACATACGTCGGCCGCCACGGTCGCCGTGTTGCCGGAGCCCGAAGATGTCGAAGTCGATTTGAAGCCGGACGATTACGAAGTAGAACGCTATGCGGCTTCCAGCGGCCCTGGCGGTCAGCACGTGAACAAGACGGCGTCGGCCATCCGCTTGATCCATAAGGGAACCGGCTTGGTTGTGCATTGCAGCGACGAACGAAGCCAGCATAAGAATTTGGCGAAAGCGATGCGAATTCTGAAGTCGCGGTTGTACGACCATTTTCAGCAACAAGAACAACAACAACGGGCGGACACGCGTAAAACGCTGGTTGGCTCGGGCGATCGCAGCCAGCGAATTCGCACTTACAACTTTCCCGACAACCGCATCACCGACCACCGCATCAACTTCACCATTTACAAACTCGATCAGATCATCGCCGGCCAATTACAGCCGGTCACGGACGCGTTGATCGAGCACGATCGCGAAGAGCTTCGCGGTTCGATGGGAGAGTCGCTGGACTAGGCGACGACAAGCATCATGTCCACGGAACCCTGGACAGTCGGTCGGTTGCTGAAATGGACGACCGATTATTTCAAGCAACGGTCGTTCGAGAATCCTCGGTTGGATGCCGAGGTGCTGTTAGCGCACGTGCGAGGCTGCGAGCGGATTCGGCTCTACACGGCCTTCGAGGAAGTGGCCGACGACGAACAGCGCGAGGCGTTTCGCGAGCTGGTGCGGCGGCGAGCATCTGGAACGCCGGTGGCTTATCTCGTTGGGCATCGCGAGTTTTTCTCGCTGTCGTTCGATGTCACGCCGGACGTGCTGATTCCGCGTCCCGAGACCGAGCATCTGGTGACGGAGTTGTTGGATCGGGCGAAAGAGTTGGCCCCGTTGTTCGAGCCGCCCTTGTCAATTGCCGATGTGGGCACGGGCAGCGGCGCGATCGCCGTGGCCACGGCCAAGCAGTTGCCGACTTGCCAGGTGACGGCCGTCGATCTCAGCGAGGCGGCGTTGGCGGTCGCTCGCGGCAACGTGGAAAAACATGAGGTCGCCGACCGCGTTCGGTTCGTCCACGGCGACCTGCTCGCGAAGCTGCCGGCTGAGCCGACGTTTCACATTGTGGCCAGCAATCCGCCCTATGTGTCCGAGCGGGAGTTCGCCGAGTTGGATGTGCAAGTACGCGAACACGAACCGCGAATGGCGTTGGTCGCCGGTCCGCAGGGCACGGAGATTATCGCTCGGCTGATCAACGAAGCAGCGGAGCGTTTACACGTTGGCGGCTGGCTGCTGATGGAATTAAGCCCCATGATCGAAGCCGCTTCGCGCGAGTTGATTTTGGCTCACGGCGATTTTCACGAGCCACGCGTGACGAAAGACTTGGCCGGATTGGCGCGCGTGATTCAGGCGCAGCGCCAAGCCAGATGAGCGCGGCCAGAAGACAGCGGCACTTACGCGCGCGAATCAAGTTCGCCACTTCAGCTCGCGTCGCTCGTCGTTCCAAGCGTGCTCGGGATCAGTCGTTCTAGTTGTGAGTTCGACGCCGCCTTTACTGAATCGCGCCACTGTCCAGCCCGTAGTTGACTTCGTTGGATCGGCGACGTAAGACGTGGCCGGCGTGTTGATGATGTGGATGCCTTGGTGTTCGGCATACGTCCGATCGTGGACGTGGCCGTGAACGTAAGCCTTCACATGCCGGCGACTCCGCGATTAAATCCCAGAGTGGTTGGGAGTCGATCAAACCGCCCCGGAAAATGCAACGGATCGCCGCCCAAACGCGGATTATGATGGGCGACCAGAATCGCGGGCCGATCGGCGTGCGTATCCAAGGCCGCGGCCAACCACTTGCGCTGCGTCGCGCTAGTTCGCCCGGCGTGACCATCGTCTTCTGCAGCGAGTCGAGCAGAAAGAAACTGGCCGATCGCGTCTGGACGACAGCCAGATGCTTCGATGCCACAGCCCGGAACTTCGGTCTTCTCGTCGCGCAGCACTTCGTAGAACACGTCTCGATCGTCGTGATTGCCGAGCGTCAGATGCAAATTGAATCGAGCTTCGCGCAGCGGCTTCAGCAACTCCGCCAAATGGCGATAGTCGCCCGGCTGCCCATCCTTCAAAGCTAAATCGCCGTTGACGATCACCGCGGCCGGGCGTCGCGGCAGCGCCAGCAGTTCCGCTACCACTTGCCGCAAATGCGTAGGCACGGGCGAATCGTGCGGATGCTTTTCGCCAATGTGGGTGTCGTTCAGCACGTACACCAAGTCGTCGTCGACTTCCGCCGAAGCCACGGGCTTCGCAAACACGCAGTAAGCCGCGGCAGCCGACGTCGCGGTCAAAAAGCGACGGCGGCTGGGAGAAAAGTGAATCGGCATTTTCAAAACCTCGCGAACTTCAAGCGAACCGAACATTAGCGGTTCGGCCATCTTAACGTCGCGATCCGCCAACTGCCAAATCAACGTTTCTTCTGCAGCTTGGCCCATTCGTCTCGCAGAGAGACCGTGCGATTAAAGACCGGGCGACCCGCCTCCGAATCGCGCGTGTCGACGCAGAAGTAGCCCAGCCTCTCGAACTGAAAGCGATCGCCAGCCGTGGCACTCGCGAGCGACGGCTCCAGCTTGCAGTCCGACAGCACTTCGAGCGAATGCGGATTCAGGTGATCGCGATAGCTTCCGCCTTCGGCCACGTCGTCGGGATCCTCCGTCGTGAACAGCCGATCGTACAGCCGCACTTCGGCGTCCATCGCGTGTTCGGCCGAGACCCAATGGATCGTGGCCTTCACTTTCCGCCCCGCACCGCTCATCCCGCTTTTCGTGTCGGGGTCGTAAGTGCATCGCAGTTCGACGATATTGCCCGCGTCGTCTTTGACCACCGATTCGCACTTGATGATGTATGCGTATCGCAAACGCACTTCCCGCCCCGGACCAAGCCGGAAAAACTGTTTCGGCGGATCCTCCATGAAGTCGTCCGCTTCGATGTACAACTCGCGCGTGAAAGGCAACTGGCGAACGCCGGCCGCCGGATCTTCGGGGTTGTTCACCGCCTCCATCTGTTCCACTTCGCCCTCGGGATAGTTTTCTAGCACCACCTTGATCGGCTTCAACACCGCCATCACGCGCGGAGCCGACTTGTTCAGATGCTCGCGAACGGCGTTTTCCAACACCGCCACGTCCACCGTGCTATAGAACCGCGCAACGCCGATCGTCGCGCAGAAACTGCGAATCGATTCCGGCGTGTAACCGCGTCGCCGAAGTCCGCTGATCGTTGGCATCCGCGGATCGTCCCAGCCGCTGACGTCGCCGTTCGTCACCAGCTCCAACAGCTTTCGCTTGCTCATCACCGTGAAGCTGAGATTCAGCCGAGCGAACTCGATCTGCTGCGGATGAAAGATGCCGAGCTGCTCGACATACCAGTCGTACAACGGCCGATGGTTTTCGAATTCGAGCGTGCAGATCGAATGCGTAATGCCCTCGATCGAGTCCGATTGGCCGTGAGTCCAATCGTACATGGGATAGATACACCACTTGTCGCCCGTGCGGTGATGATGGGAGTGCAAGATGCGATACATCACCGGATCGCGCAAGTTGAGGTTGGGGTTGGCCATGTCGATCTTGGCTCGCAACGTTCGGCTGCCATCGGGAAATTCGCCGTCACGCATCCGTTCGAACAACGCCAGATTTTCCTCGACCGAACGATCGCGATACGGGCTATTGCGGCCCGGCTGAGTCAGCGTGCCTCGGTGCTCGCGCATTTCGTCGAACGACAAATCGCATACAAACGCCTTGCCCTCACGAATCAGCTTGATCGCCCAGTCATAAAGCTGGTCGAAGTAATCCGATGCGAAGTACAGCCGATCGCCCCAATCGAAACCGAGCCAGCGAACGTCTTCCTGAATCGAGTTGACGTACTCCTCGCTCTCCTTGGTCGGATTCGTGTCGTCCATTCGCAAATTGCAAAGCCCGCCGTACTGCTCGGCCAATCCAAAATTCAAGCAGATCGACTTCGCGTGGCCGATATGCAAATAGCCGTTTGGCTCCGGCGGAAATCGCGTATGGACCCGCTGCTCGAATCGGCCGGTGCGATTGTGTTCGTTGATGATCTGCTGAATGAAATGCAGCCGCTCGGCCGGTTCATTGGATTCGGGGCGGTCACTGCGATCAGCGTTGTTGTCTGCCACGGCGGTTCATCCTTGAGAGGTGAAGAAATACATGCGCCTTAGTGTATCGCCGGGCATTTTGGCGGCTAGTGCGTTATGGCGGCTACGCGTTCGTGTCAAACGGAACGTCGAAATAATCCAAGGCCCATTCGCGCATGAACCGGACTTGTCGCGGCCGGATTCGGTAAACGATGAGCGCCGGATTGTCGAGGCTGCCCAAATACTGGCGCAGCAGCGGGTTCGCATCCCAGATTTCCTCCAGCAAAGGTCGCTCGCTCACCACTTCGGCGTCGCCCGTGATTCGTACTTGATCGTGGGTATCGCTCAGATAACACAGCTCGACGCGCGGGTTGGCCTCGATCTCCACGGTCTTGTGATACTGCCGCAAATTAGCGACATACACCGTGAAGCCGTCCGTGCGAACCGGCGAAACGGGCCGCACGCGCGGTTGATCGCCGTCGATTGTCGCCAAGTAAGGAAACCGATCTTGCGCAACGACCGCCTGCGCGTACTCCAAAATTCGACTCGGATCGACTGGCTCGGGTTGGGGACGTGACACGATATTTTGCTCCTTCGTGTTGGCGGACCGGTGCGGCGGCGAAGGTTCGCAGCGATTCACCTCGAAACAACTGCCAAGGTGGTGCAGCTCCGCGGCGGAACGACCCTGCGGAATTACGAAATCGGCATCTTAACGAATCGAAGAGCCACGTCTGAATCGTGAGTCGACCGCCAGCGCTTCACGCGGGGCGCGTCGCTGATTGTTGCTGCTGATTGTTGCTGCTGATTGTTGCATTACAATCGCTGGCCAGCCGAGCCGCTCGGTGCTCGACTCACTGCCGCTGATCCTATCCACTGCGAGTCGCCGCCGATGATCGCCGACCTTGTTACGACCGCCATTCCCGATGACGAACGCCTGTGGGTTCCGCAAGCCGAACGCGTTTGGTTTCGACCGCTGTTGCTAAACACGGTTAACGGCGAGTGGGTGAATCTGCTGCGAGTCCAACGGCAAGGAATGCTGAGCCGACATCGGCATCCGGCGCCCGTGCATGGCTACGTCATTAAGGGGTCGTGGCGCTACTTGGAGCACGATTGGACGGCGAATGAAGGGATGTACGTATTCGAACCGCCCGGCGAAATCCACACGCTCGTGGTTGACGATGACGACGAAATGATCACACTATTCCACGTCTGCGGCGCCTTGATCTACTTCGACGATCAGCATCGGCCGTGCGGCTACGACGACGTGCATACAAAAATTGATCTCTGCCGTCGGCATTACCGCGACGTCGGGCTGGGCGACGATTACGTCGACCAGTTCATTCGCTAGTTCCGAGGAATTCCGCCGCGGATGCCGCCGTGCAATCGCCCTGTCCGTCGCGTTCGGCTGCGCAAGTCGGCCAAATCTGCCGCCACGCATCGCGCGTTGATTCGCTTCCCCAGCGAACACGACGCTCGCCCAGCGAACCGAACGCACCGCTCCATCTTGGGTGACGGCGCGAGCCTTGATATCAGCGTAAGCGAGAAAACGCGCTCGACACCGCGGCGGGACGATCAACTTCAAAACGTTGCTGATTCGTAACGTACCGTCACGACTTTGTCAGTCGACAATTTTTGACTTCTCCTCGAGCGAATCGGCTCCTCTTGCACAGTTCGCCCGAGCCAGTTCGGCGCGGCATTCGCTCGCCCTATCGCGACACTCTCCGAGAATCAATCCATGCATGAAGGACGATCGCATGTCGAAGAATGTAAGCGACTTTCTATTCGAGCGACTGAACGAATGGGGTATCCATCGAATCTATGGATACCCAGGAGATGGCATCAACGGCATCGTCGGCGCGCTGGCTCGACGTGGAGGGGATCCCGAATTCGTTCAAGCTCGCCACGAAGAAATGGCCGCTTTCATGGCATGCGGACATGCGAAATTTACAGGTCAATTGGGAGTATGCCTTGCCACATCCGGCCCGGGCGCAATCCACTTATTGAACGGTCTCTACGATGCGAAGCTAGACCATCAACCGGTGCTAGCCATTGCCGGACAGCAACCGCGAACCGCACTCGGAGGCCACTATCAGCAGGAAGTTGATCTCCAAGTATTGTTCAAAGATGTTGCCAGCGAGTTCGTGCAAACCGTAGTCGCCCCCGAGCAACTACCAGCCGTACTCGATCGAGCGATTCGCATCTCACTAAGCGAACGGACCGTCACGGCACTCATCATACCAACGGACATTCAAGAGGCGGAAGCCGTCGAGGAGACTCCTCACAAGTTTAAGATGACGCCTGGAAGCCTCGGGTATCTTCGGCCACATATTGTTCCGCCCCATAAGGATGCGCTCGACCGTGCGGCAGGCATACTCAACTCTGGTGAAAAAGTGGCCATCTTGATTGGTCAAGGCGCCCGGCGAGCGACGGAAGAAGTCCTCGAAATTGCCGACAAGACGGGCGCTGGCATCGCCAAGGCTTTGCTCGGCAAGGATGTCCTGCCCGACGACTTGCCATTCGTCACCGGTTCCATCGGGCTGCTCGGCACTCGCCCCAGTTACGACATGATGATGAACTGCGATACGTTCTTGATGATTGGTTCCAGCTTTCCGTACTCACAGTTCCTACCTGAATTCGGCAAAGCCCGCGGAATCCAAATCGATATCGATGCCAAGATGATTGGACTGCGATATCCAATGGAAGTAAACCTGGTTGGTGACGCTAAGGAAACGCTCAAAATGCTGTTACCCTTGGTGGACCGGAAAGAAGACCGATCCTGGCGTCGCTCCATTGAAGACGGGATATCCGAGTGGTGGAAGGTTGTCGAGGCGCGGGCCATGAACGATGCGGATCCCGTGAATCCCCAGCGTGTTTTTTGGGAGCTATCCCCGCGACTGCCCGACGATTGCATTCTCACGTGCGACTCGGGTTCCGGCACTAACTGGTTTGCCCGCGACATCAAAATCCGAAAGGGTATGCGAGCATCTCTGGCTGGCACGCTGGCTACGATGGGTTGCGCGGTACCCTATGCGATCGCGGCCAAATTCTGTCATCCTGATCGGCCCGTCGTGGCCTTGGTGGGAGACGGCGCAATGCAGATGAACGGCCTCGCCGAACTGCTCACAATCTCAAAGTATTGGCAGAAATGGTCGGACCCACGAATGGTGATCCTCGTGCTGCATAACAATGACCTCAGCCAAGTAACTTGGGAAATGCGAGCCATGGAGGGCGACCCCAAATTTGACGCCTCTCAGGATTTGCCGGATCTCAACTACGCTGCCTGCGCGGAGATTATGGGATTAAAGGGCGTGCGCATCGAGAAGCCGGAGGATATCGCCCAAGCCTGGGATGTCGCCTTCAGTAGCGATCGTCCCGTCGTGGTGGATGCACTAACCGACCCCAATGTGCCACCTCTGCCGCCGCATACTACCTGGGAGCAAGCCAAGGCGATGCTTTCCTCGCTACTCAAGGGCGACCCCGATTCGAGCGCTATTATCCGCAACAGTTTCAAAGGGAAGATCGAAGAGTTTCTGCCGCACTAGTGGCGATAACCGCCATTCCTTGCCGACGTTTGGAACGACTTAACGATCAATTAAGAGGCTGCGGCATGCAAGCCATTGGGCGAAAAGTGTGGGCCATACCAGAGGGCTTTATTCCCGAAGGCAGCCATGGACCTGAGCCTCAAATGACGAGCCACGAAGCAGCCTGTTTGCTAAACGCATCGGAGCGCGATGCTCACGTGACCATTATGATCTACTTCAGCGATCGCGAACCGGTCGGACCGTACCATGTGACGGTTCCGGCGCGAAGAACAGCGCACATCCGCTTCAATGAACTCCAAGATCCCGAGTCGATTCCAAAGGGAACTGAGTACGCCTCGGTGATTGAGGCGGATGTCCCAATTGTTGTTCAGCACACCAGGTTGGATTCGCGCCAGGCAGACAATGCGTTGCTGTCGACGATCGCTTTCGCCGGTGACGCGTAGGTTCGATATTGCACCACGACACGCCAGAGCCCGGTCTCCGCACTGTAATAGGTATACGTCCCAAACGCCCAAAGGTCTGATGCCGATTCCCATTGAAGCCCTAGAAGTTGCCGCGTACACAATTCCGACCGACGAGCCGGAGTCGGATGGGACGTTGCAATGGGATTCGACGACGTTAGTTGTCGTTCACGTCCAAGCCGGTGGGCAGATTGGAATGGGATTTACGTACTGTCATGCCTCGGCGGCTAAAGTCGTCGATGACAAACTGCGGACCGTTACTGTAGGTAGCGATGGCTTGTCCGTCGAACGCAACTTTCAAGGGATGTGGCGCCGTGTTCGAAACATGGGACGTCCGGGCATTGCAAGCTGCGCGATTTCGGCCGTGGACATTGCGTTGTGGGATTTGAAGGCCCGACTGCTGAGCGTGTCATTGATCGATCTGCTAGGAGGAGTGCGAGATCGCGTTGCGATTTATGGTAGCGGTGGGTTCACCAGCTACGATATCTTTAAGCTGAAGCAGCAGCTTTGTGGATGGCAAGCACAAGGAATCTCGCAATTCAAAATGAAGGTGGGGCGTCAACCCGATGCCGATCTGCAACGAGTCGCAGCGGCGCGCGAAGCCGTTGGACCGGAGGCTCGACTGTTCGTCGACGCCAACGGCGCTTACGACATCAAACAGGCTCTGACGCTGGGCGCCCAGTTTTGTGACCTGGGAGTCACCTGGTACGAGGAACCGGTGAGTTCCGACAATCTGAGCGGTCTTAAATTGCTGCGCGAGCGATCTCCCGCGCCATTGGAAATTGCTGCGGGTGAGTATGGCTACGACGTGTTCTACTTTCGTCAGATGTTGGAGAATGAGGCAGTCGACGTCCTACAGGTGGACATGACGCGTTGTGGGGGCGTCACAGCGTTTATGAAGGCCAATACCTTATGCGAGGCTTTCTCCGTCCCTTTGTCCGCCCATACCGCGCCGGCGCTCCACGCCCACGTTGGGTGCTGTTCACCCGCGGTGCGACATGTCGAGTATTTTCACGACCATGTGAGAATTGAAGGGATGCTGTTCGACGGTGTTCCCGAGCTAGAGCAGGGAACGCTCGCACCGGACCGATCCTGCAATGGTCATGGTATGACCCTGAGGATGAAAGACGCCGAGAGGTTTCGAATACCCTACTAAGCTAACCAGTGTTTCTCACTTCAAATCGCGAATTGAAGACAACAGCCATGCCCCAGACGATACACGCCTCGGCCGAGGCCACGCAACAATGGACTTCTGAACCACCTGTCAAGTGGGACGGTGACGCTCAAGCACTGGGGCGAGAATTGCGTCGGGTGCTGCAGGGAGACGTCGGGTTCGATAACGGTAGCCGCGCGTTGTACGCGACGGACGCGTCGAATTATCGCCAAGTGCCAATTGGTGTGGTGTGCCCCGCGAATGTCACGGATGTCGAGGAAACTCTGCGGATTTGCCGGCGGTTTGGCGCCCCAGTGCTGGGGCGTGGCGGCGGGACCAGCCTTGCCGGTCAGTGCTGCAACATCGCGGTTGTGATCGACATGTCGCGGCACTTCAATCAGATTCTGTCGATCGATCCCCAACGGCGAGTTGCCCGTGTTCGCCCTGGCACGGTGTTAGACAACTTGCGTGACGCTGCAGAAGAAGACCATCTAACGTTCGGTCCTGATCCTGCGACGCATAACCACTGCACGTTGGGCGGCATGATTGGAAACAACTCATGTGGGGTTCACTCGGTCCTGGCGGGCCGGACAGTCGACAATGTCGAATCGTTGGAAGTCATCACTTACGATGGCTTTCGCCTGACAGTTGGGAAAACATCCGAAGATGAACTGGAGGCGATAATTCGCTCAGGTGGCAGACGGGGTGATATTTACCGAGGTCTAAAAGCCTTGCGGGACAAGTACGCGGAGTTAATCCGCCAACGGTATCCGGACATTCCGCGCCGCGTGTCGGGTTACAACTTGGATCAACTATTGCCCGAGAAGGGCTTTCATGTTGCCAGGGCGCTGGTGGGAACGGAAGGCACCTGCGTAACCGTTCTGGAGGCCGAGTTGCGGCTGATACATTCGCCGCCCAAACGGGCATTGGCATTGATTGGCTTCGATGATGCCTACCATGCCGCCGATTACGTGATGGAGGTCATGGAGCATGGTCCGGTTGGGCTGGAAGGCTTGGATCGACGGTTGGTGGAGGATAATCGGAAAAAGGGCATGAATACGCGGGATCTGCAAATGTTTCCCGAGGGTGGTGGTTGGCTGCTGGTCGAGTTCGGGGCGGAAACTCGTGAGGAAGCGCGCCAGCAAGCAGCCGGTATGATCCGCGAGTTGGAAGGCAAGGAGCATGTCACGGGAAGCAAGCTGTTTTCCGATTCGGCTGAAGAGACTCGGATTTGGGAGATCCGTGAATCCGGGTTGGGAGCGACAGCGCGCGTTCCGACTGAACCGGACACGTGGCCGGGATGGGAGGACTCGGCCGTCGCCCCCGAGCACTTGGGAGACTATTTACGGGAAATGCGGGCGCTGTTGAATCGTTACGAGTACGACGGAGCGTTTTACGGGCACTTCGGACAAGGTTGTCTGCATACGCGGATTACATTCGACCTTAAGACGCGTGCTGGAATCGAAAAGTACCGTCGTTTCGTGGGGGAGGCGGCGGATCTGGTGTTGCGTTACGACGGTTCGTATTCCGGGGAACATGGCGATGGGCAATCGCGGGCCGAACTGCTTCCGAAGATGTATGGACCGGAACTGTGTGAGGCGTTTCGTGAGTTCAAGTCGATCTGGGACCCAGATAACCGGATGAATCCGGGCAAGGTCGTCGCCCCATATCCGATCACTTCCAACCTGCGATTGGGCGCTGACTTTCGACCGGCTCATCCCACAACGCATTTTCAGTTTCCGGACGACGAATATAGCTTTTCGCGAGCCTCGCTACGGTGTGTCGGCGTGGGCAAATGCCGACGCGAGGATGGCGGAACGATGTGTCCGAGCTATATGGTGACACGCGACGAAAAGCATTCCACGCGCGGACGTGCCCATTTGCTATTTGAGATGCTACAGGGCGATGTGATTTCGGACGGTTGGCGTGATGAAGCAGTTAAAGAGTCGTTGGATCTGTGTTTGGCCTGCAAGGGGTGCAAGGGCGATTGTCCAATCAACGTGGACTTGGCCACGTACAAAGCGGAGTTTCTTTCACACTATTATGCAGGTCGATTGCGGCCGGTTACCGCGTATTCGATGGGGTTGATTTACTGGTGGGCTCGGCTCGCTTCGATCGCGCCACGGTTCGTGAATTCGTTGATGGATACTCCGGTTATTAGCTCGATACTAAAGCGACTTGGCGGTATCGCCGCGGAACGCGAGATTCCTGCGTTTGCGGTGACTTCGTTTCGCGAGCGATTTCGGCAGCGGAAGCCACGGAATGTTCAGGGACAGACGGTAATCTTATGGCCGGACACGTTTAACAATTTCTTCCATCCAGAGACGGCGGAGGCCGCGGTGGAAGTGTTGGAGGCGGGCGGGTTTCACGTGAAGTTGCCCGATAGCATGCTCTGTTGTGGAAGGCCGCTGTACGACTTTGGCATGTTGCACCTCGCAAAACGGCAACTTCGCCAGATCATGGATGCGTTGCGGACGGAAATTGAAGCGGGAACGTGTATCGTCGGGCTTGAACCTAGTTGCGTGGCCACGTTTCGCGATGAGTTGGGCAATTTGTTTCCCGTGACGAAGTTGCCAACAAGCTCAAACGACAAACGTCTTGTTCAGCGAGTTCGTCCATCAGCATGCGGACAAGTTTGATTTCCCTCACTTAGAACGACGAGCCCTGGTACATGGGCATTGCCACCATAAGTCCATTCTGGGGATGGAGGCGGAAAAGAAGTTGTTCGAGCAACTGGGCATCGAATACGACGTCGTGGATTCTGGGTGTTGTGGAATGGCGGGCTCTTTCGGTTCTGAACGTGAAAAGTATGACGTGTCGATTGCATGCGGCGAGCGAAGTGCTGTTGCCGGCGGTTGCGAGGCGGACGCGAGGACGCTTATCGTTGCGGATGGATTCAGTTGCCGCGAGCAGGTGAAACAGTCCACGGGGCGGTGGCCGCTGCACGTGGCCGAGGTCGCCCAACTGGCCATTCAACAGCGTCATCATATTCCCGTGTATCTGCCCGAGTCGTTTTATGCTTCGCAACGACAGTCACATAAGCTTTCCAAAAAAGAGATTGCGGTCGGCTTGGCTGGAGTGGCTTTCGGCGGCTGGGCAGCGTGGAGCGTGTGGCGACGATTGTCCGAACAGAGATGATCGTGTTAAGACAAAAAATGGAGCGGAAGGTGAGATGAGGCACAAGCTGTTGTATGAGAAAGATGGTGCGAGGACTTTTGCCGTGGTGTTCGACACGGGGGATGATGTCACCAAGGTGCTGCTTGAGTTTGCGAAGAGTGAGAAACTTACCGGCAGTCACTTCACGGCAATCGCGCGCGTTTGAGGACGTCGAACTGGGTTACTTTGACTTGAGCCGCAAAGATTATGTACAGATCGCTATGAAGCAACAGGTCGAAGTGCTCTCGCTGGTTGGCAACGTAGCGTTGCATGAGGGCGAGCCAAAACTTCACGCGCATGTCGTCGTGGGGCTTCGCGACGGACATACCCGCGGCGGTCATTTGTTGCAGGCCCACGTGCGTCCGACGTTAGAAGTGGTGATCGAGGAATTGCCGCGGCAACTTCAACGGCGAATCGACTCGGAAACCAATTTGCCGCTGATCGAGCTGTAACGTTCATCCGCGCGGTTACATTGGGGTCGTTCAGAGACGGGGAAGTCGAGTGACTTGATCCAGGCGGGCTCACCAGCGAAGCTATACGGACTTGTTGTTTTCGTTGCCCGTTTTGGAGACACGTCGCATGCTCCCGATGTCCCGCCGTTCGTTTCTGGCCACCTCATCCATGTCGATCGCCGCCCTAGCGATGGGCGAAACGCGGGGCGACGAACGTCGTCCTGCGAAAATGGGTTTGGGGTTCAGTTTGTATGGCATGAAATCGCTGTCGATTGACGACGGGCTGAAGACCTGCCGCGAGATCGGGTATGACTGTGTAGAACTGCCCATCCAGGCCGATTGGCCGTGGGATTCGCGGGCGCTTTCGCGTGACGAGACAAAACGGATCGCCGGCTTGCTGGAGCGAACCGGGTTGCGGCTGTCGTCGTTGATGGAGAATCTGCATGTCGTGGTCGACGACGCGCGGCATCAGGACAATTTAGAGCGGCTCAAGTTGGCCGCCGAGTTGGCTCATGCATTGTCTCCCAAACGCCCCGCCGTGATCGAAACCATCTTGGGTGGAAAACCAGCTCAGTGGGACGACGTTCGCCAGCAGATGGCGGATCGGTTGAAGGATTGGGCGCGTGTGGCGGAAGAGGGCAAAGTGGTCATTGCCATCAAACCACATGTGGGCGGGGCAATGCACCGGCCGGAACATGCGTTGTGGCTGTTAGAACAAGTAGAAAGTTCTCACGTGCGAGCGGCTTATGACTATAGCCACTATCAATTGCGTTCCATTGATATGGCCGAGTCGATTCAGCAACTGGCGCCGGAATCCGTGTTCATCCATGTCAAAGATGCCGCCGGGGATGCGAATCGGGTGCAGTTCTTGTTGCCGGGCGAAGGGACGGTCGATTACGCCCGCTATTTGAAGTTGGTAGCGGCCGCGGGTTATGAGGGCGATGTGGTGGTCGAAGTCAGCGGCCAGATTCATGGCAAGCCGAACTACGATCCCATTGCGGCGGCGAAGAAGTCATACGCACCGTTAGCCGCGGCATTTGAGAAGGCGGGAGTCGCTCGCGGTTGAGCCAACGGCGAGCGTCGCTGGCTTATACGATCACGCTAGTCAGCGACAAGAAATCCGGGTGCTGGCGAATCGGATCGAAGTCCGCTTCCGCATGGACGTGGTCGCGGTAATTCGGATCCAGCTCGAAAGCCCGAGCGAGATAGGCGACGGAAAGCTTGACGTTCCGGGCCAGACTCCAATAGCAGGCCAAGTTGTAGTGGACGATCGCTTCGCTGCTGTCCACACACAAGGCTTCTTCCAACGCTTGAATGGCCAAGTCGAGTCGGCCGCAGCGTTTGTGGCACCAACCAAGTGCCAGCCAGAGTCGTAGGTTGTCCGGGTCTAGTTCGGCCGCTTCTTTGAAAGCTTCGACGGCCTCTTTATAGCGGCTGAGAACTCGCAACGCTTGGCCTTGCAAATACAAGGCGTGGCCGCGGTGACCGGTGGTCGGCGGCATGCGACGCAACGTGGCCAAGACACGTTCGGCCATCGTTCGCCGCAACGCCGGCTTGGCCGAATAGGGAGCGTGAAACGCGGTGATTAATTCCAAATAGCCTTCGGCTTCGCGCAGCAATTGCTGCCTGCGGACGCGTTGATAATCGGCCATTTGGTAACACTCCTATTGAACGACAACCGGTCTTCCGTGGTCGTCGCAATTCTATTGTACTTGGCTACTGACGGACACCCAAGGAAACTGTAGTCAAACGGCCGCGGAATTCTAAAAACTCATGGCAACGAAGCGTCCACGTAGACTCGATCGACTCGCACGATTGGTCGGAACAGAGCGAGTTGAACGTGTCAAAATTGGCGGCGATCGAGCCGGTCATGGCGGAGTGGACTTTCGGCAATAGGTCCAGAGACTTTCCAACGCTTTGGCGTGTTGCCCGAAAGCCACAAATGCGATGCCGAGTGTTGAGCTTCGGCAACATGTTCCACCGACCGACGGGCGTTGCGATACGCCGATAAATCGCGGCAAACATCGCACGACATGGGACTTAAGCGTGTCGTCGGCAATCACTCGCCCGCCGCGGGTCCGGCGGTTGCTTAAGCATACGAGCCGAGTCGAGAGGCGGGCAAATGCGGCTCGCCGGAACAGCGCCCAATTCAACGAGTTGGGTGGTTCTCGAACCGGGAGTATTGGTTCATGCGCGGCATTGCGTTGTTCTTGCTGGGAGTGTCGATGGTCGTGGTGGCGGCGATTCATTGGGGATCGAACTCCGCGCCCGCTGGACACTCGGAATCGGAGATGCGCCATCTGGCTTGGAAGCCCGCGATCGGAACCGACTGGCGCCGCACGGCCGATGGTTGGGAACGTCGGTCGGAGTGGCGATTGCCGCCGGAGCCGGGACAGCCGGAAGCCGCCGAACCGGCGTTGCCAGCGACATTCCATCCGCTGGCGTTGGTGATCTTGCTCATTGTCGCGGTGCTGACGGTGGCCGTGTTCCACGAGCCTTGGAGCAAAACGCCGGCTCGTCCTGCGGCAGGCGAATCCAAGGGGACAGAATCGGCGGCCTGAAGCGGATCGAATCGGAGATTCTTTTGGGATTGTTGCACGGACGGCGGCCACTCGCGCCACTATTACAGTCAACTTGCATCCGAAGTGACTGTGAAAAGGGCGACAACCATGCGACTGACGCTGCGAACCATGTTGGCTTACCTGGACGATTGCCTCGAACCGGACGACGCCGAGCAGATTCGTCAGAAGATCGACGAGCACGAGTTTGCCAGCAACTTGGTGCATCGCGTGCGAAATTCAATGCGACGATTGCGGCTGGGAGCTCCGCCGCTGGAAGGCAAGGGCATGGGGCTCGACCCGAACACCGTGGCCGAGTATCTGGACAACACGTTGGAGCAGGATCGGATCCCTGACTTCGAGCGGATCTGTTTGGAGTCGGATGTGCATTTGGCCGAAGTCGCGGCCTGTCATCAGGTGCTGACGATGGTGCTGAGCGAGCCGGCCGAGGTCGACGCCAAGCTGCGGCAGCGGATGTATCACATTCACAGTTCGGACCGTGCGGCCGGGGCGGCAGTTGCCGAGACAGGCCCGGGTGTTTCGTTGGCGGGCGTGGCGGCCGCCGTGGGAACGACGGGTTCCGTGGCGGCAGGGGCCGGCGCGGCGGATGCGAGCGACGCGACGTTGGACGCGAGCGAGACGGCCGGCGAACAGGTTACGGCCGACGCGGCGACTCCGAAAAAGTCGGCGGAGGTTCCCGACTATTTGCGCGAGGCAAATCGGGTCAACATCTGGCCGATCCTAGCGACGTTGCTGCTGGCGTTCTTATTGGCGGCAGTGGCTTTGCGGGCAATCGGGCCGTTCAATCGTAGTCATCCGTTGTTGCGCATGATGACAGGCGATCCGGAGCCTGTAGTCGCCGAGAATGATACGGGCGCAGACGGGACCGCAGGGTTGGGCGGTTCGGCGGACGGACGAGCGGCCGTGGCGGGAACAAGCGACGCCGACCTGGCGACTTCGGGCGCTTCGCCCGCGGGCGGATCGGCTCGCGACTCGGGCGGCTCCGCGGCCAGCCCATCAAACGCAGGCGGCCCATCAAACGCAGGCCGCACACCGGCGTCCACGGTCGAGCCGTCCGATACGGTTGCTGGCGGAACTCGGCCTGTCGATTCAGTTGCTGGCGGAAGTCGGCCAGTTGCGCCCGGTACGGCCGGCGCGGGCACGACTCCCGCGAGCGAACCGACGCCGCAGCCGATCGAGCCGGCGAATAGTAGCGACAGTGAAGCGGTTGAGTCGCGGGCGTCCAGTCCGCTGCCGATTACTCCGGCCGATCCAAATGGGTCTGCTTCTAGCCCGATCCCAAACCCAGCATCGGTTCCTACTCCCGCGTTGACGACCACGACCGACACGCCGGGCCCGAGTGCGAATACGCCCGCGGATCCCGTGGCTTCGACAACGCCGCCGGCTGTCCCCAGCGACGCGCCGGCGCCAGCCACCGATGTGACCGAAGAGAAGCCCGAGCCGGCGCGGATCGAAGTGGGTCGGTTCCTGTCCGAGGATCAACCGTTGGTTCGTTGGGACGGATCGACGGAAGCTTGGCGGCGGTTGGCTCCGCGAACGGTTCTTTCGTCCGGCGATGAGCTGGTCGCTTTGCCGTCGTTTCATCCGCAGTTGTTGTTGAGCACCGCCGTGCAAATGGAGCTGGCCGGGCCGACTCGCGTGACGCTGGAACAGCCTCGCGTGGACGACATTCCCGCCGTGCGAATCGAGGAAGGGCGCGTGCTGCTGTTGGCAATTGGCCAGCCAGGGACCGAGGTGTATCTGTCCTTTGGCCAGCGCGAGGGAACTTTGACGTTAGAGACCGCGGACGCTTTGGTGGCGATCGAAGTGCGGAACTACTTGGCGCCCGGCTCCGACCCGGAAACGTCGTCCGCGATCAAGGCCGTGCAGATATTCGGGGCGGAAGGCGAGGCGGCTTGGACCGAGACTGTGGCGGGCGGCGTGTCCGAGCCGGTGCTGGTGACCGGCGGCGATGTCATCGGAATGGCCGACGATCGGCCGGCTCGCATCAACCAGCTTTCGCAATTGCCGAATTGGATTGGCGGCGAGCA
This sequence comes from Pirellulaceae bacterium, assembly GCA_041399085.1. Taxonomy (GTDB): domain Bacteria; phylum Planctomycetota; class Planctomycetia; order Pirellulales; family Pirellulaceae; genus JAWKTM01. The sequence goes on from JAWKTM010000048.1 coordinate 48,248, forward strand.
GCCGACGACGATCGAGCGGTTGGATCGGATTGCGGGACCGATCGTGAATCAGTCGTTGGTCGGAGATCGGCCCGTGCGGTTGTCGTTGCAAGAGAAGGTGGCGGATCGGCGACAAGAGGTCCGTTCGTTGGCGGCCCGTTCGCTGGCGTTGTTGAACGACTTCGAGCCGTTCTTCGCATTCGACGACGGTGTTATTCGCGACGATACGCAGCGCGCCCATTGGTCGGCGCATTTTGAAACGCTGCGCCGCTCTATCTCGCGCGGGCCGAAGGTGGCGGCGGAAGTGCGGCGAGTGCTGGAGAAGTATCGCCCGGACGACGCCACGGCACTGTATCGAATGTTGTGGGGTTACTCGCCGGAGCAACTGGAAGGGGGCGAGGCCGCGCAGCTCGTCGCGTATCTGGATCACGAGGCTTTGGACTTCCGCGTGCTGGCTTTCGAGAATCTGTTCGCGATCACGGGCCGGACGCATGAGTACGCGGCTTACAAGCCGGCCGTGCAGCGGAAGATTGCCGTGCGGACTTGGCAGGAGCGGCTGGAAGAGGGCGCGATTGCTTACAAGGAACTGCCGGCGCCGTTGCCGAGCTACGAACCGCCGGCCGCCGCGAATCCGTAAGGTCGTTTTCTTCGTCACAGGCGATTGACAAACAGGGCGAGCCATACCGATTGCTCGCCCTATCCGGCCTGCTGCCCGCCGAATTGCCCGAGCGAAAATCATGCGGAATTCTCCGCCCCTTTCGCCATAACGTAGAATGGATAAACTAATGCTCAGCCAAAGGCTGCTGTAGAGCGAGCCGCCTGTAATTCAAGGGGCGGAAAAGATTTAGCATTCTAGGAGACTCGATCGGTGCAGATCACCATATCCGCGCGTCACGGACATTTGAGCGAAGGGACTCAGGAGAAGATCCGGGAGAAAGTCGAAAAGCTGCGTCGGATTTTCGATCGGCTAACGGCTATCGAAGTGACGGTGGATCTCGAAAACGAGGACGCCCCGAGTTTAGAAATTCGTGCCTCGGCGGAGCACGCCAAGGATTTCGTGGCGGCTAACTCGGCCGCCAACGTCTCGACGGCTCTCGATTTGGTCATTCCCAAGATCGAGCAGCAGCTTCGCAAGCACAAAGAGAAATTGACTGGTCACAAACAGACCAGTCACAAGCACATTGAGATGCCCGGTGAATTGGGCCCCGCGACTGAATAGCTTTTTCACGCGCCGCTGCCGCGCGCCGCGACGCTCCCGTAGCGGTTGAGCGTACGTTCGTTGAAAGGATCAACTATGAAATTCTCCGATTTTATCTGCAACGGAGCCATCAAGGCCGAACTGACGGCCGATGACAAGCCCAGCGCGATTCGCGAGCTTGTCACCTCGTTGGTTGACGCCGGAGCTATCAAGGACGAAGACAAGGACGATATCGTCAACGCGATCATGCAACGCGAAGAATTGGGAAGCACGGGAATCGGACGCGGCGTGGCCGTTCCGCACTCGAAGCATCCCAGCGCGGATCGCTTGGTGGGCACCGTCGGCGTGTGTGCCGACGGGGTCGACTTCAACAGCCTGGATGGCGAGAAAGTACATCTCTTCTTTCTGTTGATCTCTCCTCCCGATCGGCCCGGCGATCACTTGCGAGCGTTGGAGAACATCTCCCGCCGGCTTCGCAATGACACGTTCTGCCGATTCCTAAAGCAATCGAAATCCCCGCAAGACATCCAGACGTTGTTGGACGAGGCGGATAATAACCAATTCGGCTCGTAGTTACCGGCGGGCATTCGCTCTTCGGTAGAAGCCTTTTCGGCGCGGGATGTGGGTATGTGAATGCCGCGCATCGACCGCCGATGGCGAATTCGCACAGCTCTTAATCTCTTGTGGAAAGCCCGGGATGTCCCACCCGACAGCCACCTGCGGCGTGACGGTTCTTAATCGGCAAGGCCTGCACGCGCGCCCCGCGCACATGCTGGTCGAAGCTGCCGGCCGATACGCTTGCGAAGTGGAAGTGATCAAGGGCAACGAAGCGGTCGACGGAAAAAGCATTCTGTCGGTGCTGACGCTTGGCGCCGAATGCGGCACGGAACTGACGATCCGAGCCACGGGCCCCGACGCCGACGAAGCGGTCCGCGTGATCGCCGAAATGTTCGCTCGCAAGTTCCGCAAGGAGGGCAGCAGCGAGGAAGAATAGCGACCCCGAGTTGGTCCACAAACCATTTCAAAGGCGAAGGCCGATTCATTGATGCAGGTTCTGCAAGGTATCGCGGCTTCTCCCGGTGTCGCCATCGGAGAAGCGTTGATTGTGGGTAACGAGGATATTCGTATCCCTCGCCACTTCGTCATGCGCGATACCGTCGAACGCGAAGTGCAACGGCTGCATCGGGCAATGAACGTGGTCGAAGACGAGATGACGCGCGACCGCGACGCCGTCACGATCAAGCTGGGCGAGCAGTACGGTGCGATCTTCGCCGCCCATCTTCAGATGCTTCGCGATCCGAAGCTGCGCAAGGAATTGGAGTCGCTGATTCGCGACCGGCACTACTCGGCCGAATATGCCGTCAGCAGCACGTTGCGTCGCTACGCCAAGGTGTTCCAGCAGCTCGACAGCCAGTATCTGGCGGAGCGGAGCCACGATCTGTTCGATTTAGAGAAAGGATTGCTCCGCGGTTTGGCCGGTCGACAGCGCGAGCATCTGATGAATCTCAGCTCGCCGGCAGTCATCTTGGCCAAGAACCTGACGCCCAGCGAAACGGCCAAACTGGATCGGCAATTCGTCCGAGCGATCGTGACGGAAGTCGGCGGCGCCAGCAGCCACACGGCGATCGTGGCCAAGGGGCAGGAGATCCCGGCGGTGGTCGGCACGGGATGCTTTTTGGCCGACGTGTCGGGCGGCGATATCGTGATCGTCGACGGCGAACAGGGAAAGGTAATCGTTCGGCCCGACAAGGAAACCTTGGAGCGCTATCAAGCGACTCTGGAAACGCAGCGTTCGACCGCTCGGCATTTGGCTACGCTGCGCGACTTGCCGGCTGAGACGGCCGATGGCGTGCGAATCCAACTAACGGCCAATATCGAGTTTCCTTACGAGGTGGAAACGTGTTTGGCGCGAGGCGCCGATGGCGTGGGGCTGTACCGCACCGAGTTTCTCTATCTCGGCATGGACTGCGAGCCGACGGAAGAACAACACTTTCAGGCGTATTCCCAAGTGGCTCGGGCCATGCAAGGCCGACCGGTCACGATCCGGACGCTGGACTTGGGAGCGGACAAAATGGGGTTGCTTCCCAAGCAAGGCGAGGAAGACAATCCGTTTCTCGGGCTGCGCAGCATTCGTCTATCGCTGCGAAACGTGGCGTCGTTCCGCGTGCAACTGCGGGCCATCCTGCGGGCCAGCGTCGGTCGGAACTTGCGTTTGATGTTTCCGATGATCGCCACGCTGAATGAACTGCGAAAAGCGAAGATGGTGTTGAACGACGCCCGCGAGGACTTGGAAGACGAAGGGGTCGATTTCGACCGCGATATTCCGATCGGAATGATGGTCGAGACGCCCGCCGCCGTGTTAATGCTTGACAAGTTCATCCGAGAAGTCGACTTTATCAGCATCGGCACCAACGATTTGACGCAGTACACCTTGGCCGTGGATCGGGGAAATCGCGAAGTCGCCGATTTGTATCGGCCGTCGGACCCGGCGGTGCTGCGGCTGATCGATCACTGTGTCCGCACCGCGAATCAGGAAAATGTTCCGGCCAGCGTGTGCGGCGAGATGAGCGGTTCGCTAAAGTATGCGATGCTGCTGATCGGGATGGGCTTGCGATCGCTGAGCGTGTCGCCCGCCACGGTCCCCGAAGTGAAACAACTCATTCGCAACGTGACGCTGGAACAATGCCAGACCGTCGCGCGGCGTGTGTTGACAATGGAGGACGCGAACGAAGTGGACGCGTTCCTTCGCGAAGAAATCAAACGAACAACGCCCGAATTGGTGTTCGGGTAACTATGAATCGATATCGAATACGTATTCGTTTCCGCAAGGAGGATGATCTACGACTGATCAGCCATCGTGATCTGGTGCGCGCATTCGAACGGATGTTTCGACGCGCGAACCTGCGGCTGGGCATGAGTGAAGGGTTCCATCCGAAACCTCGCATGACGTTTCCTTCGGCATTGTCGCTTGGTATTCGCGGCGCCGATGAAGTGATGGAATTTGAATTGGCGGAAGAAACACCGACGGACTTGCTAACCGAACTGCTCGAGCGTCACGCGCCGCCGGGATTGGTCATCACCGAAGTGACCGCCCTGGCCGAAGGTCAACGCAAGGCACGTGCCGCTCGGTTTGTCTACGAGTTTCCGGTGCCAAGCGACCGACGCGCGGACATTCAGCAATCGATTGACGAGCTGCTGGCCGCCGAATCTCGCTGGATTACCCGCGAAAAGCCCCCGACCACGATCGATGTGCGAGCCGGTTTGGAATCCTTGGAGTACTGCGACGACCAGGTGCGATTCACCTTGGCCGCCGACCAACCCGGAATTGTGCGACCTCGCGAAGTCTTGTCCGCCCTGGGACTCGACGATTTGGAATCCGAGGAGCTTACCTCACCCGTGCCCGTGTGGAGTTGCAAACGTGAAGCTTCTACAATGACCGTAGCGCTCACATCGGCCGCCGCCCCCGCAAAAACGGCTGCCCACCGTGGATCACTCGCTTACGCTTCCATCAACGAAGTTAAGCGAAAGTGGTCATATGAAGAAAGAAATGCTGATCAACGTCTCATAGCCCGAGGGTGCCGGATTGCCATCATTGAAGACGGAGTGCTCGAAGAGCTGGCTGTACATCGAACGCGCCAGCCAGAACAACTACGTCGGCAACATCTACAAGGGAAAGATTGTCAATCTCGAGCCCAGCATTCAAGCGGCTTTCGTCGACTTCGGCGTCGGGCGCAATGGGTTTCTGCACATCAGCGACGTCGAACCGCAATACTTCCGCCAAGGCGGTTTCGATCCCGATCAAGCGGTCGAGCGAAATAGCGACGCCGAATTTGATGACGACGAGGACGACAACGGCGATGGTCGCGGCAAAGGACGTGGCGGCCGACGTCGCCCGTTTCGTGGCGGTCGCCCGCGTGTAAAGCCGCCAATTCAAGAGATCTTCAAGCGCGGCGACGAAGTGCTGGTGCAAGTGATCAAGGAAGGCATCGGCTCGAAAGGCCCGACGCTGTCCACCTACATCAGCATCCCGGGCCGCTATCTGGTGTTGATGCCGGCGCTTGGCCGAGTCGGCGTGTCGCGCAAGATCGAGGACGAAGCCGAACGACGCAAGCTGCGCGATATGTTGCTCGAGTTGAATCCGCCGAAGGGCTTGGGCTTCATCGTCCGCACGGCCGGCGTGGATCGCACGCGCAAGGAGCTGTCGCGCGACATGGCCTACCTGCTGCGGCTGTGGAAAGTGATCGTCGGCCGCATCAAGAAGCACCCTGGGCCGGTCGACATCTACGAAGAAAGCGACATGATCATTCGCACGATCCGCGACATCTTCACGTCGGACGTGGACGCGATTTATATCGACCAGCAAGAAGCTTTCGAGCGGGCCCGCGACTTTTTGCAATTGGTTATGCCGCGGCACGTACATCGGCTGCAAATGTACGAAGGCAAAGAGCCGCTGTTCCACAAGTACAACTTGGAACGCGAGATCGCACTGATTCACAAACGCGAAGTGCCGTTGTCGCGCGGCGGTTCAATCGTGATCGATCCGACGGAAGCCTTGGTTGCGATCGACGTCAACAGCGGCAACTTCCGCACGGATGACTCGGCCGAGGAAACCGCCTATCAATTGAATCTGTCGGCGGCTCGCGAGATCGCTCGCCAGCTTCGGCTGCGCGATCTGGGCGGCGTGATCGTGAACGACTTTATCGACATGCGAAAAGAATCGCATCGGCGTAACGTCGAACGAGCGCTGCGCGACTCGCTGCGGCGCGATCGGGCTCGCACCAAGATCCTCCGCACCAGCCCGTTCGGCTTGATCGAAATGACTCGCCAGCGGATTCGCCCCAGCCTGAAACGCAGCGTCTACTCGGATTGCCCGTGTTGCAGCGGCCGCGGCGTGGTGAAGACCGCCGAAAGCATGTCGATCGAAGTGATCCGCATGTTGATGCTCGCCAGCCAGCAGCCCAATGTTTCGCGCGTGACGATTCGCGTGAACGACCAAGTTGCCTCGTACTTGAACAACAAGAAGCGGAAGGAAATCACGCAGCTCGAAGATTCCGGCACGCTCACCGTGCAAATCCTCGGCAGCGAAGGGCTCTATCCCGAGCACCTCGATCTCGACTGCCGCGACAAGGAAGGCAAGGAAATCGTGCTGCCGCTGTAACGCCCCGCCCACGGAAATCGACATGTCCGAACAGCCCTACGACATCATCATCGGCCTCGAAGTCCACGTGCAATTGCAGACGCAAACAAAGCTGTTCTGCCGCTGCAGCACGCGCTTCGGCCAACCGCCGAACACGCAGACGTGCCCGGTTTGTATTGGCCTGCCCGGTTCGCTGCCGGTGATGAATCGCGAAGCGTTCGCGCTGTCGCTCCGCACGGCCGTCGCGTTGAACTGCCAGATCCCAGAGTTCACCAAATGGGATCGCAAGCAGTATTACTATCCGGATTTGCCCAAGGGATATCAGATCAGCCAATACGATCTGCCAATGTCCGAGCACGGTTGGTTGGAGATTAGCGATCCCAAGGGCGGCTTCGAGCCGAAGCGGGTTCGCATTCTGCGAGCTCACTTGGAAGAAGACGCCGGCAAGAGCATGCACGATGAAGTCGCCGGCAAATCGGACAGCCGCATCGACTTGAATCGCACCGGCACGCCGCTGCTGGAGATCGTCAGCGAGCCCGATATGCGTTCGCCGCTGGAAGCCAAAACGTATTTGCAGGAGT
>JAWKTM010000049.1:0-55055 GCA_041399085.1 Pirellulaceae bacterium
GCTCGAACCGTGGGTCTTTCGCCGTTACTTGACCCGAGCCGATATCGCGGGCATCAAGGCACTGAAGCGGCGCATCGAGCGGCGGGCGAAGCTGGAGCAAGGCGACACTCGCAATGTGAAGACCGGCCGCGGCGGGATTCGAGATATCGAGTTCGTGATTCAGTTTCTGCAATTGCTCAACGGCGGCGACTTGCGGCAACTTCGCACGTCGAACACATTGGCCGCGATCGCCGCGCTCGAGCAGGTCGGATGTTTGACGTTTCAGGAACGTTCGATCTTGGAGCGAAACTATGCGTTCCTTCGTAAGATCGAACATCGGCTGCAGATTATGTTCGATTTGCAAACGCACACGTTGCCAGAAGGGGATGTCGAACTGCGGCGCGTGGCGATCCGCATGGGATACGCCGACACGCATCATGCCGCGGCGCTCGCCGATTTCCAGCGCGACTTGCGCGAGCGAACGGTCGAGAACCGCAAGATTTTGGATCATCTGCTGCATGATGCTTTCGGCGACGAAGAACGCACCGAGCCGGAAGTCGACCTGATTCTCGATCCCGAACCTTCGGCCGAAATCGTCGCTCAGCATTTGGGTAAATACGGATTCAACGACATCGCGGGAGCCTATCGAAATCTGATGGCGCTGTCGGAAGAGCGGGTGGCGTTCTTGTCGACGCGGCGTTGTCGTCACTTCTTGGCTTCCATCTCGCCGGCTTTGTTGCAAGCGATCGCGGCCACGCCCGATCCCGATTCGACGCTGGTCAATTTGTGCGCGGTCAGCGATTCGCTGGGTGGCAAAGGCGTGTTGTGGGAGCTGTTCAGTTTCAATCCGCCGTCGTTGCAACTGTATGTCCGATTGTGTGCGACCAGCCCCTATTTGGCCGGCATTCTGACGAGCAATCCGGGCATGATCGACGAGCTGATGGATTCGTTGCTGTTAGACAAGCTGCCGACTCATGAGTCGTTGCTGGCCACATTGAAGGATTTGTTGCGCGGGGCGGAAGACGCCGAGCCGATCTTGCACAGCTTTAAGAATTCGCTGCATCTGCGTGTCGGCGTGCGCGACGTGCTGGGCAAGGAGGATGTGCGCGATACGCATCGGGCGTTGTCCGATATCGCCGAAGTCTGCTTGGCGGAAATCGCCGACCGCGAAGCGCTGCGGTTGATGGAGCGCTACGGCCAACCCACCGTCGGCGACGAGCAGCGGCCGTGTGAATTGATCATTCTGGCGATGGGCAAGTTGGGCGGTCGCGAGCCTAATTATCACAGCGATCTGGATGTCATCTTTCTGTATGAAGCCGATGGCATGACGCGTCCGAACGGTCGCGGGCGGAAGAACGAGTCGACGACCAATCAGCATTTTTTCAGCCAGTTGGGGCAACGCATCATCAAGGAAGTGACGCGGCTTGGGCCTTATGGGCGGCTGTATGAGATGGATCCGCGGTTGCGACCGACTGGCAAGAGCGGCTCGCTCGCCTGCTCGGTGGCCGAGTTCTCACGGTATTTTCAGGAGGGCGCGGGACAGCTTTGGGAACGGCAAGCGTTGTGCAAAGCGCGTCCCGTATATGGTTCGGCCGCCGCGCGCGATGCGGTGAACGCAGCGGTTCGCGACGCGGTGACTTGCGTCGAGTGGCAACCGGCGTTCGCCGACGACATTCGCGTGATGCGTCGGCGATTGGAGGAAACGGCATCGGCCCGCAACCTGAAACGTGGACCGGGCGGTACGGTTGACATTGAATTCCTAGTGCCGATGCTGCAACTCCGCTGTGCCGGCGAGTTTCCCGAGGTGCTCGTGCCCGGCACGCTCGACGCCATCGATGCGTTGAACGCCGCCGGGCAACTGGGCGACGACGATCGTGCCTTCCTGCGCCAGTCGTATCGCTTGCTTCGCAGCATCGAATCCGGATTGCGATTGATGAACACGACGGCTCGTCACGATCTGCCGGGCGACGAACGCGAACTGCGTCGGTTGGCGTTCCTGTTGCACATGCACGGCCCGCAAGAGTTGGTCGACCGTTGCCAGCAGGTCACCCACGAGAATCGGCGTCGCTTCGACCGTCTCTTCGATGAAGAGACCAGCCATTATGAGGAATGCAAGACATGAGCAGATCAACCGCCCGGTATGTCTTGATTTTCGTGTTCGTGGGACTTGCCGGGCCGCGGACGGCTTCGGCTCAGCAAAACCCCGATGGTCGGTTACCGATTGGCGGCTTGGACAATCCATTGGTGTTTCTGCTGCGAGACGAGGTGGTGCTTAAGGATCTGAAAGCCACGACGGAACAACGCGCGTCGCTGGCCAAGCTCTCCGACAAGATCGATGCCTTGATTCTGCCCACGCGAAATCAATCGGCCGAAAAGAGCCAAACGGCTTGGGAGACGTCGACGCGAGGCGCCGAGCGTTATGCGGCCGCGATCTTTACGGACTCGCAGCGGCAGCGCTTGGAGCAAATCAAATATTGGATCCAAGGCAGTCGGGCCCTGGTGCGCGATGAGGTGGCCGACCGGTTGAAGCTGGAAGAAAAACAGCGGCAGGAGATTCGCGAAATTTTGGAAGAGACACAAACGAAGGTCGCCGATTTGTACAAACGCGCCGCCGCGGGCGAACAAGTCGCGCCGCTGGAAGAAGAAGCCCGCGAGCTGAAGTTGGCCGAACAGCGACGGGTGCTGGAAAAGATGACTGGCGAACAACGAACGGCCTGGGCGGAAATGGTCGGGCCCGCCATCGACATTAGCCAACTTGGCCAAGTCACTTTTCGCGCCCCCGAACTGATCTCACAACCGACCGATTGGCTCAATACGACGCGTCCCGTGGAGAAGTTGACCGGGCGCGTGACGGCCGTGCATTTCTTTGCGAACGGGTGCATTAACTGCCAACGGAATTATGAACACTATCGCAAGTGGCATACGGATTTTTCCCGCCAGGGATTAACGATTGTTGGTATTCATACACCGGAAACGGATGCCGAACATGATGTCGATCGACTGAAGAAGAAGATCGCCGAGGCCGGATTCCAGTTTCCCATTCTGGTCGACAATGAGAAACGAAATTGGAACGCATGGGGCAATTCCATGTGGCCCAGCGTTTATTTAGTCGACAGCGCCGGCCGCATTCGTTATTGGTGGTACGGCGAACTCAATTGGCAAGGACAAGAGGGCGAAAAACGTCTGCCAGCGAATCGAGGAACTGCTGGCGGAGTTCGCTCCGTAGCGAACCCCGCCAAAGTCTTGGGCAATCCGCGGTTCTTCAACCTACTGAACGCTCCTGACGGACCGCTCCTAACCGAACGCGGCCCGGTCCCGCCGGCTATGCTTCGTCCAAATCGCGGCGGTAGTCCATGTACAGACGCACGAGTTCGGCGAGCGATTCGGTGCCCGTCTTAAGAAACACATTATGGCGACGGGCTTCAACCGTGCGGACGCTGACTTCCAGCTTGTTAGCGATGACCTTATTCGGGTCGCCTTCGATCATCAGCTCCATCACTTGGCGTTCCGCTTCGGTGAGCGACTCGAACCGACCGGCTCGGTCGACTTGAGCTTGGCGCGCTTCGCGCAACCGGCGATCCAATCCCAACGCTTCGCGGATGCTTTCCCACAATTGCTGTTCGCGACACGGTTTGTCGAGCAGCGTGATCGCCCCTTTTCGCATCGCCTCGACTGTCAGCGGCGTGTCGGCGTAGGCCGTGATAACGATCACGGGCAACGAGCTGCCGCGGTTACGCAATTCCTGTTGCAGCTCCAAACCGCTCATCCCCTGCATGCGATTGTCGGTAATGAGGCAACCGGGCTGGTCGAGCTGGTAATCGGCCAGAAAATCTTCGGCCGAGCCGTAGCTGGCCACGCGATAGCCCATCGTCACAACCAGGGCTTGTACCGAATCACGGGCGCCAGGGTCGTCGTCGACGATGTATACGGTGGGAGTAACCGTGGGACCAGCGGCCGAATGACCAGTGGGAGCTCCTGGGGTAAAACCGACGCCTTTCGTGGAAGTCAACATGGTGCGTCCTGCCTTTGAGAAGTGACGAGATGGTAGGGACAAGTAAACCGCACGAATTCACCGGAAAAGTAGACGGGCGAGCCGAACTTGACAAGTGAATTGCCCGGATTTCCTGCTTCCGACAAAAAAAGCCCGCCGGGAAAGCCTGTTTCACCGGCGGGCTCGATCTATTAAAAACGGCTCGGAGCCGACACGTCTAACTGGGTCGATTAGTACATGTCGTGGTCGCCGCCATGACCCTTCTTGCCGCCTTCCTTGGGCTTTTCGGCGACCAAGGCGTCGCTGGTCAGCAGCAGCGTCGCTACGCTGGCGGCGTTGCCCAACGCCGTGCGAGTCACCTTCGTCGGGTCGATAACGCCAGCCTTCACCAAGTCCTCGTAGGTGTCGGTCAGGGCGTTGTAGCCGAAGTTCGACTTGCCATCGAGCACCTTCTCGCAGACGATGCCGCCGTCTTGACCGGCGTTCTCGGAAATCATCGTCAGCGGCGCTCGGCAGGCGCGGAGCACGATGTTGTAGCCGACCTTCTCGTCGTGAGTCAGCTCATCGGCAGGTTTCACCGTCGAGCTGGCTCGCAGCAACGCCACGCCACCGCCCGGCAGGATGCCTTCTTCGACGGCCGCGCGAGTCGCGTGCAAAGCGTCCTCGACACGAGCCTTCTTTTCCTTCATCTCGCTTTCGGTGGCCGCACCGACATTCACCTTGGCGACGCCGCCAGCCAGCTTAGCCAACCGCTCTTCCAACTTCTCGCGATCGTAGTCGCTGGTCGAGTTGGAAATCTCGCGGCGAATCTGGTCGATCCGAGCCTTGATGTCGGCACTCTTGCCAGCGCCTTCGATAATCGTGGTGTTGTCCTTGTCGACGATCACCTTCTTGGCGCGGCCCAGATCGGTGATCGGCAACGTTTCCAGCTTGATGCCCAGCGATTCAAAGATCGCCACGCCGCCGGTCAAGATCGCGATGTCTTCCATCATGGCCTTGCGGCGATCGCCATAGCCCGGAGCCTTCACGGCCACGCAATGGAAAGTGCCACGCAAACGATTGATGACCAGCGTCGCCAACGCTTCGCCTTCGACATCTTCGGCCACGATCAACAGCGGCTTGCCTTGTTGCACGATCGCTTCCAGGATCGGCACCAAGTCCTTGATGTTGCTGATCTTCTTCTCGAAGACCAGGATGTAAGGATCGTCCAACACGGCCGACATCGTGTTCGAGTCGGTAACGAAATACGGCGAGAGATAGCCGCGGTCGAACTGCATGCCTTCGACCCACTCCATCTCGGTCTGCAAGCTCTTGCCTTCGTCGACCGTGATCACGCCGTCCTTGCCGACCTTTTCCATGGCGTCGGCCAACAGTTCGCCGATCGAACGATCGTTGTTGGCGGCGATGCTGGCCACATTCGCCATCTCGCTCTTGTCCTTCACCTTGATCGACATCTTTTGCAGCTTCTCGGTGATGTCGGCCACGGCCTTTTCGATGCCCGCCTTCATCTGCACCGGATTCACGCCCGCCACGACGGCCTTCAAGCCTTCGTTGAAGATCGCTTCAGCCATGACCGTGGCCGTGGTCGTGCCGTCGCCCGCCACGTCGCTGGTCTTGCTGGCCACTTCGCGAACCATGCGAGCGCCCATGTTTTCGTAGACATCTTCCAGGTCGATTTCCTTGGCGACCGTCACGCCGTCCTTGGTAACCGTGGGCGAGCCGAAGCTCTTCTGCAGAATCACGTTCCGGCCCTTGGGACCCAACGTGACCTTGACCGCCCGAGCCAACTTGGAAACGCCGCGCCGAATTGCTTCGCGGGCCTCTTGATCGAAAGCGATGATCTTCGCCATGAATGAGATCTCCTTTGAGAACTGTTTGCTTGTGTTCGGGAAACTGCCGCGAACGATTCAATCGCCTGCGGCTGGGAATCTGCCAATTCGACTAGTCTTCGATGACGGCCAGGATGTCGTCTTCTCGCATCAACAGCAGCTCTTGATCGTCGACCTTAAAGGTCTCGCCGGCGTAGCTGCTGAAAATAACGCGGTCGCCCGGCTTGACCTGCATCGCGCCTCGCGTGCCGTCATCCAGCATTTTGCCATCGCCGATGCTGACTACCTTGCCACGCGCCGGTTTGTTCTTGGCGCTGTCCGGCAGCACAATGCCGCCAGCCGTCACGGCTTCCGATTCCTCACGTTCCACCACCACGCGGTCGCCCAATGGTTGCAGTTTCACGCTGCTCTTGGTCTTGGTCGCTGTTGCCATCAGTGAAAAACCTCCGATCGATGACTTGCACTAACGTGTCCGATATCCTGCTTGGCCGCCGCCGGGCCTACTCGCCACGCGTCCGGCTGCCAAAACTGCGCGGAATTTGCATGAGCGGCGTGAAGTAAGCAGATTGCGCGCCAAGTGGATCAAGAATGCCGCAACCTGCTTTGCTGTAGAAGGTTGCAGCATTCGATCAAGTGCCGGTCAGGGACGGCTTCACGCATCGTGGCAGACGCAAGCCGGCTGGAGGGCCGGCGACTGCCAATCTGGCAGCGGCCACACTCGCAGCTTGACCGGCAAATCGGAACGGGCCCATGCAACGCGGATCAAACTGAGTTGTCCAACTGGCTCGTGCGGTGGACTGGCCCGAGCAAACCGCCGCGCCCAGTTAATTCGCCGTGCTGATGGCTTTGCGAACGACGAATGACATCACCGGCCGTTTGGAATCGGAGAACAACCACGGCTGGCCGACGGCGTGCAGCCGCGACTCTTGGCTGGGCGTCATACGCACGCCGTTCAAGAGCTCGTTTCGCAGTTGTCGTGATTGCTCGATCGCTCGATTCCAAGCCGACTCGCCCGGCGTCGTCGCCCAGACCACCAGCTCCACTTGATAGCGTTCGTCGCGCAATTGCGGCAACACTTGCATGGCCGTGTTGCGCACGGCCGCCGGCAGAAGCGGAGGTTCGGGGTTCAGCTTGTGGAAGATGTCGAACACCACTTCGCCCTCGGTCGGCGCGAGAGGTCGAACCGTGTACAGACGCTCCATTTCCAGGATGAAGCGATCGAAGTTGTCCTTTTCGCGGTCGACCACGCGAATGTCGTTGCTGTCCTCGTCGGGGCCGCCGGCGTTCTTGTCCGGTTCGACATCCTCCATCGGTTCGACAATGTACAACGGATTCATGTGATCCTGCTGCCGAATGTGCTTCGATGTCTTGCCCGGATACGTGCCCGGCAAACCGGTCCCCTCCACGGCGCGGATGAACGAACCAGTGCCCGAGTGAAGATTGGCGCCCGTTTGTTCCTTGGCCAACGAATTGAGCACGATGAAGAACGCCAACAAGGCCGTCATCGTATCGCCAAACGATAACAAGTAGGCCTTGCTGGGCGCGCTAGAGGGCGGTTTGCGCTTCTTACTCATTCCGCACTCTGCCTTTCGTGCCAATAAGTAATCAGTCGCACATGATCCGCCGGGATACCCGAGTTCGGCATCACACTAATTCCGATTTTTCCGGGCCGAACGCCATATTCTTCTACCAAGGATTGAGCCAACACCATGGTTCGTGGGACGTCGCCGGTCATGGAGACTTCTAGCTTGATGTGACAAGGATCCTGTTTAAGCTGCTGGCCCAGCATCAAGTTCAGTTGCCGACCGCGAGCGTAAATCTCTCCATCCGCGCCGGCCAACAATGCCAGCGGAGCGTCTATCTGGTTAGAGATTGTGGGATCCTTATGTTCTTCACTATCAAGTCCGGCCAACCCTTTGTTGACACCGCGACTGGCGGGATCGTCGTGAATCGGCGGCATCTCCGAACCTTCCATGGTAAGGCGGCTGGAAGGCGGTCGCTCTCGTAATAACATCGAGTCGTTTTCAACCGCCTCCTTCATCTCGCCCGCCAAACCCGTGGCTCCGCCGCCGCCGAATAGCGAGATTTGCATTCGCTCGAACATTTCCGGTTCATTCGTGGCAAACGTGAGCAGCAGAATAAAGAACGTCATCAACAGCGTGATGACGTCGCTGTACGTCATAAACCACGCTGGGATGTCTTCTTTTTTGGGTGGTGGAGCGTCGTCTTTGCGCATGGCGTTAGGCCGCCTCTCCCTGCTCGCCCGTCGGCCGCTTCGATGTGGATAAGAACGCGAGCAGGCGTTCTTCGATCGCTCGCGGGGGCTGCCCTTCCACCAAGGCGCCCAGTCCCGCGATCGTGAGTTCCCGAATCATGACTTCCTCTTGGCTGCGCATTTCCAGTTTGCCGGCCAAGGGGATACAAGCCAAGTTGAAATCACGGCGCCGTAGAGAGTTGTTAGCAAAGCGACCGCCATACCACCACCGATCTGGCTAGGGTCATCCAACGTGCGCAACATTTGTACTAAGCCAATCAGCGTGCCGATCATACCAAACGCTGGCGCGGCGGCCGCCATCGCTTCGATGATCTTTTTGCCCGTGGCATGCCGCTGCGCGACGTAGCTGACTTCCGTCTCTAAGACTTGTTCGATGGATTCTTTCGTCGCGCCGCCGATTACCATTTCTAATCCGCGAGCCAAGAATTCGTCGTTGATATTCGGCAGTTCGTTTTCCAAGGCCAGCATGCCCTGGCTGCGCACCACGCCCGCCAACTCTTTGAAACGGGTAATGCATTCCTGCGTGGTGGGCAATTTTACGGTGAAGCATTTTTTGATCACGCTAAAAACGCCCAAGACATTATTTAGCGGGAAATTGATCAGCAGCGCGGCGAAAGAACCGCCGACGGTGATCATCAAAGACGGGGCATCGATGAACGGCATGAGGCCGCCGCCGCCAATCAGAATCGATCCGACCACCAGGCCGAATCCAAGTACCAATCCCACAATTGTTGCGATGTCCATGGCTGCCCCACCGAGACGTCGTTCTGTTTCCTTCCGCGGCTATAACACGGTCACTCGCGCCGTTTGTGTCGCCAAAAGAGTATAGAACGCGATTTCATGTGGCGTTCAGGCAACAGGCGAGGCCAATGCGAATCGAGAATGTTGGTAAAAAAAGCGCGGCAAGCGGGGCAAGTTTTTCCAGCAGGCGTCGATAACCACTACGAAGGGCCGAAAGCGCTCGCCCTTTGTGCATTCATCGTGAGTCAAGAAAGCAAATCCTAGAATTCGCACGCTCGGAGTTTACAGAAATGGTGGTCGATAAGCGCGCTCTGATTGGCATTCCCACGATTCCCGCCGTGGCCATGCGGCTGTTGAACGCGATATCCGATCCCAACGTTCCGATTCCTAAGATCGTGGAAATCATTAAAACCGATCCAGGCATTACGGCGAAACTACTGAAAGCGGCAAACTCGCCCTTCTATGGCGGCGGCGCCAAAATCGATTCGTTGGACCGCGCGGTCGTATGGTTGGGCAAGCATGCGGTGAGCTGTCTGGCGCTCAGCTTCTCGCTGGCTGACAATGCTAATCGCGGGGGCCTGCTGGACAAATATTACCAAGAGATTTGGCTCCAGTCAGTCATTCAAGGCTTGGCGATGGAGTTGCTGGCGAATCGGATCGACAAGCGCATGCGCGATTCGGCGTTCGTCACGGGATTGCTGATGGATGTGGGCCGGCTAGCGCTGTTACAGGCCTATTCGTCTCAGTACACGCCGGTTATCGATCGAGCCCGCGACGAACAGCGTCGGCTCAAAGAAATCGAGCAAGAGGTATTGGAAACCACGCATGCCGAGATTTCCGGCGAATTGTTGGCCGCTTGGTCATTGCCGGAGACCATGGTCGAAGTCGTGCGATTGCACGATCTTTCACCGTGTGAGCTATTCGAGATGGCACAGCGTCCCGAGTATCCATTGATTGGCATGGCCAATACGGCGTCCGCCGCCAGTGATTTTCTATTTGGCAACGACCCAGCCGGATCATTGGACCGGCTCCAATCGTTGACGACGGAGTTGTATGACTTCGTGGACGCGGATTTAGACAATTTCCTAGAGGAACTACGGGGACGCCTCCACGAAACGTCGGAGATGTTCTCGACGGATATCTCACGGCTGCCTACCAGCAGCGAATTGTTAGCCTGTGCCATGGAACAGTTGGCTCAACTCTCCTTGCGGTCTCACTTGCAAGCCCAGGATATGAGTCAGCGATCCGCCGAATTGGCTCGCGAGAACGAATCGCTGCGCAGCAAAGTTACCGACTTGGAACAGAAGACCTGCGTGGATGGTTTGACCGAAGTTTACAATCGCGAGTACTTCCAGGCTCGGTTACAGCAACGCGTGCGGCAATGCGAGGAAGTTCGCACGGTTGGTGTGTTGTTCGCCGACATTGATAAGTTCAAGAAGATTAATGATACGTATGGGCATCTCACCGGTGACGAAGTGCTGCGTCATATCGGTCGCACACTGAGAGACAACGTGCGCGGCAATGATGTGGTGGCTCGCTATGGCGGAGAGGAATTCGTGATCTTGGTCGACAACCCGGATTTGCAGCAGTTCAATGGCATGGCCGAGCGGATTCGCCGCTGCATTGCCGCCTCGAAAGCCGTTTGTGGTGATCTTTCATTGCAGGTCACAATCAGCCTGGGCGGCGTGTTGTTCTTTCCCGGAAGCGCTCAGTCGACTCCCCAGTTCCACGAGGAATTGGTAGCCGTGGCCGACGAAGCCATGTATGAGTGCAAACGAGCCGGAGGCGACCGCGTGCAGATCAAGCAACTCAGCCGCCGGGCTGAAGACGCGGAGGTGACGCGCGAGCTGGAACCGGTGGGATAGGGCTTCAGGGGGAAACAACGCCTTTCGGGGCGAGCTTCGAGACACGCAGACCAGTGCCGAGCGTGGCGGCGCGATTTCGCAAGCCGCTTACCAAAATGAGCAATCTCGGTCACAATCTGCTTTTCTCCGATGTTTCCCGATTTTGCGAGATAGTCGCCCGATCATGCCCCGTGATTTTCTTCAAGGCGCCAAGGACCAATACGATGTTGTCGTCATCGGTAGCGGGTTGGCCGGTTTGACGGTGGCCAACATTCTGGGCCGCGCCGGTTACAGCGTGCTGCTGCTGGAGCAGCATTACAAACTGGGCGGTATGGCCACGTGGTTCAAGCGGCCCGGCGGCTACATCTTCGACATCTCGCTGCACGGATTTCCGGCCGGAATGATCAAGAGCTGCCGCCGTTATTGGTCGGCCGAGATCGCGGATTCCATCGTCCAACTGCGTAACATCCGCTTCGACAATCCGATGTTCTCGCTGACGACAACCTACAATCGCGACGACTTCACCAAACTGCTGGTCGAGCGATTCGGAATCGCGGCGGAAACCGTTAAGGCGTTCTTCGACACCGCTCGGGGGATGAACTTCTACGACGACCAGTCGATGACGACCGGCGAGCTGTTCGCCAAGTTCTTTCCCGGCCGCGACGACGTGGTGCGGTTGTTGATGGAGCCGATTGTGTACGCCAACGGCTCGACGCTGGAAGACCCCGCCATCACCTACGGCATCGTGTTCTCGAATTTCATGTCCAAAGGGGTCTTCACGTTCGAGGGCGGTACGGACCGGCTGGTCGAACTGATGCACGGCGAGCTGAAAAAGAACGGCGTCGACGTGCGAATTCGCTGCGACGCCGATCGCATTCTGGTGGAACGCGGCCGAGTCACGGGCGTGCATGTCAACGGCCGGACGATCCGTACGCGAGCCGTCGTGTCGAACGCCAATCTGAAAGCGACCGTCTTGCGGTTGGTCGGCAAGGAGCAGTTGGATCCGAAGTTCGTGGAAGAGACGACCGCCGTGCGATTGAACAACAGCAGCACGCAGGTCTACATGGCTCTCAAGCCGGATGAACACGTCGACGAATCGACCGGCGACTTGCTGTTTAGCAGCACGGCCAGCGAGTTCCGCACCGATTTGCTGCTCAGCCGCGACGTCACCAGCCGAACCTATTCGTTCTATTACCCGCATACACGCCCGGAGGCTCGCCCACGGACGCTGATCGTCAGCAGCACGAACGCCCACTACGACGACTGGGCTCGACTTTCCGAAGAAGAATACGAAGCGAGCAAACGCGACCTAATTGAAACGACGCTCGACGCATTGGACAAGTACGTCCCGAACGCTCGCCAGCGGATTGCCCATGTCGAAGCTTCAACGCCGCGCACGTTTCAGCACTATACGCAGCACGTGGCGGGAGCCAGCTTCGGCACGAAGTTCGAAGGCTTGGCGGTCAGCCGCGCGTTGCCCGAACAAGTCCACGGTTTGTATCACGCCGGCAGCGTGGGAATCATCATGTCCGGCTGGCTAGGCGCGATCAACTATGGCGTGATCGTGGCCAACGACGTCGACGCGATGCTCATGAAATCCGCGCCGAGCAGTTCGCCCGAGTCGATGACGGTCCGACTTGACCGAACCTAAGTTGCTGGATATCGTCATTTGTCTGAATTGAAAGCCGTTAACTCAACGAACATTTCCGATGAACGCGAACCTACGAAACCTCCTGCTAAGCTTGCTGGCGTTGCCGGGTTGCCGGTCGTAGGGGTTGCGTTCTGTCGATATAACAGAGTCCACCGAGAAACCCCGAGGCCCCGCCTTGGGGTTTTTTTGTCCCATGAAACCAAACTGCATTCTTATGAAACGCCGTCAATTGTGGAGCGGCCTGGCGAGGGCGAGATTGTTGTTGCGCGCGCCGGTCAAGGACCGGCCTGCCGCCTGTTGAACCTCGAAATCAAACAATCTCCACCCACGATCAAGGACATTTCGGATGGCTGAACCACGCACGATACGGATTTTCGATACGACGCTGCGCGACGGCGAACAATCGCCCGGCGCAAGCATGAACCTGCAAGAGAAACTGGAAGTCGCCCAGGCGCTCAGCGACTTGGGCGTCGACATCATGGAGGCGGGCTTTCCCATCGCGTCGCCCGGCGACTTTGAAGCCGTTCGCGAGATTGCCAGCACGATTCGCGGAGTGACCGTCTGCGGATTGGCTCGCTGCAACGACGCCGACATCGACCGAGCTTGGGAGGCGCTCAAGCACGCCGAGTCGCCGCGGATTCACGTGTTTCTGGCCACCAGCGCCATTCATCGCGAGTTCAAGCTGAAGATGTCTCGCGAGGAAATCATCCACCGCGCCGTGGCGGGCGTTAGCCGCGCGGTGCAGTACTGTGACGACGTCGAGTTCTCGCCGGAAGACGCGGCGCGCACTGAACACGAGTTTCTGGCGCAGGTGGTGGAAGCGGCGATCGACGCCGGCGCGACGACCGTGAATATCCCCGATACCGTCGGCTACGCCATTCCCAGTCAGATAAAGTGACGATCGCATGCTGTGCGAGCGAGTCCCCAACTACAAGGCCGTCATCAGCATCCATTGCCACGACGATCTCGGATTGGCTGTCGCGAACAGCCTGGCCGCCGTGGAAAACGGGCGCCGGACAGATTGAATGCACGATCAACGGGATCGGCGAACGGGCGGGCAATTGCTCGCTGGAGGAAGTCGTGATGGCGATGCGCACTGGCGGTGACTTCTACGGCTGCGAAACGCGCGTGAACACCCAGCGATTGGTTCCGACCAGCCGCCTCGTGTCGAAGATCACCGGCCTACAAGTGCAACGCAACAAGGCGATCGTCGGCCGCAACGCGTTCGCGCACGAAGCCGGCATTCACCAGGACGGCATGCTCAAGGAACGCACGACTTATGAGATCATGCGTCCCGAAGATGTGGGCTTCTCCAAGACGGATTTGGTGCTGCTAAACACAGCGGTCGCGCGGCGTTGGCCGATCGTGCCAAGGCGCTCGGCTATCGCATGACGGGCGAGCAACTGCAATCGGTCTTCGAAGAGTTCAAGAAGCTGGCCGACAAAAGAAGGAAGTTTACGACGGCGATATCGCGGCCTTGATCGAACAACAGCTCCACGGCGTTCCCGAAGAGGAATGGTCGCTGGTGTCGTTCGAGGCCCATTGCGGGACGGGACAAACGCCACGAGTCAAGCTGACTTTGAAACGCGGCGACACCGAACACACGGAAGAAGTCTCGGCGGGCGACGGTCCGATCGACGCGGCGTTTTGGGCCACGGAGAAGATCACCGGCATCAAGCTGGCTTGCAAGGACTTTCAAGTTCACAGCGCCACGTTGGGTCGTGATGCGTTGGGGGAAGTGACCGTGGAAGTCGACCACAACGGTCAGACGTTTCGCGGTCGCGGCGTATCGACCGATTCCGTGGAAGCCACGGTGCAGGCGATCCTCAGCGCCGTGAACCGCATCGCTTTGGCAAAGCAGAGCGGCGAGTAAAACGAGCGGCCGATCGAACATACGAGCACGCGGCGCGAGCAAGTGAGTTCGTCGGTTCACTCAGAAATACGAGCACGCAGCGCAAGCAAGGAGTTCGTCGATTCACTCGCTGCTCGCGTCGTGCTCGTAGCTTGTCAGTGCTCGTATGCAGGTCTCCCAACGGCGTCATGCAGGTCTCCCGATCTGCTGACCGGTCGACCAAAGGTCTCCTGAACTGCCGGGAGACCTGCGGTCAAAAATGTGCGGTCGGAGACCGCGCACGCTGCGGGCGCAGAGCCGCGCGCGGCTTCCAGCCGTCGACGAACCGCTGTTTTGCCTTCAGGCGTTGACGAGGGCGCAAATGGCTGCCGCGCGGCCTGTCTCAACCGTCTAAGAAGGCCGACGCGATAACGCCATTTTGTCCGTCGTGGACGCTCACGACGCGCGGGCGAACGCCGTGCCGGCTGTCTCAACCGCCTGAGACGCTCAAACCGACGCCAGTTTGTTCGTTTCAGACGGTTGCGAGAGGCAACCAGCGTGCGCTGCCCCAACTGTTCGCGATTGGCAAATCACGCCATTTTGTCTTTCTTGAACGGTTGAGAAAGACAAAAATGGCGATGCCCGCCGGGCGCTCACGCAGGGGCGTCGGGCGCAGGGTCTCCAATCCTGCTCGCTGCAGGTCTCCCGACCTCGCCGATCGGTCGACCGAAGGTCTCCTGAAGCCGGGAGACCTGATGGTCAAAAATGTGCGGGGTTGGGAGACCCGCGCACAGCCGGTGGTGCCAGACTTACGGTCGGGAAAGTGCGGGTCGGGAGACCCGCGCGCACGCCGCGCGCGGCTCGAACGCGCGTGCATGGCTCAAGCCCGGTGTTCGGCGTCGGTGATTCTGGTAGGCTCGGCCGTGGCGGTGGACGAGCTGGGGCTTGTCGCAAAGCCGCGCGGGAATGAGTTGGCCGATTGTTGCTGAGGGAGCTGTTATGGCGAGCGCGCAGGAAACGTTCGATTTGGTTTGCAAGCATGTTCGCGAAACCGCGTTGCTGGAGTCCGCTGGCAGTTTGCTGGAATGGGACGAGCGGACGCGGATGCCGATCAAGGCCGGGGCTTATCGCGCCGAACAGATCGCGTATGTTTCGCGGCTGGCGCACGAGCGGCGGATTGATCGGCGGCTGGGCGAGTGGCTGGGCGAGCTGGCCGGCAGCGAATTGGCGGCCGATCCGCACAGCGATCACGGGGCAACGGTTCGGCAACTGCGGCGCGACTATGAGAAGAAGACCAAGCTGCCGGTGCGGTTGGTCGAAGAGCTGACGCGGGCTTCGGTGTTGGGGCAGCAAGCGTGGGTCGAGGCTCGGAAGAACGACGACTTCGCCGCGTTCGCTCCGCATCTGACGACGATCTTGAATCTGAAGCGCGAGCAGGCCGAGGCGATCGGCTACGAACAACATATCTACGACGCGCTGCTGGACGATTTCGAGCCGGATGCGAAGACGGCCGAAGTGGCCGAGGTCTTGTCGGCGCTCAAGCAACAGTTGGCTCCGCTGGTGGCGGCGATCGCCGAGAGCGGGCGGCGTCCGCCGGTCGAGATTCTGGAACGCGGGTATCCGGCCAGCGTCCAGGAATCGTTCGGCACGGCGGCGGCGGCTCGCATCGGATTCGATTTCGATAGCGGACGGCTGGACGAGACGGCTCATCCGTTCTGCACGTCGCTGGGACCGAACGATTGCCGAATCACGACGCGTTACGACGAGCGGTTCTTTCCGTCGGCGTTCTTCGGCATTTTGCACGAGGCCGGACACGGGATCTACGACCAGGGTTTGCGGGGCGATTGGTATGGCTTGCCGCCCGGTTCGTACATTTCGTTAGGCATTCACGAATCGCAGTCGCGGATGTGGGAGAACGCGGTCGGCCGGAGCTCGGCTTTCTGGCGACATTTCTATCCCGAGGCGCAGCGGGCGTTTCCGGCGGCGTTGGGCGACGTGTCGCTGGACGATTTCTACTTCGCGATCAACAACGTCGAGCCGTCGTTGATTCGCGTCGAAGCGGATGAGGCGACGTACAACTTGCACATCATCATTCGTTTCGAGCTGGAGCAGGCGTTGTTGACGGGCGATCTGAGCGTGGCCGATTTGCCGGACGCTTGGCGCGGCAAGTATCGCGAGGCGTTGGGCATTCAGTCGCCGGATGACGCGGACGGCGTGCTGCAGGACATCCATTGGAGCGCGGCGCTGATCGGTTATTTCCCGACGTATTCGCTGGGGAATCTGTATATGGCTCAGTTCTTCGCGGCGGCGGATCGCGAGCTGGGCGGGCTGGATGCGATGTTCGAGCGGGGCGAGTTCCTGCCGCTGCGCGATTGGCTGCGCCGCAAGATACACGAGGCGGGCCAGTGCTATTCGGCCGCCGAATTGGTCGAGCGCGTGACCGGCCAGCCGCTGAGCCACGCGCCGCTGATCGATTCGCTGCGGAAGAAGCTGGCGCCGTTGTACGGCCTGGACTAGCAGCACTCGCGCCTCGCAGCCACCAACTCTTTCTCGTACTCGTATTTGTACTTAGCGAGATGGTACACAGCATCGCGCTGCTTGTACTCGCATACTGGAGCGAACGGCAATCGCCGCGATCCGCAGTCCCGTCAATCGACGAAGCAGGATGCGGCGAGCGCGAGTACCGCTGCGCTGAGTGCGAGAACGAAAAGAGGCTGCCGGTTTGCTGGAGACGGCGAACTACGAATTCGCCTGGAAATCGTCCGTCGAGGAAGAACTCAGATTCGAGTCGCTCGTCGATGGCTCGTCGTCCGATCCCGCGCGATGGACTCGCGTGTCGTGGCGGATACGCGTTTCCAGCTCGGCTTGCGGCGGCGTGATGGCGGCCGTGGAAAGCGTATCGGAGTGATGCTGCCGCAGTTTTTGCAACGTGACTCGCTGCCGAGCTTGCTTCAACCGCCAACGCAGCACGCGTTCAAAATCGAACTCGACCGGCTTGCGTTCGGCGTAAGGCGCCAAGTACTGAGCCACTTCGGCCGCCGTTTGAATCCGGTTCTCGGGCCGTTTCGTCATCATCTTGCGGACGATCAACTCCAGCCGCTCCGGAATCTCCGGCCGCAATTCGCGAATCGATTGCGGCCGCTCCTTGCGATGCCCTTGAATCTTGCCGACCGTACTCGAAACCGGGAATGGCACCCGCGAAGTCAACAGGTAATACAGCGTGCACCCCAAGCTGTAGATGTCGGTTCGATGGTCGACGCGATAGCTGTTCAGCGTCTGCTCGGGCGAAACATAGTCTGCCGTGCCGAGCCGATCTTGCCCGAAGATCATCGCCATCGCGAACTCTTCGTCGTTCTCGTCGACCATCGCCAGACCGAAGTCCAAAATCTTCACTGCGCCGTTGGTGCGCACCAGCAAATTTTCCGGCTTGATGTCGCGATGCACCAAACCCATATCGTGGGCATAGTGCAGACCGATGGCGGCTTGCATCACCAAATCGCATGCTTGCTGCCAATCAATCCGGCGATGAACGGCCAGCATCTCGAGCGGCGTGATGCCGCGCACCAGTTCCATCACCAAGTAACTGAACTCGCCGTGGCTATCCACCGATTTGTGAATGCCATGCGTCCGCAAGATATTCGGGTGCGTCAGCCGCATGCCGGCTTGAGCTTCCAACTGCATGCGAGCCAGCATGCCTTGATTGCTTCGCTCGCTGGTGGCCAGAACCTTGATGGCCACGTCCCATCCCGTGGCGACTTCCTTCGCGATGTAGACCCAACCCATGCCGCCCGCGCCGAGCACATCTTTGACCAAATAGTCGTCGATCGTCAGCCCGCGATATCGGCCCTGCAAAATCCGCTCGGCCTGGAATCGCGTCAGCAGCCCGTCGCGCATGAAAATCTTCGCGACCTCGCAAGCGTCCTCGATATCGCGCAGCCGATCGCGCACGACAATCGCGTCGAATCGTTCTCGCGGAATGACGCCGCTTTTGGATAGGTTGTCGAGAAACTCGTTCGTCGAATACGTGGTGGCCATGTCGATAATTGCCATGCTGGCTCGATCGCCCCAATTCGCGGAAATCCCCCACAAAGTCCGGGCGGCGGCGAGAATGCATGCGCTGTGCCGCCATCCTCCTGCATGCCGACGATTATAAACGCATTCGCGGGCAAATTGCACGGAATTTTTCGCGAAATTTAATGCGGGTAGCATCAAAACGCCGCGCACCGGACCGCCCCGAGGTTGCCGTCCAGCGCCACACGTTGCCGCTCAGCCGCGGCGGCGACCGTCGATATCGACCTGCCAAGTTCGGCCGGACGGGAACTCGCGCGCCGTCAGCCAACCGCCTTTGGCACAGTTGGTATCCAAGCAAATGAGGTAGCCCAAGTCCAACACCTGACCGTTCTTCTGCGAAGTGTGCCCGACAACCGCCGTCTTGCCTGACCGATGCCGAGCCGGCACGAAGTCACGCAGGCTGCGATCCAACAGCAGTTCGCGCGGCTGGGCGTCGAGCGGCAGACGCGCGTCGTAGCTGGCATGAACGAAGAAGTGCGTGTGCGTCTCGAACCGCAACGTACAGTTTCGCAGAAACTCTTGATGCGCCGACGGAACCAGCGCCGCCGCTTGCTCAGGCGAAAGCGCGCTGGCCGGAAAGTCGCCGCCAAAACGTGCCGCGTAAGAGCTCAACGTCGCGCGGCCTCCTTGGTCGTTGACCCAAGCCGCCAAATCGGCTCGTCCAGCGATCGCGTCCAGCATCAATTGATCGTGATTGCCCAACAGCGAAACCAGTTGGCACTGACCGCCGAGCTGAATCAATCGCTCGATCGCCCCCGCCGTGTCCGGCCCTTTGTCGACATAATCGCCGAGCGCCACCACGCAGTCGTCCGCCGTCGGCTCGATCCAATCCAGCAACGCATCGAGTGCCCGCGAACACCCGTGGATGTCGCCGATGGCGATCGTGCGCTTGGCTTGAATGGGCGGCATGGCGTGGCTTCAGGCTGGAAGTAAGGCGGCTTGGCGGGCCGATTCGCGCGGCTTGCGGCACGCTCGGCAGGGAATCACAATAGCGGCTCACGCCTCGCACGAGCCACCGTCGTCCGCGATTTTTACCGGTCGCATCGCTCGTGCCCAAATTCCCTCCAGGAGATTTCGATGATCCGAAAAAGTCTGCCGCTGATCCTGTGCGCGTTGTTCCTATCTGCCGGTATCGCGAAGGCCGAATCGCCTCAACTGGCTCACATGGTGTTTTTCCAATTGAATGACGATTCCGACGCCGCCAAGCAAAAGCTGGTCGCGGCTTGCGACAAGTATCTGTCCGAGCACGAAGGCACGGTCTACTACTCGGCCGGCGTCCTGGCCGAAGATTTGGACCGCGAAGTCAATGTTCGCGACTTTCACGTCGCCCTGCATTTGGTGTTCGAGAATAAAGCCGCGCACGACAAATATCAGACGCATCCCCGCCACCTGAAATTTATCGAAGAAAACAAAGCCGACTGGAAAGGCGTTCGCGTTTTCGATTCTTATATCAAGAAGTAGGAGCTTCTGCACGGCCGTGACGGAAACAAATCTTTGTGTAGATGAATCATCCGCCGCGCCGCATCACGTTTGCCACACACTCAATCAAAGGAATTCACTGTGAAACAAGTGCAACGTTTAGGCATGTTTGCCTTGGCCTGCTTAATCGCCAGCAGCGGCCTAGTCATCGCCCACGGTCAAGAGAACAACCAACCGCCCGAAGGCTTTACGGCCATCTTCAACGGCAAGGACCTGACTGGCTGGCACGCCATCAACTTCCACTCGGCCAAACTTGATCCCGAAAAGCTGGCCGCGTTGACTGAAGAGGAACGACAGAAAATCTTGGACGAGCATTGGGCCGATGCCGTGCAGCATTGGACCGTGGAAGACGGCGAATTGGTCAACGATGGCCACGGCGCCTATCTCACAACCAAGGAAGACTTCGGCGACATTGAATTGTGGATTGACTACAAGACCGTGCCAAAGGCCGACAGCGGCATTTATCTGCGTGGCACGCCCCAAGTTCAGATTTGGGACTATACCAAGGAAGGCGGCAAGTGGGATCGCAACGCCGACAAGGGCAGCGGCGGCTTGTTTAATAATGCCAAGGACGCGCCGGGCCAAACCCCCTTGGTGCTGGCCGACAAACCGTTTGGCGAATGGAATCGTTTTCGCATTGTGCAAGTCGGCGCGCGCACCAGCGTGTGGTTGAACGGCCAAAAGGTGGTCGACAATGCGATTATGGCGAACTACTGGGATCGCAAGCGACCGCTGCTCGCCACGGGCCCGATTCAATTGCAAACGCACGGCGGTGAGATTCGCTGGCGCAATATCTTCGTCCGCTCGATTCCATCCGACGAAGCCAACCAAATTCTGCGTGGCGAAGATTCGGGTTTCGAGTCCGTCTTCAATGGCGAGAATCTGGACGGCTGGAAAGGCCCCACTCAGAACTACGAAATCAAGGACGGTGCGCTCGTCTGTTTGCCCGGCAAGGGCGGCACGATCTACACCGAAAAAGAGTACGGCGACTTTGTCGCTCGGCTGGAGTTCAAGCTACCAGAAGGGGGCAACAATGGCTTGGCGATTCGTTATCCCGGCCAAGGCGATACGGCTTATGTCGGCATGTGTGAACTGCAAGTGTTGGATAACAACTCGCCCAAGTACGCCAAGCTGGATCCGCGCCAGTATCACGGTTCGGCCTACGGCATGGTCGCTTCGCAGCGCGGTTACCTCCGCCCGATCGGCGAATGGAATTATCAGGAAGTCACGGTGAAGGGATCGACAATCCAAGTCGAGCTAAATGGCAATGTGATCTTGAACGCGGACCTCAGCCAAGTCACCGAGTTCATGGGCGGCCGTCCTCATCCCGGTATGAACCGCACCTCCGGCCACTTCGGCTTCGCCGGCCATTCCGACCCGGTCCAATTTCGCAACGTCTCGATTAAGCGATTGGATTAACTGGTTAGTCGCCGCGTGTTTCTCAAGCTCGTTTCGAATCTTGGGGGGTACCGCGGGCGCACCTGGCTCGACAAGCCGTCTTAAACAAATGGCCCGCGACGACGATCGTTGTCGCGGGCCATTTTTCATCTATTCGCGCCAGCATTCCGGCCCGCACAGTGTGACTGACGCTCCCTACGTACACAAACAACGGCGCACAAAACCTCGGGCTTCCCTCCAAATTCCTTTGCCCAACATTCCTCTGCCCTGTGCCTCTTCTGGTCGACGGCAATACCTTACGGGAAGCACGGCGTAAATCAGCGGCCCGGAATCCGTGTATGGCGGAAAGAAAGCGGCGATGAATCGCCGCACTCCAAATTGCTCCGAGCAAGGCGTCACGAGCGTGTCTCCATGTCACACTTCTTATACGGTCGCCGCCTCTTAGGAACAAACCGCGCCGTCTTGGTGGGGGACGGCGAAATCAAGGTAATTCCCCAGGGCGCGCGATTGGGTTTGGAGCTGGGATGGCCGAAATCAGACGTAGAGTTGACTCAATTCGCGAAGCTTGCCTTGGTGTTCTAACCGACACAGCGAGGCAGGTCGCGCATGCTCTGACGCTCCCGCCCGAACTGATCCTCCCGCAGCAGAAACGGCAAACCTATGGCCACACTTGCCACACGTCGCCCTGCCACCGAACTTCGTCTTGTTAAAGCTCAAGCCGACGAATTGCTCGCCGACTTCGACGAGGAAGCGCTCCGTCATCTGTTGATTCGCGCGGCGGGCGAAAAACTCGCGTCGGTTGCCAGCACGTCGTCGCACACGATCAGCGAGCAACTGCAAGCGATACGCCAGAGCATCGACAGCTTCGACTCGATCCTGAGCGGCATGAAACGCGTGCAGACGAATGTGATGCAGATCGACACGAACGTCGACACCGTGCTGCAAGAGGCCGTCGGCAGCTCGCACGAACTGGAGCAGGTCAGCGGACGGATGCGCGTGCTGGAAGAACATTTCACGGCGATCGACCGCTTGATTCGCAGCGTGAATCGGATCGCCGACCAAACGCACCTGCTGGCGCTGAACGCCAACATCGAAGCGGCTCGGGCGGGCGAAGCGGGTCGTGGTTTCGCCGTCGTGGCTAGCGAAGTCAAGGAGTTGGCCAACACCACGAAGTCCGCGAATCAAGAGATCAGCGAGACGCTGGACCGCGTGGCCGAAGCCGTGTCGTCGTTGTCCAGCAGCGTCGAGCGGTCCGTGGCCAAGATGCAGCAGTCGATGTACGCCATCGAGACGACGCGCGAGCAGGCGTCGACCATTGGGGCCGAGACGTCGAACTTTGCCGACCAATTGCGTCACTCGCTGGAAGCCTTCCACCGACTGGATGAATCGTCAGTGGTGGTGGATAACGAAGTCAAGGAGATCAACACGATTGGCAAGACGTTCGCCTATCTGCTCGAGCTGATGGCGATGCAGACGCGTGGAAAAGAGCCAATCAACCCGCTCGAACGGCTGTTGCCGGTGGTTCAACAAAGCACGTTCCGCGCGACCAGCCGCTTTACCCAGAGCGAGCCGGAATATGTGTTGAAGCACGACGACATTTTGATTTCGGCCACCGATTCGCGCGGCGTAATTACGTTCGCGAACAATTGTTTCTACGAGGTCGCTCAATACGAACCGGGCGAGTTGGTGGGCGAACCGCACAATGTGATCCGCCACCCCGATATGCCCAAGGCCGCGTTCGGCGATCTGTGGAACGTCATCAAAGCGGGCAAGCTGTGGCAGGGTTATGTGTTGAATCGCGGGAAATTTGGCCGCGTCTATTGGGTCAAGGCCAACGTATTCCCCTGCTTCGAGAACGGCGAAATCGTTGGCTATATCTCGATTCGGACGAAGCCCGAGCCGGACATGATTCGCAAGGCGATCGAAGCCTATCGGTTGGTGCCGTAGTCGATCCGGCGATATCAAATCATGCCGACGCGTTGTGCTATCAACCGGCCGGCCCGTCCTTGCGCCCGACATTTTCTCCAATTCGACTTGTCGCCGTTGGGCTGTTTCGGTATTTGTACGCGACCCGCTTTGGCTAGGACGCCGACGGCGGGCGCTTATCGAAACTTGAGGCGACGAAACGACTCGTCTGAACACGCTCGCCTCGAACAAATTCCACGCGAACGTGCTGGCTTGCCAGACGCCGCCGCGCGGCCTTGTCGGTGAGGAAACGCGAAATCCAACCGCGAACCGAACACCAGGGATGGTAAGAATGCAGACAAATTCCGTGAGGCGCCTTCGATTCACGATCGCCGTGTGCGCGGCCGCGTGGCTCGCGCCGACTGCATCCGCGCTTGCTCAGCTCTCGCCGGGCGGCATGGGCGGTCCTGGCGGCGGAGGCGGCGCGCCAAATCCGGCGCTTGAGCGACCGGACTTCAACGAGCGCGTCGTTAACTCGGGCGGTCCGCTGTACGGTCCTGGCGAAAACCAACCGCTGGTGGTCGATGTCCAGGTGCTTGGCAATCGCACGTTCTCCACGTCCTGGGTGCTCAACCGCATCAAAACGCGACGCGATCGGGTGTTTGATCCCGAAGTGGTCCAGGCCGACGTTCGCAATTTGCTGTCGCAAGGTTTGCGCAACGTGCGAACGTATACGAAACCCGCTCAGGGCGGCGTGATCGTGATCTACGAAGTGTTCGAGCGACCGACCGTCGCGCACTTGATTTTTCACGGCAATCGGGCGATTAGCGACAAAAACTTGCGCAAGCAGTGCGGCATCAAGGAAGGCGACGCGTTAAATCGTTACGCCGTCGAGGAAGGTCGCCGCAAGATCGAAGAGTTCTATGTGTCGAAGGGCTTCGCCCATGTGCAA
Source organism: Pirellulaceae bacterium (assembly GCA_041399085.1). Classification (GTDB taxonomy): domain Bacteria; phylum Planctomycetota; class Planctomycetia; order Pirellulales; family Pirellulaceae; genus JAWKTM01. The sequence continues at coordinate 23,947 of JAWKTM010000049.1, forward strand.
GTCGAGGTGCTGGAAGGCAACAACGCCGACGATCGCGGCGTCGTGTACGGCATTAGCGAAGGTCACTTGAATCGCATCGCGGATGTCGAATTCATCGGCAACGAGATCGCTTCGGATGGCCGCCTGAAAACACAGATTCAGTCCAAACCGGGCTTCATGTGGTATCTGTTCCGCGGCAAGGTGGACAACGGCAAGATCGAAGAGGATGTTGAAAAACTGACGTCCTACTATCGAGCGCTCGGATACTTTCAAGCTCGCGTGCGGCCGGAACGCGCCTACGACGCCTCGGGCAAGTGGCTCGATCTGCGATTCGTGATCGACGAAGGCCCGCGTTATCGCGTCCGCAGCTTGACGGTCGTCGGCAACGAAAAATTCTCGAACGAAGCGGTCGCGTCGCAGTTGCAAGTGGAAACCGGCGAGTACTTCAACCTCGGCGAAATGAATGCCGACGTGAGCACGTTGAAGGATCTGTATGGCAGCCAAGGTTATATCTTCGCCGACGTGAAAGCCGATCCGCGGTTTTCGGCCGACGGACCTGAAATCGACTTGTATTACAACGTCGAGGAAGGCAAGCAGTTTCGCGTGGGCGAAATCCGCGTGCAGATCGAAGGCGAGTATCCGCATACGCGGCACAGCGTGGTGATGAACCGGCTGTCGTTCAAATCGGGCGACATCGTGGACATCCGCGAAATTCGCAACAGCGAGCGGCGGCTGAAGGCGTCGCAACTGTTTGAAACCAATCCGGCTCAGGGCGAGCCGCCTCAGATTGTGATTCGTCCGCCGGATCTGCTGGACGAAGTCCTGGCCAGCGAAGATTCGCCGGGCGGAGCTTTCCGCGGACAAAATCCAACGAGCGACGGCGTACAAATGATCGACATTGTGATCACCGCGCCGCCGCTCAAGAAGACCTCGTTCTGGCAGCAGATTTGGGGCAACTGACAAAGCAGTATCGGTCGGCGGGAAAGAGAAAGACGAGAGCGTGGCCGAGCCGCGACGACTCGCAGCACAGGAACACAGGGTGTATCAAACGCAGACAATACGAGTCGCCGTAGTCCTCGCCGGGTGCGTGGCAAGCGTGTCTGGCTGCGTCGCCGTCTGCTGCGAACTGCAGCCGTTGGCCGCCACGAAGCCGTTGCCCGAGTTGGAGATCGAAGCTGGCGAACCGATCATGCGAGCTCAATCGCCCTCCGCGCCCTCCGCTCCCGCTGCCAATTACTGGAACGATTATCAAGTTCCCAACCGTGCCGGAGCCGCCTCGAACAACACCTGAACGATCCGTCGTCAACCGATGCGGCCCTCCGGCTCGCCGGTCTACAACACGCAGAACTTCAACACCATCTGGCCGGTGGCCCGAACAACGCCGCCGCAATCGGGCCGCGCCACCGAGTTCGCCGCAATCGAGCTATGGAGCCGCCAACTTACGCACAACCTGCCTACAACCAGCCGGCTAATACGCAGCCTGCTTATTCACAACCGGCGGCGTCTCAAACCGCCCCCAGCTATCCGTCCTACAATCCGGCTTCGCAGCCGAACGCTTCGACCACCGTGCCCGCTCCGACTTATTCGACGCCGACCTATTCGACGCCGGGTTACAACGTGCCGCAATATGCGCCGCAGTATTCTCAGTCGGTTGGCGTGGGCGGAGCGGGTGGTCTTCCCCCGTCCAACTATTCGTCCGCTCCGCCGGTGATGGGCGAACCGATTCCGCCAGGCCAAGTCATCGGCGATTCGGTGTTTCCGCCCGACGTATTTCCACCGTCGGTCATCGCTGGCGAACAGAGTTTGCCAGAAGTGCCGATCGACGTGATCGTGAACGAAACCCGCACCGGCCGATTCATGTTCGGCATGGGCGTCAACTCCGACGCTGGCGTGACGGGCCAAATCGTGTTGGACGAACGGAACTTCGACCTATTCAATCCACCGACCAGCTTGGCCGACATCATGAACGGCACCGGTTGGCGCGGCGGCGGACAAGGCTTCCGCTTGGAAGCGATTCCGGGCAACCAAGTCCAGCGGTACATGGCCAGCTTCACCGATCCGTATCTGTTCGGTTTTCTGCCGTACAGCTTGAACGTCAGCGGCTTTTTGTACGACCGCATTTTCCGCGACTGGAACGAAGAGCGATTCGGCGGTCGGTTGGCGATCGGTAATCGTTTGACCCCAGACTTGTCGATGAGTGTCGCGATGCGTGCCGAGCAGGTGAAAATCACCAATCCGCGAATCCTGGGCGTACCGCAATTGGATGCCGCCTTGGGCGAGAACGATCTGTATGGCGGCAGCATCACCCTGACGCGCGACACGCGCGATTTGCCGTTCGCGCCGACGCAAGGCAGCTTGATCGAATTGACTTACGAGCAGATGTTCGGCGACTACGACTATCCGCGAGCGTCGCTGGATCTGCGGCAGTACTTCTTGATGCGCGAGCGGCCGGACGGATCGGGCCGACATACGTTGGCGTTCAGCTTCCGCGTCGGCGCTTCGGGTGAACAGACGCCGATCTTCGAGAACTATTTTGCCGGCGGTTTCTCGACCTTGCGTGGCTATGCGTTCCGCGGAGCATCGCCGATCGTCAACGGCGTGATCGTCGGCGGTCGGTTCCAGTTCCTCGGTTCCGTCGAATACATGTTCCCGCTCACGGCGGACGACATGGTCAAGGGCGTCGTCTTCACCGACTTCGGCACGGTGGAAGAGAACATCGAGATCGACCCGGACCACTATCGCGTCGCTCCGGGTGTGGGCCTGCGAATTTCGGTTCCCGCATTGGGTCCCGCGCCGCTGGCATTCGACTTCGCATTCCCGATTCACAGCGCCCCGACGGACAACGAGCAAGTCTTCAGCTTCTTCTTTGGCTTCGGCCGCTAACGAACGACGCTGTGAGCTAATCCTTATGGCGACCGTGATGGACAATAAGAACTTGCCCTTGGTAATTGCGGACGGGCCCTTAGCGCCGAATATCATGACGTTGCTGGAAGGCCACGTTCGGCTGCTGCCGTGGGATGTGGCCGTGAAAGGCAGCGACGAGCCGGTTGCGGGGATTTATACGTATGGACATCCCTTGTTAGATGGCGCGATGCTGGATCGGCTGCCAGGCGTGCGTGTCATTAGTAACTACGGCGTGGGCGTGGATCACATTCACCTGGCGGATGCCGCGGCACGAAAGATTCCCGTAGGAAACACGCCCGGTATTCTGGACGGCGCCACGGCCGACATGGCCATGACGTTGTTGTTAGCCGCCGCTCGCCGTCTTATCGAAGGCGACCGTTATGCGCGCAGCCCAGCGTTCAAGGTCTACGATCCTGGTTATATGTTAGGACGCGAGATACATGGCCAGACGATTGGCATTGTGGGAATGGGAAGGATTGGCTGGCAGATCGCCAAGCGGGCTCGTGGATTTGACATGCGGGTCTTATATCACAATCGTCGTCCACGACAGGATGAGGACACGGATGTTGCGGCGAGATATGTGAGTTTCGACGAATTGCTGTCGGAGTCCGATTTTGTGGTGCTGAGCGTGCCGCTTTCTGATGAAACTCGGGGGCTAATTGGTCGGGAGCAGTTGGCGAAGATGAAGTCGTCGGCCATCCTGGTAAACGTTTCGCGAGGGCCCGTCGTGGATACCGCGGCGTTGACCGAGGCGCTTCAGCAACATCGTATCTACGCCGCCGCGTTGGATGTGACGGATCCCGAACCGTTGCCGCGCGATCATCCACTGTTGGCTTGTGACAACTTGGTAATCGCGCCGCATTTGGGCAGCGCCACCGAACAGACTCGCCAGCGCATGGCGGAAATCTCGGTTGAGAATTTGTTGCGCGGCCTGAGAGGTGAACCTCTGCTGCATGAAGTCCGCGCATAGTCTCCTTTCGCTCCGCGAAAGGAAACCTCTTGTGAGCGACATGGTGCGCTACCTTTGCCGAGACTCTACGCTACTTTCGCGGAGCGAAAGGCGACAATCGTTGTGTTTTGATCGCCTCTCAGCGTGGGCCGCGACGGGGCGGACCGGGGCGTCCATCTCTTGGTGGACCATCTCCCCGCGGCGGTCCGTCGCCTCTCGGTGGGCGTTGTTCATGCGGCGGGCCTTCGCCGGGCGGCGGCTGCAAGAGTTCCATTTGTTCGAGCGCGGCTTCGGCGGCGGCGAGATCACCCATTGCGTCGGCGGCTTGGGCCAACACGGAGTAAGCTTCCGCCAAAATGGGCTCACGGATCGGACGCGGCAAATCGCTGGCTTCCGACTGCGTTAACAACGTGACGGTCTCCGTAACTATTTGCCGAGCGGATTCGGGCTTCTGCTGTTCGAGGAGCAGTTGGGCCAGCGAAATCTGATACTTCGCCAGCCACGCGGCCAATCCCAGCGCTTGCGGCTGCCGCTGCACTACGGCCTGTTGATGGCGAATCGCTTGCCGATAAAGCTGCTCGGCTTCGAGTTGGCGAGAAATGCGTCCGCCGGGCTCTTCCAGCAAGCCGCCAGGTGTTGCACCACTAATCCCAACTTGCGTTTGGAGGCCATCGTCGATGGTAGCGGCCTGTGCGGCGAATCGGTCAACGAGCGTCCGCTTCCGTCACCGCACAGACGCAACAACGGTTCGCAAGCTTGATACTCGGCCAACGTCGGCTCGGGCGAGAGCAGATCGACGCGACCGACAGTGTTAGCACCAAATCGTGCCGATATTCGTAGCGTCGGGCGACTCGGCGACCAATTCTTCCAACAGCTTCACGGCCCGCTTGAAGTCGGCGTGATTGACTCCGGCCAACAAGATCGTCGGCTGCCGCGGCTGCCGACTTGCGGCACGACAAGGCCGCCAACAACTGCCGCAGTTCGGGCGAGGCGTCTTCTTCAAATCAACGTCGGTCAACACGGCCACCGCTTCGTGCAACCGCTGTTCGGCGTCCGGCGGAGCAGCCAGATCACGACCGCCAGGAGGGCCATAATCGCCCGGAGGACCATGATCGCCAGGGAGGACCGTGACCTCGCGGGCCATCGCCGCGTCGGCCGCCGAGCGGATGAAATCGATCGCGGGGATCGCCGCCCAGCGGTAGCGCCGAGCAGCGGCGGCTCCAGCGACGTCCCGCCCGCGGATCGCTCGGGTCCGCCCTGGTCCAACGCGGAATCCATGCCGACGCCAGCGGGTCCATTGGCCAGCGAATTCGGCCGCGGACGTTCGGCCAGCATCAGTCGAATTCTCGCGATCTCTAACCGCACGTCCTCGGCGTCCGGGCGGCGTCGCAACTCCGCCGCCAGAATATCGAGCGCCTGGAGATGGCTTCCCGCCCGCGACGCATCCCCAGCGTGAATGCAGGGCTCGTCCCATCTCGTTTCGCACACGGGGCCAGAGCCAACGGCGATTTTGCGCGCCGTCGTCGTCGCCGGGGAGCGATTCGAGATTCGGCGGCGGCTTGGCCATGTAAGTCTGGGGCTGCTTCGGCGTACTGACCGAGTTGCCGATGAATGTCACCGACGCTGCCTTGTCTCGGCCGCTTGGAGGCGTAGCGACGGATCTCCGCCAAAGCGCGCGGGCCAGCTCTCGAAGTCGTAGAAAACCAGTAACTCTTGCAGCAATGCCGGAGGCCTCGGGCGACAAGCTCAAGCCATCCGTCTCGGTTGTAAAGTTCCATCGCCGCCGTCGTTCAGATCCGCACGTAGTTGGCGTAGTCGTTGTCGTAGATATCGGTGGTCGCCGGACAACTTCGAAGATGCGATCGAGTGCGTCGAGGCCAGCCGCGCGGTCGCTTCCACCTTCTGCCGTTGCCGTTGTTCGCCTTCCAAAGCCGCTCGTGTTTGAAAGAACGCCCATGTGGCCGTGACGGCGACCAACATTAACAATGCCAGCGACGTGGCCGACAGCGCCGCGATCGCCCGATGCCGACGCGCCTATCGCCACAGCCGTGCTCGATCGCTGTCGCTCGCCGCGCCCGAATCGGTCGCGCGGGTCGTCGACATGAACTGTCGCTGGAGATCCTCGGCCAACTCGCCGGCACTCGCGTATCGATGCGACGGCTCGCGGGCGATAGCCTTCAACACGATCGTTTCCAACGCGCGGCACGGCATTCAGCGATCGCGGCGGTGCAACTTTGCCTGCATAATCCGCTGCACGATCTCGGCCTGCGAACCCTGAAACGCTGGCCGCAGTGAGAGCAATCCGTACAGCGTGAGTCCCAAGCTATACACGTCGCTGGTGCTTGTCGGGGCGGCCGTTCAGCCGCTTCGGGCGCCATAGTGCAGCGTGCCCACGACGTCGCCCGTTTGGCTAAGCCCGTCGTTTTCTACGCGCGGGCCAACCCGAAATCGGCGATCCAGACGTTGCCTTCGTCGATGATCAGATTCGCCGGCTTGATGTCGCGATGAATCGTGCCGTGTCCGTGGGCATAGTCGAGCGCTTCGGCCGCTTGCAAACCAACCCGAGCCACGCTGTGCCAGTAGGCCGTTTGAGCGCCGTGCGACTTCGGCGGAACTTTGGTTTCGATGTGAAACGAGACCTCGGGCGGGCTCTCGTCGATCGGCTGCGTTTCGGCCACTGGCATCGAAGCTCGCGCGGTCGAGACGCGAAAGCCGCCGACGCTGGCGTCCAGCCGCTCGACTGGCCCCGTTTGGATCAGCCGCTCCAGCACGCGATCCAACCCGACGCCGGGGATCACTTGCATTACGTAATAGTGAAACCCATCCTGCTGGCCGACGCCGAACACCGGCACGATGTTGGTGTGATGCAACCGCGCGGCCATTTGGGCTTCGCGCTGAAACCGACGCAGATTCTTCTCTTCCAATGTCGCTTGACGCGGCAACACTTTCACGGCCACCCGGCGCCCCAGCGACTCTTGCACCGCTTCGTAAACGATCCCCATTCCACCGCGTCCGATTTCGCGGACGATGCGAAAGTCGCCCAGACGTTGCGGCCGCGAAGCGCCCAGATTCGTGCGACCGTCGCTGGCTTGGCCCTTGCGAACCTTCAGCTTTTCCATCGCGGCGACGACGGGGAAAACTTCGCGGATTTCGTCGGCCAGCGTGGGATGAGCCGCCGCGTACTGCTCGATCGTCGGCGATTCGCCACGGCGATAACGCTCGACAAATTCAGCGGCCAACGCATCCACTTGATCGCAATCGGGCGTCTGCTCAATCATCCAATTCCTCCGTGGCGAATCCCGGCGTGGCGGCCAGGATTTTCTTGAGCCGTTTGAGCGCTCGGATGTAGCGGATGCTGGCCGCCTTTTGCGTGATCCCGAGCACTTCGGCTACCTCGCCGTTCGACATTTCCTCGAAATGCCGCAAGGCCAGAACCTCCTTGTCGATCTCGTCCATTTCGTCGAAGGCGTGTTCCAACTGACCGGCGATTTCGGCCCGCATCGCCGCTTTGCTGGGCGACGTGAGCTGGCCCAGCAACTGGGCGGCGATCGAGGCCGAGGTGGCTTGCGGATACTGTTTCGCATGCAGCGAGATTTCGCGCTCGGCGTTCCGCTTTTGCGCTCCCAAATGTCGCCGATGCACGTCGATCATCGTTTGCAGCGCGATCGAACGCAGCCACACGAACAGCGACGTGGGCTGGGCGTCGAAGTAGTGACGCAAACGTTGGACGGCGTTCAAGTACGTTTCCTGCAGGATGTCGTCGGCGTCGACGCGACCCAGCAAACGTCGATCGAGCCGAAAGTGAACCATCCGCCACAGTCGATCGCGATGTTGAGAGAACGCGTCCGCAAAAGCGTCCTCGTTGTTCAGAGCCAAGGCATCTTGCATTTCGTCACACGATTCGCCGTGTCGAGTCATCGATATCTCCACCAGCCAGAAACGCAAACCTGGCGATGGTTTCTACAGCCGCGCTGGATTGGCAGGGTTTGCCGCATTCGCGGGGTTGCCGATCCACTTTCGTTTCGCCATCGTCACTGCATAAGCCGTCACTGCATGAGTCGTCCGTTCATCGTAGTCGGACTCTCGAAAATTCGCCGTCCAATTGTCGCGATGGCCGTGACTTCCATTTTCTCAAGCCCAGTCGACTGCCGCCATGCGATTGTTTGCCGGAACCCAGTGGGATCAGCCGCCTCGCTGCGAACGATGCGGCGAATTGGAGGAAGTCTGCCAATGCCCGCCGCCCCCCGCGCCGCGGATTCCGCCGGAAAAACAGACCGCTCGGATCGCTGTCGAGAAACGCAAAAAGGGCAAGCTGGTGACGGTGGTGCGCGGGCTGCCGGCCGAAGGAAACGATCTTCCCGAGTTGCTCACGAAGCTGAAAAACCACTGCGGAGCGGGCGGTACGCTGAAAGACGAGGAGCTCGAAATTCAGGGCGACCAGCTTGAACGCGTCCGCGGTTGCCTCACACAAATCGGTTTTCGCGTGAAGTGAATCGACCATAAGTCCGCCGCGGATAAAGCCGCGCTCGTTTGAGCGAGCGCCGCCGCCGATTTAAGATGGCTTGTTTCGAGCTTCCGACTTTACCCGAATCCTGCCCATGCCCACGTCCTCACCGCGCGTGCTCGTTTCGTTGGCGACGTACAACGAGCTGGAAAACTTGCCGCGTTTGGTGGACGAGATCCAGCGACATTTGCCCGACGCCGATATCTTGGTGATCGACGACAACTCGCCCGATGGCACGGGGCATTGGTGCGACGAGCGAGCCGCCAGCGACCCGCGAGTCCGTTGTTTGCATCGGGCCGGCAAGCTGGGGCTGGGCACCGCCACGATCGCGGCGATGCAAGCGGCGATCGAAGCTCGCTACGATTTTCTGCTGAACATGGATGCCGACTTCAGCCACCAGCCGCAATATTTGCCGGAGCTGGTCGAGCGAGCGGCCGATGTGGATGTGATGATCGGCTCGCGTTACGTCGCGGGTGGCGGCACGGAAGGCTGGCCCTGGTATCGCAAGCTGATGAGTCGCGGCGTGAACACCTATGCCCGCTTGTTGCTCGGTTTGCCGGCTCGCGATTGCAGCGGCGCCTACCGCTGTTATCGCGTTTCGTTGTTGGAGCAGTTGGAATTCGCGGCGATTCGCTCGCGTGGCTACGCCTTTCAAGAAGAAGTGCTCTGGCACATGAAGCGGGCCGGCGCTCGTTTCGGCGAGCTGCCGATCATCTTCATCGATCGCCAGTTCGGCAGCTCGAAAATCAACGCCCGCGAATCGGCGACCGCGTTGTGGATCATCTTTCGACTGGGCGTGAAGAACTGGGTCGGGCTGTAGCCTCGCTTGGTGTCATGGACATTTCCGCCTCGATTCGTATGCTGTTCGACTTGTCGTAGGCATGCAAACCACGCGGCCTCCGTTCGCGCCGCCTCCGCCCTTTCCCCTTTCACACGTCAAGATTCAGCGGGAGTCTCCCATGAGTAAACAAGTCAACGTCGCCATGATCGGCTTGGGATTCGGGGCCGAATTCATTCCGATCTACCAAGCGCATCCCGATGCCAACATTCTTGCCATTTGCCAGCGTAACGAAACCAAGTTGAACGAAGTCGGCGATCGGTTTGGAATCGAGCGTCGTTATACGAAATACGAAGATGTGCTGTCCGACCCCCAAGTGGATTTCGTGCATATCAACAGCCCGATTCCCGATCACGCTTGGATGTCGATGGAAGCGCTCAAGGCCGGCAAGCATGTGATGTGTACCGTGCCGATGGCGACCACGATCGAAGAGTGTGAGAAGGTCTGCGACTTGGTTGCCCAGACGGGCTTGAAGTACATGATGGCCGAGACCGTGGTTTACAGCCGCGAATTTCTGTTCATCAAGGATCTGTACGAGAAAGGCGAGTTGGGCAAGATTCAACACATGGCCGCTTCGCATCCGCAGGATATGGACGGTTGGCCCGAGTATTGGGAACGCATGATCCCGATGCACTACGCCACGCATGTGGTCAGCCCCGTGTTGGGATTGGTCAACGGCCGCGCCGAGTATGTCTCGTGCTTCGGCAGTGGCACGGTTCGCGAAGACATTCAGCAGAAGTCGGGCAATCGCTTCGCCGTCGAATCGTGTCATATCAAGATCGCGGGCAGCGACGTGGCGGCTCACATCTGGCGGTTCTTGTACGACACGGCTCGCCAGTATCGCGAGAGCTTTGATGTGTACGGTACGAAGAAGTCGTTCGAATGGGCGTTGATCGAAGGCGAACCGCACGTGATGCATACGGCGAAGAAGCCCGAACCGGAAATCGCCGAACGGATCGAGGTGCCGGACTTCGCGCACTTGTTGCCCGAACCGATTCGCAAGTTCACGCAGTCGATTCAAGACGCCGAGCATCTGTCGTTCATCCAAGGCGGCGGCCACGGCGGCTCGCATCCGCATTTGGTCAACGAATTCGTGCGAGCGTTGGTCGACAACCGCGATCCGTGGCCCAACGCCACGACCAGCGCCAACTGGACCTGCGTCGGCATTTGCGCTCACGAGTCGGCATTGCAAGGCGGCGCGATCGTGAAGCTGCCCGAGTTCACGCTGAAGTAGAAAAACGGGAGAACGAGGCTCCTGCCGAGTAATCCACAACCGGGAGAACGAGGCTCCTGCCGAGTAGACCTGTAGGCGATATCGGGCTCCCATCGAGCTGCTTCGTCCCACGCGAGTAAAAACAAAGCTCCGACAAGGCGGAGCACTCCAAATGCGACGTTCCACAAAACGTCGGCTCGCTGGTCGAACACCGGCGAGCCGACTGCCGTAGAGCTAAGAACCAAGCCGCGAGGACGAACCGGGCGCGGCTTCGGAAATTCGTGCCCACCGTCGAATTTGTCGGATTTTGTTGACTTCCGAAACCGGTGCCTTACAATGCCGGAACTTACGGAACGACTCCTGCCCCTGACATGGATTTGTCGCGACTTGCCTGCCCTAATGGCCTTCGACCGGGCGTTGTTCGGTCGCTTGGCCGCTGAAGTGTCCTTTTACTTCACGAATTCATGTCGCCTGCTTGAACGTCGAGCGGCGATGCATCTCGGTTTGTAGCGGTTTGGAATCCCCTTTCTCAAGGAGTATGGTTCATGGTTCGACGAAGCTTTGCCGCGTTGGCGTTGGTAGCGGCCGGTCTGTTGGTGACGGGCGTGGCTCGCGCGGAGAAATTGGAACAAGGTGATAAGGCCCCGGCTTTTAAGGCCACGGGCGTGGACGGCAAGGAATACTCGCTGGACAGCGCCAAAGGCGCCGATGCGGTTGTGGTTTGCTTCACCTGCAATCGTTGCCCGGTGTCGGTCGCTTACGAAGATCGGTTCATCGAGTTCACCAAGAAGTACAGCGACAAGGGCGTCAAGTTCGTGGCGATCAATGTGAATCGCGGCGAGGACCTGTCGGCCATGAAGCAACGTGCCGAAGAGAAGGGTTTCAACTTCCCCTACGCCTTCGATGAATCGGGCGACTCGGCCCGCGCTTATGGCGCTCGCGTCACGCCTCACTTGTTCGTGCTGGACAAGAATCGCAACATCGTGTTCCAAGGTCCGTTCGACGATAAGATGTCGAACCCGAGCGAACATTATGTGGCCGATGCCGTTGACGCCGTGTTGAGCGGCAAGCAACCGTCGGTTTCCGAAAAGAAGCCGTTTGGTTGCGGCATCCAACCGAACAAGAAGTAAGCTCGGTTTGGCTTGACCCACATTCGGCCGCGTCCGGCGCACGAGTTCGCTCGTTCGCCGACACGCGGCCGACTTTTTTTGTCCTCGTATGTTCCCGTTCTTCCTCTTCGTTCGCGAGTCGCAACTCGCGACAATACGAGTGGTTTCACGATGAATCACCATTGGATTCTCAAATCGTTCTGGGCCGGATCGCTGGGCGTTCTGAGCTTTCTTGCTTCGGGCTGCAACGCGCCGCCAGCCGACGCGCCAACGGAACCGGCGTCCGAAACAACCGAGGCCGTTGATTCGCCCGACGCCGCTGATCCGGCAGCAGACCAAATCACGGTCAACTCGGCCAACGTGGAACAGTATCAGCAGTTGGTCGACAGCCATCAGGGCAAAGTCGTGCTGGTCGACTTTTGGGCTACTTGGTGCCCGCCCTGCAAGATGCAATTTCCGCACACGGTGAAGCTGAGCCACGCGCACAAGGACGACGGCCTGGCAGTGATCTCGGTCAGCTTTGATGACCCGGAGGCCAAGGAAGATGTGCTGGCGTTTCTTCGCAAACAGAACGCGGATTTCGAGAACTTGATGAGCGAGTTTGGCTCCGGCGTCGATTCGCCCGAGAAGTTCGATATCGCTGGCGGCGCGGTGCCGTTTTACAAGCTGTACGATCGCTCGGGCAAACTGCGGCACGAGTTCTTGGGCGATCCCGAAGGCATCGAAGGGACCGAGTCGATCGACACGATCGACGCCCGCGTGGCGGAACTGTTGGCTGAATCGAGCTCCAATTGAGGAAATCGCGATGATCGTGCGACGCCGTGATTGGCTGACCCTTGCATGTTGCTGCTGCTTCGCCGCGCTGATCGCGCCGGCCGTATTGGGCGAAGAGGCTTCGCCAACGCCATCCGCGGGCGAAGGTCATCATTCGCCGGTCGATCTGGCGCTGGCCAGCGACGGCAGTTGGCTCGTGACGGTGAACCAAACGGCCGACAGCATCTCGCTGGTCGACGTTGCGGCTGGCAAAGTGCTCGATGAACTCCAAGTTGGCGATCATCCGTCGGCCATCGCCATTGTTCCGAACGACGAGCCAAGGGCGAACGGCAAAATCGGTTCCGACACACGCGTGCTTGTGACGGCCAGCCACGCCGGTGAGTTGGTGCTCGTCGACGTGGCGAAAAGCAAGCTGCATGAAGCGGCGCGGATCAAGCTCGGCTATGAACCGACCGGCGTGGCAGTCTCGACCGACGGGCGGTTGGCCTATGTGGCTTTGACCGCGGCGGCCCAAGTTGCCGAAGTCGACCTCACGACGCACAAAGTCACGGCGCGGATCGACGTAGGTCGTTGGCCCCGTTACTTGGCGATTTCGCCCGACGGCAAGCGGCTGGCGGTCGGCGCCGGCGGCGATCGCGGCGTAACTGTGGTTGACGTGCCGACTCGCACGAATATCTACCTCGACCAATTCGTCGGCATGAATATCGGGCATATGCAAACGACGGCCGACGGACGCTATGCGTATTTTCCCTGGGTGGTCTATCGCCGCAATCCAATTACACCCGGAAACATTCGCTTGGGTTGGGTGCTGGCCACGCGAGTCGCTCGCATTCGGCTGGACGATCCGGAACGCCGCGAAGCGATGTCGTTGGATCCGTCCGGCGAAGCGGTGGGCGACCCTCACGGATTAGCGCTGACTCCCGATGAAACGCATGTGGTGGTTTCGGCCTCCGGCACTCACGAATTACTCGTGATGCGCCGCCACGATCTACCGCTAGAAAGCTTGGGCAGCACCGACCACATCCCGCGCGATGTGTTGCTGGACCGCGAGCGTTTTCGGCGGATTCCGCTGGGCGGACGGCCAATGGGGTTGCGAATCGCCGCTGACAATCAGACGGCGCTGGTCGCCAATTATCTCGACGACTCGGTGCAAGTGGTGGATATTCACGAAGGGGTTGTGAAGCGGACGATTCACTTGGGCGAGCACACATCGCCGTCGCTGGCTCGCCGCGGCGAAGCGATCTTCTACGATGCTCGACGTAGCCTCGACCAATGGTATAGCTGCCACACTTGTCACTACGAAGGCGGCGGCAATTCGGTGGCCATTGATACCTTGAATGACGGCAGCATCGCCAGCTACAAGACGGTATTGCCGCTGTACCACGTGGCCGAGACGATGCCGTGGACATGGCACGGTTGGCAAACGGATCTACGAGCGGCAATGACGAAGTCCATCACCTCGACGATGCAAGGCCCGGCGCCGAACGACGAGGATGTTGACGCCATGATCGCTTATCTCAAGTCGCTGCGATTGCCGCCGAATCCTTATCGCCAAGCGGACGATCGGCTGAGCGACGCGGCCGAACGCGGACGACGCATTTTCGAAGGCGAGCGCGGCGCGTGCGCCAATTGCCATCATGGTCCGCTGCTTACCGACGGAAAGAACCATGATGTGGGATTGGGCAAGCCGAACGATCGGTACGATGGATTCAACACACCGTCGCTTCGCGGACTGTATCGCAAGACGTTGTTGCTGCACGATGGGCGAGTCGATTCGCTGCCCGCGTTGCTCACCGGGCCACACGACCCGGCGAAAGTCAGCGGCGTCGAACCGCTCGCCGAAGACGAGCTTGCGGACCTGATCGAGTACTTGAAGACGTTGTAGTCCGCTCGTCGTTTGTCTTGTTCACCGGCTAATTCGCATGCCCGATTTCGTTCATCTGCGTCATAAGCCGGTTGTCGAGTTGGCCGAGCCGCGGCCGTTGATCGTGGCATTGCCACAGATGCAAAGCAACATCAACATCTCGCGCATCGTGCGAGCGGCCAGTTGCTGTGGCGTGCGGCGAATGGTGGTATGTGGACACGCGAAGATCGATCGCAAGATCGCTCGCGACGGCGCCGATGAAATCACCATCGAAGTGCGCCGCACACTGCCGCCCGTGTTAAAGCAGTTCCGCGAGGAAGGATACCGACTGGTCGGCTTGGAGCAAACAACCAACTCACAGTGTTTATATGATTATCGCTATGAGAGTCGCAGCGTGTTGGTTATAGGCCACGAACGCCAAGGACTCACGGAAGACGTATTGCAACTGCTGGACGATGTGATTGAGATCCCCGTCTACGGTCTTCCTCACGCTCACAACGCCGCCACCGCCGCGGCCATTGCGTTATATGAATACTGTCGGCAGCATCGAGATAGTTGAAACGCCGATTGCCGAGTCGCGTTGATCGAAGAGAGACATCGGGGAGGACAATAGGAATGAGCCCCGTTTCGCGGAGATCGCGAATATTTGAGCGGTATGGCGCGAGACGTCCGGTGCCGCGAAACCGGACGGCTCGCGCCCTACCGCTCCTATGGAGTCGGTAACTTATTGGCGGATGGGGCGTGAGCACCGATTGAACATCCCTTTCCACCGTCGAGACCGCAGCGGGTGACAAACGTTTTTCTGTCCCTCACAATGGTGCGGTTGGTTTGTTAGTTGCCGTGTATTGGCGGATTCGTCTCTCCCCGAAGGAGTTCAACTATGTGTCGTCATGGCTTGTTGATTTGGTTGTTGTTCGTGTTGGGTTGTTTCGTCGGTTGTGGTGGCGGTGTGGAATCGTCGGGGCCGGCGGCTGGTGGTGGGACGGAGGCGGAGACGAGTGATACGGCGGACGCTGGCGAGACGCGGGGCGTGATCGGATTCTCGGCGCTGACTTTGAAGAACCCGTTCTTCAAGATCATCGCGGATACGCTCACCGACGAAGCCAAACAGCACGGCTGGGAAGTGATCGTTACCGACGCGGCCGACGACGTACATCAGCAAGCCAACCATATCGACAACTTCATCGCTCAGCGCGTCACGGCCATCGTGCTGAATCCGGCCGATCGGATCGCCATTGGGCCGGCGATTCAGAAGGCAAATGAAGCGGGGATTCCCGTCTTCACGTGCGATCTGCAATGCGTGGCCGAAGGAGCGGAGATCGCTGGCCACGTCGGCACGGACAATTTTCAAGGCGGCAAGCTGGCTGGCGAAGCGATGATCGAGGCGCTCGGCGAAGCGGGCGGCGACGTCTTGATCCTGCACAAGAAAGCGGCCAACTCCTGCGTGTTGCGTGTCGACGGCTTTCGCGAAGTCATCGACGCTTACAACGAAGGCCGCGAATCGGGGCGGATCAATCTGGTCGCCGAGCTCGAAGGGGCCGGCGATGAAGACATCTCTTACAAAGCGACGTTGGACGCGCTGCAAGGCAACCAAAACTTGGCCGGCATTTTCGCAATCAACGATCCATCGGCCCTGGGAGCTTGGAAGGCGCTCGACCAGTCGACCAAGACCGACCAAGTTGTAATCGTCGGCTTCGACGGTCAGATGGAAGGCAAGCAGGCGATTAAGGAAGGCAAGATCCACGCCGACCCGATCCAGTTCCCCGACCGCATCGCCGCCCAGACGGTCGACAAGATCGCCAAGTATCTGAACGGCGAAGAGTACGAAAAGGTCGAACTGATCCCGACGCAGCTTTATCGCCAAGCGGACGCCGAAGCCGAATTGCAGTAGCAGCGCGGCGCGGCGTCCGGCAGCCCTGCCAGGGCGACACAATGATGTTTTCGACCCGAGCGATCGAGGTTCAAACCTCGCGCGCGAGGTTTTGAACCTCTCGGCTGAGGTTTTGAACCCCGGCATTGGAGGTTTAAACCTCTCGGTTGAGGTTTTCAACCTCGTCGTTGTGGTTTTTAACCTCTCGTTTGAGGTTTTGAACCTCGTCGTCGGAGTTCCGAACTCGAAATGTCATGGTTTAAACCTCGGCATCGAGGTTTTATACCTCTCGCGCGAGGTTTTGAACCTCGCAACTGAGGTTTTGAACCACATTCGTGAGGTTTAAACCTCGTCGTCGAGGTCCAAGCCTCCAGCGACGAGGTTCTGGCGACGAACGTCGAGGTTCCGAACCTCAATCGCGAGGTTGGAAACCACAACGACGAGGTTCGCGACCTGACCGGTGAGGTTTTTCAGGATGGGCTAGCGGGCACAACCGGTTGGTTCGTGAGAATTTGCTTGCCGCGCGGATGGGGGCTACGCTCCGAGGCAGGCACACGCGCTTCGACCCCGGCACACGATCCCAGGGGTCTACTCCGGCTGGTGCTGGGTTTTCTCGACCAGCTTGGTGATGACCGAGGCCGGAATGATGGATAGCGAGACGTTGGAATAGCCCCCCATACCGCCCGGCATGCCGAAGCCTCCTCCGGGATAGCGCATTTCGCCTCCGGACATCGCATAGTTGGCTCCTGGCGTGCCGGTCGAGGAGTTCAGCCCAGGGTGAGCGGCGATGCCCTCTAGTCGCTTGGACGAAAACAGCGGCGAGCCGGCTAAGTCGGAAGCGGCTCGCGATGCGCTTTGGAGCGTGAATTTGTATCGCAAGGGCAGCTTCGCACCATCTTCGTCCGCCACGAGATTGACGACGGTCGAATACAAGGTCGTCTCACTTCCGGCGTCAGCTCGGTAAAGTCCATTCAGCCGTTGGTGCTGGGCCAGCGGGCTGGTCGCCAAGCCATGGATTGGCGAAAGCTTGACGTCGACCTTCAGCAGCGCGGCTCCGGTCGTCGGATCAATTTCCAACATCCGCGCCGTCTGGGGTTCGCTATGGTTTGGCACAATCACCGAAATGCGATCAAACTTGACTTGTTTCCAGTCCTCCGGCGGCAGCGCCGTCGCGATCAAGCCGTCGGGCGTGATGGCCGTCCCGTTCAAGTAGAGCGCGACGGCCAGTCGGTCGGAATCCTCGTTGGGTGTCGGAGACGGCGAGGCAATCATTTCAATCCAGTAGACGCCCGAGTCTGGCTCTTCGGCATAACCGCCGTACGGCGTTCCTCCGCCATAGCTTTCGGCGATCGGTCCCATGCCGCCTTCGTTAGAGAACATCGAACCGGCAGCAATGGTATCCGTGGACTCGGGCGCGGATGGCTCGTCTGTTGGCTTCGCTTTCCCGGTGCCCGCGTTCCCGGAATCTGCAACATCGGCGACGTTCGCTGAATCGGTGGCTTCCGCCGATCCGCCGACGGTCGACAGATCGGCCGCCGGTTCCCATCGCAGGGCCGGATCATCGAGCAGTTGGTCGACTCGCCGGGCACAGATTTCGTCGGCCAACGCTTCCCGCCGAGCCAGGTTCGCTTCGATCTCGGCCAGTCGGCCGCGTAGCGATTCGGCTTCCAATCGCTGTAAGTTCAGTCGGGCTTGAAACGCCGCACGCACCTGCGGCGCGAGCTTCTCGGCGAACGTCTTTCGTTCGGCTGGCGAAGCGTCGGGCGTGCGAAGTTGGTCGGCCAGCGTCTGGGCGGCTTGTTCGGCCGCGGCGTAAGCTTGCCGAGCGGCAGTGAGTTCCGTCGGGGTGACGGTTCGGGTCAGCGGTGGAAGTCCCATCGGACCTAGCGGCGGCTGGCTATCGCTTTCGGACTGAGCCGGCGCCTGATCCAGTTTTCCAAGAGCGTCCAGTATTTCCAGACGCTTGTCGGTTGGCATTCCGCCAATTAGCAATCGGTTCGATTCCGGAGCCACGGTGATCGCATCTCGTTGATCGGGAAACAGCTCTCGCAGCCTCTTGGCGACGGTCTCCGCCTTGACTCGCTGCAAGATGACCAAAGCCACGGCGTCGGCGGCTTCGTTCGACTCGGGCTTTGAATCCGTCGGCTTCGGCCGAGTCGTCGTTCCGCGCGGAGCGTCTCTCGGCGTTCTTCGGCCGGCGAGGGCGCCGCGGAAGGAATCGAAACCGCCGGAAGACGACTCGCGAGTTCCGAGCTCGATCACGCGTTCCGCACGAGTGAGCGCGGGCTCCGGCGATGCGGCTTCGCCCGAGTCGGCGGCCTTAGTCTTGGTCGAAACGATCAACAGCGGGATGTTCCGTGAAGTAAACCCAGCTAGGAAATTCGAGTTTGGCCATGCGATCACGACGGTCTGATTCTCCTCGGCAAGATAGCTGCCAGTGAACCGCACCGTGCTCCTTTCGCTAACAACTTGTTCACGCGGGTAAGCCAACACTTGCTGTTGAAAAAAACGGATCGAAAACTCGATTGACAGAGATGTTTCAGGTTTACTCGTTGGTTCCGTCCCGGCCGATTCGTACGCCCCCTCACCGCCTGCGGCGAGCGAGTAGCTTTCCACCTTCCAGCCCGTTGTCTGGATGTTCCAAGCATTTCGGAGTGACGTGTTCGAGTTGGGCGGCGAGAATTGGGGCATTCTCATTGGGATTTTTTCTTCGGGGATACGCATCGTTCGAATCGCGAAAGCCTGCGAGGACTGATCCCCGAATTCAGAACTCGATTCGCCTAGACCGGGCGGCAGTCCCGAGTCGCTGCTTTGCGGCAGCGTGGCTTTCTGCGAATCTTGCTGGTAAACGATCAGGTCGTGTTGCTTCCACCACGCCAGATTGCGTTGGAAATCGGCGTTCGAGTACACCGCGCCGAAGTCACGCGGAAACATGATCGTGGCCGCTTGGCCGATCAGCGTTTCGCGAACTTCGGCCGGCAGGTCGACGCCCTCAAACACCTTTTCCAAATCCCGCTGGATGCCAGCCGCTTGCTCGGCGTCTTGCACGTCCGACCAATTCGATTTCAGGACTAGCAGTTGGACGTCCAGTTCCAATTCGGATTTCGCCTCCCCGCTGGCGGCCGTCGCGTCAGGTTCGTCGCCTTGAGCCCTTGCGACTCCCGCGGTGGCCAGCGCGAGCAACACGGCAACGCACGCGTGGGTTCGCCAAGTTCGGCATTGTTTCATTCGGCCGTTCGTTGTGGTTGTGCTTTGGTCGGCAGTGCGATAGTCGGCGGTTCGTCATCGTTCTGCTCCTTCGTGTTCGTTCTGTCGTCGATATTTATCGTTTGCCCATAAGCGTCGACTTCGGTCCGTGAGTGTCGACTTCGCTTCGCGATAGTTACGCCATCGCGAGTTCGCTCTGCGAAAGACGTGCCGCAGCTCCGCGGCCTCGCGGAGCGAAAGGCGACGGCGACTATGGCGGTAATGGTCCTAGCAGCGAGTCACTGGGCGCTCCAAACGCTCCAGATCGTGTTCGATTTCCAGCAAATCGTTAGCGGCGTCGTCGCCCCAGTTGTCGCCTCTGTCGTCCGCCGAACTCGGCACGCGCGCTCTGCCGCGGCATGGCGAGTTTCTGGAACCGACCACGGCCGGATCGCTGGCTTGAATGTCGACGGCGGCTTCGCTTGACACCGCGTCGCCCGAGCTGGCCCACGGCGACGATTGTCCCCACACGATCCAGCCGGCGATCGCCACGAAAGGAACTAACGCGACCAACGCCGCCGCCGCCGATCCACAAACGTCGTCGGCGACTTGCCCGCAGCTCGGGAGGCAGCGGCACTCGGGTTGGTTGTTGCCAGTGAGCCAAGCAATGTTCGAGCAACTCGGCCACTTCCTCGGCCGACGCGTATCGCTCGCGCGGATCCTTCGTCAGCAGCCGAGCGACCACTCGGCACAGCCACGCCGGAATCTCGGGATTCAGTTCGCGGATCGGTCGAGCGCCGCGTCGGTAATGCGTCGCAGAATGCCGAACGTTGTCTCCGCGCGGAATGGCGACCGGCCGGTACACATCGCGTACATCACGCTGCCCAAGCTAAACAGGTCGCTGCGATGGTCGATCGCTTCGCCGCGAGCTTGTTCGGGCGACATGTATTGCGGCGTGCCGGCGATCACGCCGCTGCGCGTGGTCGTGGCGTCGTCGATCGCTCGGGCCAAGCCGAAATCGGTGATCGCCACCCGCTCGACACCTTCTTCCAGCAAGATGTTGGCCGGCTTGATGTCGCGATGAACCAAGCCTTGAGCATGAGCCGCCGCCAAGCCGCTGGCCGTTTGCGCTCCGATTCGCAGCACTTCGGCCACCGACAGCGGCCCGTGTTCGTCGATCCGCCGCTGCAGCGACATGCCTCGCAGATAAGGCATCACCAGGAACGGAGGGCGAGCTTCGGCCGACACGGCGTGGATCGCCACCACATGCGGATGCACGACCGCCGCGGCCGCTTGGGCTTCGCGCGAGAACGCCGCCGAGCCGCTCCGTGATTCCGCCAAATGCGCGCGAGCACTTTGATGGCGACGTAGCGGTTCAGCGACGCATCGAAACCTTTCAGCACGACGCCCATGCCGCCCGCTCCGATGACGCCCAGAATTTCGTAGCCGCCGAGCCGACCGAGCATGCGCGGATCGTCGGTCGGGGCCAGCCGTCGAGCACTCGCTGCGTGCCGTCGCTGGCCACCGCGGCGTGCTGGGTCGCCCAGTCGCTATCGACATCGCCCGCCACGTCGTCGGATTCGGCCGACTCGCTCCACCCCGACAGCGGCTCGGCGTCGAACGGTTCGTCGCGCAGCAGCCGCGCATCTTCCCACGAGTCGCGATCGCCGGCCGCTTGATGCAGCCGCTGTCGGCAGGCAAAGCAAGTTTCCAAGCGATTCCAGCCACGCTTGCTCGTCCGGCGTTGTTCGTTCGTCCAGAAAGGCGGCCAGCCGTTGTTCGTCGCACGTGGATCGGTTGGTCTTCATCAGGGAAACTCCGCCAAGCGGTTAGTTCGTTATTCGTCGTTCTCGTCGGTCACTCGGCGAGCCGCGTCGCGCAGCCGCCGCATTACTCGGCTGCGAGCGGCGTAGACCGAGCCGATGGATTTGTTGAGCGCCGCGGCCGTTTCTTCGACGCCGCGAGCTTCGACCGTGGTGAGCCAGAAGGCTTGCCAAGTGGCCGCGTCGACTTGCTGGCGAACCAACCGAGCCGCTTGGCGAAACCGCTCGCGGCGGCACTCCCATTCGATCGCCGCGGACGAAGCATCATCGGCGGAAGCCTGCTCGCGCAGCAACTCGACCGCCGTCGTGCCACCGGTCGCTCGATCACGCGGCCCGCGCATCAACGCATTTAGGATCGCGTTCTTCGCCACGCGAGCCAGCCAATGTCGAAACTTGCCGCTTCCGTCGCGTGGCTCCCACCGCGGAATCGCCGACGACACGGCCAGCAGCACTTGCTGAGCCAGATCCTGGGCGTCGGCATGCTGCATCCCGCGCCGCCGGGCCAGCCGATAAACGACCGGCCAGTACAGCGACACGAACTCGTCCCAAGCCGCGTCGTCCGCACAGCCTCGCACGCGCCGCAGCAAACTTTCCCGAGTCTCCGGCTCCAACGAATCACGCACGCATCCACCCTCCGGGAAACTAAACACACGGGCGTTCGATATTTGACACGCGCGGAGCGATTTTTTTCAAAAGGACATGGATAACGCATATCACTTCCGTGACTTTAATTTCTCGCCGCCTTCGTCCGAATCCATCTTCCGTCGAGATGTTGAGCAAAGCCGTTACAAATGAACAACCGGAATCCAACACCAAAAAACGGGTGCGGCAGTTGCTGCTGGCGTGACTTTGCGTCGGTGGGGAAACCCTAGGTCGCCTGCCGGGGCTGAACTATGATGGTTTGGTGAGCCCATTCGTTGTGTTGCGGAGTGCGTGGTATGGCGGTTCCTCAAGTTGTCATCGTCGGTCGACCGAACGTCGGTAAGTCCAGTTTATTTAACTGGCTGACCGGGCGGCGGTTGGCGATCGTCGACGATACGGCGGGCGTCACGCGCGACCGGGTGACCCATCTGGTAAACGAACAAAATCGGTTTTTCGAGCTGATCGACACCGGCGGCATGGGAATCGAAGACTCGGATAATTTGACGAAGGAAGTCGAGGAGCAGATCGAGACCGCGCTGGAATTGGCCGACGTGGTGCTGTTCGTCGTCGATACGCGCTCGGGAATCATGCCGCTGGATCAGGAAGTTGCCAAGCGGCTGCGGTATGTCGACAAGCCGATTATCTGCGTCGCCAACAAGACCGACGCGCCGTCGCTGGATTTGCAGGCCGACGAGTTCTATCGGCTCGGACGCGGCAAGCTGGTGCGAGTGAGTGCCGAGCAGAAGCGGAACAAACAAGAGTTGCTGGACATGATTCTGCAACGATTACCGCCGGCCGACCAGGACGCCGAAGAAGCGGCTTCGGCCGAACCGACGATGAAGGTGGCGATCGTCGGACGGCGAAACACGGGCAAGAGCACGTTCGTCAATACGCTGGCTCAAGCGGAACGGATGATCGTGAGCGAAGTGCCCGGCACCACGCGCGACAGTGTCGACGTGCATTTTGAGCTAGACGGCAAGCGTTTCATTGCCATCGACACGCCGGGCTTGCGGAAGATGAAAGCCGTGCGGACCGACATCGACTACTACGGCACCCATCGGGCTCAGCGCAGTATCCGCCGAGCCGACGTGGTGCTGTTGTTCTTCGACGCCACGCAACGGATCAGCAAAGTCGATCGGCAGTTGTGCAAGTACATCGGCGACAACTACAAGCCGTGCGTGTTTGTCGTCAACAAATGGGACATGCTGGCTGGCCAAATGCCGACCGAAAAATGGGTCAACTACCTACGCGACACGTTTCAAACCATGTGGCACGTCCCGATCGCGTTCATTACCGGGCAAACGGGCAAGAATGTAAAGGCACTGCTGAATCATGCTCAGATGTTGTTCGGCCAGTCACGCGAACGCGTCGGCACGGGCGAGCTAAACCGGCTGGTACGCAAGGCGCTTCAGCACCAATCGCCGCCCATCCATCGGCAAAAGCGACCGAAGATTTACTACGCAACGCAGGTCAGCGTCGCGCCGCCCACGATCGTGTTGATTTGCAACGACCCCCAGGCGTTCGCGCCCAACTATCGTCGTTATCTACTGGGCGTGTTTCGCGATCAGCTTAGCTTCGGCGAGGTGCCGATCAAGCTGTATCTGCATCGCCGCTCCGAGAGCGACAAACGCGACGACGTCGGCGCCAGCGCGGCACACGAAGTAGCTTCGGAACCCAACGATTCCGATTAGTCGCGGATCGCTCCGAAGTCAGACGCTGATTAGCTGAGTCGAGCCCGCTACTGGCCGTCTTGGTAGATCCGTGTATGACGGTGGCAGATTCATTTCGGCCTTGTCGCATGACCTGCCAAATTAGCATGCAAGTTGTTTGCGCACGGAGCCATTGCCAAGCAGGTTGGAGTAGATTTTAAAGTCGTTTCGCTCAAAACGAATGCGACCAGCAACAATAGCTGGGTGAATTCGTTGTTGTTTTGCAAACGTGAGGACTTGATCTACCGTAGGCTTGGCCGCCATGTTGGCGGCCTTCCAGGCATGTTCCGGTATGAGAGCCTCCCTCGCCATTTCGTCGGCTTCCCTTTCAATCAGGTCATCGCTTGAATTATCCAAGTCATCTACGACTGCCTCGCATTGCCCTGTGTCAATATGTAAAGCAATATGGGAAAGCTCGTGTAGTAGTACGAACCAGAAATTGTCCAAGCGATCATGTCGCAGAGTTAGGGCTACAATGCGACTGGACTCGTTCGTCCGAATAGCCGCGCCATCGAGAAATGTCTTTGGTAAGTGCCGTTCGACGATCATGTGGATACCGGACTTGCGAAGAAACTCGGCAGCCAACTTCGGCCCGTCGTCGAAGTAGCTGAGCTTGACGACTTGATTCAAGAAATCGCTTGTCACGGTTCCCGACTGATACATC
This sequence comes from Pirellulaceae bacterium, assembly GCA_041399085.1. Lineage (GTDB taxonomy): Bacteria > Planctomycetota > Planctomycetia > Pirellulales > Pirellulaceae > JAWKTM01. The sequence continues at coordinate 47,975 of JAWKTM010000049.1, forward strand.
GGGAGCGTCTCTTGTGCCGCAATACTCATCACTCGAATCTGCCAAGCAGTCAAAGCCGCGTCATCCAGCTTGCTTCCGCATCTCACAATCTTTCGATTAAACACGGGATGCTTGGACGGATTGCCGACAACCGCGGTAAATCGAGCTAGGACATCTTCGATCTGATCCCTTGCTTCCTGAAGTGAACCAACGATACCTTCCAGCCAGCCTCGTTTGTACATTTCCGCAATGGGAAACTTCCTCGCCAGCGCAAGAGAGACGCCATCCGTAAACGTGCCGCCGCGTTCTTGCAGCAAGACATCGGCAGGTATCCCTAGCTCATTGACCAGCTTGCGAATCATCGTAAGCGAAAGCTCTCGCTTGCCACTCAAGACTTCAGATACCTTCCCTTTGGTGCCGAATATCGGAACTAAGTCCTTTTGCTTCAGTTGCGACTGTTCCATTCGGAATCGAATCGCTTCAACTGGGTCTGGTAAGTCGATTGGAAACTCTTGCTTTTCATATGTCTCCACCAACAGCAACAATAGTTCAAGTTCATCCCCTTCAACCGTACCGGGTGTCGCGGAAAATAGCTGCTCGACACGCACTAGCGCGCCGTTCGTACTCGGTGGTCGTCTTAATGACCTTGGGATGGAATCCTCAGATCGTTTGCGTCGTTTGTCCTCGTCTTTATGTGTGCCGATGAATCGAATGTGGTGGAAAAGCCGTAGTTGATCCAGGCAACCAATCGGTACTCGTTACCACAAATATTATGAATACAACGCCGTCAGCAAGTGCTGGCAGCATGCATTCGCTTTCACGTCAGAGGGGCTAGTCCAGTTCGCGGCATCAGCTTCCCTTCGCGGGCCATAACTGGCCCTGCGAGCGAGGTTGTGCCAAAAAATTGAACCAGTGTCTTGCGGGCGATGATCCTCATGTAGTATCGGCCGTTCCCTTCCTGGAGTCAACGTCCAGGTTCCCTTTATGGGAACTATTTCTCCTGAGGTGTTTCCTGGTTCCCAAAGATTCCCCGTCAGGCGTGCTGGCGGCTACTCAATCCCGCGCACCTTGACGACCACGGCGGTCATGTCGTCTTGCTGGCCGGGGATGCTGGAGAAACCGCGGACTTCGCGGAACAGATGGTCTCGGATTTCGCAGGCCGGAAGGTTGCTGACCGAGCGGACCGTGTTCAGCATGCGGTCGGTGCCGTACTGCTCGCCATTTTCCTTGGCGCACTCCACAATGCCATCGGTGTACAGCACTACGATGTCGCCTTCTTCGAGCGCCACCACGTACTCGGCGAAGCGGGCGTCGTCGTCGATATTCAGCGGAATTTCGGCGGGCTTCAGCAAATAGTGCGTTCCGTCGGTACGCAGCAGATGTGCCAAATGCCCCGCCCCGGCGTAGTGCAACACGCGATCGTTCGCGATGAATTTGGCGAAGAACAACGACACCAACCGTTGCTCGCCGCCGTCCGAACAAAGAAACCGATTCACCAACGTCAGGATGCGGCCCAGATCGTCGGTCGTCTGAGCCATCGCCCGCAGATAGGCTCGCGTTTGAGCCATCAGCATCGCGGGGCCAAGTCCGTGTCCGCCCACGTCGCACACGGCCACTCCCAAAGCGCCGTCGGGCCAAGGGATGTAAGTGAAGAAATCGCCGCCGGCTTCATCGGCCGGATACGAGGCTCCGGCAATGTCGAACACGGCGGACTCGGGCGACTTCTTCGGCAACAGACCCTGCTGCACTTGCCGCGTCACTTCCAAAGCGATCTTGGCTTGCATCTGATCGGTCACGTCCAATGCCACGCCGATCGTCCCCACCACGCGGCCGTTCTTTTCATGGAACGGCTCGACGTGCACGTGATAGTGTCGTTCTCGCCACCGCATATCAAACGTTTGCGAGTTGCCGCCAGCCGCCTTGCGATGCGCCGCGATCACCGTCAACTCTGGGTCGTCCGTCGCGAAGTATTGATACAGCGAGCGGCCGACCACCAACTGGGGCAACAAATCCAAGCCGAGCTTGTCCGCGCCCGAAGATGACGTGAACACAAGATTGTTGTCCGTCGTCCAAAACACACAAGGCAACTGCTCGGTCAGCAACCGCAGATGCTCCTCGCGCTGCCGCAACGTCTCGCTGGCTCGAAACCGTTCGATCGCGTATTGCAGCGCGCGAGCCAGCACTTGTTCATTGTCAGCGCTCTTGACCAGGTAGTCTTGAGCTCCCTTCTGCACGGCGCGAATCGCCAATTCCTCGTCGTTGATTCCGCTGAGAATGACGATCGGCACATGCGAAGCCCGTTCGTACAGCCGCTCGAATGTTTCCATCCCAAGGCTGTCCGGCAGCGAGAGATCGAGCAGCACCAGATCGAACACGCCTTGCTCCAGCGTCTCCATCCCCTTCGCGAGACGTTCCGCCCGGACGATTTCAAAATCGGCGTTCTTGGCATCCGACAGGACGATCTCGATCAGCCGCGCGTCGACTGGGCTGTCTTCGATCAACAACACTCGGAAAATAGGAACATTCATGCGAACACGGGCTGCGAGTAACGGGCACTGATCGAAGCCAGTTTACCCGTTGATGCGAGCCGCGAGAACCATCACGGAGTGCGTTGCCGAATGTGCCGCACGGTCGATCAGCGTGGCCGCACGTTACCGAGCGGCCTGTGTCAGCCGGAGAAACGTTTCGTAATAGTGAATCGCGATGCCGGCGTAGCTGCGATGCCCTGCGAAGTATTCATCCGCTTCGCCAATCTGACTAAACATCTCTTCCGGCGAGTCGTCGGCGAAGGTGATCTTCGACATCATCACACTCTCGGCCATAATGCCTGGGAAGGGCCGCACTGGCGACTCGCCAGACTCCGCGGCGGAAGCGTCCGTCGGTACCCGAACCGGAAACGCTCGAGCCGAACGCCACTCAGGATCGCGGTTCAACCGACTGATGAGAAAGCTCAGTGGCTTCTCGGCGGACGCGTCGCCTCTCACCTCACTGTTCAAGTCGGTATTACCGACGCTCGCCAATTCGGCGACGCTACGATCCGCGAAGTATGGCGCCAATCGAGTGAGCACGCGGGCGGCCTCTTGCCGAGCCGCTTCGTCCGCATTGATCGGTAATTCGATTCCAACGTGCATGTGCCGGCCGTCGTCAAACAACCGAAGCCGTTGCTGCTTCAGTCGACTCCGCCGCGCTAACGGACCCGCGGGCCCATCCAACGCCGCCATGAATCGATCACGCGGCGGTCCCAACAGGAACCAAACTTCGGTCGGCTGATAGGCGAAGGTTTCCACGCCCAAAAACAGCTTTGCACCGTTGGCTTCGTCCGCGTACCGCAACAAGTCGCGTCCATGAGCGATCATCCCGTCGGCGCCGTCCGCCGTGTCGCGATAATTCATCACACCCACATTGTCCAACATGTCGATGCAGTGCCGATCGGCCGCTTGGCGTTTTCCGTTAAAGGACACAACGCCGATCGGCTCTCTCGATTGGTCATCTTTATATTGCCACCAGAACGGAATATCGACGCCAAACTCCAATTCGGGGTGATGATCACATCGGAGTTGGCAGGCCGCATTGAGCTCCAGAAACTCGCTCAGGATTTCCTCGCGACGTTCGGGCTCGTGCCAACCAATCAGTAGATGCGGTTCGTTGTCGAAATGAACGCCGTCAAATCGAGCCTCCTCCGGTTGCCGTTGGTTGAAAGTAATCACACAATCCACGATCGACAACGGAATCGAGTGGAACTCGCGCAAAGCCCACTCAGGCAACCCGTCCAAACCATGAACCTTGATGCCGCGCCGGTGTGCCTCGCGCAGTACGGACTGCCATTGCACTTCGTGCCGCAACCGTCGGGGCGTGGCCGGATTCTCATCATCATGGCCCTCCGTACCGGACTGCCTCGACTCCGGCTGACTCTCATATAACAATTGAATCCACAGTGTGTCGATCCGGTGTTGATCGCAAAATTCCCAGAGCTGATTGCGCTTGCGCGCGTCGACCAGCAGCGGTTCGGTGTTCAAATCCACATGGCCCGCGGCGGCAGGAGCGTCCGGGATGATTGAGTTGCAGCATCGGGTTGGCAGGAGCAGATCGTCAATAGATTGATGAAAATGAACATCATCCAGATGATGCACAACTATACTGTCGGCATGTTGAAATCGAATGTCACGCCGGCAATTCAGACCAATTCAGTCGCGGGTCAGCAAGGGCACGGTGACTCGCTGCCAATTCGTGGTGCCGCCCGGCAGAGCACATCGACATCCCCAACGGAGACGCTGTCCTCTTTCGACAATTTCGATCGGCCAACTTTACGGCGAATCGTTCACCGCCCCGCTCGCCCCGCACCCAAAACGACAGATACGAAAATCGCGTTGCGTCGAAGAACCGGGGCTCGCGCGTTACGAAGTCAAACAAATGCAGCCAGTAGCCGCAGAAACCGCGAACCTCGCGGTTGGCCACCAAACGCAAACCTCTCCCGTCCGTTCCGCGCGCCGCTTCGGGCAAACGCCGCGCCGTGCAGGACGACGGCGCGGCTTGAAACGGATTGCGATATCCGGCCAATGCGTTTTGCACGGGCCTTTCAAAGTCATCGACAGTACACACTTCTCCCGCCGAAACGGCGACGCACGAGAAAAGTGTCGCAAGCACAACTAACACAATCGACCATCGGAGACAGTGCATGGGGAACAGCGTGTGAGAAGTCACTTGTGAGAAAGAAGGGTGGCAATACGACGATCATAATCGCAATCGACAACTCATACGCTTCCACATCATGGCATCTCGAACACCTCGCGGCCTTGAATCGAATTCATCGCTCGCATTACGGTGTCCGTATCGATCGTTTCGGAGACGAAACGAACGGAACCGTCCAGCAGCGTGGCGTGACAGCCGCCAGGATGCAGGCTCTTGGGACCGTGTTGGCCATCGCCGCCGTTCCAGCAAGGCATTTTCACATTCGGGCGATCCACACAATCTTGCACATCATCCGGTGGGCCCGTTTGATCGTTGATGCCATTGCAGTCCTGGTTGTTGTCGCAACCGGCCACCATCGTGCCCCGATATAACGCCCAGGCGCCCCGCGGATCATTTGTGTCCGGGCCCGAGCGAATTTCCCAAACGGCGACTGAGTTGGAAAGGCCGTCCAACACATCCGAGTCGCGGGCGCCTTTCATATGGTGCATCGCCCCTCGCACGTGGCCGGGGACGGCGCTCCACGATCGCTTCTGCAAAGCTTCGGCGGCCAAGTCAATTTGCAAAGGATCGGTACGGCCGACGTTCGCGCCGTAGCTGGTCCGAGCCCACGATCCGCCGTAACGACTTAGTAGATTGCCCGGCGTGGCATAAGGATCCGATGGACAGGTTAATACTTCGATATGATAGCTACGCAACGATTGATTCGTCGCGTCGGAGATCGGTCGATGAGGATTCCACAATGCGTGAACATTTTGCTGTTCGAGGAACGGCAGCAACATCAGAATCCAGTTCGGACCGTAAAGCTGCGGGTAGGCGGCGCCTTGCTGACCAGCGGCCGCGGGCGTGTAGCTGAATTGGTTGGGCGGCGCGCCATACCAGATGTGCGCCGGCGGAAACGTCTTGAAGCTATCGTGATACGTTTGCAGCGCCAGCGAAACTTGTTTCAGATTGCTTTTGCAGGCCGCTCGCCTGGATGCTTCTCGAGCGGCCTGCACGGCCGGCAAAATCATTGCCACCAGCACGCCGATGATCGCGATTACAACTAGCAGTTCCACCAAAGTGAAGGCATGACGATCGTGGCGTCGCATGATGCCCATCTCCGTTTCTTGATGATGCGAATTGCCCCCTTTCTAAGTCAGTTGCAGCCTCATGGCCGCGAGCGTTCATTCCTGCCCAATGGAACGTTCCACGACTGGATATCGAGCGGCGAACCATGTCGTCTGCAAAGAATGCGAACGCGACCCTAGACTGCCCGGCAATGGACACGACCGCTTTGCTCGTCGTTTCAATTGAAGGCGTTAAAAGTGCGCAAACGGTTGTTTCGCGTCCAATCGGCAAAGAGCACGCCTCATGATTTAAGCGGCATGGCAGCACCGCGCGAACTTTGCCGATGCGAGCGGCAACGACGATTATTCCGGCGCGCAAAACACAGCCCGACCCAAAGATGGGCCGGGCTACGTTGGTTTTGCGAAAACGTTTTCGATTGGTTGAGCGAACTCAGCGAACCGTGCGACTACGAGTTCTCATAGCGCGTGACCAAGCCTTTCAGGTCTTGTAGGAAATCGCGAAAGGCTTCGTTCTTCTTGCCATCGCCATTGCCGCTGTCCGTCCCGCCGCCGGACGACACACGCGGTGCGAGCAAATGCGTAGCTCGGTGACTGGCATCACAATGCAACTCGGGATTTTGCCGTGGACTCGATCCGAAGCTGCTGACGACGGCTCGCAAGAATCCATCATTGGTAAGCGTGGAAGACGGACTCGATAGCACCTTTAACGCATGGCGAGTGAAATCGCCTTGACCGTTGCTTTCCCAGGCGACTTGATCCGAGCGACAAGCGGCAAAGGCGACTTCATTTTGAGTGGAATCGCGAGCTTGAAGATTTCGCGTGTTGCGGCCGCGAGTTTGTCGTGTGCGAATATGCGTGGCGATCATTTCCGCGTCAGCCGGTAAGAAACGCTTGCGAGCGTCGCCGCCACTGGGACGATCGATGACGCCGCCAAATACGCGCGTGTTGGTTCCCGAGTGACAGCAGTCCATGAAAAAGGTGACGTTGACTCCCGCCGGAATCTTGCCGCAGATCGCGCCCAAATCATCGTCGATCACATAACCGTTTCGTCGGTGATCCACCGGAACTAGCGCTTCATCGAATCCCGGCGTGTCGCCATTGCGCTCGTCGCCGTCAAAGTCGGGAACCTGCGTGCCGTGTCCCGAATATTGAATGGCGATCACATCGCCGGCACTTGCACTAGTAATAATCGACTCGATGGCATTGAGCATCGCGGAGCGGGTGGCTTGTCCATTTTGCAACAAGTTCACCTTGTAGCCTTGGCCGCGTAACCAATTCGCCCAAGAATTCGAGTCGTTCACACAACCGGCCAGGGGCGATTCGGGGTAGGTATCGATGCCAATACA